>CASDPF010000016.1 GCA_949282215.1 uncultured bacterium | reverse complement strand
TCAATTTTATCTCTCAAAAAAACTTTATTTATGTATAAGTAAAGTTATTGAAAGGAGTACTAAATGACAATTACGGTAGGGGCAATATATTCTGCATTTCCCAATTTTAATCCGGAAGATATGATTAAGCTTTGTAATGGAAATGAAAACTTAAATGGAAGAACTGTCGTTCCTCTTGCAAATATTGCAGCATTCGGAGATAAGAGTTTATCGATTTTTGCGGCAGAGCTGGAAGGTAAAAATTACACAAATTTATTAGCTAAAAATGAGCGAGTTGAAATTAATTCAGCTGCAAAAGTGAAGGATACAGATACCCCTCAGGGAAATGAAAATAATCTGAATTCAGGTTCTTCAATTCCTATGAATACAAGTATTTTTGATATAGCACAAAAGAAGGATAGAAATATTGCTTAAAAAAACTCCCGATGAATTCGTCGGGAGTTTTTTATTTCTTATTGAAAACTTATACAGCGTAAACACTAACTTGTTTTCTGTCGCGTCTGTGAGATTCAAATTGAACTTTACCGTCAATAAGAGCGAACAAAGTATCATCTGAACCTATACCTACGTTATTTCCAGGGTGAACTTTAGTTCCGCGTTGGCGAACTAAAATATTTCCAGCTTTAACGATTTCTCCGCCGAATTTTTTAACGCCTAAACGCTTCGCTTCGGAGTCACGACCGTTACGGGTAGATCCCATACCTTTCTTATGTGCCATTTTTCATTTCTCCTTGTAATTTTGTATCACTTACCGATTTCTCGGCTTTATCAGTTTTCGGGATATTATCCCTCCTACCTTTTTGAAGCTTATGCTTCAGCGTTTTCTGTAGTTTCAGCAGCTTTTTTCTGAGCAGATGTTCTGATTTTGTTAATCATTACTCTTGTAAAGCCTTGTCTGTGACCTTGTTTTTTTCTGTAACCCTTTTTAGGTCTTTGTTTGAAAACGATAACTTTTTTAGCTTTGTCGTGAGCCAAAACCGTTCCTTCAGCAGATGCACCTTCTACGTAAGGTTGGCCTACTTTAGATTTTTTACCGTTTACTATCATGATGATTTTGTCAAAAACAACTTTACTGTCTTTTTCTGCATCCAGTAATTCGACGTCAATATAACGTCCTTCTTCAACGGGGTATTGTTTTCCACCGGTTTCTACAATTGCGTACATTTGTCTTTCCTTTCAATTGTCGGGTCTCGTAGTGGGTTCTATGATATAATTTTTCATTTCAGCCCAGCTTTATAAACGATTTACCCATAGTAATACGTATTGATATTATCTTCCGCTAAAACCCTTATGTCAAGTAGTATTAATATTTATTAACTTTTTACTCTTATATTTTTTTTGAAGTATCATGAAAATATGATGTTTAATTTAGATGAAATTTTGAAGGCTACGGGAGCAAAATTAATTAAAAACTCATCTGAAGCTGATGCTTATACGATATCTACAGATACAAGGACTATCAAGACGGGTGAAATTTATTTACCGTTAAAAGGTGTAAGCTTTGATGGTGAAAATTTCCTCGCTAATGCTATTGATGCAGGTGCTTGCGGGAGTTTTATCACTAAAGATTTTTATCCTGAAAATGCTAAAGTCGTTTTAAAAGTAAACGATACTTTGGATGCGTATTTGAAACTTGCTAATTTTTACCGTCATAAGAAAAATCCGACAGTTGTCGCAATTACAGGAAGCTCTGGCAAGACTACAACTAAGGAAATTATCTATTCGGTTCTGAGTGAAAAATTTGTAGCTCATAAAACTTTTTCAAATCATAATAATGAAATTGGTTTTTGCCAGACTGTACTTTCAATGCCTGAAGATTGTGAAGTTTTAATTATAGAAATGGGAATGCGTGGGTTTGGTGAAATTGAGCTTTTATCACGATATGCAGAGCCTGATTTTGCGGTTATTACAAATGCAGGATCAGCTCATATCGGTCGTTTAGGAAGTTTGGATAATATTGCAAAAGCTAAATCTGAAATTGTTTCGCATTTAAAGGAGAATGGAACTTTTATATCTCAAAATAATGAAAGAATTAAAAAATTCGTTGAGTTCAATGGTGAGAAAATTTATTATTCGCTAGATGATGTTGATATAGTTGAGCGACGTCAAGGGTATTCAAAATTTGTTTATCAAAATAAAGAATATGAATTAAATGTAGAGGGTGATTACAATGTTGAGAATTCTCTTTCAGCTATAAATCTCGGTTATAAGCTTGGTATGACTTATGAAGAAATTCATAGTGGGCTTTTAGCTTACAAACCGATTGAAAAACGCTGGGAAGCTCAAGAAATTGCCGGTTATAATATTATTAATGATAGTTATAATGCAAATCCTGAATCTATGAAGGCATCAGTTTCAACTTTTGTAAGGTTATATGAAAATCCTGTTGTAATTTTAGGTGATATGGGAGAGTTAGGGTCGGCTGAAGTTGAGCTTCATCATGAAGTCGGAGAGTATCTTGCAAAAGTATCGCCTGAAAATACTAAATATTTATGTGTTGGTAATTTGGCAAAAAATATTGCTTATCCGCTTAAAGATGCAGGATTTAATGTAAAGAATTTTGAAAATAATGATGAAGTTTCTAAATATTTGCTTGCGAATATTGGTGCAGGGAATACAATATTTTTAAAGGCTTCAAGAAGTATGAAATTTGAAGAAATAATAGAAAAGATTAAGGGAGAAGTGAAAATATGATAATGCTGGCGGTGGCGTTTTTGCTGTCAATGATTTTGTGTTTGTTGTTCGGTGTGCCATATATTGATTTTTTGAAAAAGAAGATGATAGGACAATATGTAAAAGATTGTGCACCTGAAGCTCATGCTCAAAAACAAGGTACTCCGACGACTGGTGGTGTATTCATAATTTTAGCGATTATTGTCGCTTCTATTATTGCCTTATTGTTGGCTCAAAGATTTACTACTGAAGCTATTATTGTATTAATTACTCTTTTATTTTATACATTTGCAGGATTTCAGGATGACTATTTGAAAATAAAAGGAAAGGCTAATGACGGACTTTCTGCCAGAGGAAAACTTTTAAGACAGATTGCAATTGCTTTATTACCAACAATCTATGTTATGATGACTTATTCTCACGGAACTGAGGTAACTGTCGGGTCTTTTGTTTTGAATTTAAAATGGCTTTATCCTGTATTTGCTGTTTTTGTAATTACCGGAGCTTCAAATGCTTATAATTTAACAGACGGTTTGGATGGACTAGCTGCTTCTACTGGTATATTTGCATTTGTTGCAGCTGCATTAATTGCATTATTTAGCGGACATCCTGAAGTAGCTATTATTTCTGCTGCTGTTGCAGGTGCTTTGTTTGGATTTTTAAAATATAACAAGCCTAAAGCTCAAGTTTTTATGGGTGATACCGGCTCGCTTGCTATTGGAGGTCTTTTAGGAACCTTAGCTGTTGTAAGTAAGTTCGAATTCCTTTTAATCTTTTTAGGAGGAGTTTTCGTTATGGAAACATTATCCGTTATTATTCAGGTTATTAGCTTCAAGACTACAGGAAAAAGAGTTTTTAAAATGTCTCCTATTCATCATCACTTTGAATTGTGCGGATGGAGTGAGAAGAAGATAGTTGTCGTTTTTGCTTTAGCTTCGGCATTGTTATCTTTATTGGCATTAATTTTGTTTTATTTAACCTCAAGAGGTGTTATATAGTATGTTAACAAATTGGTTTGATAGAAAGGTTTTAGTATTAGGTTTTTCGAAGAGCGGAATTGCTGCTGCAAAGTATCTTAATCGACACGGGGCTGATGTTTATATTACTGAATATAGAGAACAAAAGCCTGAGGATATTGAAAAACTTAATGAATTAGAAAAACTCGGGATAAATGTAGAATTTGGCGGACATAGTGATGAGTTTATCAATGATTCATATCTTGCTGTCACAAGTCCCGGGATTCCTCCGCATAGTGAAATTATGCAAAAGTTAAATTCTTTAAAAATTAAAGTTATTTCAGAAGTTGAGCTTGCTGCTTCACAAACGGGAAAACCTTTTATTGCAATTACAGGAACAAACGGTAAGACTACAACTACAGCTTTAATTGCTCATATATTGAGTAGTGAATATAATGCACAACCTTGCGGTAATTATGGTAAGCCGCCTTGTGATTTAATTGATGATGCATCAATCGATTATTTTGTTTGTGAGTGCAGCTCTTTTCAGTTAGAGTATTCAAATTCCTTCCAGCCTCAAATTTCTGTATGGACAAACTTTACTCCTGACCATATTGATTGGCATAAAGGGTTAGAAAATTATTTCAATGCAAAAGCTAAAATATTCAGACATCCGCAATCTCCGGCTTTTTCCGTATTAAATGCTAAAGATTCTAAATTGTTAGAGTTTGCGAAAGTTGCAGATGGTGAAGTTTTTATGTTCGGGGATGAGATTGGTGAAAATTGTTGTTATGTGAAAAATGATGCAATTTTCTATAAAAGAAACGGAAAAGAAGAACATATAATTGATTTAAAGGATACTCCATTAATTGGGGAACATAATTATCAAAATGTTGAATGTTCGATTATTTGTGCTAAATTGGAAGGAATTTCTAATGAGCATATAAAAGAGTCCATTATGTCTTTCAAGGTTCCTGAACACAGACTTGAAAAAGTTGCAGAAAAGGATGGAATTGTTTTTTATAATGATTCAAAAGCTACCAATCCTGAGGCTTCTTTAGTTGCGATTAATTCCTTTAACAATGAAAATGTTATCTTAATTGCTGGGGGGCGTGATAAAAATACTGATTTGAAAGAGTTTTGTGATGCCGTAAATAAACATATTTCAACTGTTGTGCTTATAGGGGAAGCAACTCAAAGGTTTGAAGAAAATCTTAGAAGTAACGGGTTTGATAACATTGTAAAAGAAAATTCTATGCAGGATGCTATAGATAAATCTATATCGTTAAATCCTGATGTGGTTTTATTATCGCCGGCATGTGCAAGTTTTGACATGTTTAGCGGATATGAGGAGAGAGGAAAGGTATTCAAGGAATATGTCTTATCAAAGATTTGAAAATATGGATAATTCATATCAACATAGACAACCTATTCAGAGTATTATTGTTTCAGCTCCGGATAAGGCTTTATTGATTACTGTTGCATTTTTAGTAATCATAGGTTTTATGGCAATATTCTCTGCTTCTGCTCCAAAGTGTATTGAAGAGGGCGGAAACCCTGCTCAATTTTTGATAAAACAGATTATATGTTTTGTTGTTGGTTTTTTAGGTTTAAAATTTTTTACTAATTATGATTATAAAAAACTTGCTGACTGGAATTTGATTTTTGCTGGTTCTATTCTTTTGCTTTTGGTTCTTGTTGATTTTACTCCGCTTGGGGTTACTGTAAACGGGGCAAAAAGATGGATTAATATTTTAGGGTTTCAACTCCAGCCTTCAGAATTTGCAAAGCCTGCAGTTGTGCTATTATTGGCTTCTGTTTTTAGAAAAGATGCAAACTTGTTTGACCAGCAAAAATGGGTTACTGCATTTATTCCGATTATTATAATGCTTGGTTTTATTTTTGTTCAGCCGAACTTGAGTATGGTAATTTTACTTTTATCAACATCTGTCGTTATGTTTTTAGCAGCAGGCGGATCATTGAAATTGTTTTTTAGTTGTCTTGCAATGATGCTTACAACGGTAATTATCGCTGCTACTACTATTATTAAACCGTATCAAATGCAGCGTATCAGGACTTGGAAACATCCTGAACTTGATCCTCAGGGTGCCGGGTATAATATTATACAATCATTAATAGCTTTTGCTTCAGGCGGTTTTTCAGGGGTAGGTTATGGGGGCTCTATTCAAAAGTTATCTTATCTTCCTGAATGTCATACTGACTTTATTTTTGCAATAATCGCAGAAGAACTCGGGTGGGTTGGATGTGTGCTTATTATAGGGCTTTTCTGGACGTTAATTCATAGAGGCTTTTTGATTGCTGCAAGATGTCCTGATATGTATGGAAAGCTTTTAGCTGTCGGTATAACTTTCTCAATCGGCTTTCAGGCTTTTTTAAATATTAGTGTAGCAAGTTCATTTTTCCCAACAACTGGGGTTCCGCTTCCTTTTATCAGTTATGGCGGTTCCTCTTTAATCGTTTCATTATGTATGGTTGGAATTTTGTTGAATATATCAAAAAAAAGAATTAAAAAAATAAGGAATATTGAAAATGTCTGATAAAACGTATTTTATAACAGGTGGAGGAACCGGGGGACATATATACCCTGCAGTAGCTGTTGCAGATGTGCTTGCAGAGCAGGGGAATAATATTTATTATGTCGGCAATCCTGAAAACCTTGAGTTTGGTATTGTTAAAAATAGAGGTTATGGATTTTTGCCTGTTAATATTCATGGAATGCCAAGAAAAGTTGGTTTTCAGTTAATTCATTGGTCTTTTCAACTGCTTGTGGCTGTTATTGTTTCTTTAGGGTATCTCAGTAAATATAAGCCCGATGCTGTATTTGGCACAGGAGGTTATGTATCTGCACCTATTCTAATCGCTTGTATTATTAAAAAAATTCCTTATATGATGCATGATTGTGATGCTCAACCAGGATTGGTGACGAGAAAACTCGCTCCTTATGCAAAAGCAGTATCTCTTGCTTTTGAGTGTGCTAGAAACTTTGTTAATAATCCTAATTGCTATATTAACGGTAATCCTATTCGTTCAAAATTCAGAACGCTTTTAAAACCTGAAGCAAGAAAGGCTTTAGGGTTATTGCCTAATAAGCTGACAGTGTGCATTATGGGTGGCTCGCAAGGTGCCAGAGCTATTAATGATGCTGCAGTTGAAGTTATTAAGACTTTGACTAATAAGTATGATGTGCAGGTTATTTTCCAAACGGGTCGCAAGAATTTTGAGCGTGTTGTAGAACAATTAATTAAAATTTATCCTGAGTATGAAGCTGATAAGAGTTTAATTGTAAGACCTTATTTTGATGATATGGTTACAGTATTAAAGGCGTCAGATATTGCCGTATCAAGAGCAGGCTCATTGAGTTTGTCTGAGATTGAGGCTAGCGGTATTGCATCTATTCTAATTCCATATCCGCACGCTGCTGCAGACCATCAAAGAAAAAATGCAAAATATATGCTCGAACAGGGGGCTTCATTGTATATTGAGGATCATGATATTAATGAAAAAATACTGTTAGAGAATTTAACTCTATTGATTACTGATAGAGAAAAACTTGCTAAATTGCAAGGTGCTGCTATGAAGCTTGCAAAGTATGACGGTGTCGATAAAATTGTTAAACAATTGGAGAATTTAGTTTAATAAATTTTTCAACTTGATTATACTATTATTTTGATTTAATTTATATTTATGAATTACACGTATGAAGATGCAGTAGAGCTTTTGACTTCTCAGGGTAAGTTTTATGTAAACTTAGGGCTTGATAGAATTTCAGAAATTTTAGATTTAATCGGTAATCCTCAGGATAACCTTGAATATATCCATGTTGCAGGAACAAACGGGAAAGGTTCTGTTTGTGCAATTTTGGCAGCAGTTTTGGAGGAAGCGGGTAAAAAGGTAGGAGTATATACCTCTCCGCATATTTTTGATTATACCGAAAGAATAAAAGTTCATGGATTTAATATTTCGCATACAGATTTTGCAAGGCTTGTTTTTTCTATTTGTGATGTCGCAGATAAAAATGATATTCATTTAACTGAGTTTGAAATTCTTACGGCTGTTATGTTTAAATATTTTGATGAACAAAATGTTGATGTTGTTGTATTGGAAACAGGATTGGGTGGAAGATTTGATGCTACAAATGTTATAAAGAAAAATCTTTGTGCAATTATTACTCATATTGATTTAGATCATACAGAAAGGCTCGGTGAGACAAAAGATAAAATAGCTTTTGAAAAAGCCGGCATTATTAAAAAAGGTTGTCCTGTTGTGACGAGCGAGGGGTATGAAGCTATAAAAGATAAGGCTGATGAGAATGAGTCTTTGTTATTAATGGTAGCACCTTTTGAAAATACTAAGAACTTAAGTTTAAAAGGCGTTTATCAGCAAGAAAATTTGTCATTAGCACTTGCAGCTATAAGATTAGTTTTTCCTGAAATTTCAGAGGATACTATTCAATTGGGACTTACTAATGTTAAACATCCTTGCAGGTTTCAATTTATAAAAGAGTATAATCTTATGATTGATGGGTCACATAATCCAAATGGGGCAATGGCATTAAAGGAGAGTTTGGACTTTTACTTCCCGAATATGAAACGCAGGTTTGTGTTTGGATGCTTGAAAAATAAAGATTATAAAAAAATGATGGAGATACTTTTTGAACGTAATGATGAAGTTTATTTAAATCATTTTTCATATCCAAATTCTGCAACTATAGAAGAACTTAAACAAGCTTGTCAAATTGAATCAAAAGTATTTGAATCATTAGAAAAATTACCAAAAGAAAATAATACTCTTACTATAGTCTGCGGTTCTTTTTATATGCTAAAAGAGGTTATTCCTCTTTCTCTCCTTGATTAATCATTTCTGAAATGATGTTGTTTAATTTAGCAGGAGTGAAGTTTGTACAAGTATTCCAGATTAATGTATTTTTAGGCTCGCCAAGTGATGGTGCCGGATAATCACTCATACATATACCTTTCAGCATATTAGTAGAACCGTCTACACAAGGCTTATAGCAGGAGCAGCAACTGCAAATCCTCAGGATAAATCCGTAATCATCCAGTTTCATTTTTAATTCCTGCAATGCATCTATCATTCTTATATGACTTGATGTCGTAAACTTTTTGTTCTTGAAAATAAACCTTATTTTGCAAAGCCCTTTTTCTGAGATGAATTCAAGCTTGCAGTTTAAATCTTTATTGCCGGCAGTGACTACAACGTCTACTACCATTTTTTCAGTGTCTTTTGGTAAATCTTCCACCCCTTTGATTTTATTTTTTATCATTCTTATAAGCGGGAAATTATTAATCAAATGACAAAGTGAATAAAGCGGATAAAGTGATAAGTAACCTATTTCTTTAATTGTTAATTTTGCGTTGATTAAACTTAGACCAAATGCGATGATAAGAGTTATAAAACTTAAAAGAACTATTTTAAAATCTACCATAAAATGATAGTATAGAGAGTGTTTTAAGATAATTGCATATCCAATCATTAAAAACCATATATTAGGGTAGATAAGAGATATTGCATGTTCTGTAAATACAAAATTCTTGCTGAATAATTCTGGTATGCAATTTTTAAATAGGTCTAATCTTTTAGATAGCCTTGGTTTTCTAAACATGTAATTTGTTGTATCCACTATTGTTTGAATATTAGGATTGTATGTACATTTACATTTTATTTTAGAAAGTAGTAGGCTGTATTTAAGTTCACTATCAATATCTTTGAAATCAACATCACCAATTTGTTTTACGATTTCCTGTTTAATTATAAAAACCCCTGAATCGGCTTGAGCTGCCAGTCCAAACAAAGAACGAGCTTTTCTCATGAAATTCATATGATATTTTTGGTAAGCTGCTTTAATTCTATCAATAGGTCCAAGGTTTCTCAAGTCTATAATTGTTTCACCGCTTATTACATGTGCATTTGTGAGTGCAGCATTTACTGTAGAAAGAAAATCTGATGCAATACTTCTGTCTGCATCAATAAATACGTATGAATCAATTAAATCATCGTGTGAAAGCTGTTCTAATAAAATTGAAATAGCTTGATCCTTCCCGATGGTTCCGACACCTTTTACATCTATTACATGAATAAAGTTATCGTCTGCAAATAGTTCCTGAGAGCCGTCTGTGCAGTTGTCCAAAATCGCAAATACTCTAAAGTTATTTATAGGATAGTCTTGTGATTTTATTTCTCTGATTAGGTTTGCAAGTGTTTTTTTATTGTTATGTGCGTAGATTACAACTGCAAGATTATCTTTTTCTTCATATTGAGAATATTTTTTTTCTTTTGCAAATTTTTTATCGCTAAGATTTCTTAAAGATAGTCCTAAAAAGTACAGAGTGTATAGTGCTATAAAAATATATAATACATCCAGAATTAATTCCATTTTCACATCTCCCTTATTCTAATATTCTATTAAAAATATGGAAAAATAGCTAGGAATGTTAATATTTGTATAGTTTTAGGCTATTCACTCTGGATAGAAAGATTCATCAGTTCGATATCGTCATAATCAACGTAGGCATGTTGTGTCAGGTTTTTACCTGTCTGAATTGTGACTTCGTTAACGTTATCGGCTCGGATTAGGTTATTGGGTAATTTTATTTTTTGATTGTCGCCGTTTAGTTGGATTTCTGCAATTTTTGTTCCGTTAAAATAGACTTCAGGCGGGCTTGAAAAGGAATTTCTGACTGAGTTCTGACCCATAGCACGTGCCATTGCAGTATCTATTCCTATTATGGAGCCGATTACTAAGTAGTTATTCAAGTTAAGGGTATTTGAACTCATTTTAAAGGTTTTTGTATAAAATGGGCCGATTGCTTTAAGTTTGAATTGGTCTGAGTTAGCTGAGCCTGCTGAAAAATTATTATCTCCGAGATGGATCATTGCTGATTCAATCACTACTTCCATACCGTTACTTTTTTGGATGCCCAGTACCATCGGACGAGCTGCTATATGTTCATCAATAGTCAGCGAAAACGGTTTATAGCCGTCTTTTTTTACTGACATAATTGTGTTGCCGCTGAAGTTTGCATTTAAATTAAAATTTCCGTTCTCGTCAGATTTTGTTGTATAATTTTGTTTTGGCAGACTAATTTGAGCTCCGGAAATAGGGGCGTTGGTATTAGCATCAACAACTTTATTCCCAAGTCCGACAGTTGATACTCCGCCGGTTAAGGCATCAGCATTTGCACTTGTTATTCCTATCAGCATAGCAAAACTAATTAACAATATTTTTTTCATAAACCCTCTTCGTATTACAGATAAATCTTAGTGCGTTATTTTATTTATAAAAATATCCGATATTTTAATTTATAAGTATATTATTATTAAAGTAAAGATTTGAAGAGGAATTTGAAAAAATTATTCTAATACTGTTTTTTTATCTTCTTCTGCTACAGAAATGTTGGTATCATCAATAAGTTTGTATAAATCCCCTTTATTTAGTTTAAGGATATTGTTTTTAGAAGTTTGAATATGCCCGTTTGAAAGTCTTCTGTTAGATATAAGTATTAAATCACTGTCGAATTTAATATGATTATCAAAGTTGTCTTTTATAATTCTATCAGCAATGATTGTGACATTTTCACAGCCCATCAGTCTATAGACATCATTTTCTTTTGTATCAATGATTGTTGCATTGTATAGTCCCATAAAATCAATTCTATTGGTTTTGTCTTGCTCAACTTTAGCTTCTCTTTCTTTTGGCTGTTCTTTATATATGATTTTAGTTCCATTATTTAATGTGACGTTATATTCTTGGTCATATAAATTAAAATTCTTTATAATCTTATGGTTAAAACTAACCCCTCCGATAATTTCTATTTTTGCGTCCATAATCTTTAGTTTCTCCTAAAATGCTTTTAACCTTAAATATATTCTACCATAAAAAACTATTGAATTTTATTTTGTTTTTGATAAGATAGTCTTACGGACGAAAGTTCATGTACTTCGATATATGCCGAAGTGATGAAATTGGTAGACGTGCCAGACTCAAAATCTGGTGTGGTTCACCCCACGTGCCGGTTCGACTCCGGCCTTCGGCAAATTTTTAAAACTCCCATAAACAGGGAGTTTTTTATGTATTATTCTAAATAATCTATAAAAGGTGAGAATCTTGTTAGTAAATAAAGTATCAAATGATAAGTATTCTATAAATTTTTGTTCCAAAAATAATCCAATCCCGCATTTTCGGATTATGACAAAAAAGGGTGCATTATTTGTAAAAGAACTTACAGATAATGATATTGCAGATGAGAGAAACCTAAAAGAAATTACGAAGTTTTTTGCTGATAACTTTATAAATAATACGAAGGATCCTTCCCTTATTCAATATAAAGATCCAAAAAATTATAATAAATATATTTCTATGTTAGATAGAATTAAAAATTACTATAAACAAATGTTTATTGATAATGATGATAATCTTAGTGTGTTAGAAGCCAGAAACTCTGTAGGTGAATTGTGTGGAGCGGTTGTTACTAATACTTTTAAAGATATTTCAGGCTTGTTTGATAATAAAACTTGTTATGTAGATTCTGTTGCAGTGAGAAAAGACTATAGAAAAAATCATGTGGCTACAATACTTATGGATAAAGCAATTGCTTGTTCCAAAGGCATATATACTGATGTTTTTCTGGCTTCTGATAATATGGCTGTTCCTTTTCAATTAAAAAACGGTTATAGAATAATGGATTATAATAATAAACCTGAAAGAGCTGTAATTGATAAAATAAATAAATTTCGCGGGGATTTTCCTGAGTATATCACTTTCATGGATAAAAGATTGGATGAAAATTCCGAGCCTTGGTTTTTGAGGCTTTATAATAAAATGATTAAATAATACTAGTATGTAATATATGTTTCGTATTTTGGCAATAAGTTATAATAGTTTTATTTAAGATTTTTAGGGCAAAAATTTTATTTACCGGTTTTATACTTTATATGAAAATTACTTATCTAAATAATTATAGATCCTCCAATAAACCTGTTAATAATAATTATTTTGTTCAAAACCGTTATAACGTAAAAAAATCCAATGATAGTTTTGCTTTTACCGCTAATTTAGAACGGTTAACCAGAGATACTGCATTATCAATATCTTCTATTGCAAATGCGTATAATGATATTTTAGCAAAGATTTCTGAGAAAAGTCCTGAAGGTCTTGAAATTATTGAAAAACAATATAAAAATTTTAAATCTGGTCGAGGGTTTACTTTTCATAATTGTGGCGATAAAAATAAAACAATTTTAGTGAGAGTGCCTGATGGCAAAGACGGGCGAAATTTAATAAAAGTTGTTGTTCGTAGAGGCAGTAGTCTATGGGATGAAAAATTTGTTTTGGATTCGTTTACTGTAAAAAATTCTGAACAACTTCTTGAGGATACTAATAAAAATAGTGTATTCGTATTTCCTGCTAATGCAAATGTTTTAACTTTTGATAAACCGGTTGAGGAAAATTTAAAGAATATATTAGATGATTTAGATTTTGCAATGCTTAAATTCAGGCAGTTTTTAAACAAGTTTGATGGAATGTATTTAAAACCTAATACTTTTAATTTTAATTCAGATACAGTTAATCGAATGAAAGACATTGAATTTTTATATAATCATATAGATGAAGTTTTAAAATCGTTTTCTCGCAAAACTGCTTTGAAATTAAAAATAGATTTCAACGATTATAAGCTTCAAGCGAAACAACCTACTCATATTTTAAAAAATATTGGAGATGAACAAAATCAGGTTTTATATAAACAGTTTGAGCATCCTGAACATGGTAAACTTACGAGGATTATGGTCTTAGATAAAAATGATGAAATTCAAGATGGCTTTTTGATAAAAGATAACCAACTCGTTTCAAATTTTAATTCGAAAAATTTTAGTATAATACCACCTAAATTACTTTTTTATGATGAATTATCCGTCAAAGAAGTTTTACCAAGGTTTGAAAAATTAACTTCAGATTATCAAAAAAAACTTGAAGATTTTGATAAGTATATTGCAAATAGTTTATATCAAAAAGCTATTGGTCCGGTAACTGGTAGGCTGGATGGCCTTATTGCTTCTGATATTGAAGTTATTGATAATGCATATAGAGCTATTACAGATAATTTTTCTAATCTAAATTCTCATGCTATATCGGATTTAAAAACTTCTTATCCGAAATGGGGGGCAATAGGCGGACAAAGAGGTTTTATTTTTAAAAACGACGACGGGGAAAAAATTTCTGTTTTGAAAATGAATAATTCCGGAGATAGTAACCTGATTCGTATATGTGTGTCAAAAAACGGTAATAGCGAGTATGTATTGGTAGATAAGGATATGGTTGTTAAAAATTTCAATCCTTCTTATCCGACAATGCTTCCTCCTGTGCTTAGATATTACAGTGATGTTGAACTTAAAGAATTGAATATAGAACCATTGGTAAAAAAAGCTAAAGAAGAAATTCAGGAGTTTCATAAATATATAAATCAGCCAAGACAAATTATAAAGTCTAAAAAAACAGAATTGATTGAAAAAAAACAGACTAAAAAAGAAAATAATAAACTTTATTCTTCAAGTAAAGAATATAAAGCTTTAATGCAAGAGTGCAATAAAATGCTTACTGCAGCTATGAAAAATGCTGAAAATGATATGCAGGGCTTAAATGATGTATTAAAAGAAATTCAAAGTAAAATTTCGGGATTTTTTGCAAAATAAGCTGAATAAATAAGTTTTAATTTTAGGGCTTTATAATAAAACTTTTCAAATTCATCAGTTCTTTAAATTTTCTGCATTTAAAATATGTATTATTAAGAAAATCTTCCAGACGAACTCTCATTAAATATACTTTTTCAATATTACAACGATGGTCTTCTTTAAATCCCAGTCTTTTGTAATTATTTTTTAGTCCGTCTTCTCCTGCATGTACAAATAGCGTAATTTCTTTAACTTTTTTCTTAATGGCTGTTTTTTTCATGTCTTCATATATTTCAGTCATTAAGTTTTTGGATACATCTTTTTTCGAGTCAGATAAATTTCTGGCGAGTCCGTCGATATACATACTGCGTTCTTCACGCCTGTTTTTTCTTATTTTGTATGTGTATCCTGCAAGAATGTTGCCTTTGCTATCTTCTGCAATTCTCAGTCCGCATCCGTTAGAGATGGATGAACAGGTATCTACAATAGCTCTCAAATTCAAAAAGAGTTCTTTTCTGCCTTTGCCATATATTTGGAAAAAATTAAAAAACTTTTTTACTGAATGTGAGGTTCTTATTTTTTGAGAATTTTGAATTAGCGGTTTGTATGTTAATCTCTGTATATTCATATAACTCCCGATGATTTTATAAAATATGAAATAAAAAATTTTTGCTAATAAAAAATTTGGTGTAAAGAAATTTGAACATTTTGTAAAAATTTTGACAATTTTGAGCTTGTTTGTGGTTTATTGAAGTAAAGCTAAAACAAGCTTAGCAATAATAAAAGGATTTATAAATTGCAAAATACTATAACAAACACCTTTTCAACAAGACAAAAAACGTCTTTCAAATGTTTGGGAAATGACGAAAATAATCTTATTTTTTATATTGAAAAAAGGTTGAATAATATATTTCAGGAAGAGATTGAATCTCCGGATTCAATTTTTTGTTATGTATCCAATAGAGTTATACATAGAATTGCGTTGTTTTTATCAGGCTGTAAAAATCGTTCCTGTTCAATAGGGATAGCAGGTGAGACCGCAAGCGGTAAGTCAACGATTGCTTATGATATAATAAATACCTTGGAAGCATTTGCTCAAGAATATTGTATCAAGGACTTGATAACAAGAATAAATACTGATGACTATTATTATGACAGGTCTGATATGGTAAAAAAAGCAGGCAGTTTTGCTGAGTTTGCAAAACATTATGATCTTGATGTGCCTGAGGCATTGGAACTTTCATTAATGAAAGAACATATTAAAGAGCTGTTGAACGGTAAAAATGTGTATCTTCCAAAATATGATATGTCAGGAACTGCAATCAGAAAAGATAATGTAACTCTTGCTGTTCCTTCTAAAATAATAATTTCAGAGGGGTTATTTACTTTAACTGAAAAAGTTGTTGATGCATTTGATTTTAAAATTTATGTTGATGTTTCTGCTGAGGTGCAAAAAGAAAGATTTTACAGACGAGCTGCTGAAAGAAATTTGGGAGCTTCTGTTGATGAAGTTTATATGAATGCTTCTAATAAGGCTAAAATTCATATTCATCCTACTCTTGAAAATGCGGATATAATCCTTTCTGGAGAAGCTGATAGGGTTGCTTATAAGAATTTTATACATAAAATTTTAAATGTTGTAAAAGAAGTATATTTTAAAAGTATATTACTTTATTCGTAAGAATTAATATTTTAATAAAAATTCTTTATTTGGAATTTGAATTTCTTTATCTTGGGCAACGGTGTTGAATTCGTCTTTAGATACTGTTTTAAAGCTATAGAAATTATTATATTGGTCTACTCCTTTTCCAAAGCCGTCCGCAAAAGCTTTTTTCTTTAACTCCCAATCAATGCTCATAAGAGTTCCGTCATTGCAGGCTAGTTTCATAATTGCATCAACTCTGTCATTTTTGATTGTAATGGATCTTGAAGGGGCATTCAGATGGATTACCCCTTCACACTTTTTATCACTGTCTTTTTTGTAAAGTACGACATCAGCCCAAGTAAAATCTCTTCTGTTATAGGCTCCGTAGTATATATCTTTTATTTGCATATCTTCCGTATTATCAGATATAAAATACTGATTGCATCCGCAGGTAAAAATCCCTACCAAACCGATTAATAAACTGTTAAATATCTTCTTCAATATCTTTAACCTCCTGAGTATCAAGCGGAATTATAAGCTTGTAATTTGTTTTATTGTTTTCCAAGTTTAGGTTATTAATCCTAATTGCCGAGATATATTCATTTTTAGGTATATAAAAATTGACGCTATAACTTTTTCCTGCGTCAAGTCTAATTGGCAGATCTTTATATTTGTATAATTCTTGAGCTATATCAACATTTCCTCTTACAGCTTTGTTTGTGGGTTCCATTGTTCCTACAGCAATTAATGCTCCAAGAGGTGTGCCTATAAATAATGTGATTACAGTCACTACTCCTGCAACTATAGCTCCGGGGATTGCAATCCCATAGTAACGTCCTATATCTTTTTTTCGGGTTAGTTTATAGATATCTCTTCTTGTGTCTGACTTTATGTAAGAACCGTCTTCAAGAAGTAAGTCTATGTCTGTATTTGTGTTGAGTAAAACAGGAATTTTATTATTGTTTGTTATTTTTGCTTCATAAGGAATATAGCGTTTCAGAACTGTTTTATATTTATATTGCTTTTTCTTATTCTCTTGGTCAGCACTTTTGTCCAGATCTGCTTCTGAAAGTTTCAGTTTCGTTACTTCTGTTTTAATATTTGGCAGGTTTTCTGCTGCATAGACCAACGGATTGGATAGCATTAACGCTATCAGAACGGTCGATATCACTTTTTTAATCATCACTTAAATAACCCTCTTTATTTATAAATAATATGATTTAAATGCAAGTTTCGCAATAGATTTTCTTTACTTGTAACTTTTTTTTTACTATTCTTGGTAGTGGAAGGATGGTTTTATGACGGATATAAAATTTGGAACAGATGGCTGGAGAGCGATTGTAGGTAAAGAGTTTAATGCTGAAAACGTATCTTTAGTAACTAATGCTATAGGAAAGTATGTTTATGAAACTTTTGGTTCTGATAAAAAATTTATAATAGGGTATGACCCTAGAAATATGGCAGATACTTTTTCTATGCAGAGTGCAAAAATTTTGTCTGAACTTGGGTTTCAAGTTCTATATAGTGAAAAAATTATACCGACACCTATCCTTGCTTATAATGCAAAAGAATTGAATGCTTGTGCACTTATGTTTACAGCTTCCCATAATCCGCCTGAGTATCTTGGCATAAAATTTATTCCGGATTATGCAGGTCCTGCTACAAGCGATATTACGGATAAAATAGTTTCTTTTATAGGGGTATCAGTTGAAAAGTTTGCAGATGGTAAGATTATAAAAACTGATTTTAGAAATGAATATTATAAGCATATTCAATCATTAATTGATTTTGAGAAAATTCATGATTTTATCCTAAACGAACACGAGAAAGTTATATTTGACGGTTTATACTCAGCAACTATTGAGTATTTTTCAGAATTGTTGGAGAAGTTTGTAAAAATACCATACAAGTCATTGCACATGGAGCATGATGTAAATTTCGGGGGCGGAATGCCTGAGCCTAAACCGAAGTTTATGAGTGATTTGATAGAGTTAATTAAGAACTCCGATTGTGCAGTTGGAATGGCAAATGATGGCGATGGCGACAGGTTTGGAGTAATTAATGAAAAAGGAGAATATGTTTCTCCTAATGAGATTATTGCTGTTTTATTAATGCATTTAAAAGAAAATAAAAATTACAAAGGTTGTCTTGTAAAAACCGTAGGAGCAAGTCTTCTTTTAGATAAAGTTGCAGAGAAAGTGGGTGTAGAGGTAATAGAAACTCCTGTCGGGTTTAAACATGTTGGGGAGGCAATGCGTAAATATAACCCGATAATTGCAGGAGAAGAAAGCGGTGGTCTGAGTATTCAGGGGCATATTCCTGAAAAAGACGGCATTCTTGCTAATTTATTAATCCTTGAAGCAATGGCATACTACAATCTTTCACTTTGTGAATTGCAGGAAAAACTTTATTCTTTGGCAGGTGTTCACTTTTATAATGACAGGGTTGACCTAAAACTTGAAAAACAGGATGATGTAAAACCTGTTCTTGAAAAATGCAAATTATATAAATCAGTAGGTGGATACCAAGTAAAGCATATAGATACAAAAGATGGCGTCAAATTATATCTTAATGATGATAATAGTTGGATTTTAGTAAGACCAAGCGGTACAGAACCTTTGTTGAGAATTTATTTTGAAAGCAACAGCTTGGATAAAATTGAAAATTTAAAATCATTATTAGTAAAAGAGTTACAATAATAGAGTTCATTTGAATTATTATTTATTGTGTGGTTATAGGCTATATTCTGATTTTATTATTATAACCAGATACAAGAATGATAACCTGTAAATATAAGTTGCTGAGATGTGATAAGGGTTTTATGATATATTTACAAAAGCTTGGGTAGTGATTTGACCATTATTATCAATTACGACCTTAAAATATCCATCAGTAACAGGGTTGTCTAAAATTTCAGAAATACTGTCAATGGCATCAATGCTTTCAAGGTTTGGGTCTGGTGCTTGAACCTCATTTAAATCAAAAGTTTTTAAAATATCACTGTATAATTGTTTTTCCAGGCAGTTTAAGACATCTTCATGGGGTACAGACGGATATTTTTGGTTCCCGTCGGATGAAATAATAGAAATACATCCTTCACGGCCTATAGTAGTTAATAAACTTTCTGAATTATTATGTATAGAACCGTGGTGGCTTATTTTCATAATATCAGCTTTTACAGGGGTAGTTTTAAGAAAATCTGTACACTCTTTTTGAGGTACATCAGCATTTAATAGTACATGGCGACCTTGATACTCAAAATACATAACCACTGAGAGTTTATTCAAAACATACTTTTGCCTGCCGTCGAAATATCTTCCGAAAAGTTCTTCTGAAATTTTGGAATTCGGATTTAGCAGATTTATCTCTATGTCACCAACTTTGTATTTTTCTCTTGCTGAAGCCAGAATGATTTTTGAATTTGAAAAATTTACAAATGTGCTTAATGCTCTTCTTAATGACGAGTCTTGTCTTTCATACACGGAGTTTTGTCCATTATCGAATAAAATAAAATGATCTATATTATTACTATAATTTTCTACAATCCTTTCCATTCCTAAAAAATGGTCAATATGTGGGTGAGTTACACAAATGAATTTTAAATGTTCTACATTATTTCTTTGTAAAAATCGTAAGACATTTGGTTCTCTTTGACCGTCACAAAGGGTACAATCAATAACTCCCCATTCATTATTCGGGAATTTTATTGCAATGGAATCCCCATGACCGACATTAAAAAAGTATAACTCTAACATTCCTCATCAATACTCTCTGTAATTTTTGCATACAAATCTTTAACTTTTGGACTTATATAATCACTGCATCTTTCTATTTTAATAGAAAGTTCGTCATCATTTTGCTTTGAAACGATATTAAAAACAGCACCCTGATATAATAAATCTTGTTTTTTTAACATATTAACAAAAGATTTTTTGAATTTTCTGGTTGACGGGTGGTCATTAAAGAAAACTCTTGCTACAACATAATTGTTATCAAAAGAAACAACTTCAGCCATAGTTACATCAGTTTTTTGCACCGGTTCAATCTCATAGCTTTCAAAAGACGATGACAGTTTAGACCTGCTTTTGAGAGAAATATCACCGTTTTTTTCAACATAATATTGCTGAATGAGTTCATCACCTGAAACAAGGAATGACTCTCCCGCACGATGAATTGGCATATCTGGAAATTCCGACTGCTCGTATTGCTCGTAACCGTCAAACAAACTCTTGGTCAAACGAGAATAGGACATTGGACGTATTAATAAATCATTTGAAATATCTAGTGGCATAATTTTACAATCTCTTCACATGTTTTATTATAATGTTCATAAATAGAAGGGATTTTTTGAACAAATTCTTTTAATTCCATCACTCTGCCTTCACTATCAGCATTATCTGTTTTAAAAGGGAAAGAATATCTGGCTTCAATAACATAAATATGTTTATTATCATTGTCATCTTCTTCAGTCTTGGCAATTGTATATCCAGCATTACAGCCAAATGTATCACTCAAATCAACCGGTAGCAAAATTTCAAAACCTTTGTTGAAATTAAAAATATTAAGTTGTTCATTGATTTGTTGGTTAAAAAAGCACAAACGCTCATCACCTTTGTCACAATAAACCCTAAAATTTATTTCCAGAGAATGAATGTCTTGGAGCTTTAGTTGTGCAAAAGTTTGTATAATATTTGCGAGGTAATCTTTTTCTTCTTCATAAATTTTTGTAGCAATCTCAAGTTGTTTCATCAATCTGTTAAAACGAATCTGATGAGTTTTATTTTTATGATAAAAGACTACCAGAGGGACTAACATATTTTTGGGAATAGGATGCCCATTAATTTTTATACTATCAATTTCTTTAGCCTCAAAATCTTTCAAAATTTCACTGCAATTAACCGAAGCAGACGCTGCTGTCACAAAATCATCTACAGAAGGATAATTATATCCTGTCAAAATAAATAATGCTTGTTTATTACTATACTTCATATTAAACCTTCTATTATGATGAAAGTCCGACTATTAAAATATTTAAAATAATCCCTAAACTACAAACTCATGGTATTACAGTCATGTTTGCAATTCAAGAAATTAATATTTATTTTAACATTTATTATAATATGTCGTTATTTTTTCACATCAATCAATTGTACTACTATTTCTATTATTACTTTTTTATTATATTATTCAAGTCCTTAAAAAAATATAGACATTTTCATGAGTTAAACAAAAGATTGTAATAATTTAGTTTATTTACATTTATTTTCTTAATTAAAATACAAAAATCGGAATGACAGGATTTGAACCTGCGACCCCCGCGTCCCGAACACGGTGCGCTACCAAGCTGCGCTACATTCCGATAAAAATATTCATTTGTCATTTAGTTTTCTTGGTAGCGTCACTACCTAAGTCCAGCCAAGTTTGATAATAAATCAAATTTGTAGTCATTGCTACATTACGATTTTATTCATTTTATCATGTATCATTCTCCTTAGTTCATTTGAGAAATAATCATTAATCATTTTTGCTGCTGAACTAGGTTTATACTACATTCTAAAAAGCTAAATTGTCATTTTCCGAAAAGACAACAAATTTGTCTTGGCTTTACTTTTATTATTGTAGTCTTAAAACTTTTAATTACAAGAGTTTATTTTATTAATTGTTTCAATAAGCTCAAATGGTTTATTTATAATGTATTTAGCTCCCTCTTGTTCAAGTAATGCTCTGTCTCTAAATCCCCAAGTGACTCCTATGCAGTCTATCCCTGTATTTCTTGCTGTCTGTACGTCTACGTCCGAGTCTCCTGAATATATACAAAATTCTTTTTTAGAATTCAATTCTTTGATCGCTCTCAAAACACTATCAGGAGCCGGTTTTTTTCTTACATTTTCAGATTCCCCAATCGCTATTTCAATCAGATTCCCAAAATATTTACTGCATAATTCTTTTACTGCTAAATCAAACTTATTAGAAACAACTGCGGTTTTTATTCCTTTTAGTTTTAATTCTTCCAACATTTCTTTTATACCTGGATATGGTGCGGTTTTATTATACATGTTTTGTGCATAATGGTTTTTGAATAATTTTAGGCATTCTGCATAATCTTTATTTTCCAGACCATTTGGAATAGCACGTTCTATAAGCTTTTGTACTCCGTTTCCGACAAAATTTCTGACTTCTTCAACTGTCCTTTCCGGATAATTAAATTTTCTCAAAGCAAAGTTTGTGCTATCTTTTAAATCTTCCAGTGTATTTAATAATGTTCCGTCTAAGTCAAATATTACTGTATCTATCAT
Organism: uncultured bacterium; assembly: GCA_949282215.1. Lineage (GTDB taxonomy): Bacteria > Cyanobacteriota > Vampirovibrionia > Gastranaerophilales > Gastranaerophilaceae > Scatousia. The sequence goes on along the minus strand of CASDPF010000016.1, from coordinate 15,384 downwards.
AACTCGATAATATCATAAAATTTACAATAATTTACTTAAAAATGTGCAAAAATTTTTTTTACTTGTTTTATAATAGTAAATGCGTCCCATGCCATTGTGCTTGGGGTTTGAATTACTTAATAGTTGGTAGGAGAAATTGAATATTGTATAGAATTGCCCCAATATCATTAAATAAAACAAGTTTTACCGCCCATAATTCTAATATTAAACCTCAAGGCAATGAGCCTGAGTTTGAAAAATCAAATGAAAATAAGCCGAAACGGAAGTATTCTGATCCTCTTATGCAATGGCCTATTAGAGGTATGGCATTTACAAATGATATTGGTGCTGCGATTACGGATATTGCTCCGAAAGCTGGTATGGCTATGTGGGTTCCGGCTTTAATGTATTTTGGTGCCGATATTTATGATAAATACAGAAATAATAAAGAAAATTATGATCCTAGTACAAAACGTGGCTTAAAACAAGCAATTTTCCAAGCTTTTGCAAGTGTTTTATTCCCTATTGCGGCGGTACATGCAGGACAAAAAACTGCTTCAATTTTAGCTAGAGGTTCTAAAGAAGGATTGTCTTTGCAGTCTAAAGAAGAAGTCGTTCGTAATCATCTGAATTATATGTCTCAACGTAGACTTAGTGAGTTTGAAAACGATGTTCCTTTATATAAACAAAAATATACTCAGGCTCTTGATAATATGATTGATGAGACAATGAGAAAATATAAATATAGAAATCCTATTAAAATTCTTGGTAATTTTTGTTTTGGGCACCGTCATCCTGAAGCTATGGGAAAAGACAGACGTCAAAAAATACACGATTTTATAGATAAACGAATAGATAATATGTTTGCAATGCGTAAAGAACTTCTTGAAGGAAATAAGCCTAAGGATATGAGTGAAAAAATGTTTAAGAAGTTTTTATTACTCAAAGAAACATATAAAAATGATAAGAAATATTCTAACAATTATGCCCATCATGCTGCTAAAGATATTTTGAAAAAATTTGAAGAACAAAAAATCTTTAAAACAAAAATGGCAAAGACAATTGGTGGTTTTATTGCATTAGGCATATTAATTAAACCAATTGATACTTTTGTTGAAAATGTAATTATGCACAAATATGTTGGTCCCGGATTGGATAAAATTACAACACCCGATGTTTCAAAGTTTAAAGATAAATTCTTTAATTAACAGATACTTTGACAACGACTTTTTTAACACTTTGTGAATGATTATTGATGTTCATTTGCGGTCTGTGTGCGTCATGTGGCAATAAAAGTGCAAAATAACTGTCAGAAAGCTTTATACTGCCTGCCGAATCTTGTTCGTTAAAGAAAATGATATCCCGTTCTTCATTATATTCTTCTTTTTCAGTTAAACCGTTAATAGAACGGAAATCCAGTCTTTCTTCACCTTTTAAAAGCATTTGTATATCAATATATTTTTGATGTGCTTCAAAATAACATATTTCAGGTGCTTTTGTGTTATATTCTTCAATATTTGCATAAGAAGTTTCATCAATTTCATAACGACCATTTGGAGTGTTTTCATCAATGTTAAATAAAAATTCTAAAATCTTATCTGAAACGATATCATATTGTCTTAAATTTTCAAGTTTATCAAAAATCATTATTCTAACTCTTTCATAGCTTTTTCAAATTCTTCATTATTGGTAGCTTTACCATGCCACCCTGCATTATTTTCCATAAAGCTTACGCCTTTACCTTTAATTGTATTTGCAATAATAGCGGTTGGCTTATCCGAGATTTTGGCGGTTTCTATTGCATTATATATTGCATTCATATCATGTCCGTCTATTTCAATAACTTTCCAATTAAAAGCATTTAATTTTTTATCAAGAGGGTCTAACGCTTTTATGTTTTCAGTATATCCGTCAATTTGGAGTCGGTTTCTGTCAATTATTACGATTAGATTATTCAGATTCCTTTCAGGTGCATTCATAAACCCTTCCCAGACGCTTCCTTCTTGAAGTTCGCCATCTCCCATAAGTACAAATACATTGGCAGGATTTTTGTCAAGTTTTAAAGCTAAAGCGATACCACAAGCGATAGAAAGCCCTTGCCCTAAAGAACCTGTTGCAACTTCTACTCCGGGACAAAAAGGTGCCGGATGCCCTTGCAATAGACTCCCGAATAGTCTGAATGTCATTAAGTCTTTTTTAGGAAAATATCCGAGTTGTGAAAGCACTGAATAATATATTGCAGAAGCATGTCCTTTAGAAAGTACAAATCGGTCTCGTCTATCATAATTCTTATCTTTTTTCCATTTTGGAGCTGTTTGCATACATTTATGGAACAGAACTGTCATAATTTCAGTAGATGATAATGCCCCGCCTATATGACCGGATTGTGCATTATGAACCATTTTTATTATATTTTGTCGGCTTTCTTTGCAAAGCTCTTTTAATTCATTTATTTCAGTATCTTTTAGCATCAACTAGACTCCTGTAACTCTTTCTTTTAATACTTTTAATACAAACAATGGGAGTGTCGGAAATATCCTTTTTAACCTTTTAGGTTCTTTTATTGTTCTATATAGCCATTCTAATCCCATTTTTTGATAAATTTCAGGAGCTCTTTCTACTACTCCTGACCATACGTCAAAACTTCCACCAAGTCCTATAAATACAGTCTCAGGAAGAAGTTGTTTTGCCTTGGATATAAATAGTTCTTGCTTTGGGGAGCCTAATGCTATTAATGCAAGTTTTGGATTGGAGTCTTTTAAAGAATTTAATATAGCATCATCATTTTTAAAATATCCATCTTGTACATATACAGCATTAAGTGCAGGCACTTCTTTTTTTAAATTTTCGACTGCTTTAGTTATAATTTCAGGTTTTGCACCGATAAAGGCTGTCGGGTAGCCTGCATATTTATCAATAAGTTTTCTGCCAAATTCAATCCCTGCAATACGTTTTACGTTATTACCAAGAATTTTTAACCCTATCTCTATTCCTATCCCATCAGGAATAACAAGTTCCGCATTGTTTATTATAGTTGCAAAATCTTTATTTTTAGAAGCATTCTGAATCATCTCAGGATTAATAGTTACAACTTGTCCTTTTTCAATATAAACCAAAGCTTCCTCTAAGGTGAATGAATCGATTTCAAACCCTTGTAATTTAACTCTTTTTCTTTCCATATTTCAATTATAATCCATTTTTTTCTATTACGCAAGAAATTTCTATCTTTGTTACTTGGTGATTTTATTTATAAATGTTTGCAAGTTTAAACAGATATTCATCTTTAGCACCTCTATTTAAGCCTATTGGGATGAAATGTTCTTTAAATTTTTCGATAGCATATCGATCCGTCATTCCTGAAATATAATCTGTTACAATGCGTTCAATTTTACTCTCTTCGCAAATTGGTTTTAGCATTTCTGTGTATAGTAAAAATAATTCTTTTATAACTCTGCGAGCTTTTTTTTCTTCGAGTTTTGCCGGTGAATCAATATATACGTTGTCAAACATCCATTCACGAAGTTTTGTTGTATAGTGCCAGCCTTCTTCGCTCATTGATACTGTTGGTTTGCCATAAGAATTTGTGATTATTTCCATTATCATCTTATTTAGTCTTTGGGTTTGTTTTGATGAAAAGTATTCTATGCAGTCTTTGGGTAAATCACTTTCTGAAATTATTCCGGCTCTTATTGAGTCTTCTATATCGTGATTTATATAAGCAATTTTATCTGCCAATTGTACGGTCTGTGCTTCCGGTGTGAGTGGTGTATAGCCCCACGTGTGTGTTAAAATCCCGTCAATCGTTTCTCGACATAAGTTCAAATGTTCAAGGATTTCTACTACCCTTACGCTTTGAATATTATGATGAAATCCGCCTTTTACAATTTCATTCAAGACTCCTTCTCCGCAGTGTCCGAATGGTGTATGTCCTAAATCGTGACCTAATGAAATAGCTTCTGTTAAATCTTCATTTAAATCTAATGCTCTTGCTATTGTTCTTGCTATTTGCGATACTTCTAAAGTATGTGTAAGTCTTGTTCTGAAATGGTCATCGAATGGTGATAAAAAGACTTGGGTTTTATGTTTTAGTCTTCTAAATGCTTTAGAGTGAACTATTCTATCCCTGTCTCGTTGAAAGCAGGTTCTTATTGCACTTTCTTCTTCAGGTTCTTTTCTTCCTTTTGAAAAACGGCTTTTTGTAGCAAATTCACTTAATGTATTAATCTCTTTTTCTTCTAATTTATTTCGTATTGCATTTATTTCATCAAGTCTGGTCATTCGATAATATCCTTTCAGCCTGATTATAACAAATAATATTCAGGTTCCTATAGTGCATTTGCATTAGATTCAGATTTTAAGTTTATATATTTTTTTCTTATATCATCTGTTTTCTCACCGATTTTATTTAGAATGTAACCGGAAAGCAAACCTACAGCCATAGCTTTTCCTCCGGAAATGAGTCTCGCTGTGCAGTATAACGAGGTAGCAACTGCTCCTAATACAGGAATTCCGGCTTTTAATGTTACAGATACTCTTTCATCGTTATCTTTTGCTTTTACTAATCCTACTCCAATCATTGCAGCTGAGCCTAGAATTGACAATGCGTCAGTTGGAGCTGAACCTATTTGTAAATCTCTTACTTTGTCAAAGAATTGTTCAGATTCTATATTTATCGAATTATCAATTGCTTTAATCGCATTTGCTGACATTTTTTCGATTTTAGAATATTTTTCAGGTATAAGAGACTTGTATATTTTTAGAATCTCATCCAGTTTCCCTTCAGGTATTTTGGCCGAAATTTCTCCATAGGCTTTTGTTTCTTTTCCTGCGATTATATTTTTGGATTTTGCAATCATTTCATATACGTGATTTTCTGCGTCAATTTTTACTTTTCCCTCTTTTAGTGCTTTTTGTAAGTTTTCCAGCTCATTTAATAATGTTTTGTCATCTATACCGGCTTTAATGTTAAGATCACTTTTTAATTTATTAAATTGTTGTAAAATACTGTAATTACTAGTTGCAGTGTAGTTTTCAATTTTCTTAACGATATTTTTAACAAGATTTAGTTTATCTTCTCTCGTGTAGCTTATTTGTTTTCTAAAAGTCATTAATTCATCAAAAAGGGCAGTTTTATCTTTTAGGATAACTCTGTCTGCGGCAAAGGTTTGATATAATTTGCGGTTTCTCCAATCCTTAAATATTTCTATTGTTACATCATCAAGATGTTCTGTAGCGGCTTTTATTTTTTTATATCTAGCAACTGATTTTCCTTTGCTTGTGTTTGTTTCTAATATTTCAGCGATATCTTTGCGATTGTTTTTAATTATTTCTAACCATTCTTTGCCTTTTTGGGTAATTCCGTTTATGGTGATATCTTTATCACCTTTTGCTGCAAGTATTTCTTTATCTATTTTTTCCATACTTGTAAAGGTTTTACTTATTTTATGTTTTGTATTCTGCCATGATGCAACGACTGTTTCTCTGCTTGTCTTTTCAAAAAGTTTTGTTATTTTTTCGTATATTTTTTTGCTCCAGTTTCTTTTTTCCATAAGTTTTTTGCATAGTGCATCTTTTATTGATGTGAAATTGTTTATACTTTCACTTTTTTCAATAAATGAATTCACCTTATTCAAGGAAGATAAATAAAACTGGTTTACGTTTTCTCCGGCTTTTGAAGTTTTTGTTTTAGCAATTTTCTTTTCTAATATATTTTTAATTTTATTAAGTAGTTTGTTTGTACCCTTAGGTGCTCCCATTATCGCTAAAATACCAAAGCCGAGTGCTAATGCACTTGTAGCAAGGGTTACAATGACTTTATTGCTGCTCTTCTTATCTTCTCGTGGTACATATTTCTTTTCAACATAATAATTCTTTTCTCTTCCTGATTGAGAAAAGTTATAAAATGGTGATACTTTATATGAAATGTTTCCTGCCTGATCAATCATAAAAACCTGCTACAAGTATATAAACGTTTGATTTTGAATATTTTTGCGTTTTTTGTTAAATTTTGTTAAATCATTAGTTCTTTTGTAACTTCTTGAGCAGCTTCTTTTGATGAAATCTTATCAGATAGCAGAGTTTTGATTTTTTCTAGTGAATTTATATAATCTTCACGATATTTTTCATCAAAGAGAATTTTTTCGATTTCATAGCTGATGATTTCAGGTCTTACTTTGGCTTGTATTATTTCTGGAACTATTATTTTGTTAGAAATAATATTTGGTAATGATACCATTTTTATACATCTTACAAGTAAATATATTAAATAGAAAAACCACGGCCCTCTATAGGCTATTATCATTGGTGTCGCATATAATGCAGCCTCTAAGGCAACAGTTCCAGAAGCTAGAATAAGAGCATCAGAAACGCTTAATAACGCCTGATTTTCACCTTTTATAACTTTATAATCTGTATTTTTTAAATATTTATTATAATCTTTATCTGACAGATTAGGAGCATGAGATATACATATTTGCAGGTCAGGGTGTTTTTTTTGCAAAATTTTTGCACTTTTTATAAATATTTCCATTAACTGTTCTAATTCAAAAATTCTTGAGCCGGGGAAAACTGATACAAGTTTTTTATTAGGATCAAGATTATGTTTTATAAAGAATGATTTTCTATCAGCTTTTTCAGGTAATTGTGATACCAGAGGATGTCCGCAATAGTGAGTTTTTATTCCGTGAGATTCATAAAGTTCTTTTTCAAAAGGAAAGATACATAGAACTTCATCTATATTTTTTTTAATAGTATTTAATCTCCAAGGACGACTAGCCCAGACTTGTGGCGGAATATAATAAAATACCTTTATACCTGCTTTTTTTAAAAATTTTGAAATACTGAGATTGAATGCCCCGTAGTCAGTTAAAAGCACCAAATCAGGATGATATTCTTTTGTAAGATAGTCGACAACTCTTTTTCCGAGTGTAAAATGATCCAAAATAATTTTCGGGCTTAGACCTACTGCTCCCATTTTCTTTTGGTCAGAAAAAAGTTTCACACCTGCATTTTTAAGATTTTCTCCCCCGATTCCTTCCATTTCTATATCGGGATTGAGTTTTCTTAATTCTTCAGCTACTTTACCTGCGTGAATATCACCTGAATATTCGCCTGTTATTATGAATATTTTTTTCATAAACTTACTGCCATTAATACGATGTTATTGTCATCAGCGTATTTTATTACTTTCTCCTGATCTACTATTATTGTCTCATTAGCTTCTACTGCTAGTAAATTTGCTTTATATCTTTTCATCGTATGCAAAGTTCTAAGTCCTACTGTTGGGATATCAAAACGTTTGTCTTGTTTCGGTTTTGAAACTTTAATTACTGATGCGTTTTTCTTAGCTAATTTTGCCCCTCGTTTAATACATTTATCGGTACCTTCTATTGCTTCTACAGCCATAATCATTTTATCTTTGATTATTACAGATTGTCCTACATCAATTTTTCCCATTTCTTTTGCCAGCCAAAAGCCATAATTGACATCTTCCATTTGTTCTTTGGTAGGCTTATGTTTTCCTAAGACTCCCGCTGGTATCATAAGATTTTTTATGAATATAGTTTGGTCTAGTACGGTAATTCCGATTTTTTCCATTTCTTTTACTATTAAAAGCATTACTTCATCATCATTAAGTCTTTCGACTGTTTTTAGGATTTCAATTGCTCTTGAGTCAAATTTATATAGTTGCAATAGAACACTTTTATTAACTTTTCCTAAAAAAGTCAGTTGTTTTATTTGTTCATCTTTTAAAATTCCTTCAATTCGATTGATTTCTCCAGGGTGACAAGAATACACTTTTGTACAATATTTTTTTAGTTGAGATAAATTATCTTTAGACAAAGATATACAAATTACTTCAAATCCGTTTTCTTTAGCGTATTGAGCCATTTTTACCGGTAATGTTCCATCACCTGCTATTAATCCCTGTTTGTTTTCTAACATTAATGACACTTTTATATTCCTCTTTTCTATTTAGTTTTATTTTTTAATCCAATAATTTCTTCTACTTGTTGTTCATTTAGTAGGACGGCGTTCCCTAGTAGTTTTGTATTAAAAACAACTTGAGCATAGCTTTCAGCCATTTCTAATTTTAAATATGTTTCCTTTAAATTTTTTCCTCCGGTTATAAAACCGTGATTTGCCATAAGTACGGAGTCATATTTATTAAAATATTTAGCCGTATTTTTTACTAATTCTTGAGATGATGGAAGTGCGTATTCTGCAAGCGGAATACCTCCGAAATAGAATACATTTTCTGCCATAATCGGTTCTTCCAATGATTTACCGCAGGACGCGAATGTACAAAGGTATGGAGAATGTACATGTATTACATAATTTATGTCACTCCGCATTTTATAAAACTCAGCATGAAGCATTTTTTCACTGGATGCTTTTGGATTTCCATCAAGTACATTTCCGTCAAAATCCATTAAAGAAAAATCATCCTCTGATAAATACCCATTTGCAGTGCCAGATGCAGTAATAACTATTTTGTCTTCAAATCTTGCCGACATATTGCCAGAAATGCCAGGGGTGAAATTCTTTTCGCCACAAAGTTTTCCGTAATATATTAATTCTTTTTTTAATGCTTCTAATTTCATTTTATAATTCTTCTCTGCTTGGATCTTCAATTTCTATTACTTCAGCATAAGTACGCTTAACTTTTTCTTTACTGTCTTTTTCTTCAAAGCTTATTTCTTTTATTTCTTTTTCATTGCTTGCTAGTTTATCTGGATTTTTTATAACCATTTTATCGAAATTTATATTTGTATTTTTTGTATCTAAAGCTACACTGATACCAAAGTATGTATTTTGACGTATAAAGTCATAACCTAAATTTATTTTGAAGTCATCAGGCCCTAAAGCAAATATAAAAGCATTTTCCTGCCATTGCTTTTTGTTCGGAGCATCATCTGATAAGTTTATTGATGTTGCATAAGCTATAGTGAAATATTTATTGATTCTGAGAGCTTCTCTTAAATATAGGTTCGAATGTCCGTAACGATATGCATCGAACATCGGCATTGGGGAATCGTCTTGATATGCAGAGGCAAAATATCCTATATCCTGCATCCAGTATTTGTATTGCGTATGAATTCTTGGCCCAATTCTACCTACAAACTGTGTCTCGCCTGTTCCATATAATGCAGCACTTCCCTGTAATACAAGCCCGACATCCGCATATTTTAGCTCTTCTTTGTTCCCGAGAGTATATAGCGTTTGGTTTAATTCACTCATATACTTGAATCTTGGCGTTGTAACTCCTGTTGATGTCATATTCTTAGAGTCATATTGTGCACGGTCGTTATCTTCCATTATACCAGCACTAAATCTGTTTTTAAATGTCAGATCCATTTTCGGACCTAAGAAATTTTTTACGCGTCTTCCTTTGTTATATACTAATTCAGCTGCATACTTTGCCATACGGTTGCCCATAAACCAGTCATCCAAATATGAATTTGCACCGTATTGCAAATATAGATTATCATCCAATTGTTGCTTACCTCTTAATACAAAAATATCTTCAGCTGAACCATACATAAATTCTGTTTGGTTGGTACTGCTTTTGTATTTGATAGCACCGCCGACACCTATATCATTTTTATAATTAAGGAATGGTATCAATTTAACTGTTGATGCAAACGGGGTTTTGAATACAAAACCTGGCCCTAAAAACATTCCGAGGTTTGAACGAGAACCGATTTCAGGATAATTTGCTTCAAAATAGTCGTTATGTTTATTTGTATATATTTTTGCATTTCTAAAATGCAAAAGATGTCGGTCGTTATAGCTTAAATCTGCGTCTTTAACTGTTACGACATTGTGTTCTTTATCCGCATCAACGTCAATTTCTTTAGCGTTTAATGTAACTTTCGCTTGTCCTGATTGATCCAATACAGAGCGGTCTTCTTCATTAATTACCATTCTGGTTAAATCTGTTCCTAATATTCTGGTCTTAAACCTTGCTACAAAAGGTTTTGCAGCATGCATGTTACCTTCTTCAAGTATTATTTTGTTATCTGCTGATTGAGCATTTCTTGCATGAATCCTCATCATCATTTTTTCAGCAGTCATATTTTCTATAAATGAGGTTTCTTCATTTAAATTAATTTGAATAAAATCTCCATATATAGGTTCGTTGCCTTTTAAAATTTGAACATTTCCATATGCTTTTATTATATTTGAAATTGAGTTATATACAATTTTGTCTGCCTTTAATGTAATGTCTTGCGGTGGAAAATATAAGACAGGATTTCCGATAGCTTCCACTTCATTTCTGGCTTCATAGTATTGTACAATATCACAATCAAGCTGGACATCGTTTGGGGCAGACTGTTGTGTTACTGTACCTGATAATTCTATTTTTGAATTATTAGAATCTTCTTGACTTTCCGAGTTTGTTTTATTTACAGTTTCTGTTTCTGTATTGCTGTTTTGCTTTTTGTTCTTTTTGAAAAATGAAAAAATGTTTTTTTCTTTTTTTTCAGTTTCTATTTCAGTACCATTATTTTCATTATTTATTTTTTTCAGATTTCTGTCTGTTAGTTCTTCAATAGTTAAATCATCTTCATTTTCTTCAGCTTGAAGTCTTTTGAATTCTTCTGCTTCTCTTTTTTGTTGTTCAAGGTCTTCTTCATGTGCCTTAATTCTGTAATAATTTTGAATTTTTATGCGTAATTTTTTAAACATAGGAGTACCGTTTTTAGTTACGGTATATCGTTCCATTCCTACTGTATCTTCTATGGTTTTGATGGAATAATCAACTTCCGGTATTGGAACAACAGGGGCCATAAACAAGTTGTCCTGCAAACGTTCCATATCGTTTATAATTTGTTGATTTCCCTCTGGAGTTGCTTCTGCAAAAGCAGGCATCCCGAGCATTAATGTTATTAAAGATATAACTACATATTTTCTCAAAAATATTACCCTTATGTTTAAATATAATTTAACGGATTGTTAGGTTTACCGTTAATTCTTACCTCAAAGTGACAATGCGGACCTGTACTATATCCTGTTGTACCTTCAAGTCCTATGACTTGTCCTTTTGAAACTGTCTGGCCTGAACTTACTTTTGTAACTGACATGTGTGCATAAAGTGTGGTTGTCGGGTGTCCGTTGACTGTTCCATGGTCTATTATGACAACTTTTCCGTATCCGCCATACCAGCCTGAGTAAATTACTTTACCTGAATTTGAAGCTCTTATGCTTCCCATATTCGGACCGCCAATATCAACACCTGAGTGGAATGTTCTGCTTTTAAATATCGGGTGTGTACGCCATCCGAACGGGGATGTTATTCTTCCTGCTATTGGTTTCATAAATCCGCTTGATGAAACTTTTACGGTTGAATGTCCGTAGCTTTTGCTTATCATGCTTTGCAGGTTAGCTGATTGTCTTGCAAGCTCTCTTTCTGAACGTTCGTATGCTTTTCTGTCTGTTTTCAGTTTATTAATCATACTTTGATTCTCTGCAATTGCTCGCTGAATCGAAACCTGCTGAGAGTTTATATCTTTAATCGCCTGTGCCAGATAAGCTTTTTGAGCTTCAATATCTTTTTTCATCTTAGCTATTTTAGCAGATTTTGTTTTTAATGCCATCATACGTTTGTAGTCATTTTTTATTATGATTCTTTCAAAATAAATTACATCCAACAAACCGTTTAAATCTTTTGCTGATAAAATCAGCTCAAACATTCCTCTCCTTTGAGTTTTGAATACTTGACGAATTCTATTTTTCATCTGGGTATCAACTTTATTAAATTCTGCTATTGAATTATTATATTCGGTTTCCATAGCTCTTAATTTTGAGTCAATATCAGAATATTGCTTTTTTGATGCATTTAAGTTAGCTTGATTTTCTTCTTTCTTACGTTGATTTCTTACCAGTTTGCTCTTTTCCTGATTTTCTTTGAGTTTGAGGGTTTTAATTTTCTCTTGAGTATTTTTCATTTTTAGGTTTATAGTATTTAAATTTGAGCAGTAAGCAATGTTTGACAGTCCTGCTGTCAATATAAAAATTGATAATATGTATAAAGATATTCTTTTCAGGAACTTTTTCATAAGCTATTTTATAACAAGAGGAATCATCATCAATCCGACTGTCCAAGCAATAAATGTTACTGCTATAATGCCGACGATTAATTTCTGGTGTTTTCTAAAAAATTCCATACCTTTCCCCTAAATTTTACTACTCTACATTGTACTATCAAAAAAAAGAAAGTGCAATTATTTAAATAAAATTTGCAAAATGTGATAAAATCATATATATTAATCTATATGAAAAGTGCCTTTATTGATGGAATTATAGATAAAAAAAATCTGCTAAAAAACGAAAACGGCAGTATTAATCCTTTTCTTCTTGAGAATAATTTAACCCAGATTGAAAGTATTCATAGTTTTTTGTGTAGTCAAAAATCATTATTGCTTGTAAACGGTTTTTTAGGAACGGGCAAGACGCGAGTTGTGAATTATGCACTTTCTTTTGTCTCTGAACCTACAATTGTATTAAATTATAACTGCTACGAGACAACTATCCTTGATGATATTTTGTTATCATTTTTCGAGGATTTTAAAAATCTCGCACTTAAAAATCTGATAAAACAGCCAAAAGCTAAGTTTGATAATTTTACACAGAAAATTGATGCTTATTTTGGTGCAATTGATAATCCGGTTGTAATTGTAATTAATTCTTTTGAAATGGTATTGAAAGATAATAAATCTGAAATTTTAGATTTTTTATTTCATCTTTTGCAAAAGGATAATATAAAAGTAATTATTATCTCCCGAAAGTTTAATTATGAAGAATTTGTTTCTATAGATTATGAAAGACTTTCTATATTAGCTCTTGAAAAATCTATATTTGAAAAGTATCTCCGTTCTGAAGGTGTAAGGTTAATAGGGCCTGTTTCGGATGAATTATATAAATATTCTCGCGGGTATTTCTTTTACACTTCATTGTCTTTAGATGTTATAAAATCTCATAATCTCAATATTGTTGATTTTCTAAAAGGTTATACAAAAAGTTTTTTATCATACAACGATTTTATTTTAAGAGAAGCTTTATCATTTGTAGATCCTGTGAGTGGTCACCTTTTCAGATTTTTAACTACTATGAGGCACCCTGTTAGTGCTAATTTATTAAAGGCTTTGAATTTGTATAATGAGGAAAGAATTAAATTTTTCTTAGAAAAGCAAATTATTTCACAAGACAAAAATATGATATATTTGCAGGACTATTATAAAGAAATATCTGCAAATTCTATTCCTGATTCTGTTTTTGTAAAACTTCATCGAGCTTGTGTTGATTTATATAATACTCAACTGCCTTTAAAACCTTTCGAGAGAGATTTATTAATTTCACGTCAGACAATGCGTTCAGAAATTGAGTATCACAGTATGTTTATACCTCAGCGTCCGAATTTTACACAGTCTGTAACTGCTATTGAAAACTCTACTGCCATGCTAATTGACTCCGGTAATCAAAACAAAACTCAATCTAATCCGCAAAATAATGAAGATAAGTTGAAAAATATTTCCTTTATCTTTGAGACTGAAGAGGACGAGAAAAAGATTATGACTGAAATCGCGGATTCTATAAATAAATTTATAGATTACTCTAATAAGACTCTTAATGAAAACGAAACAAAACTTCCTTTATCCGGTCTTATTAATTCTGCAAAAGGGGAAGAAAATCAATATAATTACAAAAAAGCTATTGCCTTTTACCAAAGGGCATTGTTGCAAAAAGATGATGATGATTTTTATACATTCCTTCCAACGGTATATACTCGTCTTGCAGAGTGTTATGAAAAGCTCTCTGATTGGTTTAATTCATTAAGATACTATGATTTGGCACTTGAATTTTATATATCTGCCGGTGATATTGATAAAATTATAGAGATGAAGCTCGCTGTTACTAATATATTTTATATTACTTTCAAACATGATAAGGCGAAAAAGCTCATAAATGAAATTCTTCAGGAAAATCAAGCTTCAGAGGAATTAAAAATTAAGTCCAACATGCTTGCAGCAGTACTATACAGTGAAGACCCGCTTAAATCTTATTCATATTACAAAAAGGCTATCGAATTAGTCCAGCCGTTGACGGATAAAGCTTTACTTGCGGATTTATATTTCAAATATGCACTGTGCTGCGATGAACTGGATGAAGCTGAAGAAGCTGTTTTGTATTACAGAAAATGCTCCGAAATTGATAAAAATAATCCGCATTTAGCTGCTGCGTTGTCAAATTTAGCTCTTATTTTTGATGAGACAGGCATGAGTGAATTGGCATTTAAATATTATCAAAAAAGTTTAGATATTGATGAACAGAATAATAATAACTCAGGCATTTATTCATCAGCTTTAAAATTAGCTGAAATGACATCAAGACATGAACCTGATAGGGCTGATGGCTTCTTTAAAAAGGCAATAAAAAGTTCTTTACAGTTAGGTGATAAAACTTATAAGTCTGCCGTATACCTTGAATATGGTGATTTTTTTATGAACCACAAAAATATTAAACAAGCTTTGAAGTGCTATGTTATTGCCCTTCACTCGGTTGAAAATAATAGGGACTTAAAACAAAAAATATTGCAAAGATTAAAAGATTTAAAAATCAGATTAGGTGCTAAGTTTGAAGAATTGGAAAAAGAGTTGAAAAATGAGCAATAAGAATTTATTCGATGATTATATTAAAGTGTTTTTGAAGCAAAATTCAATCCTGAACCTTATTTCAAAAAATGATGAAAAATTTTTATGGGAAAAACATATATTTGACAGTTTGGCTATCGAAAAATTTTTTGATAAATATGACAATAATTTTAAAACACTACTTGATATCGGTACTGGAGGAGGCTTTCCTTCTGTTCCCATTGCGATTGTATATCCTGATTTAGAAGTTTTTGCCCTTGATAGTATAAGAAAAAAAATTACAGCTATTGAAAATATGAAATCAGAATTGAAAATATCAAACCTTCATCCGATTTGTGATAGAGTTGAAAATTTAAATGATAAATTTGATATTATTACTTCAAGAGCCGTTGCAAATTTGAAAATTATTTCAGGCTATGCTGCACCTTTATTAAATAAAGGCGGGTATTTTATTGCTTATAAGTCAAAGCGTGCTGAGGATGAAATCGAAGATGCTAGAGCAGTTCTGAAAAAACAGAAATTAGAGCTCGTTAATATTTTAGAATATCAGTTACCTTTAGAAGAAGTATATATTAGAAATCTAATAGTTTTGAAAAAGTTCTAATTCATCTGGTTTAAGGAATTAGATATTTTTGGCAGTTGTTATTTAAGTATAAAAAAAACCACTCATTGCTGAGTGGGTCGTTTTCTGCATCCTAATGGTCTCTTTTAGTGTTTATTATTTAGGAGTTTATATGTTTTTGGGGTTAAT
>CASDPF010000015.1 GCA_949282215.1 uncultured bacterium | reverse complement strand
AAATATTTCAAATATCTTAATCACCGAACCTACTAAAGATATGACTTTCAGTATATCGCCTCTCGGAAGCGGAATGAGTGATGATGTAAGGTCTGCCCTAGCCGGAGCAATTCAATATACGGGCGGAGATATTGTATATTCTCCGATTTATAAATACTCTGCAAGTTATGACCCGACAATGGGGATGTTTAATTTTGCAAAAAGTTCCGGCGGTGGATACAGCAGTTTTAATCCTGATGTCTTTGCGGCTCCTGTTGCTGCACAGTTAGGCGGTTATCTTGTACAATTAAATTCTTACGACAACGCATTCCGTAATATGGATATGTATATGCTTATGACAAAAGACCAGCGTCAGGCTATGAAAATGCGTAACAGATACGCAGCGACAAATAAAAATATAGTCTTTGATCCGACAATTACCCGGTATGAAAACAAAGCCGGATGGTTCAGACCTTATGCAACTTTTGAAAGTGTCCCGCTTAATAACGGACCGGATGTTTCAAATGTTGCTTACGGTTCTTTCTTCGGGGCTGAATCAGAACTCTATGATCTCGGTCATGGTTGGGATGGAATGTGGGGTGTCTATGCAGGCTATAACGGCTCTCATCAGGCTTATGACGGTGTAAGCATCTATCAGAACGGCGGAACATTCGGGGCTGTTGGTATGGCATATAAAGGCAATTTTTTCACAGGTTTGACTGCAAATGTCGGTGCAAGCGTTGGTGAAGCAAGTGCAATGTTCGGAAATGAAGATTTTGCAATGCTTATGTCTGGCGTTGCATCTAAAACCGGCTACAACTTTGAACTTGCAAAGGGTAAATTTATTATTCAGCCAAGTTTATTGATGTCATATTCATTTATTAACACATTCGACTACCATAATGCAGCAGGTGTCAGCATTAACTCAGACCCTCTACACGCAATCCAATTAGAACCGGGAATTAAATTCATCGGTAATCTGAAAAACGGATGGCAGCCATACTTGGGTGTAAGCGTTGTTTGGAATATTATGGACAAAACTCATTTTCAGGCAAACAATGTCTCTCTGCCGAACCTTTCAATCGACCCGTTTGTAAAATACGGAGTAGGTGTTAGAAAATCCTGGGGTGAAAGATTTACAGGGTTCTTCCAAACATACATCACTAACGGCGGCAGAAACGGTGTTGGTTTGCAGGCAGGATTCAGATGGACTCTCGGCAAGGCAGAACCCGACAAACAAAAAACAGCGGGCAAACTTCCGGAACTTCCAAAAACTAGAATGTTGCTAACAGGAAATAAATAATACAAAGAAATTTTTAACGGCTGTTTAGATACCTCTCTTTAACAGCCGTTTTTGTTTACAAAATCAAGAAAGGAGAAAACAAATGACAAACAAAAAAGCAGAAAAATGGTTAGAAGAAAGAGGTATTACACTTCAAGAAAGTTTTGCAGCAGCATTGAAAAAACTGGCAAAAGATTTTCAAAAAGGACATGGGATTAAAAATATTGAAACAGTATACGCTTTAATAGGTTTAAAAAAACAATATATAGCTCATTGGATAAAAAATCCAAATAGTGTTCAGACAAAAAAAACTCAAAATCAATATTCTTATTAAAGCTGCCAAAATTTTTAAACTCTCAGAATTAGAAAAAGAGAAACTTGCCAATAAAGCAGGTTTTACATTAAAAATAACTGATAATTTTAATGATTATTTAAATTTATTAATTTATTTATCCCCAAAGAAACATAAAAATATATATGATAAAGCATTGATTAGCGACAGAATGTACAGACGGATTAGGGTTGATTATCATCCGACTAAAGCATCTTTACTCGCTCTTGCAATATCTTTAGAACTAAAAACAGATGAAATATATCTTTTGTTACAGAAAGCCGGATATGTTTTATCAGAATCGATTGCCTTTGATATGGTTGTCAAATACTTATTGGAGAATGCACAAACTGCAAAAAACGTATTCTACATAAATGATGTTTTGTATGAATTAAATTTGCCACTTTTAATGACACGTGAAAAGTCATAATTAATTACCGAATTTTATACCTTGTAATTAATTATAATACTTAAAGTTTAAATACTGTTTTAATAAGAATAGATTAAAGAGAAAGTTAGGAGGTTATATGGACAAAAGCAATGACAGTCAAAACAAGCAGAATAATAATATGCAAAATTCTGTTAATAAACCGTCAGAAAGCAATTCTGCAAAAAATCCAATCAACGCTAAAACCGAAGTTAGCACTCAAGAAGATTCAGATAAAATAGAAACAAAAAAAACAAACCAAGCTAACTATGTTGAAAAAATGGTTACAAAAACAATACATAGAATAAATAGATTATTTGCAGATTCTACTTCTAACACTGATGGAGGAGATGCATCTAAATCTTTTGCAGATATCTTTTATGAAAAAGTAAATTCAGTGATAGGCGGTAGTAATGCTAATCAATTTCTTTTGTTAACTTTACCCGGTCAGTCATTATACGCAGGAGACTATAAATATGATTATAAAAACAATGCTCCTAAAGGGCCAACAGTAGAAGCAAACGAATCTAAACTTGCAAATAAACTTTTTGATCCATGTAGAATTACAGGGAGTGACAATGGTCTAACATTACCTTACCAATATCGTTCTGCATTAGATATGCTATCCCCAAAGCTCAATGCAAAGATGGCAAATGCAAAAAATGAATTAAGAAGATTACTTTTAACAGAATATCCTTATGATTTTGGAGACGATGTTCAGAAAACATACACACTTCAAGAAGTGTTCTTTAGACTGTATGATGATTGGGTGGATGCGACACAAGATTGGGCTGAAATCCAAAATGAAGAGAAAAAAGTTCTTCGAGAAAAATACCCGGGAAATACCGAATCAGAAAACATAAAATATAATGATGCCTATCTTGAATGGTATGAAACTGTAGCTGAAAGCTATCTAAACAAAATAAATGAAAAAATGTCAAAAGTGTTATCTGTATTTTCTCCAAATGATATGAAAATATTAGAAGGAATTTTAGATAGCGGTTCCGGTGCTGAACTGCAACAAGCACGACAGACATTAACAAATACTGAAAAATTAACACCAGATGGTGGATATATATATCCTGTAAATTTATATCCTTCAAACTGGTTTGAATTACTAGGTACATCATTTACTCCTGTTGATTTATTAGAAACTCCCGCTGCACTTGCAACCAAAATGCAGAATTTATCAACTTTAAGATTTAAAGTCCAATCTCAAATAGACCAATTGTCCTCTCTCATACCTTCTGATGAAGAGCTTTTGAAACTTCAGCAAGACGTTGCGACTAGTCAAGCTAAAATTGATAGTGCAAGAAATAATTTATTACAAAATTATTCGAGTAACCTTGTATCAATATTTAATGTTGCATTAGATATTGCATCTGTTGTTGCACCAGAGAGTAGTTCAATGCAGACGATATTAACTAAACTAACCAAACAGAAATCTGACGACACACAAGACACTGCTAGTATAGTTAACGATATTGTGCAACAGCTAATAAAAGATAACAAATGTGTATGTGAGGCTCAACAACAATTAGTGGATGCATCTTTAGAACTAGCTACTAAATCTGAAAGTCTTATCAAATCTCAAAATTTAAAACAACTTGAAAATGCATTATTACCTTTAAAAACACAACTTGAACAGATTAACAATGATATAACTAATTTGCAGATAAAAATACAACTTTCAGATTCAGTACAAACCCAAAGTAATACCCCAGAAGAAAACGTAACACCAAACACAGTTCCAGAGGGATATACACAAATAATAATTAATGAAGATTTTGCAACATTAAATACGCAAACTTCACAGAAATCATCTGCATCTCAAAGTACAGGAGGAGCAGGGTTTTGGTTCTGTGGAGGCGATAGTAAAAGCAGCGAGGCATCAAGTTCATTTTCTAACTTGTCAGAGCAGGGAAATGCTAGCATCTCAATCGGTATGAATATCGCAAAAGTAAGTATTGAACGTCCTTGGTTTAATCCAGGAGTTTTTGCATTAACTAAGGATATGTTTAATGTTACGACTTCAAAAATAGCTCCTAACCCAACAGAGGAATATACTAAAATTGATGATGCACGATTAACGGCGATGTCATCTTGTGTATTTCCGTGCTATCCGGTAGCAATGATAATTGCTCGTGATATTTCTATTGAAGTATCTTCTAGTAACAGTTACATGGAAAGTTTTGCAGATTCAACGGAAAAACATGCATCAAGTGGAGGAGGCTTCCTATTCTTTAGTGGTTCAAGCAGTTCAAGTAGTTCTTCGTCTTCTTCATCAGTACACTCTAAATCAGATGCAAACAGCGTAACTCTTAAATTCGATACTCCACAAATTATTGGTTATTATTTAGAGGCAACTTATGCTGATAAAAGTACCGTTATTGATGATATTTCAGAATCAGAAACACTTGCAGGATACGTCACTATTGAAAAATTTGTTGCTGATTACAGAAATATAATAGAAGAAATGAAAAAACAAAAACAGAAGTTAAACTTGCAAACAGCATAAATCAAAGGAGATATTATGAATAAAGATTTTCATTATTATGGAACATATACGGCTGCTAGAATAGCAGGATACAATAAAGATGATGCTCTCAAAATAGCATATAGCGCCCAGTTCGTTGATGATTGCGATGAGAATAGCATAGTTGCAGGTGAAATAAATACAGTACAAAGTGGTACGAAATTGGCAAGTTATGCTATAAATCCTCAAAATTGGAAAAATAGTGAACTTAATGAAATAAGACAAGCTTGGATGCCATTTCATTTTCTGCCAGGTAATATTGATGAAATATATAAATACGAGGGTTATGGTAAAGATAATGACGATAACAGCGAGTTATTTCCATTAGGTTGGTCTTATGATGACAATGAGAAGAATTTATTTAAATTAATGTGTGTTTCAAATAGCGAAACCGTCGAAAAAATGATAAACGAAATGATTAATCCAAAAGAAAATAACTATTTAGAATTAATAGGATTAAGAATGCATGTCCTTGCTGATACTTGGGCTCATCAATATTTTGTTGGTGCACCTTGTTGGGCGGTTAATGATACTAGTACAGCAGTAGAAGAAATTGATGGTATTGGTAATCATATAAAATATTTAACCTGTTTCCCATATACACCTAAAGGATTTAGATATTCTTCAATGTCGTATATGGGGCATGGCAGAATGGGGCATTTACCAGATGAGGGTTACAGACAATACAAATTTAATCCGCAATGGTGTGGTGATAAGAAACTTGAAAAATATAATCCTTTCGAATTTTTATTCGCTTTTGTTCAAATGGTTTATGCTTTAACTTGTATAAGGAACAACAATAGTTTTGAAAAAGGAAATTATACAAAATTGGATTACAATACAATAATTACATTACTTAAAATTTTTGAAACGAAAGATAAAGATCAGACAGAAGCTTGGCGTAAAAATCTTTTATTTTTAACTGGTGATAGTGAACTTATTTATGATTACAAAAAAGAAGATGTGAAACGTGAAGGTGGAGTTATTAATTATTTAAAATTTCAAAATGCAGCAAGAAAACAACTCGACTTTTTAACCGAGTACTTAGCGAGTAAAAATGTACCATTTTTATTACCATAAAATTATAAAAACAGGAGTTCAAAATTGACTCCTGTTTTTATTAAATTTATATAATTATCAAACCTAACAATTTCATTAAAATTGTAAATACAAACAAGTAAAGCCGTATAGATGAAAACTAAAAAAGCGTTGAATACAAGTTGCCAAAAAAAATCAAACCATGTGGAACAAATAATCAAACCATGTGTTCTTTTACATTATGGTATATTTGCTCTATAATAGCAAATTAATTTCTCTAAGGATTTTAATACAATATGAATATTACAATTAACTCTAGCTACATAAATACAAATCCATCATTCGCAGCTCGAAAAATCAATATATCCAAAGATCAAATTTTACAACTGCGTGAGTCCGGAATATCTGAAAAAAAAATTATTGAAAACTTAGGCATAAGTACAGCTACTTATTACAAACACTTAAAAGCCTTAGGAATTGAAAAAAGATTATCAATTTACAATGACGAATTAAGCAAAATATCTAAAGATAAATTTGAAGAGATGCTAAAAAATCATTTCACAATAAATGAGATTTGTAAGTTTTTTAAAATTACAACTACAGCTTATTATAATTTATTGGAAAAATTTAACCTTAGACAATATATATTAGGTGCAAACAGCAAAAAAGTTACAAAAGAACTATTACAAGAACTGGTAGATATGGAACTTCCAATAAAAGAAATATGTGAAAGATTAAGTATCTCTGAACCTGTATATTATGTGTTGGTAAAAAAGCTGGATATTCAAACTTTATATAGAAAAAATAAAATGAGGACTTCCGAAATTACAAAAGAAGAAATTACTAAATTAATTGAAAGCGAAAAAACATATCCTGAAATAAGCAAAATCCTTGGCATATCTCAACCTACTCTGCAAAGACTTATCGGAAAATTTAAAATAGAAACTCAAATAATGAAAACTAAAAGTACTTTAGAAAATATAACTAAAGAAAAATTAGAAAATCTTATAAAAAGCGGTAAAAAAGTTGATGAAATCTGTAAAGAATTAAATATATCGAGAAGAAATTATTCAACATTAGTAAACAGATTTGGAATAATGACAGAATTCCGTAAAAACAAAGCTGCCATGGCAAATATATCAAAAGAAGAATTACAAGAATTGGTAGACAAAGGCTTGACGGTTAAAGAGTTATGTAAGCATTTTAACTTTTCTGACCCATCTGCAATTTACAGATTATTTAAAAAATTAAATATAAACTATAATTATCAACATCACTACAAATTAAAAGAAGTACAAAAAAATAAACTGGAAAAAGTAGTATCAGATTGGAAATCACAAGACGACATAGAAGAAAAATTAAACATCTCTCCTACTGCATTTTATATCAAAACAAAAGAAGCTAAAGTTGATACCGTAATGAGTAACTCTATTAAAAAACTCAATTCTATCAATATAAAAGAAGTCCAGCAATATTTAGATGAAGGGGCAACAACGCAGGAAATATGTGAGATGTATGACCTTACAACTAATATGTATCACAGCTTGTTAAGGAAATATAATTTACAAAGCTCCGGCAAAAAAGTCTTTGATAATGCAAAAAAAATAACCAAAGAACAATTAGAACAATTGATTAATTCAAAAAAATCAGTCAATGAAATATGCAAAGAGCTGAATATTAGCAATAATACATTTTACAAAAAAATTGAACAATTTGGTATTGACAGAAAAAAAACTCATCATTAATATAACAAATTTAGGAATTATAAATAACTTTCAAAAAACGTTTTTATATTTTTTCAAGATTAAAACATTTTAAACAAAAACAAAAAACTTTGAACTATTAAATCCTGCAGTAAAATAAATTATTACCCGACTGCTATATTTATGAGAACATTTATGCTATAATCTATAAAAATGTATATATATTTTTATTATTAAAAATCACTTAAGTACTTAATTTATAAAGAGGGGCGGGGAGTATGCATTTAAAAAATAATTTATTAAGAGAATTAAATAATGAACTTATTATAGCACTTGCTTTAGGAATATTTACAAGTTTTTTGATTTTTGCCATATACACATCAAATACACAAGAACAAACCTATTCCTTAGTTCACTTTTTTAAGTGGTTTGCAGAATCTATCAACTCATTATTGGCTTATAGTGACTTAAAATCTAAAATTTTAATTATACTATTTTCTATTTTTCTACCACTTGGAGTTTATCTTTGTTGTATAGCTTATATAATCAAATACGTACTGGCTGTAATAAATTTAAATTCGGGCATATATATAAAATCTGTAAATTTACTTCCAGATAAAATCTGTTTTAATTATAATAAGCCATCAAATAATACCATTTGTAAATTTAGTGAAATTAAAAGCATCGACCTGAATATTTATGTATCCAAAATGAATGTATATTCAAACGGATTAGCACAAGGCAGTGGTTATAAGATTGATAATATAAATTTCAAATTTATTAAAACAGATAATTCAGAATTATCAATTTGTATGACCCCATTTCCTCTTTATGTAACATCTTTTATTTTTTCAATAATTGACTATTGTAAAAGAAATAATCTTAAAATATCTTTTAAATTTGCTCATATTGATGGTCACACAAGTACCATAACTGAAGATTTACAAACGCAAATAGATAATTATAAAAAATATGGAAAGCCAAAATTAACAGACACAGAAAAATGTATCTTGGGTATTGCCTCAGTATTACTTTATATTTTGGGTATTGGTTTAATTATTAATTTTAAAAATAACGTTGCTAATTTCCCGGAAGATTTCGGGTTAATTATATTTTTAATCCCAATATTATTTTCAACTGTTATTGACATATCATATATTTATGACAAAAAACAATTCAAAGATAGCAATGCAAATAATAAATTAGGCAAACACTATGAGATATACTCATTCATAAAAATTTTATTAGCTGTCATCGTTATTGCTGCCTGTTTCAAATAATTAAAAAAAATTTTTAGATGAATATTACTTGATTAAGTAAACAAATATTACAAAATTACGAATTATTGAAATCTAAAAATCAAAAAATTTTTTATATAAATATCAGTTAAAAATACTGACTTTAGTTCATTTAGAATGGAAAGGGGCGAAGAGCCCCTTTTCTTTTTAGTTTAATTCTGTATTATTTTTCTTCAAATCTTTTTTTATACGACGAGGAAGTTTATTTTTGAGCTTTGGTTGAGGTTTTGTATCTATACAATCAACCTTAATATTCATTAACCCTAATACCATATCTTTTAATTTTAAAAACGGTCTTTGCACATGGGGAATATTAAGTTTTTCCTGCCTTTTCAACAAGTAACGTAAAGTTTTTCCATTTGTTCTATTTTCTCTTTTTACTCTAGGTAATTCTCTTATACTGATTTGTTTATCTTTTGAATTCAATCTTTCTTCCAATTTCAGCATATCAACATCCGCCTCGGCACTATCAATTACGTCGAAAAACGCCGAACGTCCATAGGTATTTAGCGAAAGAGTTTTACTACTTGATACAAGTTTTGCTTCAGGAAAGATATCACTATAAGTCCCAATTACAGGCATTGGATTAACAACCCACTTTTTGTGGACAAAACCTTTTGCATCACAAGATTTTACAGAAAGAAGATTTTTCCCTTCTTTAAATATATCAATTAGTATATTATTACGATTATCACTTTGTCGATTTTTTATATGCTCTGAAAGCACCGACCATAAAGGTATTCTATGCCCATCCGGAATATTTATATCAACAAACGACACCTCTCTTGAGGCTTTTACTGCTTTATCGGCTTTTTTCAAAAGCTTCTCAGCTGCCGTTGTTGTATAAACCTGCCCAAAATTTATTTTATTATAACTATTGTGTACTTCCATATTTTAACCATATATAAACCTGAAAATAAAAATTTTTGCTATCTTTTTTTAAGATTTTTATATAACAAAACGGCAATATTATTAATAAATTTGTTTCGTATTTTTACTTTCTGTATCATAATAATAACAGGAGGCAGGCATGATGTCTATAAGAAATAATCAAAATGAGTTATGCGAAAGAGAGCTTGACGTATTACACCTTTTGACTTATGGCTATGAAAACAAAGAGATTTCACAAAAACTTTATGTAAGCACCCATACAGTTAAAGCTTGCATAAGTTCTATTTTAAAAAAATTAAATGCAAAAAATCGTACAGAAGCAGTGAGCGTTGCTTTCAGAAAGAAAATTATTAAATAAACAAATTTCGTTACAATTTGAAAATACGGCAAAAAAATTATATTATATAATAGTAATGAGATTAAGGATATGAAAAAATTATTTATATTATTACTATTCATAATTACGGTATTTTCAACATTTTGCTCCAAAGCTTTTGCAGAAGATATATTTAAAATCACATCAGCAAATTTTGACACTTCTAATTCAATGATGATTATATCGGCTCAAGATAACACTTTAGGGCAGATTTTGCCTGATGTAAAGATTGTCACTTTAGAAAACCCTAAACGTGCATATTTTGATATTAATTCAGCAATTTTAACTATTCCGAAACAAGACTGGACATTCAACTCTGCAGGTATTAAACAGGTCAAAATATCACAATTTACGACTAATCCTGACGTTGTAAGAGTTGTTATGTATTTAGATGAGGATTTTTCTACTTCTAATATTAAGTTTATGAAAATCAAGAATAATATCATTCTTAAATTTAAGAATTCAATATGCCAAAACCCTTATTTTCAACAAACATATCGTGATGAACACGCTTCTTCAAGTGATTTTTACGAGTATATGACAATCTACACGCCTATAAAAAAAGAAATAACAGAAAATAATATAGTAGAACAACTTCAAGAAGCCTTTAATACGACAGTTCAGCAAGTAACATCACCTGATGTCGAAAAAATGCAATTACGATTAAATACGAAATACTATATAGATAGAGTTACGACAAAGCCAAATGCAGTGTTAATAAACGGCTTTGGGTCTCTTACGGTTGAAAAGCCAATGATTTTAACAAACCCTACGCGTATAGTATTTGATATGTCTAATACCTTAGTAGCTCAAAATATTAGAAATAAAGAATTCAAAATAAATGAAACTGAAAGTGTTAAAATCGGACAGTTTTCAGTTAATAAAGCTAGAATCGTAATTACAACTCCAAATGTTGAAAAATATATTCCGATTTATGCTAATGATAATCAATCTTTATTGATTGCAAACATAAACAGCGTAATTCCTTCATCCTTATATTCAACATCTGCAGATATGCTGACATATAATCTTGAAGAAATAAACAATCAAACTGATGCAATGACTTTATCATTCAGTCATCCTGTAGTTCACGGATTTGACAGGACAAATGATGAAATAATTATATATTTATATAATGTTTCAAGATTCAATGAAGAAACATTCAAAAATACATTTGCAAAATCATTATTTTCAAAAGCTACAATCAGTTTAATGAGCGGAAACGGCTTGAAATTAACTATTCCAATAGATAAAGACAGTCTTGTAAATACATACCTTGGAGCTGATGGGAAAGCACTTAAAATAAGCGTAAAAGCACCTAAAAAGCAAATTGCACCGGTTACACCTATAATTAAAAAACCTTCAGGGGTAAAACGCGTTGTAATAGATGCAGGACATGGCGGTACCGATTGTGGTGCAATAAGAAATGGAATAAATGAAAAAGATATAACACTTGATGTATCAAAAAGAGTTGAAGCACTTTTGAAGAAGCAAGGATATCAAGTTACAATGACAAGAACTAACGATATATACGTATCTCTTGCAGATAGAGTCTCAATAAGTGAAACTAATGCTCCTGATATATTTGTAAGTATTCACGTAAACTCAAGTACAAAACCTGAAATTACAGGGATTGAAACTCACTACTATCATCAGGAAAGTTTAAATCTTGCTCAAACCGTACATTCATCACTTGCAAGTAAAATTCAATCTAACAACAGAGGTTTATTCAAATCTAAATTCTATGTAATTAACCATACTACAGCCCCTGCAATATTGATTGAAATAGGATTTATATCTAATGATAACGAAAGAGCTCAACTTGTAAGCGAAAAACGTAAACAAGATACAGCAAAAGCTATAGTGGAGGGAATTAACAATTATTTCAAACAAAACTAAAAATTACCCTATAGGATTTTTCGATTCTGGCGTCGGAGGACTCACTGTATTAAAACAATTCAGAGAGCTTCTGCCGCAGGAGGATTGCTTATACTACGGTGATACTAAGAATATGCCTTATGGAGAAAAGACCAAAGAGCAATTAATTGAATTTTCATATAATATTTTTAAATTCTTTGAGCAAAAGGGTGTAAAAGCAGTAGTTATGGCCTGCAACACAACATCTGCAACGACTTACGAAACACTAAAAGATAGATTTAATTTTAAAATATATCCTATAATCCAATCCGTTACAACGATTTTATCAGAACTCCCGATAGAAAAATTGGGAATTCTTGCAACCCATGCAACAATAAATTCTCACGCATACAAAAACGGAATAAATAAATTAAATCCCAAAATTGAAGTAATCGAACAGGCTTGTCCAGAATGGGTAAAAATTGTTGAAAACAGACAAGAAGATTTGCCCGAAAGTAAAAAAGAAATAAAAGAAGACTTAGAAAAAATCTTAAAATATAAGCCCGACAAAATTGTCTTAGGCTGCACACACTATCCGTATCTACTAAATAATCTAAAAAGTTATGCACCTGAAAGTATGTTCATTAACCCAGCAGCTTCTTTTGCAACATACATAAAATCAGATTTAGAAAATAGCGGATTAATCTCAACAACAGGAACAGGAAAAGAAGAATATTACGTGAGCGGAAGCACTGAAAACTTCGAAAAAGCAGCTTCTATATTTTATGAATTAAAAGCATCCCCAAAACAAATTATATTAAACTAAAACATGTTTCATAATCCTCAACTTCGATAATTTGTTGTGAAATTTTATCTTTCGTAATACCTAACGCCGTCTTATTTTCTTTAACTGCATATACAGGTATTTTTCGTTTTACAGCCTCAAATACAGGTACTGAACCTAAGGAATTATAAGGCATTACAAGAAAATCAACATTATCTACAGAAATTCCGTTACTTAAATTAATTAAAGGAGCCATAGATAAACCTATTAAAATACACGGCAAAAAAGTCGGCGTAATATATTCAGCAGAAGACTTAGGATTTACAATCTCCGAAGATATGGAATAATCAAGAAATGCAGGAGAATGAGCACAAGGGACTTTTAATTCAGCAGAAATATAATGCGATAAAACCGCTTCAATTCCTCCCACAGGGTCAGTTCCGATACCATTTGCATAATCCAAATTCATATCTTCAGGATCTTCAAACAAACATACTAAAGCAATAGCCTGAGCACCTTTTTTTAATAACTTTTTAGAAGCATCAAGCAGAGTTTTTTCATTCAAAACATTCCCTGCAGAAACACCGTTTTTATCAAGAGAAAACCCGACGCCAACAGGATTTTCAGTCATCTCATAACCTATTACATCAATTCCATAGACAGTTTTGACTGCATTAATCGTATTTATGTGAATATTTAAAACATCCTCAGGAATTGCACAATCAAACACAACACCGATTTTATTATCAGAGGATAGAGATAATGTCAAATTACCTTTAAAAAACTCATCAAGAGAATACCCTTCAACATATAACATGCTTTCATTAATACCAGAAAAACAACCGGCATTAACAACATTAGGATTTACAATAAGTTTAGCTTTCTGAGTAAATTTTCTAGCCCAACAGCTTGCATCACCGGCATACCCACCAACTGAAGCACCAATTCCTGTCGGGACAATAAATACACCTAACTTTTCATCCATATTTATCATAACTAAATAATACAACAAAAAAAGCGGCATTTTGCCGCTTTTCCAATCTCGAATATTAAGTTTTGAACTATTGACTTGCACCTCCGTAAGTAAAATCGCTCTTGATATTGTTCTGTAATAACTTCGTCCAAGTACTTTCAAAAGTTGTAACCTCATTAAGCCTTGTTTCATAGTTATTTTTATCAACTTCTAATTGAGATTCCCAAGAGTTTAAGTTAGCAAGCTCATATTCACGGTCTTTCTCTAATTGTTCCATAACTTCTTGATAGATAGTCTGATCTTCAGAATCATAATATTCATAATAATAATACTGCTGTTTATCATTATATTTTTGCTGAATTTCGGCATTTTCACGCGTAGCGTTCATAATCTGAAACATTACATCTCCGATTTTTTCATTAAGCATAGCTTTTTGTTTGGTATACATTAACAAAGTTTCTTGAATGTTTGAAATAGCCATAACTCTCGCCTCTCTTCATTTAGTTCTCTTATATATATAAAAACTTATAAAAATAGCTAATTTCAGCATGAATTAAATCTGTTACATTTGTTAACAAAAAATATTTTTTTATGGTATAATAAAAATATTAATTAGGAGAGAAAAATGGATCAACAAACTTATATGAAAATTATGGGCTACGTCCCGACAGTAATTGAAGCTTCATCAAGAGGCGAACGTTCATTTGATATTTTTTCAAGACTACTGAGAGAAAGAATTGTATTCTTAGGCTCAGAAATTGATGACGAAGTAGCAAATTCTATCGTTGCACAACTTCTTTTATTGGACAGTGAAAATAACGAAAAAGATATTATGTTATACATTAACAGCCCTGGCGGTGTAATTACAGCAGGTATGGCAATATATGACACAATGAATTTGATTAAATCAGATGTAGCAACAATCTGTCTTGGAGATGCAGCATCAATGGGTGCATTCTTGTTATGTTCAGGAACAAAAGGTAAAAGAATGGCTCTGCCTAATTCAAGGATTATGATACACCAGCCTCTTGGAGGTGCGAAAGGTCAGGCTACTGATATTGAAATTGAAGCGAAAGAAATTCTAAGAATGAAAAATATGTTAATTGATATAATTGCTCAAAATTCAGGTCAACCTTTTGATAAAGTTAAAGAAGATTGCGAAAGAGATCATTTCTTATCAGCACAAGAGGCATTGGAATACGGACTTATTGATAAAGTTGTTCAAAAAAACTCTTTGTAACAAAAATTAACAATTTATTAAAAACATGCAATTCGTAAGAGTTGCATGTTTTTATATATATGTAAAGGTTATAAAAGGTTAGTTAGAAACTTTATGGTAGGAGTAGGACTATGTGTCTGTTAATGTTCCACAAGCGTCGGCTTGATATTATTCATCAACAATATGAAAAGAACGCAAGGTTGAATGAAATTACAATGAAAATTCACGACCTGCAACAGTATGCAAGTAACATTGCTGATGGTACGATATCAATTAGTGATATGGGAAGTACACCTGCATCAATGTTCAATAGAACATTAATGTATATGAGTTATGCACATAACGGAGCAATATTAGGAGCAAATGCAAATATGCAGCAGATAATGATGCTTCCGAATGTACAAGCTCAAATGGCTCAAATGACTGATCCAAATCAACAAATGATGTATCAGCAATGGATTTTCCAGAATTTGTATGCACAACAAAGAGAACAGTTTGCAAAACAAGAAACAAAACTTTTAAACGAACAAGAAAAACAATTACAACAAGAGAAAACAAAGATTGAAACTCAACTAAAAATGCTGCAAGCAGAACTTGAAGGAGTTCGTCAGGGTGAACAAGATGCAGTTAAACAATGGAAACCTGAATACGTAGCATAATAAAAAATTTACCCCCCTTAATCCTATTATCCTTAACTAACCAAAACAAAGGCTCACTTAACAGTGAGCCTTTTTACATCTGATATAATAAAATCTACATTAAAATCAAAATTATCTTTTGGAAGATTATCTAAAATAAACTCATCACAAATCGGCACAACAGTAACTCCATTCTTGCACTGAGGCAAAAATCTATCATAAAAACCTCCGCCATAACCTAAACGGAAACCTTTTTTATCAACAGCTAATGCAGGTACCAAAATCAGATCTAAAATTTCAGCTGATACAGGATTTGAACATGGCTCATTAATATTATAAGCAGATTTTTTAAATTCGACATCCTTTGAATATGGACAAACTTGTAATTCCATTCCATACACTCGAGAAAAGAAAAAATTTTTATTATCATTCAACAATGATAAAAGATTAATTTCGTATTTAGTGGGATAAAACAGCATAACATTATTTGCATTTCTATACAAATCAAAATTTCTGATATTCTTACAAATTAAAGTACTAACTCTATATG
Organism: uncultured bacterium; assembly: GCA_949282215.1. Lineage (GTDB taxonomy): Bacteria > Cyanobacteriota > Vampirovibrionia > Gastranaerophilales > Gastranaerophilaceae > Scatousia. Next base: position 22,233 of record CASDPF010000015.1, on the reverse strand, counting down.
TATCAATACTTTTTCTTAATTCTTTAAATTTAGTCCTTAGGTGTGATTTTTCCTGCATAGTTTTAATATATAATAAATAATTATGACAGACAATTGTACAAACAATTTAATAAACCCGAATTGGGCAAAACACGGATATATACAAGTCTACACAGGTAACGGAAAAGGTAAGACAACAGCCTCTCTAGGTCTCGCAATGAGGGCGTTAGGCAGATGTTGGAAAGTCTTGATTATTATGTTTATGAAAGGCGGAGATGACTATGGAGAACTTAATTCATTTAGAAACCTATCCCCTGAAATTGCTAATAATTTAACAATTATTCAAGCAGGGCCTGATAGAATTGTCTATCAAAACAACAAAACTGATGACGATGTAGAACTGATAAAAAAAGGCTGGGCATTAGCTAAAAAAGCTATACAAAATGACGAATATAATCTGATTATCCTTGATGAAGCGAATATTGCAATTGATATGGGTTTTATTGATTTGAATGAAATGCTTGATGTACTAAAAAATAAACCTGAAGAAATGGAAATAGTCCTAACAGGCAGAAATGCCAGACAGGAAATAATAGATATTGCCCATCTGGTATCTGAAATTAAGCCTGTAAAACACTACTGGGATACTGGGATTGCAGCCAGAAAAGGTATTGAATATTAGATTTTTACCATGGGTAATCCGCATTCATTTTCCAGCCATCTTTAAATAACTTTGCAGCACAATATGTTCCAGAACTACTCTTTGAACAATTATAGTTAACTGAAGCTGCAGAATATTCGTAGCCAGTCGGCATTATCCCTTTTTTAGTTCTTTTAAAAGAAAAAAAATCTTTTCCAAATTGATTCGGCTCCTTAGGTCCATTTATATCAACATAAATTGAATGATCAATATTTCCTCCATTATCCAAATCTGTTGAACCGGTATAGGCTGAAATAGAAACTAGCATCCCATCTTGAGTAAGAAATGTAATACGCAAAGACTTTTATACAACTTGTAAAGTAGAAATATTACCATTGGTTAATATCCAAGGAGTAGCTTTTTTATATCCACAATCTTTATAATTATTACAAATACGTCTAAGTTTAAAATAAGGTCTCCAGTACTTATTAAAATAATTCTCTGAACCAATTTCATAAGCTTGAGCCCAATATTCATAAGATTCATTATCAGCTTGGGAAAAGTTAAAAGCTTGATTTAAAACTGAATAAACTTTTTGAACTGAAGTTACAACTTCCTGCTTTTTATAATTACCAACTATAATAGGCAATGTCATTGCGGCGACAACACCTATAATTCCTAACGTTATAAGCACTTCTGCCAAGGTGAAAGCTTTTTTCTTTTTCATAAATCCTCCGTTTGTTATTATCTGACTTTCAAAAATTTTGCATCAAAAACTACCGTGACGTTTGGCACGGTTTATTTCTCAGCTCTTTTTTGTTCAATCGGAGGTCTAAGTCGGAAATGTTTGACTTATCTGTTAGTTGGTAGCCCCCCCCCCCGAAATTCTATCTATTAGCGATTTTTGCATATTTGCCTCCTATTTTTATATATACTTATTATAAAAGATTATGTACTAAAATACAAGTGGACAAAACTAATAACTTCTTCTCATAAGATCGGATAATTTAATTTCATTTGCAGCCTTTACAGGTTTTATGGCAGGCTTTTCTATCGGTTCTTTTGTTTTAAACTGAGACAGCCCGATTTTTTTCTCATCTTTTTTCATCATAAACATTTCTTTTAAAAAATTTACTATTTCTTGCATAGGGTAACTCCTCACAATTTGTCTTATACCGATATAATACATTAAATCCAACCAATGTGCAAATTTCATTATACTTTATGCTATATTATTTATACAGGAAGCCTTGAGGTTTAAATTTGAATAATACTTACTATGAAACTTTAGATGAAAATTTTAATAAGGCACTTGAGTTGGCAGAAAAATCCTTAACTCAAGATGAGTTAATTTCTATGATGAAAAATGGAAATATAGCAGAAAAACAAATTGCTGCCTTAAGACTTGAAACTATCACATCAAAAGAAGAGGCTCAGACTCTGATTGATAATCTGATAGGACAAGACGGCAAAATAAGAGAAGCTGTATCTTTAAAAATTAATGAATTTATGAGCACACCGTCTTTGCTGCATTTTTTTGAAAACACAAAAAGCTATGATATATTTTTAGAAGCTATAATAGATATAAACGCAAATATTTGCAGAAATATAATTTCTGCAATATCGAATCTCAAAACAAATCCTGTTTTTTGCAAATATTTCACTGAAAAATTAGCTCAAAAAACACTCAATTTACTTGATATAATAAAAGATTTTGACTTCCAAGACGGTAAATATAAAGTAAACAAAGAAGTATTTAAGTTATATTGGTGCCTTGAAACTATATATGAATTTAGCGATTCAATAGATTTCGCAACTTTAAAAAAAATTTTACTCACAGCTAAAAATATTGATGAATATACAATAAGAGAAAAAACTGCAAAAATATTAACAAAAAATTTCAACGATGCAGACTTAGAAAAAGCACGCCTTGAGCTTAAAAATGATAAAAATTATTACGTTCGCAGATTTTAGTAAATAAAGTTTTGTTAAGTCTTTTATAAAAAATATATACAAATTAAGCAATTTTTCACTAACAAAAAACTTTATATATATGGGAAAAGTTTAGAATAGGGAAATAAAAAGGAGTTAACAATGGCTAGAGTATTAATTTCAATGCCTGAAAGATTTTTAGACGAAATAGACAATGTTGCGAACTCTGAAAACAGAACACGTTCAGAATTAATTCGTGAAGCACTAAGAACTTATATGTACAGAAATCAAGTCAGAAATTCTAAAAAAGCAATAAAAAATGCAGAAATTTTAGAAACATTACTTGGCTAAAATAAGGATTTGCTGATATAATAAAATTAGGGAGATACTGGGGGAAATATGGAAAACTTAGAATTAGAAAAAAATGGTTACATCATGTCATCCATTGATGAATACTTTGAAATTCTAGATCAGGAAGCTCAAAAACGTTCAAAAATGGTTGCTAAATCTCTTACAAAGTATTTGAAAAGAGTTCACTCTGAAACTAAATTTGATAAACTTAAAGCTTCAGCTGTAAACTAAAAAAGATTTAGACCGTGTGTGTGCGAAAAACGCGGTAAAACCAAACTTGTAAGCCCTGCAATTTTTGCAGGGCTTTTGTACTACCAAGGATAATCTTTCTTAAATTCCCAATTATCAAACTTATAAAGCAAATATGCACAATTAGATGGAGAATCCTTACATTTTTTCAACGCTTCATCTCTTGTTGTCAAATTTCCAGGATATACTGGACCAAAAAACTTATTTTTTCCATACATTGATTCACCTGTTACGTAACAAAAATAAAAAATGAAACGGTCTCTACCATATAAATTAGGTTTTTTAGCACCATTAGCATCAAAATACATATCAAAACAAGACCCTAGCTTAATTTGCATAGTAGAACCATCTGCAAAATATACAGTAGGAAAAGCACCAGAAATAGTTCCTCCCTCAGGAGTTGTACCAGGCAGCCTTCCTTCATCAGTCTTCAAATATTTTAAATATGGTAATAAATACTTATCTAAAACTATTTTGGACTCAGCATTATACTTTCCATAATCATATCCTACATCAGGATCATACTCATAATTAGGCCGATACCAATATTTAACAGGACCATTGTCATTTTCAGACAACAATATTGCCTGACTCATTGCAGAATAAAATTTTTTAAGACTTGACGATATAGCTATTTTTTGTTGTTTTTGAATTAATATTGGCAATGTCATTGCAGCTACAACACCTATAATTCCTAACGTTATAAGCACTTCTGCTAAGGTAAAAGCTTTTTTCTTTTTCATAACTCCTCCGTTTATTATTATCTGACTTTCAAAAATTTCACAACAAAAACCACCGTGACGTTTGGCACGGCTTACTTTTCTGTTCTTTTTCATATAATCGGAGGTCTAAGTCGGAAATGCTTGTCCTAACTGTTAGCTGGCAGCCCCCCCCCCCGAAATTCTCTCTATATCTAACTTTTGCATACAGTCCTCCTTTATATTCATTATAACATACTAAAGTCCGTTTTTCAACGGACTTTAATTTTACAAATACTTAGCTTGGATTTTTTCAGCCTTAGCTATATTCTTTTTAATCAAATCCAACAATTTTTCATTAAAATGTTTCTTACCTTTTGCCAATTCAACACTTACAAAAGGATTAGTGATTTTGGAAGTATCTGTTACATACATTGTTGTTACATATTTTCCGTTAGGTTTTATATTATAAGATACAGAAATTTTATTTGCGGCTTTTTTACCAATTTTCAAATTCGCTAAATCGACATTTTTTATTTTTTTAGCAAACAAATTTTGAGCAGAAGCATCAAGTCTGCCTTGAAAACTAAGATTAGATGATACAGGTCTTATGGTCATAAAATTTTTCTCCTTTATAGACAGAAAGAGCTGACATAATTTATATATCAGCTCTTTCTTATATTTATAATATTTGCAAAACGAAATTATTCAATAATTTTGTCTACAACACCGGCACCAACAGTGTGGCCGCCTTCACGGATTGCAAATCTCATACCTTCTTCGATAGCTACTGGAGCGATAAGTTCAACTTCCATAACTACGTTATCACCAGGCATTACCATTTGACCGTCAAATTTAATTGAACCAGTTACGTCAGTAGTTCTGATGTAGAACTGTGGTCTGTAACCAGGGAAGAATGGAGTGTGACGTCCGCCTTCTTCTTTAGTCAATACGTAAACGTTTGCAGTGAATTTAGTGTGTGGGTGAATTGTTCCCGGTTTAGCAAGAACTTGACCACGTTGGATATCAGTTTTATCAATACCACGAAGTAATGCACCGATGTTGTCACCAGCTTGACCTTGATCAAGTGATTTTCTGAACATTTCAACACCAGTAACAGTTGTTTTCTTAGTTTCGCCAAGACCTACTAATTCAACTTCATCACCAACTTTAACAACACCACGCTCTACTCTACCTGTTGCAACTGTACCACGACCAGTGATAGAGAATACGTCTTCTACAGGCATCAAGAATGGTTTGTCTAAGTCACGTTCTGGAGTTGGGAAGTAAGAATCGATAGCATCCATCAATTCCCAGATTTTATCAACCCATTTATCTTCACCACGTTTAATTGATGGGTTAGCTTGAGCAGCTTCTAAAGCTTTCAATGCAGAACCATGGATGAACGGAATATTGTCACCATCGAATTCGTAAGAAGAAAGAAGTTCTCTAACTTCCATTTCTACTAATTCTAACAATTCAGGATCGTCAACCATATCGCATTTGTTCAAGAATACAACCAAGTTAGGAACACCAACTTGACGAGCAAGTAGGATGTGTTCACGAGTTTGAGGCATTGCACCATCAGTTGCTGCAACTACAAGAATTGCACCATCCATTTGAGCTGCACCTGTAATCATGTTTTTAACATAGTCAGCGTGTCCCGGGCAGTCAACGTGTGCGTAGTGTCTAGCTGCTGTTTCGTATTCAACGTGAGCTGTAGAGATGGTTATACCTCTTGCTCTTTCTTCCGGAGCTGCGTCGATTTCATCAAACTTTTTCATTGCAGCTTGACCTGCAGCAGCTAAAACAGCAGTAATAGCAGCTGTTAATGTTGTTTTACCGTGGTCAACGTGGCCTACTGTACCTACGTTAACGTGCGGTTTCGTACGTTCATACTTTTCACGTGCCATGAGATTAATCTCCTTTTTTTCTACTTATACTACAATACTAATTTGGTATTTAAGCCATATTATCATAATATTTGCTCAAACTTTTTTGTCAACAGAATTGCCGAAAATTATGCTGATTTTAAATTAGTTTTCGTTATTTCAAGGATTTATCTCTTGTTTTTTTAGTTCTTCTATTTGTTCACTTATAATATCCACTTCTGATTTAAGGCCTAAATCAGGACTTGCAGGATTGTCCAGAACAAAAAGTATATTTAAATTACTTCTGAATTCTTCATAAGGAACGACTTCTGGTTCTGAAGAATCTTGTGAATTTATCAACAGGACAAATTTATTACCGTATATATCTTTCTTAATTTCTTTTATGGCATAGGCATGATTTTTTTCTAAATACTCAGTATCCTCCTTAAAACCGCAATACGCAGAATATTTACCTGAGTTAACCATTATTTTCTCCAATGCTTTATCCATATTTTTATCATCTTTATGAAAATCATGAGACGGCTTTCCTGAAAGAAGATATAAAACATTTCTGTCTATAGCACCTGAAAGTACATCATTCGAATCTTTATTCAACTTGCCTGCTGCGATTTGAGCTTTTGCATATTTTTCGACGGCAATTTCTATTGCGAGCATATCATCATCACCTACCGAATACTTGCCACTCGCTAGTGCCTTATCTAAATCTGCAATTGTCACTCTATATTCTTTTTGGTCACTGTCAGCACCTTTCAATGTAACAATGGCTCCGCCTTCTCCATCAGGACGGAGAGCATTTTTTATTATTTTTTTGCCCCAGCTTGTTGTATTTAATGCATTTACTCCTGATAACAGCCAGCAATCACCGGTTTCCAATGATTGCATAGTTGCTTCTATTTCTCCGTTAAAAATATCATATTCTGAAAACACACTATTTGTTTTCTCTGTTTTTGATAAACTCTGCATCGTGCTGACCTGCTGAGTATTATTATTATTTGTATTGTTTACGTTAATTGTAATTATTCTGCCCTCTTTATAAAGTTCTCTACACTCTAAGAGTTATATCGACAAAGATTGTAAAAAACTTTAGCATTGTAAAATATATTTTACAAACAAAAAAGAGGTGAAATACCTCTTTTTATCTCTAATGTTTTTTATGTTTGAACGCCTTTTTCTGCATTCCTTTTTGTTGATAATCATTGGTTTTTGAAAGATTTCTAACAGCTTCGTCCACTTGTCCTATTGATGCATCATGCAATGGCAGCTTTTGGTATCGTTTAAAGCCAAAACGTTTCAAGATACCCTCCAGAAAGCCATCGTACTTCTCTTTTACTGAAATTCGACCATATCCTTTTCCTGTATTTGGAAGCTGTAAAGAAGATATTTTTTCAAGATGTTTCATAAGCTCAGGTTCCAGACTTTCCCTTTTGAATCTGTTAACTCCCGGCTGAGTCATAGGAAACCTGTAGCTTGATGTAAAATTAATACTATTATTCATATTTATCCCTCCTAATATGGATTTAAAAACCGTAAATTTAAATTTTTGCTACCTTTTGAAAATAAAAAAGACCGTCTATAATGGCGGTCTTTTCACTTATATTAAAGCTAAATTATTCTTCAACATCTTCAACTTCTTCAGAAGAGTCGTCCTGCGGGATATCTTCTTCATCCAAAGCTTGTTGATTCATTTCTTCTTCTATTTCCTGTTGAAGTTCATCATCTTGGACATCTTCATAATCTTCTTCTACAGGTTCTTCATAATTTTGGAAATTAGCAGCTTCTGCTTTTTCCATTTGAGATACGCTCTTGATATCTATTTTCCATCCTGTCAATTTATGAGCAAGTCTTACATTCTGACCTTCACGTCCGATAGCCAAGCTCAATTGATCATCAGGTACTACCACCATAGCTTCATGAGAATATTCATCATCTGCTAAAATGTCAACTGACACCACTCTGGCCGGTGAAAGAGCATTTACAATATATTCTACAGGATCTTCGGAATATCTTACAATATCAATTTTTTCATTTTTTAATTCTGAAACAATTGTCTGAATTCTGCTTCCGCGAGGTCCGATACATGCCCCGACACTGTCTACTTCAGGGTCATTAGACCATACTGCAATTTTTGTTCTATATCCTGCTTCTCTTGAAATTGATTTAATTTCTACGATACCGTCTTCAATTTCAGGAACTTCAAGTTCAAACAATTCTCTTACAATTTCTGCATGAGCGTGTGATACAATTACCTGAGGTAATCGTGTCGTTTCTTTTACGTTAAGCACAAAAACTCTTATTCTGTTACCAGGCTTATAATACTCACCAGGAATTTGTTCTTTTTGAGGCATAATAGCATCTGTTTTACCGATATTAACAATCACATTACGGTTTTCAACACGTTGGATAATACCTGTGGTTAAGGTTCCTTTCTTTTCAAGGAATTCATTCAACACAAGATTTCTTTCAGCTTCTCTTATTCTTTGTGTAATTACCTGCTTTGCTGATTGAGCAGCTATTCTGCCGAATTGCTCAGGCGTAACTTCTATTTTTACTTCATCGCCGACTTCTACATCTTCATCAATTTCCTTAGCTTCACCTATTGAAATTTGTGTATCTTCTTCACCTTCTTCAACAGAATCGACAACGGTCTTTGTACTAAATACGCCGATTTCTCCCGAAGATTCATCTAATATCGCTTCAATATTTGCTGCTTCTTTCACTCTCATGTGTTTTTTGTAAGCTGCCACCATTGCATCACAAAGTGATGAAATTAATACTTCTTTGGAAATTCCGCGTTCTCTTTCCAACTCTTCGCATGCTTCAAATAGTGCTGTACCTATTTTAATCATCTTCTTTTATCCTTTCTCTTATCTTGTTAATCAATATAAAGCTTAGCTGATTGAATATTAGTTCTTGGAATAATTAATTCCTGACCGTCTTCAAATCTGAAAAATTTTAATCCTTCTTTTTCATCAAAATCTACAATTTCACCCTTAAAAATTTTTTCAGACTCCCCTTCCAATGGTTCTTTTAATTTAATACTTATACGTCTACCCTTGAATATTACAAACTCTTTATCAGATTTGAATTTTCTTTCCAATCCGGGAGATGAAACTTCCAAATAGTATTTTACCGGAATTAACTCATCTAAAAAGTCGCTTAAACTTCTTGTAACTTTTTCACAATCATCAAGTGTAACATCTTTTTCTTTTGAGTATAAAAAAATCCTCAAAAACCATCTGTGATTTTCTTTTACAAACTCAATTTCAATAGGGACATAACCAAAACGCATTGCTGTGTTTTCTATTAAAGGAGTAATCTTTTCCATAATATCATGCCTGTTAATATCAATTTTAGCCATATAATCTACCTTTTAATTTAACAAACTCCACGCTTCGCTATTGAGAGAAAAAAGAACGGGGATTCCCGTTCTTTTTTTAACTGACAATACTGTCCTCTTTTTGATTATAAATTAACCTAATACAAAAGTAAAGCATAATGTAAAGTTTTTTACATTATGCCTTTTTATTAGATTCTTCTTCTTTTTGTAAAGTCGCTAATCTTTCTTCTTGCTTAGCAATTTCAAGATTCATATCTTTTTCAAGCATTCCATAGTTAGTTACATCTGATTCTTTTGATGCAATTTGGTTTTTATTATCATCTAGTTTTGCTTTTGCAGTTTTTTCATTGTTTTCAAGAGTTGGAGTCTGCTCTTGCAAAGCTTTCAAATCTTTTTCAGATTGTTCTCTTGCGTTAACAGCTTCTTCATATTGTTTAGTTTTTAATTCAAGTTGTTGCTCTGCTTGAACTAAAGAAGCTTCAATACCGGCTTTTGCCAAAGGTCCTGCTGTAGCCAATTGAGATTTTAACATATCAACCTGAGTTTGAGCTGCATTCATCGCCATTTGCGAAGCACTTTCTCTTTGTATATTATTTTGAACCTCTCCTTGTTTTTGACTTATTGAAGTTTTGTTATCAGCTAAAGCTTTTGTAGCTTCATCTTTAGCCGTTTCTAAACCGCTTGTTTGACCTTTTAAGTTGTTTAATTCGCTTTTCAAAGTAGTTAACTTAGTACCGATTTCTGAAACCTTACCTTTTGCGGCTTCAATTGCAGTACTTAAATCAGATGCTGTTGTTGCATTTTGCATTGCTGCAATATTTGAATCATTTGATGTAACTTTTGGCTCTTCAGCAGTTTTAACATTTGCATTTTTATTTTTCACATAATCAATCAGCCCAGAAATTACATTAGGAATACTTAATACAGACTGCATTAAGGTAGCTTTATCAATAGTATTATTACCATAGCTGGCATTCAAATTATTTAAATATGCCATTTGCTGTTGCTTTTGAGCTTCTAACTGTTGTTTAATAAGTCTTTCTGTACTTCTTTTGGTCATTCCCATATTACTTTCAGTAATATGTTTACCACCTGCTTCTGCAAAAGCACCATGAGGAACTGTAACTGTCCTGTCACGTTTAAATTCAATCGGTCTTTGACCTGGAACAAAATTTGAACTAGTATCTTTTAACTGAGCTCTCCACTCATTTGAAAGTGTAGAAGTCGAGATAGTCTGAGTAGCTGACGACTTTAAACTGCTTGGAGTCGCAGTAACCTGTTTTCCACCAGATGAAGTTTTCTTGTTGGATAATGTTTTCGGTATATCTGGAGCTTTTCCAAAGCCCGGTCTGATTGCTGTTGGAGATGTCATACTCAATTCTCTCTCTGTTTTTTATACTCTGTAACTATATAAAAAATTTTTCTTCCAAATAATTGCATGTTTTTACGCCTCACTGTAACATTTCTTTACAATCATTACAGGACAGAATAATACTCGACCCCATATAGTATTATTATACCATATTTTTAAAAAATAAATCATATACTGCGTAGGAATACTTAACATCACTTAATGAGAGTAAATTTCCCATGCTTCAACACTCGAGAATTCTTTCAGGTTTTGCAAGTAAAATTATTCAATTCTTAACAAAAATTAAGTAAACTTTTTTACTATAGTGATAATAGGCTAAAAGTGTTATTAATACTCTTTATACGTTTTATAGCAAAAAATAATTGTAAAAAGATTGGCATGGTTTACCAATTTTATATTTCATTTTTAAAAATTTATTCTATGATGAATATACATCTTGGGAGGTGGGGTTATTTAAAAACTTACATCTCATGATTTATCAACCCAAAGAACGATTAACTAATTTATAATATCGTTTAAAATGGTGATGGAGATAATAATTAATAGTTGTATCGGAGGTAGTTAGAAGTGTTAGAGCATGGTTATATTCAAATCTATACCGGAGACGGAAAAGGAAAGACAACAGCTTCATTGGGGCTTGCTCTAAGAGCATTGGGACATGGATGGAAGGTTCTTATCATCCAATTCACAAAAGGTGACAGTGCTACTTCTTATGGGGAAATAATTACATCATCTAAATTCTTACCAAATCTTGATGTAGTTCAGTTTGGTATGGATAGAGTTTGCTATTCACACAATGTATGTATGGATGATTTTAAAGAAGCTAAAAAGGGCTGGGAATTTGCTAAGAAAGCAATCAACTCCGGAGAATATCAGTTAATTATTTTGGATGAAATCAATATTTGTACAGCAATGAATATGATTAAGGTAAGTGAAGTAAAAGAGGCATTGCTCCACAAACCTGAAAATCTTGAAATTGTATTAACAGGACGTTACGCACATCCTGAATTAAAAGCAATGGCACATCTTGTTACAGAAATGAAACCTATCAAACATTACTTTGATACAGGTGTTATGGCAAGACAGGGTATTGAATACTAAGGATTTTCATTCACGCCAAATAAGGCGGGGGAGGAATCTAAAACAGACTTTAAGTTAATGTAAATCCTTTTTGTTTCAGAAATGAAATATCGGACATCTCTAAGGGGCGTCCGTTTTTTTTTGCTTTATGCTAAAATATAAATATAAAATTGAAAACCTGGGGGATAAATATGAAAAGAGCTATTGTTATAGTAATAGATTCAATGGGCATAGGTGCAATGGATGATTGCAAAGAATTCAATGATATTCCTGAATGCAATACATTAAAACATGTTTGCGAATTTAACAACGGATTAAATGTGCCAAACTTATCTAAATTAGGTCTTGGCAACATTCAAGATTTTTTAGGTATAGACAAAACCGAAACACCCCTGGCTCAATACGGAACTATGATTGAAAAATCAAAAGGCAAAGATACTACAACAGGACACTGGGAATTTAGCGGACTTGTATTAGACAGACCATTTGCTACTTTCCCTAATGGATTTCCTAGTGAGCTAATTGAAAAATTTATAAAAGAAACAAATTGTGGAGGAATTCTTGCAAATAGACCTGCAAGCGGTACAGCTATCATAGAAGAATTGAACGAAGAACATCACAAGACAAAATTTCCTATCGTCTATACTTCGGCTGATAGCGTTTTCCAAATTGCTCTTGATACAGACCTAATCCCTCTTGAGACGCTTTATAAGTGGTGTGAAATAGCAAGAAAAATTCTTGATGAAGGTAATTATAACGTTTCAAGAGTTATTGCAAGACCATATAAAGTAATAGATGGAAAACCGACAAGGATATCTAAAGACAGAAGAGATTATTCAATGGTTCCGCCTGAAAAGACCCTGCTAAACGAAATAAAAGAAAAAGGCGGAAGTGTAATCGCAATAGGAAAAATAGAAGATATTTTCTCAAAATCCGGTATAACACATGCTATTCATACAGGTTCAAATAAAGAAGGACTTGAATTAACTCTAAAAGCCATTAAAAATGAACTTGATTTAGATAAAATAGCTTACCCGAATATAAAATGTCATAATGAATTCGGTTTAATATTTACAAACCTTGTAGATACCGATATGTTATACGGACATAGAAATAATGCAAAAGGTTATGGAGATGCAATTGAAGAAATTGACAGATATCTAACAGAAATTTTGCCAGCCCTAAATGAGGATGATTTATTAATTATAACAGCAGACCATGGATGTGATCCTTGTGTTCCGGGTACAGACCATACAAGAGAAAAAGTCCCGGTACTTGTATATAACCGAAAGACTAATGGTAAAAATCTCGGAACTCTTTTAGGATTTGATAATGTTGCGAAATTTGTAAAAGAGTGGATATTTTAAAATGTTTATTATATAATATGGACGTGAAGAAATTCACGTATGATGATAAATAATAAGGAGAAATTAAAATGACAGTTAAAGTTAACGATTCTTGTATCGGATGCGGCGCTTGCGAATCAATTTGCGACGCAGTATTTTCAGTAGACGGTGTTGCTCAAGTTGATGAAGCTGCTGTAGCTGACAACATGGATGGCGTAAAAGAAGCTGCTGAAGCTTGCCCTGTTGGTGCTATCGAAATTGAATAATTAACAATAAAACAATTATTGAAAATACCTGATTAATTAGTAAATTAATCAGGTATTTTTATTTCATTTTATTTTACTTGCTAAAAGCATTGAATAACATATCACTTGAAGAAAATCCACCTTCTTCATAATAATAGTTTACAGGCACTAACTTTGTTATTCCATCATTTAAACTACCTTTTAATTCAAATGTAAAAAGATCATACCCCCATTTATTTGGTCGCTTATGTCCGTTTATATCAAATAAAAATATTGGTCTGCCGGCAATCGCATAAAGCATTACAAGAGTCCCATCTGTTAAAAGCCAAGCAGGACAAGAATTCTTTATTTTACTATCACTAAACATTTGGGAAGGATCCTCATCTACGTTAGGATCTTTCTCAGTTTTAACCTTATCTATACCTCTATAATTCTCTGTTATACAACCATTTGCTAAAGCATTCTTAGGGCAATATTTGGAAACCTTTAAGACATTACCAAAAAAATTATCATAAAACTTTGTACAGTCCTCAAATGCTCCATTATAATCATTTGGGACTGGACTCCCATCTGGCATAGTCCACTTTTTACAATTACCATACTCATTATATTCTACACAAACAGCTCCACTCACACTGTACGACCAATAATAACAATGTATAGGAGCCTCATTTTTTGCCTGAGCAAGTTTTACAGCACTAAAAAACTGTGAATACATTTTTTTATATTGATTTTTCAAAACCAGCTTTTGATAATTTTGTATCAGTAATGGCAGTGTCATTGCAGCTACCACACCAATTATTCCTAACGTTATCAGTACTTCCGCCAACGTAAATGCGTTTCTTTTTTTCATTTAGTCCTCCGTTTTTTAATTTTTATTACATGTTTGTTAAAAATTTCGCAGCAAAAATCACCGTGTCTTTTGGCACGGCTTGCTTCTCAGCTCTTTTTCATCAAATCGGAGGTCTAAGTCGGAAATGCTTGACTTATCTGTTAGTCGGTAGCCCCCCCCCCCGAAATTCTAGCTATTTGCGTTTTTTGCATATTTGCCTCCTTTTTTATTTATTATATATGATTTTTTAAGATTTTTCAACAAAAAAGAGACGGAAAAATCCGTCTCTTTTTTGCTTCTATTTTGAAACTATTATACAGCTAGAGCTGAAGCTTCTTTAACAACTGATTGTAAAGCTTCCAATGCATCAGCAGGAAGTTTATCAATACCTGCTTTTTCTGTTTCTCTAGATTTAACAAATTCAATTCTGTCATTCATACGAGCAACGAATTGAGAAGCGTATTCTTTGTTAGAGAATGAAGCATCAAAGCCTTCAACATCCATAATTTCAATATCTGAGAAGTTTTCCCATTTATGGAATTTAGCAGTACCTTCAACGATAGCTTCAATAATACCCAATGTATGAGCAGGTTTAACCTTAGTACCCATAAATTCACCTGTATTCAAGATGTAGCAATCAACGCCATCAGCGATTAATTGTTTGAATCTTGTATAGTCAGTTGACAACGGATATACTCTGAATGGGTTAGCATAAGGTTCAACAACCAATGCGTTAGGGTCAACACCAGCAGCTAATCTTTCAGCTGAAGAACGTTTTGTAGCAAGAGTTGCACCCATAGCTGAACCTAATGAAGCACCTGACAATTTCAATACAGGAGGAATTGTAGGGTCTTTCATTAACCAGAAAATAGCGTTGATTGGTTGGTCAATTCTGTCAACTCTGTTTGGTGACCAAAGTTTAGACTTAACAGCACGACCGTTACCGTTTCTGATATCTTCTGTAATTGAAACAACTTTACCGTCAGCTAATTGAATAGCACCGGCATTTTGTTGAGTTAAGATATATTTGTTGTCATCACATCCGATTGGATAATCTGCTGTTTTATCGAAGTAAGCAGGTTCCAAAGCGATTGTGTATTTGTCATGAACGTTAATGATGAATGCATCATCATGAAGAACTGTAATATCATATTTGTTGTTGTGTTTAGCGTGAGTAATGGTAGACTTACCGGAACCTGAAAGACCAAATACAGCAACTTGGAATGATTTACCGCCATCCAGGTTATAACGTTTCATACCACCGTGGCAAGAAGCATAACCGTTACGAGCAGCACAACCCCAAGCAAGAGTCAATGTACCTTTTTTGTGTTCACCGAAGTATCTCATACCCAAAATAGCTGCACAGTTGTGTTCAGGGTCAAAGAATGTTAAACCGTATGGGAAGTCAGGGTGAGTCCAATCAGGATCAGAGAATACAAAAATGTCGCCATCCGGAAGTTCTCTGGAATCCGCGTACATTTGAGCATATTGTTCATTGATGTATTGGAAGTTTAACATCCAAGAATACATAATGTTTTCAAATCCTTCAGGAATCATTAAGTGAGCTTTTACCATGAAGTCTTCTTCCAAACCTACAACAACTTCAGTTTTGTACATTAATTTATCACGAGTGTTGTAAATAGCTTCACGAATGATTGGAAGTAAGTATTTCAAATCGCAATTTGGTTCACCAACGATTTTTCTAGCAGCAGCACAACGACCAACTACTGTACCATCGTTGAATAATAATTGATTAGCACCTTGAGGTAAACCGATTTTTTCAGGTTTAAAAATAGGCATGCCGGTTAATTCGATAGTTCCCGGGCTGTTTTTAGCAAGCTTGTAAGCTTCAGAAACAGACTTAACTTCTTCAACGTTGTTACCGAAGAAAGGAGCTGTAATAGTTGCACGAGCAGCTGAATAAAGCTCTTTTAATTCTTCAGAATTTGTAAAAAATTCTTTTGTTGACATAATTTTCTCCTTCTTTTTGTCAAAATTATAAAAATGTAATATTTACCTTCTTATACACAATTACTTTAACACAAATAAAAAAAGTCAACAAGTAAATCTCGATATCAAGGGTTTAGAATTATATTACCAAGGATAATCTTCCTTCATTTCCCATCCATCATGTTGAAGCAAAGCTCCACAAGTCCTACTATCAATAGTCCCGGCATTTTTATTACAAGTACTTAGATAATCCTCTCTTGATTTCTGTTTATCTAATGTAAAGAATTTAACCGAATTTACTTTTGGGAAAAATAATACAATACAAAAGACATCCTTACCTATTATATTTGGCTTTTGTTTACCATTAATATCAATATAAGCTATTACATATCTTCCAGTTGTATTATCTCCGCCCAAAGAAACATACATTATACTCCCATCGGCAAGAACAAAAATATTTTTTTTAGTCCCATGAAAAGTATTTCCATCAGAATCAATAATGCCATTTAAAGGATAATAATTGGGCATTCCAGCAGAACTTGGAGTTACATAGCCAAAATCCTTTATAACTTTAAAGTTAGGTCTAATGTAATTTTCAATAAAAAAAGATAGAGCTTTCTGATCATTTTCTTCATCAACAACTGAAAGATAAGATAGTATCGTTAAACCATTTGGATCAGATTCCGATTGAGCCAAATTAAAGGCTTGAAGCAATAATGTATAATATTTTTTTATTCTTGTAATCGCAATCGTTTTTTGATTCTTTTGAATTATAGCAGGCAATGTCATTGCTGCAACTATACCTATTATACCTAAGGTGATTAGCACTTCTGCTAAGGTGAAAGCGTTTTTCTTTTTCATTTAGTCCTCCGTTCGTTTTTATTAACTGTTTTTCAAAATTTTTGCAACAAAAATCACCGTGTCTTTTGGCACGGCTTGCATTCAGCACTTTGCTTTCAATCGGAGGTCTAAGTCGGAAATGCTTGACTTATCTGCTAGTCGGTAGCCCCCCCCCCCGAAATTCTTGCTATACTTATCTTTTGCATATTCGCCTCCTTTTTCATTTATTATAAATGATTTTTTAAGCTTTTTCAACTATATTCTCTTATAAGGTAGTTACAAAATAATATATGTGTGCTATCATATTAACGTTAAGTTATATAAGAAGAGGTCTTTAAGGATGAATAAATTAAAACATTTGTCAATTGCATTTATATTAATTTTAGGTTTTGGAATTAATGCACTATCTTTAGCACAACAAGCACCTGTTAGGATTAAAAGTCCTATAATTCCTGCAGCAACCAAAGCTATAGCTACAGCACCTGCAAAAACCTATGAAGCAGTTAATCCTGTTGTTATGGTAAGCAATCCCAAGCCTTATATGAACAAAAATGTAAAATTTAAAGCTAAATTTGATAAATATTCAACGCTGGGGCTTGATTATAAACCTGCATTCAGAAGTTCTGAAAAATTTATAACTTTCTTAATTCAACGCAACGATGTAACAACACATAACGTCCCGCTTTCAGAATTAAAAATCTTTCTTGACAGAAAAGAAGCTGAAAAACACATCGATTTAAACTCAGGAGATGAAATTGAAGTAGCAGGACATGTGTTCTCTAATGCCCTAGGTGATGTATGGATGGATGCAGAAAAATTCACTGTAATCAGCACACAAGCAAAAACTGAAAAATAAAATTTACTGAAACGGAGTTAAGATATGGAATCAAAAAACAACAAAGAAGCTAAAACAGCAAAAAAAGAGGTTTTTCTAACAGTTCACGGACACTTTTATCAACCTCCGAGAGAAAATCCTTGGTTAGAAGCTATTGAACTTCAGGACAGTGCACTTCCATTCCACGATTGGAATGAAAGAATAAACAAAGAATGCTATAATCCAAACTCCGTTTCAAAAATTGTAGACAGTCGTAACAAAATACTTGATATGACTAACAACTATGCACACATGAGTTTTAACTTCGGACCGACACTTTTATCCTGGATGGAAAAATTTGCACCTCATACTTACGAAAGAATTATAAAAGCCGATATCGAAAGTATTGCGGAACATAACGGTCATGGTAACGCTATGGCTCAAGTATATAACCATATTATTATGCCGCTTGCAAACGAAAGAGATAAGCAAACTCAAGTAATATGGGGCATCAAAGATTTTGAATACAGATTTGGCAGAAAACCAGAAGGGATGTGGCTAGCTGAAACTGCTGTAGATGATGATACCCTTAGAATACTTGAAGAAAACGGAATTAAATTTACGGTACTTTCACCATATCAAGCACTTAAAATAAGAAAAGAAGGCGGCAAAGATTGGCAAGATGTAAGCTGGGGTAATATTGACCCTGCAAGATCTTATCGCTACTATATTAAGTCAGCACCTGGAAAATACATTGATTTATTCTTCTATGACGGTGCTATTTCTCGTTCAGTAGCTTTTGATGAGCTGTTAAAAGATGGAAATAAATTTATTAAACGTTTAAAAGAAGGCGTTTCTGATTTAAGAAATTATCCTCAACTTATTAATATTGCCACAGATGGTGAAAGCTACGGACACCATACAAAATTCGGAGATATGGCACTTGCTTATGTACTTCAAATTAAAGCAAAAGATGAAGGCTTCACAATTACAAACTATGCAGAATATCTTGAAAAATACAGAAGTGATTATGAAGCTGATATAAAACAAGCTTCAAGTTGGAGTTGTTTCCATGGTGTCGGCAGATGGAAGGAAGATTGCGGCTGTTCTACAGGCGGACATCCGGGGTGGAATCAAAAATGGAGAAAACCATTAAGAGAAGCTCTAGATTACTTAAGAGACGAACTCGCTAAAATATATGAAACTGAAGGTGTAAAATATTTTAAAAACCCTTGGGAAGTAAGAAATAATTACATATCAGTTATATTAGACAGAGGAAGTCATACGGTAAATAAGTTCCAACGTGAAAACTTCCTGCCAAATTTATCTGATGACGATAAAGTAAAAGCCATGGAATTACTTGAAATTCAGCGTCAAGCTTTACTTATGTATACAAGTTGCGGCTGGTTTTTCTC
This sequence comes from uncultured bacterium, assembly GCA_949282215.1. Taxonomy (GTDB): domain Bacteria; phylum Cyanobacteriota; class Vampirovibrionia; order Gastranaerophilales; family Gastranaerophilaceae; genus Scatousia. The sequence goes on along the minus strand of CASDPF010000015.1, from coordinate 3,261 downwards.
TGAAATTTCAGGAATTGAAACCGTCCAAATTATGAAATACGCAGCGAGAGCTATGCAGCTTGCAGCAGTATTTTCTAAGAAAAATCTTGAAAAGCATTTCTTAGAAATTCTATCTGAAGCAAAAAGTAATATCGCAGAATACGGTAATGGAAAAGATATTTTTGAAAGATTTGTAAAACCTTCAATTGTCACTATGAAACAGATAGCAAGTTTATGGGCAGTATCATCAATATATCAGGATTTTGAAGATGAAGAATACGTTTACTGCTATAAAGTAACAAGACATGATTATCAAAGAGTTCAAAAAGGGAATTCAAGCTTTGTAGTAGGGCATATTGAGGTTCAGTCTAAAATTACGCTTCAAAAATCTAATCTTATGTTTGCACTTATGCAGTATTCTGCTGGAGATTTCCACTGCACAATCAAAGAATTCTCTGATGAAACGGAATATGCGAATATGAAAGCGGAATTAATAAAAACATTTATGCTTAATCCGCTTACAGAAATTATTAGAGCTCTTGATGAATTCTTTGGAAAAGAATACTTCACACTTAAAGATATATTTATTGAAGAAAGAAGAAAAATTCTTCAAATTCTGCTTAAAGGTAAAATGCAAAAATTCGCAAGAACTTATGAAGAAATGTATGAAGAAGGCAAAGGCTCTATTTACCACATGCAAAATCTCGGGCTTGCAATTCCTGACGAATTTAAAATTTCGGCAAGTTATGCTTTGAGTCGTAAATTTAATGATTTAATAATGCACTCAGGAGGTTTTGTTGACCCTACAATTACTCAGCAAGCAACAGATATTAATTATGAAGCTAAAAAAATGGGAATTAAACTTGATAAAACAACTTCCAATAACATTTTTTCAAAGAAAATTATACAAAATCTCAACAGATTAACCTACGGACTTGAAATTCAACAAGCTGAAGCATTGCTTGAGTTATTTGAATACGCAGAAAAACTTGAATTGGAAATTGATATATCTGAAGCTCAAAATACATATTTTACAAAAATATACCATCGTATTGATGATATTATTGAACTTAGTATCCAATCAAAACGTTCCAAGGATAAACATTTAATTGAAATGCTTCTGGACATCGGAGATAAATTAAACATTAATACTGATTTTTATCGTAAAAAACTTGACAAATTATATGTTGGGTAAATTTACCAATCCTTAGAACCATACTTTTTATAAATCTCAATAGTATGACGAATTTTATTTTCGACAGATTCTATTTTTTTCAAATTTTCTGGCTCATTAGTTTTAGTTTTTAGAAGCTGAAGTTCCAAATAATCTTCCTTTGCCTTACGAACTTTTTGCTTCGTTTCTTCACGTTTCAAAAATAACCAAGCTTCAAAACCGCAACCTGGAGGCACAATAGCCCATGGGGATGAAGGACAATGCCTGCACAAAGCAGGTCTTTCTTCATATATAGGACAAGTATTATCGTCTAATAAATATTTACACCCGTAAAAGGTTATCTTATTTATATCAAAATCGTCAGCCTCAGACATTTTCTCTATAACATTATCTACAAGTTCCTTATCTACTTTTCTGGCAGCCTCAATCGAAGGGTATGGAACAAATATTTTAAGAAAATCAATAGCACCTTGATCCCCTTGAGATTCCAAGTATTTTAATTCGCAATACGTCTTAGGAGTTGTTACCACCCTGCAACACCTGCCGCACATATGACATAACCTTTGAGGACGCGTTTTTAAATAGCTTTCTTCATAACTGCTCATAGTTTTATTATAGTGCGGCATGCTTATAATAAAAAAAACTTGTTACAATTCTTAAAAAACACAAAAATATGGCAATATTTTCTTATTTTTATACTTTTATATATTAGGTAGTGAAAAGGTAGTATTATATGCAAAGTGCAGTTCAACAAAATCAGGTAATTCAACAACAAAAACCAATAGTACAAACACAAGCTCCGCAAGTTCAGCAGCAACAAGTACAAACTCAACCTGCGGTTCAACAAAATTACGCAACACCGCCGGCAATTACAATACCTCCACAAAACCCTAATTATGCAGGGGTAAATATTCAAATATTTAATCCGTCAGTAGCAGCTCCTGGTGGCCCATCACCTGTGTATAACGTCAATGCACCTTCATACCAATCGGGACAAGCCCCGACCGGATGCTATCCGTCAAATTATTATACACAACAATTCAATAATACAACCCCTCAGCAAACTCCGTTACAAGCACAGGCTCCAGTTGAGACTGAAAAAAAAGAAGAACCTAAAAAAACTGAAAAACGACAAATCGTCCAACTAACAGATGAGTATATTAAAACTTTAGAAAACTATTTAAATAATCAAGATAAAGAAGTTCGTATGATGGGAGCAAAAGAAGTTATTGCAAGATTGCAAGAAGATGACTCCAGAAAAGATGATCCTGCTCTCACTGCTTTAGTAAACAAAATGCTTCAAGATCCATATCAGCCTGTAAAAATGCTTGCACTAGGAGTACTTGACTCAAGACAATGTACAGGAAACGATTATACAGTCGGAGTACTTCAAAAAATGCAAACAGGACAAACAAACTACGGACAAGATGCTAAAACCGCAACAAACATCCTGTTAAAAATGGCAGGAAAAACCGTAGAAAAAGAATTTGAAGTAAAAGATCAACCGAAAAAAACAGAAGATAAAAAGTAGGTAATAAATGGCATTCTCACTCTCTAATATTACAACAGCAATAAAAAATAATTACGGAAAATATCTTGCAAAAGCTGCAGGGGCAGCAGCCGTAGGACTTGTTGCGTATGATGCGCATATTATCGGAAAACTAAATGCCGACACATACTCCCAGAGCCGCGAAGCAGACAGAACTGGAACCCTTGCGACAAATACGCTCTACCTCACGGATCCGAGTACTATTCAACAAAAAATTAAAAAGAAATTATTCAATTTTGAACTTGAAAACAACTTCTTCAATTTTTTCAATTCAGCAATCGGCTACTTTAGCGGACTCGGTGAAATGCTTGTATCAGGTGTAGTTCCGCTTGGTTTAGGGCTAACAGCACTCCTTGCAAGCCCTAAAAAACACGGAAAAATTTGTAAAGGCGCAGGTATTGGTTTATTAGTCTACGGCGGCTTTAAATTCATCCGTGACATCTTAGGCTTCGGCAGCCCGAACCCGCTCAATTCAAGGTTTAAATAATTTAGCCTGCATGCATATAAACTCCTGAAGGTATAATTAACGCAAAAATGGAGCCCGCAATTGCAAAAATTC
>CASDPF010000014.1 GCA_949282215.1 uncultured bacterium | reverse complement strand
AAAAAATCAAGTTTGTAGCTTGGATTTTCCCCAAACACAAAGTGTCCCCAAATAATCAAACCATCTGTAACAAGTAGCCAAACCATGTGTTCTTTTACACGTACCTTTGTTCATTATTTTCATTCCTCTCTCAAAAAGCTAATAACTCGTAAACTTGTTAAGCATTCTTTCTTATTCCATTGAAGAGTAGAATTTTTATTAAATATTCTTTTATCTTTTTCTTAAAACTGGTGTTATTTTGCATTCCTACATTTTTATATTTATTAGAATAATTTAAATAATTTATCAAAAAATTGCAGGAGTTTAGATTTTGGATGTTTGATTGGAGGGTAGTACATTTTTTCTGTCTTAAAATCTTTATATGTAGCATTTTTGTTTTTAGCGATTAGTTTATCGAGCTTTTTATCAATTTTAGGGTCAATAGTGCTCATTCCGTATTTTCTATAAAAAATATGGGGTAATCTATGTGGATTGTAGCAGCCATCCGCAAACAGATGTAAAAATCCGTTGCAGCCAGTTTTTTTGCTATAAAATTTTGCAAAATTTAACATTTCTGTCCCGTATCCCTTACCGCAGCAAGTTGAGATTAGTTTATCTATGCATAGAGATGCTGTGTAACCAATATCTTTTCTGTTTATAAATTCTTTTGCACATTCCATAATTACATGTTTGCCGAATTCTGATTTATTTGTAGGAAAAAGAATAAATCTGTCTTGAGGACTTTTTAGTTGATGATATATTAAAGCCTTTGGAAATGTTTTTATTGTTTTTCTTTTTATTGGTGCGTATTTTAAATGAGCATTTAGCATTTGCAAATTTTCTTTCTTTGACTTGGAGCGTATTAGAGTACTTTTCTAATAATTCTGTTTTTGAATATTATTCGAGTCTCCTATGGTTTAAAATGCATAAAAAGATTTTTTTGCGTTATCTGAAAATAGCAAAATTTTTATTTATGTGTGTTGTATAAGTATGAAAATTTATTCTAATCCCGCAATAGTTAATATTATTCAAAAACCTGTTTGTTTTGGAAATAAGCATTATAAAAATAATAATCAAGTCAATCTTGATCAGTTTAAAAAATATAGTCCTTGTATTGCTGATTATGATATTGATATTTCAAATGGGGATTTGAAGAAAATATACCTGAGAAAGCCTGTTAATGTATGGGAAGTATTTGATAGTATCGTAAATTCTGATGACATTATGCTAAAAAGCCGTTTCGTAAGAGCTTTTCATACAATGGAGGAGTTAAGATATATTAGTGAAAATTTGAAAAAATTAGAAGAATTGTCGGATTATAAAGTAAAATCCTTACACGGTATAGGTGCTTTTGCTTTTGCTTTTGAAACTGAGGATGGTAAAATTTTAAAAATTACTTCATACCAACATTTCCCTTATGGTAGAGAACCTGATGATTTTGATTTGCCGATAGAAAAAACAGGTAATAAAAACGGTGTTTATTATTATTTAGAAGCAAAAACTTCAAATGAAAACATAACAGAAAAGGAGTTAAAAGAATTTATAAATTCTATTAGAGAAAAAGGGTATACTCTAAGGGATTATATTGGTTTTACTGCAGATGAGGTATATATTAATAAATCTCAGTTTGGAAAAACTGCTGACGGAAAATTATATTTAATAGATCCAGGATGTGCGATTGCTCCTTTTAAGAGAAACTTAGTCATAAAAAATTTGATTAAAAAGTTTTGCTCTATTTTTAAACTTAAATAAATATTCTCTTTTCGTGGAATGAAAATTTTAGAATGCTTATATAAAATGATTTTGTAACTCAATATAAGGAGAGATATATGTTTTATAATGTGTTGAAAGCAAAAGATATTGTAGACTCAAAATCTGAAAAGTTTGAAAGAAAATTGTTAATAGAAAATGGTGACAGCAGTCTTGCAATAATTTCCTTAAAAAAAGACGAAATTATTGATACTCATACATCAATAAGTGATGCTGCGGTATATGTCATTGATGGTGAAATTGAACTTCATTTTGATGCTGAAAAATTTAAGATTGAAAAGGGTGAAATTTTGATGTTCAAAAAAGATGCTCAACATAAAGTTTTGGCAAATAAAGACAGTAAATTCCTTTTGATTAAAATATAAAAATTTATTGTTCAATAATTTTAATAACTTTACAAGGATTTCCGACAGCGACAACGTTGTCGGGAATATCTTTAGTTACGACACTCCCGGCACCGATGACAGTATTATTGCCGATTGTAACACCTGGTAATACAACAACATTACCCCCAAACCATACATTATCTCCGACTGTAATTGGTTTTGCCGATTCAATAAAGGTCAGTCTTTCTTTTGCATTCAGCGGGTGTATTGCTGTATAAAAACCGCAGTTAGGCCCTATGAATACATTGTCGCCGAATTTTACTTTTGCACAATCAAGGATTACGCAATTGTGGTTAATATAAAAATTTTCTCCGCATTCAATATTAAACCCGTAATCACAAAAAAAGTTTTGTTCAATAATAATTGTATTTTCAATTTTTCCTAGGAGTTTTTCTAAGATATTTTTTTTCTCATCTTTTGCGTTTTGCGGAAGATTGTTATATTGACGGCATAATTCTTTAGCTCTTATTCTTGCCTGTTCAAGTTCTGGTACCATCGGATTATATTTTTCCCCGTTAATCATTTTTTCTTTTTCGTTCATAATAATAGACCTCTGTTTATATATGATTCTATCATAAAGTTTGTATGATTTTAATTTTTTAATTTAAGGTTTTAATGAAAGAATTTTTGATATTTCTACAACAAAGCCGGTAGAACGTTTGATGCACTGTTTGGAATTTGAAAACCAGCATAAATTGCACTTTCTTTCGGTAGTTTATAACTTAATCCTATAATTAAAAATCCTGTAAGGTTGCCTTTCCCTGAGTACCAGTCGCCGACGATGTTTAACTTTTTAGTTAAAGGTTGTTCTATGGCTGCAATAAAATCAACTGTATTTTTTCCGAATACCTGTTTTGTTCCTACACTTATTCCTGCGGTTAATCTTGTATTTAATTTGGGCAATCTTCCGCTAATATGAGCATAACTCCAATTTCCTACTCCTTCGCCTTCCAATGAAACCAGTATTTCTGAACCTGTTGTAAATTTAATTTCCCTTTCAGGAAATTTTTCTTTTAAAAATAAAACCGGTATAGCTGATTTAAATCCAAGACCTAAGGTTATATTGTTATTTCCAGGGGCTGCTACGTTAAAAAGTGTAGCATCCAGTTCAGTGTTGTGTCCTATGCCTACTGCCGTTTAATGTGTACCTTGCCAAAAAGCATTCGGATTATAGGGTTTAAATTGAGATTCATGCTGTAGGAATACCTTTTGGGCAGGTGTTACATCTGCACTAGGTACATTAAATACTGTCTGTTGTGCATAGCTTTTTAATGTACACAAAATTAAGATGCTTATAAATAAAAACTTTATGATAGTTCTCATTTTAGCATTATAATAATTTAATCTATACTCTGTTATGACTATGTGGTTTAGTCGATTTGTTAATTTTCAATAAGTTTTGGTGCAGAAATTTTATCCTTAATTTTCATAGCTCCCCACAAAGCCAAGCCGGTTGTTGCCATAGTTATTAAATAAGTCCCTGCTCCTGTTAAATGGAGTTTTGTTAACGAGTTTAAAGTTTTTTTGCTGATATAAGGTCTTGCAATTTGAGTACCTTTATAAGAAGCTAAAGCTTCTGTTCCGACAGTGGGTAAAAGGCTTGCCATTGCGATAAAAGGTGCATTTTTCCTTGCTATACTGATTGTTTTATCAATATTATTTTTGTATTCTTCGCCATCAACTTTTTTCCTAGTAAGTAGTGTTGCTCCGACTATGAATGGCAGAACCTTTTTACAACTCACTGCAATTATATTTATTTTAGGATTCATAATATGTCCTAATTCATGGAAAGTTGCAGATGGAAGTTTTTTCAGATTTACAAAAATATCGTTTTTAGGCAGAAGTGCTATTGCTGTTCTCCCTTCTTGCAGTGCATATCTGTATTTTTGTGCAAAATAATCATTTATACTTTTAAATGATTTTGCTCGATTTGGGCAAAATTTCTTTAGAACATCCATTACATAAGCTTCTTGTTCTAAAACCCACTTAGAACAGCAGTTTTTATCTTTGTATTTTGGTGGAACAGATTCATAAAGATTTTTTAGGTAATCTTCAATATTCGGGTCTTGAATTTTAGGTAATTTATCAAAATCTATAATTCTAATATTTTTGTCAGCAGTTTTAGGCTCTTTTAAAATTGAATTTATGGCGTTATTTATTTCAACAGTATCAGTTTGTTTTCCGTATTTTGTTATATTTTTAGCAAGAGGTCTGCAAAGGGAATAGTTTACTGCGGATTTGCCTGTTAAGTAGGCTGCTGTACCTGCAGTAACAGCTATACTATTTATTAAAAAATTTCGTTTTTTATATTCTTCACCGTTATTTGTATTGATAATTTTCATGTTTTTAAACCTTAGGTTATGCAGAGATAAAAATTACTAAAAATTTCTTTTTGCTATCTTATGCAGCATCTTTCAAGTTTTCTTGCCAATCTTACGATAGGTTTTTCTATATCAGCAGAAATTGAGTCAACAAGGATTGTTGTGCAGCCGAGCTTTTTCCCGCACAAAACATCTGTCAAAGGTCTGTCACCGATAAAGGCTGTTTCTTCTGATTTCATATTGCATGATTGCATAAACTCTTTTGTGACTTTTGTATCAGGTTTTTTTGCACAGAATACCAATGGAAAATCTGAAACAGCTTTTACTTTTTCAATATATTTTTCGTTATGATTATTAGAAATCACAGCTATTGAAAAATCCTTTTTAACCTGCTCAAGCCAATTTAGAGTCTTTTCGGCATAAAATCCTGATTTTGACGCCATAAGGGTGCTATCCAAGTCAAAAAGGAGATTTTTTATCCCGAGAGATTTTAGTTCTTCGAGATTAATTTCGTAAATATTTTTTAAGTTATAGTCGGGTTTAAGAAACATGTTCTTTCACTCCTATAGTTCTTGCAAGTGCATATTTATAATCTTTTGGCTCTTGTGAAAATGTTAAATATACATCATCATTAGTATTCCCGATATCAACAGATTCGTTGTTTTTTATAATACTTTTTACTGTTGTTGTAAATTGTTCATCAGGAGTAATAATTTCGACTTCATCATTTATGTGAATTTTATTTTTGATTTTAACAAGATAACCCATATCAGTCTTATCTTTAAATTCAAATAAGAAATCAGCTCCTGCAAGACCTTTTGAAATATCGTAACTGTAGCTGTCAGGCTTATTTTCGCCTAGAGCGAACCCTGTGGTATATCCTCGATTTCCGACTTTTTTCAGTTCTATAAAATATTTATGCAAGTCTGCCTGCGGATTTTTAATACATTCATCAATAGCTTGTCTATAAGCTTTTGATACCGCAGACACATAGTATAAGCTCTTTGTTCTGCCTTCAACTTTTAAAGAGTCGACACCGGCATCAATAAGTTCTCTAATATGTTCTACAAGACATAAATCTTTTGGACTTAAGATATGAGAGCCTCTTTCATCCTGATTAATTTCATAATATTGTCCTGGTCTTGTTTCTTCTACAAGTTTATAACTCCATCTGCAAGGCTGTGAACAATTTCCGTGATTTGCTTTCCGTTCTCCGTTTGTAAAATAATCACTCAATAGGCATCTCCCTGAGAAAGATACGCATTGTGAACCGTGTACAAAACTCTCTAATTCTATATCAGGAACTTTGTTTCTTATTTCCGCAATATCTTTGATTGGAAGCTCTCTTGCAAGAATTACTCTGCTTGCACCTAAGTCTTTCCAAAACTTTACGCTTTCATAATTTAATGTATTTGTTTGAGTGCTTATATGAATAGGAGTTGTGGGCAAATATTTTCTAACGAGATTAAATACTCCAAAGTCGCTCAAAATAATTGCATCAGGATTTGCTTCTTTAAATCTGTCAATACATCCTTCCAATTGTTTTATGTCATTGTTAAATGCAAAAATATTCAGTGTAATATAAGCTTTTGCCCCTAATTTATGTGCCAGGTCGACAGCTTCTTTAAGGTTGTCAAGAGTAATTAACTGTCCTTTTCTCATAGCTCGTAAGCTAAAATCTACAACTCCTAAATATACTGCATTTGCACCATATCGTATTGCGTATTCAAGTTTTTCCAAATTGCCTGCCGGCATTAAAAGTTCTACATTCTGCATAACTGTATATTATCCGAAAGGATATAAATAATCAACTAATCGGGTGATGTCATTTTTTCGTTAATGAAGAAAATAAAATATGTAGAGAATATGTTTTTTGGAGAGCAATATGCAAGTTATTGAAAATGCGGCAACTACTATTAAAGAAATCTGGGGTTATCAACATCCTGTAATGCATATATGGTTTTTAATGAGTGCTTTTTCACTTTGTTTTATGTTTGCATTGCTTTATTTTGTAGTATAAAAATAATTACCCTATTCGGCAATGTCTACTATTGCATAGGCGTTAAAATCTACTGAGCCGAAAATAAGTTTATATTGATTTTCGCTGTAGTCTAAAAGTCCTACAAAATTAATTTCAGGTTGATCGAAATCTTCATTAGTTTCTGTAGCAGGAAAATCTGCCATTAGGTAATGTGATTGATATAGTTTAATTCTAGGTTGTCCGTCTTTGATTTCCCCTTTTACCTGATAATGACCGACAGGTAAAACCCCTTCATCTCCAATCTTTAAAGGAGCTGAAATGCAAATTATCGGTAGATTTTCTTTGATATTATTTACAAAATCTGTTTCATTGCTTTGTCTGAATTCTTCGCCTTTTGGAATGTTTTTATCTCTTTTTTTCTTTCTTTTTTTACTTTCGAGGGCTTTATCAAATTCTTCATCTGATACTGGTTTTTGTCCATATACATTTTGGTCGCCGAAATTATCCCAGAGGTCTCCTTCTGCGTAAGAGATGTTTCCTGTGAAAAGTATAAGCAGTCCAAAAAATATAGTAAAGAATTTTCTCATACTCTTATTTTAATTATTTTTTGAAATTTGTAAACATACGGTTAATGTAAATTAAAAGAGCGGCATATTTGCCGCTCAGACTTCACAAGACATAAAATACACACTCTACGAGAAATTCTTTTATTCAATATATCCTGCAAGTAATTCTTGCCCGAGATTGGACATTCTCAACTTTTTGAGCGCACGTAATTCTGTCTGTCTGATACATTCTTTGGTAACTCCATATAAGTTACCGATTTCTTCAAGAGTCCTTTTAGGTGCGTTCCCAAGTCCGTAGCGCATTCTCACTACTTCTTGTTCTCTTTCTTTTAATGTTGATACTACAAATTCAATGTCGTTTTGTAAGTTTTTAAATTCAATATTATCTGTAACTGATGCTCGTTCATCTTCAAGGATATCAGCAATATTCATATCTTTGCCGTTTTCTCTTTCCAGTCCGCTTTCTATTGAAATTGTTTTTGTGTAAGCTGATAGGAATGTTTCTATTTTATCAGGACTAATATTCATTTTCTTAGCTACTTCATGTGTTTTTACCTGACAGTTATTTTCTCTTTCCATTTCTGATTTAATTTTTGAGAATTTAGACAGAGTTTCTTGAATATACACAGGAATTTTCATACAGTGTGACTGTTCTGAAATAGCCTTGAACATCGATTGTTTAATCCACCAGCTTGCGTAAGTGGCGAATTTATAGCCCAGTTTGTAATTAAATTTTTCTGCAGCAATCATTAGACCCAAATTACCTTCTTGTATTAAATCAATCATTGGCAGACCTGATACATGAATTGCTTTTTTTGCGATGCCTACAACTAGTTTCAAGTTCGCTTGAATAAGCTTTTGTTTGGCTTCTGCATCTCCTTCTTTTGCCAATTTTGCTATTCTTTTTTCTTCTTCTGCACTTAGTGAATCATAATTTGAAATCTCTCTTAAATATCCGGTCAATACACTATCATTTACTGCTTCTACTACTTCATTCTTTGCCGGGTCCGATTTTGAGGCAGTTTTCCTCATCTTTACGGGTAACTCATTGCTCATAGACATAAAAAACTCCTTAATTTTGCTTTTAGAAAATTTCTGCACCTGAAATTTCCTGCCCGTTTGGCTTTAACGGGAGCAAGTAACACGACTTAAATGTATATACTTAGTATATATCATAGTATATACTTTTTCAAGTCATGTATTAAGATTTATTAAAAAAACTTTTATAGTTTGAAAGTAATATTTTTATGCTAACATATTGGTTAGAGGAGAGTATGAAATGAAAAAGAAAATATTTATAACACTTGGAATTTTAGTTATATGCTTAATGACAGCTGTGGTAAGTCTTGCTGTTACCAATAATATCCAAACTTCGCAGAAAAAAGTCCCTTCAGATTATCATGTTGGTATCACTTATGATGAAGCTGTTAAATCAGATAAACCTATTATTGGGCTTTTTTATGTTGATTGGTGCGGATATTGCTTGAGATTTATGCCAAAGTTCGCTACATTGAGCAAAATTTATAAAGGTGATTATAACTTTGTAATGCTTAACGCTGAAGATCCGGCTAATCAAAAATTAGTTGAAGATGTAGCTCTGTCAGGTTTTCCGACAATGTACGTTATAGATCCAAAATACGATAATAGATTTTTATTAAATAATGCTATTTATCTTGATTTGAAGAAAATTAGAAAAGAATTAGACAGATATTTATCTGTCCGTGAACGTTTAGATGATTGTCAGCAATGTTCTTCTGACAAATAGCAAAAAAAAAGACCTTGAAATCATTGTCAAGGCCTATCCGTTTAAATAAGAAGAGAGAGCTTTATGTTTATATAAAGTACAAACTTATTAAAAAATTGCTATTAATTGGTCAATTTTTTAATAATTCTTAACAATACAGGTAATTTCAATGAAAGATATACAAAACCTTAAAGATACAAGAAATGTTGATATTCAAAAAGTCGGAATCAAGCATATAGATGTGCCTTTGATTATCCAAAGGAAAAACAAGTCAAATCAGGTTGTCTCAGCAAAAGCTCGAGTTAATGTTTCATTGCCGAGAGACTATAAAGGTACTCATATGTCTCGTTTTGTTGAGGTTTTGAATGAGTGGCAGCATAAAAACTTGCTTGGTATTGATATAAAAGGGTGTTTGGAAAAAATTATAACAAACCTTGATGCACAAAGCGGTGAATTACAGTTTAAATTTAAATATTTTCTTGAAAAATGCTCTCCTGTAACTAATTTGCCTGCACAAATGGCTTATGATTGCTCATTTGAGGGCAGGATAAATTCTGACGGTTATAAGTTCATACTTGGTGTGGAAGTACCTGTAACGACACTTTGTCCTTGTTCTAAAGAAATTTCCGATAACGGAGCTCATAACCAAAGAGCCTTTATTACAGTAAGAGTATCTTATGACGAGGATAAGCATATTTGGTTGGAAGATTTAATTTCTTTGATTGAAAGTTGTGCTTCTTGTCCAGTATATCCGTTATTAAAGCGTGAAGATGAAAAGTATGTTACGGAAAAAGCTTGGGATAATCCAAAGTTTGTCGAAGATGTTTTACGAGATGTTGTTGTAAAATTACGTGAATATCCTGTTGTGAATGAGTTTGAAGTTGAATGTGAAGCTTTTGAAAGTATTCATAATCATTCAGCTTGGGCTTATCAGCATGAAAGTAAATTATAATGTACTGCTAATCTTAACATTTATGCTCCAATTTTTCCCTGAGTTATCTTTAATATTTTGAAGATTGTATCTTTCGGCATCAATTGATATAGATGTTTTATCTGAAAGTTTTTGTGTAATTCCGGCAAAAACTCCTGCACTGTTATTCCACTCATTAGTCTTGTAATTGTATTTACCTGCATAATAGGCATTCATATATGCAGTAGTTTTATTTGTCAGCGGAATATTTATGCTGAGTGGAGAGTATCTTATTTGTGTTGATGCATTTTTTGTTCCTATTTTATTTCTTACTCTTAAATTTTGATTAATGATACTGTTTTTTTCATAATTATATGAACCTTTGAAATCTATTACAGCCATTCCTTCATTTTTAAAATCTGTTCCAAGCCCCAAAAATGCTTCTGCGGAACCATTTTTGTTTGATGCTTTTTCTTCAAAACCGCCGATGGTTAAATTACTGCCGTCAAAGTTTTGGTAACTGCTAATTGACGTCGATTTTTTAATAAGTGGTGTTGTCATATAAAAAATTCTCCTGAAATATATCCCCTATGTTTATATAAAGGATTTTACTTCAGGAGAATTGCCTAAAATAATAAGATTATTCTTCTTTTAAAAGTTTTTCAGCAAGCTCAGATTCTAGGCGTCCGTTTAAAGATTTGCTTACTTGCTGCAATTTTTGTGCGATAAACTCCATATTATCAGTCCATACGAAGTTATCATTGACATATTTTTCAGCTTTATCAAAGTCCCCGTCTATTTGAATTCTTACGATTTCTGCAAGCATTTCTTTTGCAATCGGTACAACTTTGTCTATGTTAACGTGAATTTTACCTTCAGGAGTAATATCATAGGCTCCTCTTTCGGCAAAATATTTATTCTGCATAACCGTTCTGACTCTATGAGCTTGGGATAAAGTCGGTTTTGATTTTAGGAAGTTATCAGTCACTGTTGTAACAATAATCTGTTTTCTTTGTTCAGGAGTGTACATTCCAAGCTCTGTGAGCAAATCAACAAAAGCAAGTGCTCCCATATCTGCTTTATTTTCTTCTATGATGTTTCTGTATTTACCAAGAGATTCTTTTCCGTTTTTAGGTCCAAGAGAATGTGCATTTTCATGACCTATTGTAAACCAGTGGTCAGCTTCATCCAGGTAATATTGTTGTTGATCTTTATCTAATATTGCATCAAGGCGTTCTTGAAGTTTTTCTTTATCACTGATAAATCTGATTTGTCTATGATAAACGTTACGTCTGCCTCCTCCGATTTGCAATGATAATTTATCATCATTCGGAAGATTTTCCGCTAAGGTAATTCCTCCTCTATATTCTCCAACATTACCGGTTACAGCTACAAGATCCACATCAACCATAGTTTGTTTAGCATCACCTTTTGTTGAGATGTTTTGTTCATATTCATCAGCATAAGGCATATTTTTTGCTAAAGTCGGAAGATATTGTTTTATAGCCATTAAGGCATCTGTGCCTTCTTTATTTACAATGCCTACTCTGCCTCCTAAGAAATCTTTAGGAATTGGTGAAATGCCTCTTTCTTCAAGCATTTTACTTAGTTCTTTGTTCTCAACAATTGTACCGGTCATTTCATCCTGGTAGTTTTCTCTTGTAATAGTGAATTCAAGAGGTGTATCTTGAAGCGTTGCCCATTTCTTGTCTGCATAGGCATCTAGCATAGGGGCTGCTTCTCTTAGTGCTTTTGCTTGTAATTTCAGATATTCATTGAAGTCTGCATTAGTTGATGTTTCGGCAGCTTTATCAAGTTCATCTGCCATTTTTGCGAAATCTTCTTTATATTTATCAATATAATCAATTCCTACAAGTTCGTCCCCATTTCTTTCCACTACTGAACGTTGGGTCAAAATCTTTTTAACCTCTTCATCTTTTCCTTCATTCAACATTTTTGTAAGAATTGAATGGAATTCTTCCTTTGTTAAATCTTCAGGATATACGCCTTTTCCTGGCAGGTCAGAATGACCTTTTGCTAAGTTTATTTTTTGTGACATTGAATCAATTGCGTTAATACCTTTTTGTGCATCAAAAAGGGTTTTAGTCATTTCAGCATCTTTGTTGCCTTTTGCAACTTCTTTATCTAAATACTCTTTGAATTCAAGATTATGCGGATTATCAAGCTGCATATTTATTTTTTCTAATATATATGCTGCTTTGACAAGGTGTTTAAGTGCTTCCTTATCTCCATCTGCAAGTGAAAGATATTCAGGTGCATCAGGTTTTAGCATTTTTTTAGTAGTCAAATAATCTTTATGTGTTCTTTTTTGTAACTCTTCAGAAGTAAGATTTAAGTCATAATTTCCTTTGAAGCTTACATTATTCCTATTTGCCATATTATCAAGTTCCCTCATTAGTTCGTCATTATTTTCTTGTTGTATATTTGTTGAAATTAGTTTTTGAGCAGGGGTGTGGATATATTTCTGGTTAACTTTTGTTGTTGTAATTTTATTTACTTCCATAATTGTCCTCCTTGATAAAACAAATTATAGCAGTTTTTTTGCGTAAATCAAGTGGATAAGTAGTATTTGTTTTATATAAGGCTTTTTAGTACAATGTTTATCGTTTCCAATTTTTGCGGATTATTTTTTATTAGTTCAAGATTATTTAGGATTATATCATATAGGTTGTCACAGCTTTGCCCATCCTGATACTCAAATAGGTCAGACAATCTGGTATTTAGTACTGCTGCGAGTTTTTCAAGAGTCTTTGCAGAAACAAATCCCTTCCCTGTTTCTATCAAACTGAGTGATTTAATTTCAATTCCAATCATTTCTGCTAGTTCGTCTTGTTTTAATCCTCTTGCTTTTCTTAGTTTTTTTATGTTTTCGCCTAAAATCTTACAAACCTGATTTTGCATATCTACCCCTACTATTAATACTAGTTATACGAAATATTAAGTAAATCCATTTAAACTACTTTACAAAAGAAGTAAAATACCATATTATATAGTATGTGGAGGATATTTATGAAAAAATCAGGATTTACACTTGCGGAAGTATTGATAACTTTGGGGATTATTGGGATTGTAGCTGCGATGACTTTGCCTGCACTTATGCAAAATTATCAAAAAAATGTTTATGTAAACGGCTACAAGCAGGCTTTTTCAATGCTTAATACTCTTACTCTGAAGATTATGGCTGAAGACGGGGTTGATGA
The DNA here is from genome assembly GCA_949282215.1 of uncultured bacterium. GTDB lineage: Bacteria > Cyanobacteriota > Vampirovibrionia > Gastranaerophilales > Gastranaerophilaceae > Scatousia. The sequence goes on along the minus strand of CASDPF010000014.1, from coordinate 30,301 downwards.
TATGCGAAATACTTCGTTCTACATTAATGCATTTAATAATGTTGACTTATCAAATAAAAATACTGAATTCGCAAAGCCGGATCTTGACTCTTCTAGCCAGAGTTACGAGAATTATATGAAAAAGGAGTTAGGTAAATATATCAAATTAAGTGTTTATACTTGTCAAGAAAAGGATACGTTTTGCCAACCTGTTTATTTGGGAGGGAATAAGGGTTCTGCTATTCAGGAACTTCGCTTGATTGAACTGGCAAATGGGATGTCAATGAATTTTACATTGCATGAGTATGAACAGTTAAACCCAAAAGTGAATCCTTCCACCACATGTGGTTGGGTAATGATTGATGTTAACGGTGTTAAGGGTCCGAACAAAGTTGGTAGAGATAATTTTACACTATGGTTGGGCTGTGACGGTAAGTGGTATCCTCAGGGTGGGGTTGTATATGCAAAATGGAAGTCCGGAGATGAATGGGAAACATCATATGCGTATTGGCGGAATACAACAGACTGTAATCCAAATGTAGCAAGTGCACAAGGTCATATGTGTGCTGCAAGAGTGATTGAAGAAGGTTGGGAGATGAATTATTAATACTTATTTATGGTAAGTTTCACCTTTTATGATTTTGAATGCTCTATATATCTGTTCCACAAGGATTAATCTTGCAAATTGGTGAAGAAAGGTCATTTTTGACATACTCATTTTTAAGTTTGCTCTGGCTGATACATTCTCAGAAAGTCCGCAAGAGGAGCCTATTACAAATACTATTTCGCTTTGACCTTCGTTTGTAAGAGTGGATATTTTCTGAGCAAATTCTTCTGAAGAAAACTGTTTCCCGTTAATTTCCATCGTAATAAGGTATGATTGAGGCTTAATTAACGATAGAATTTTTTCCCCTTCTTCATCTAATACTCTTTTTGTCAAATGCTCATCTTTTATATCTATAGGTTGAAGCTCTATAATTTCTATACTTGCATAAGGGGTTAATCTTTTTAAGAATTCGTCAATCCCCTCTTTTAAAAATTTCTCTTTAATTTTTCCTAGTGCAATTATTTTGATTTTCATTTTGCCATATATAAAGTTCTTGAAGGGAATGCAAAATCAATATTTTCTTCTCTAAAACGCTTTATTACTTCAAGAAGGATTATTTCTTTTATTTTTAAATATTTTACATAATTATTTGTTTTTACATAGGCATTAATTTTTATATTGATAGAACTGTCTGCGAGTGTATCCAAAAATACTACGTAATCCCCATAGATATCGCTGTTTTGATTAAGAATTTCTTCAATAATTTCAATAGCACGTTTTAATTTTTCATTACTTGTATCATAAGTTACGCCTATAGTCTCTAAAATTCTTCTTTTGTGGGCTTTGGTTATATTAATTATTTCACCGTTTGCAAGGGTGCTGTTAGGGATTATTGTCAATGCGTTATCAAGTGTTCTAATTTTTGTGGAACGCATATTGATATCTTCTACAGTTCCTTCAAATGCTCCTATTTTAATGTAATCCCCGACTTCAAAAGATTTGTCGGATAAAATAGCAATAGTTCCAAATAAATTTGCAATGGTTGCGTTTGCTGCAAAACCTACTGCCAAACCTGTAATTCCAAAACCTGCAACTAATGATGAAATTGAATATCCGTGATTTTGCAGTAAAGCTGCTACTAGGATGAAAAATATAACAAATTTTATTATTCTTGTTAGGGCAGGTATAAATTTTACTATTTGAGAATTTTTATTTTCGTTAAATTTTTTCTTCAAATTGTTCTCAAACACATCTATAGCTTTGAATATAATACCGAGGATAACAAGGTTTAAAATAATTTGTACTATAAGATCAAAATGTATAGTTGTAAGAACTTTTTGAATTTTATCAAGATAATCTAAAATTTCATTCAGCATTATGCAAATCCCTAATTTCTGTACTAAAAAAGCGGAAGACGAGACTCGAACTCGCGACATTCTGCTTGGAAGGCAGAAGCTCTACCAACTGAGCTACTTCCGCATGATTTATTAAATTTGTTTTGCAGCTTCAACTTTTTGCTACTCTTCTAATCTAATATAAAAGTTTTTATTTTGCAAGACTTTTTCTCTAATTCTTGAGAATTAATTATAAAATGTTATCTCTGTAATAGAAAATACATTCTCGGGGAGGGTGAAAATTTGCGGAAAAAACGTTATTATATTAATGTAAGCTTGCTGTATCCAGGCACTTTTTCGGGGTTGCGATAAGAGTTTTTCTTTAGCGGGTTTGGTTTAAAATACGGTAAGCTTATTTCCTATAAAAGCTATGTACACTTTTTCATAATAGTTTTCACGTTTGATATACTTGAACCTGTCGCCTGCATACCGGCAGGTTTTCTTTTTTATTTATAGTATAATAAAAGTGTAGTAAGATTATATAAGGAGTATTTTTCATGGTAGATGAGATAAGAGCAAGTCATATTCTGGTCAAAACTGAAACTACAGCAAAAAAATTATATGAAGAAATTAAAAACGGTAAGGAATTTGGCGTGGCTGCTGCTGAGTATTCTGAATGTCCGTCAGGTGCTAATGGCGGTGATTTAGGGTTTTTCGGACGTGGTATGATGGTAAAACCTTTTGAAGATGCTGCTTTTGCTTTAGAAAAAGGTGTTGTATCAAATCCTGTTCAGACTCAATTCGGATGGCATTTAATTCTTGTGACTGACAGAAAGTAATATGAATACTTTACTGAAAAATATACATGATTTTATGAAAAATGAGCAAATTGATTGTTTGCTTGTGAACTCTACTAATGAGTTGTTGGTTGAATACAATTCGTTAGCAGAAAATTCACGTTACAATTTAACCGGTTTTACCGGTTCTACCGGAGATGCTGTTGTTACAATGGATTCTGTTTATCTTTTCGTGGATGGCAGATATCATATACAGGCTGATTTAGAGGTAAATCATGCTCTTATTACAGTCATAAAACTTCAATCAGATGAAAAGATGATTGATAGGATGCGTGAAATATTTCCTGAGAATTCAGTGCTTGGGGTTGTGGCAAAGAAGAATTCCCAAAGTCGAGTTGAGTTACTTCAGAAATATTTTTCTGTCAAATTATTAAATGACGACCCTGCTCAAGCTGATTTTGAACTGCAAAAAGATAATATTGTCGATATAGAATTAGCATATACAGGTTTGTCATTTGATACAAAACTTTCAAAAATTACTGATGATTTATCTTATGATGATGCAATAATTCTTACAAACGCGGAAGATGTTTCTTATTTGTTTAACAAAAGAGATTTTTCAAGACCTTATGAGTCAAAAATTTCAGCAAAAGCTATTGTAACAAAATCCGGTGCAGAATACTTTACCCGAGACAGATTCTTTGATTTTGAAACAAAATTAAAGTCCCTTACAGGTAAAATATATGTTGATAAAAAATCCATCAATGCTTATGATTATTCAATTGTAAACTCTAATGCCGCTGCACTGTCAGAAAATCCTCTGCAAAAGATGCGTGCGATAAAGACAGATAATGAATTGGAACATTATAAAAAAGCTTTTGAAAAAACGGATTTAGCTCTTAGATCTGTTAGAAATTTTATTGAAAATAATCAGGATATATCCGAATTTGATATTTCTCAAAAATTAGAGGAAGAATTTATAAGATTTGGTGCTATTGGTCTGAGTTTTAAATCAATAGTCGCAAAAGATAAAAATTCAGCACTGGCTCATTATTCAAAGTCGTCCAAAGATGAGATAATTCAGGATGGAAGTCTTATTTTAATTGATTGCGGAGCTTATTATGAGGGCGGATTGGCTACTGATATTACAAGGGTTTTTGTAAAAGGTGAGCCGTCTTATCTTCAAAAAAAAGTCTATACAATAGTGTTGAAAGTATTTTTAAATGCATTTAATTATAAAGTTACGCCAGAAACAAGCGGTTTTGATATCGATTCATTAGCAAGAAAGATTGTTGCTGAAAATGCAACAGATGGTTTTGTATTTAATCATGGACTCGGACATGGTATCGGAATTAGTGTCCACGAGTACCCGCCTAACCTTTCAAATAACGAAATTGCTAAGGTACAGCTTAAAGATAATATGTGTTTCACGATTGAACCGGGGTTATATAATCAGGAGTATTTTGGTGTAAGATTGGAAAATTCTTGCTATTTGCAGAATGGTAAAATAAATTCATTTGTAAAAATGAATTATGAAAAAAAACTTATTGATTATGATTTACTGACAGAGCAGGAAAAAGCTTGGTTAAGTGATTTTGAGGTGTTGTAGTGGAAATTACAAGTGTTAATAATGAATTGGTAAAAGAAACAGTAAAACTGCAGCAAAAAAAGTATAGAGATAAAACTCATAAATTTTTATTGGAGGGTGAAAAGTCTGTAAAAGAAGCTTTTGACGCAGGTATTACTATTGAAAAAGTTTTTGTTTTGGCTGAAAAAGCCAAAAATTATTCCTATTTGTCCGATAAAATAATTTTGACAAATGAAGCTGTTTTAAAAAAAATTTCAACGACAGATTCACCTCCTGATGTTGTTGCAATAGGTATTCAGCGAGTTTATGATATAAATATTCTATCCTGTTGTAAAAAAGTCGTGTTGTTAGAGAATATAAAGGATTTAGGAAATCTTGGCACAATCCTTCGTACTTCAACTGCTTTTGGTGCAGATGCAATTGTCTTATATGGTGAATGTGCCGATTTGTATAATCCTAAATGTGTTCGTTCTTCGGTTGGAAATTTGTGGAAAATTCCTGTTGTATATCTTAAGGAGTTTTCTGAGCTTTCGGTATTTGATAAGTTTTCAAAAATTGCGACTTTGCCCAGGGCAGAGAAGTATTTAAAAGATTTTACTGTTAATTTGCCGTGTTTAATTATGTTTGGCAGTGAAGCAGATGGATTAAGCGCTAAGCTCATACAATTTTCTAATGGTGCAGTGAAAATTGAAATGACAGATACCGTTGAATCGCTTAATCTGAGTGTTTCTTGTGCGGTAGTTCTTTATAAACTCTTTTGCTTACAATAAGAAAAAATTGTTTTTAGTATTTGTACAATAACACAGTTTTGTAGCTTTAAATTTCGGTTCATAAGAATAGACTTTTTGAGGCTGCTTTTTGAATGCACATAACCCGATTACTTTCTCATCATCTTTGAAAAGTTTTTTTAATAATTCCATATACACATCCTTCTTTTTCGTGTATAATTTATTTAAGGATATAAATTTAGAAGTCAACAATTTATATTTAAATTAGGAATGTATGAGTTAGTGAAAAGGAGATAACATTATGGCAGACAAAGTAACTAAAGAAATGAATATCATGGATATTGTACAGGCACATCCTGAAAGTATTGAAGTATTTCAAAAATATGGTTTAGGTTGTATAGGATGTGCAGCAGCAAGATTTGAAAACCTTGAAGCAGGTGCTCGCGTTCACGGGTTTGACCCTGATGCAATGGTTGCAGATATTAATGCTTTGATTGAAAATAAGTAATTAAATAATAATTAAAAAAGCCGCACTAATGAATTTTCATTGGTGCTGCTTTTTTGTGTGTGATAGTTATAGTTATTTTTTCAAAAATTGATTCATTGTAAGTTTATTGTTTTTATCTTGATTTTGTTGACCAGCTTGTAATTTTTCTTCCGTTTTTATTTGTTCAGGTTGTTTTGAATCTTTTATTTGAGCTGTTTCTATTGGTTTTGTCTCACTAACTTTTTCTGTGTTATTAGCTTGTTCCTGCTTAGTCATAGTGTCATTTACTGGTGCAGAGTTTGCTAATTTTTCTTTAGCTCGGTCATTTTTAGTCATTCTATCGCAATATCTTGCGAGCCATATCATGAACATTGGTACAAGTGCTAAAGTTGACAATGCTCCAAAGGCACTATTCATTGTTTTTGCGTAATTTATATATTTGTTGTCTTTAACATTCCTGAATACTTTATAGATATTTTGGAGTGATTCATTATCGTTTGCAATGTTTTTGAATGCCTCTTTAATTTCGTTTGTTGTAGCATTTTTGAGCGGTTTTCCGATTATAGCTTCAGCGTTGGCTTTTACGGTTTTATCAAGACGAAGCATTTTTTTGATATTTCCGCCGTTATCTTCGATGAATTCAAAGAATCCGTTAATTCCGCCTTTGAATTTATCAATGTTTGAGTATTTTGAAATAATCGCTTCGCTAGATAATACATTTATACCGCTTCCTGCTGTTACATAATTTTTAAATTTATGCAATACTGATTTTGCATGATCTGCAGGTGTTGTATTTAAAGCAAGACCTGATAATTTCGAGAATACTACAGAACAAGCTCTTGATAGTGCTTTTGCTCCGAACAAAATAGCTACGAAACTGGAGATATCACGTACAAGAATTTCTTTTTTATCGTATTTATCTTGTCCGTTTATGTATCTCGGAGGCAGACAGAATCCGAATAACAGAGTTAACATTGCTGTTACGGACATTGATGGTCCGTCAAAGTCAAATTTATCTGCAAGTTTCTTTATCCAGCTAGTATTGATTACAGTATCGCCGGTTTTTGCCATAACTTTTTGTATTCCTGCCCCTTGGAAAGGTATGTCTTTTCCTTTGGCTTTTTTATTCTGAATTGAATCTTCTGCTTTTTCTGTAGTTTCAGGTTTCCCATTTGCTACAGGTGTTTCTTCCTGGTCTTTTAGTGCAGGGTTGCCTTTTAACCCGAGGTTGTATAATTTAGGAATAATTGTATAGAAACCTACTACAGCAAAGAACATGGACATAATTGTCGTAAATCTTGACCCGATGCGTCGTGAAGTATGTGTTTTCAAGAAGTCTGCAAGATTTGTTGTTCCGTCTTTTTCAAGTTGTTTATTAACAGATTTTATTGCATCATCTGAGTAATTTTTCATAGAACCAAGCAGTTTTTTGAATGGTTCTGTTACTGGGTCTTGTCGTCCTTCAACTTTCAGATGTGCAAGCATTTCGTTAACAGATGGTGATAAGTTCTCTTTTTTTATTGTCATAAAGTCATCTGCTAATTTTTGTGTAAGATCTTCAGCAGAGCTTTCTACTTTTATATCTAATAATTTTTTGAAGAATCCTTTTGATTTTGCATTTTCAATTTCTATAACTCTGTTTGTGAATTCTTTTGCTTTTTCTGCGATAATTTCATCGCTAAGAGTCTTTTTGACTGTATTTCCGTCTTTTATTGATGTAGTCTCTGTTAAGACATTAGTAAATACATTTTCGTAAAATTCTTTTTTTGTTTTGGCTACATCTGAAAGAGTATTTCTATTTTCAGTTGCATATTTTTCAAATATTTGTCCGAGACCTTTAATTGTATCTATAGATACATTGTTTGCTGTTCCTGAATGTTTTGTTATAAAGTGCAGCATAATAGCAGGAATAATAAAAGCACTAGGACCGCTTAAAATTTCTCGGATACCTTCTTTTCTTGCAAATTCCCAATTTAACGGACCATGTTTTTTACCGTTTTCATCAGTTTTTCTGCCTCTGTTTAGACCCTCTTTTATACGAGGGGCAACCATACCGATACCATCTTGTGCTATGAATGATGCTGCAAATCCGCCTCTATCAATTGCATCCATAAGCATTACTATTGGATTGCTGCCTTGGAATGACGGGTTATTATTATTGAAATTATTGTTTTTTAGGTTCTTACTAATATTGCGGTTTTGTCTGGTCTTTAAACCTGTATTTTCACTTACCGGTGTATTTACTGCTTTTACTACCATATCCCTACTTTAACTTTTTATAACTATCTACACATGTTTAATAAAACTATTGATTGCTACTTATTGCTATATTTTTGGGGTTTGTTTAAAATAATTAACAAAACTCAGTATGAATAAGTGTAATTATCATACTTAATATATTGTAATTTTGCAAGTGATTTACTACAATTATAATAATAATTTTACAAAACTGCAATAAATCTTATTTTTAGATAAAAATTGTATATAAAATTGCTATAAAAGTTAAAATTGACATAATAAAATTTCTATTTTAAACTCTGGTTATGGAAGTTAAGGTAATCGGAGCCGGTCTGGCAGGCAGTGAAGCTGCTTTGCAGCTTGCTAAAAGAGGAATAAAGGTTAAATTGTATGAAATGAGACCTGTAAAATCAACAGGAGCTCATAAAACAGATAAGTTTGCGGAATTTGTATGTTCCAACAGTCTTGGTGCTGCCGATTGCTCAAATGCGTCGGGACTTTTGAAAAAAGAGATGGAAATTCTAGGCGGAGAGCTTATAAAAATAGCACGGGATTGTGCTGTCCCTGCCGGGAGTGCTTTGGCTATAGATAGAGAACTTTTTTCGGATACTGTTACTCAAAAAATAAAAGCTAACCCAAATATTGAGATTATAAATGAAGAAGTTGTTGAAATTCCAGAAGGAAATGTCATTATGGCATCAGGTCCTTTGACTTCGGATTTGATGGCTGAATCTATCAAAAACTTTACAGATAGTGACCATTTATATTTCTTTGATGCGATTGCTCCTATTGTAGAAAAAGATAGTATTGATTTTGAAAAGGCATTCTGGGCAAGCAGATATGATAAGGGAGAGGCTTCTTATATTAATTGTCCGATGAATAAAGAGCAGTATGAAAGGTTCTATAATATATTAATTAACTCTCCGAAAATTGAATTAAAAGAATTTGAAAAAAATGCTAAATTCTTTGAAAGTTGTCTTCCTATAGAAGTTTTAGCCTCAAGAGGTGTTGATACACTTCGTTTTGGTCCTATGAAACCTGTGGGTTTAGTGGATAAACGTACAGGTGAAGAAAATTATGCTGTTGTTCAATTGAGACAGGATAATTCTGCAAAAACTTTATTTAATCTTGTGGGTTTCCAAACAAACTTAAAATGGGGAGCTCAAAAAGAACTTTTGCAGTCTATACCTGGGCTTGAAAATGTTAATATCGTAAGATATGGAGTTATGCATCGCAACACGTTTATTAATTCTCCAAAATTGCTTAATGCAACATTACAGACAAGGAAACGGGAAACTTTATTTTTTGCAGGTCAAATCACGGGGACTGAGGGGTATACAGAATCAATCGCTTCAGGTCTTTTAGCCGGTATAAATATGGCAAGATTTTTAAATAATGAAAATCTTTTGATATTACCTGAGGAGACAATGCTAGGAGCTTTGACAAGATATATTTCAAACCCTGAACATGAAAAATTCCAACCGATAAATTCAAATTGGGGAATTGTTCCTGCTGTTGAATTACCGAAAAAAGAACGTAAAAATAAAAAGCTAAAAGCAGAATTAATTGTAAAACGCTCAATTGAAGTATTAAGCAGTTTTGTTTAATGACTGAGTTTTAGTATTATCAACTTTGTTTGCCTTATTATCTTTTTTCTCAAGTCCAAGCATTCTTAGTGCGGGGTGTATGAATGCATGGCTCACTTGTGGTGCTAATATTGCAAGTCCGAGGACGGAACCTACTAAGGAACCTAGTTCTACACAGCCTTTTATTTTAGTGAATTTATCAGGATCTTCTGCTGTTGTGAGTTCTTTTCTTATATCAGGTGAAAAACGATCTTGAAGTTTATTAATATTAAGGATGTGCTGTCTGTCTTCTACTGATTTATCAGAAAGTTTTCTGTATAATTCGTAAGTCTTTAGGTCTTTAAATTTCGAAAAGCCTGCTTCTGGCATGTCTTTAAATAAATATTTTTGACCATATTTAAATGCACCTTTTTTAAATACAGGAATTACCAAAGCCATATATACAAGCAAACATGTTGCCTGATATAAGAATTCTTTTGCTGCTGCATACTTTTTAGTATCAGGTGAGATATCATTATCAATTAGAATAAATCCTGGCCTTCCGATTGCTTTTAGTAGAGTTTCTGTTGTAACAGAAGAACTTGTACTTTGAACAAGATTTGTTATACCTGAGCTTGTAAGTGCACTTGTAATAGGTCCTATCATACGCCACCTACTTTCATTCCTGTTTGCGGTGCAGTTATATATGTTTTAAGTTTGACTGCAGGCTTTGTATAATTTGTTATTTGCTGCGGTTGTTGCATAACTTGCTGTTTTAAATTGTTATCTTCAGTATTTTCTTTTGGCATTTTTAAAATTTTAGACATAACAGGTTTGATTGTTATAGAACATAATGCAGGGATTGCAACTAATGCTGCTGCACAAACACCTATAAATCTTAAATTGTTTGTTGCTCTTATTTTATATTTTTCAAGTTGTTTTTCCGCATTGCTGATAGCTTTGGTTATTTTCTCATTACTAACCCCATTAGCAATGTCTTGTTTTACTTTGTTTGTTAAAAAATCTTCTTTTTTTACATTTTTGGTAAAAATTGGTGAGCATTTCCCAGCTAAATATCCGCATCCTATATATACAGGAATTGCGATAAGTTCTGTAAGACCTTCTCTTAAAGCAGTATATTTTTTAGTCTCGGGTTTTTCGGTTTTATCCATCATTGTAAATGTCGGACGGCAAATCCCTTTTACCGCTGCGATAGCAACAACTGCATAGGTTGGTTTATTATTTTCCCCCAGTTTGGAGCATACATTTCTTAAAAAGTTTTGAAATCCCATTTTGTCCGGTTAATTAATTAACAAATCATATTTCGACCTGCACATATTAAAACCAAAAAAAATTTTTTTCAACATTTCATAAAGAAAAATGAACAATTTTTATTTTAATTTCGTTATAATAATATAGAGGTTAAAAAAAATGAGTAAAAGATGTGATAAATACGAAGCTTTATTTACATTTTCCGATGAGGAAACTTTAAAACAGCACTTGCTAGAGTGTGAAGATTGCCGCAAGGAACAAGAGGTTATGGATAAGGTTTCAGCTTTGATACAGGAAGTAAAACCGGAATATCTAAAAAATCGTAAAACTTCGGCAAGGCTAAAAATAGCCTGTGCAGCCTGTGCAATTTTGTTTAGTGGTGTTACTCTTGGAATAGTTAATTTGAATACTGATGTCGCGGATATTATCAGATACGGACAGGTCCTCAGTATTGAAGATTATGGATTCCCTGTGGATTCATACGGACTAATTATGGTGGATGAATGAATTTAAAAGAAATAATTGAGAAGAATAGAGCGAATGTGAAAAATATTATCAGAATGATTTCAGGCGAAGATAACGAGGATTTGGAACAGGAGGTTTATCTTAAAGTTTGGAAAAATTCTGATAAGTATAAAGAGAAAGGTAGTTTAAAAAGTTGGGTAGTAACTATTGCCAAAAATGTTTCTAAAGATTATCTAAAATCAGCTGTGAAAAAGCATGAACAGTTGATTGAAGAAGATGATAATACTTTTGAAACTTTAAAAGACACAAAAGCGTCTCCGGAATTAAGGGTTATAAAAAATGACCGAAAAAAGAGAATTATGGAAGCTATAAATAATTTAAAACCGAAATTTCGGGATGTGATTATATATTCAGAAATATATGGGTATACTTATGAAGAATGTGCAGAAAAATTCAAGTGTCCCATCGGCACGATAAAATCAAGAATTTATAACGCTAAGAAAGAATTAGCCAATCAGTTAGAAGATTTATTATAAGGCCTAAAGCAGGCTATAACACAGAAAGGAAAAACTTATGAAAAAAACTTTAATTTTAGCAAGTTTATTGGCATTTGGAGTATCTACTCAATGTTTTGCGGCAGATATGCCTACAGTAGAAGCTGCTAAACCTGCCGAAAGTGTAGAAAGACCTGCACCACCGGAAATGCAAAGACCGCCTAAAAAAACGGATGCAAAGAAAGCTGCTTTTGAAAAACGCCTAAAGCTTACTGACGAACAAAAAGCAAAAGCAAAAGAAATCAGAATGAAGGGTCATGAAGAAATGAAGCCTATCATTGAGGCAATTAAGCAAAAACGTCAAGAAATTGAAGTTGTCAAATTATCAAGAATTTCAACTCAAATGCAAAAGGAAAAAATTGATAAGTTAACAGCAGAAATCAAAGAATTGAAAAAGCAGGCTCATGAAATTCGTATGAAAAACATGCAGGAATTCGAATCAATTCTTACTAAAAAACAGTTGAAAGAATTGAAAAAAATGAAAGAAGAAGGCCGTAAAAAGTTTGAAAAAGAATTCAAAAAACATCACGGCAATTCATTAAGACCTCCATTTGGACCTCCGCCGGCTGGAGATAAAAAACCTGAACTTCCGCCGCCTGCACCTCATGCAGATGCTGAATAAGGGTTGTAAAAAAGACCGCATTAGCGGTCTTTTTTATTATTTAAATATTGGAACTTGAATTTCAAATTCGGTTTTTTGCTGTGTTGATTTTATCAGGGAAAGTGTTGCGTCTTGCTGTTCTAAATTGTTTTTGCAGATGTATAACCCTAGCCCGCTCCCTGTTTTTTTTGTTGTAAAACCCTCATTAAATAGCTCTTTTTGTGCTGATGGGGATATAGGTTTACCATTGTTTGAAATTTTGATTATACATTTTTTACTCGTAATTTCTGTTGATATTGTTATTTCACCTTTTGTATCTATTGCTTCTATAGCGTTTTTTATTAAATTTATTAAACATCCGAGGAATTTATTTTCATCAACATATATTTGGACATTTTCTTTCAGGTTTGAATTTATTTGAATTTGCCTATCTTGGATGTAGACTTTTCCTAAGTTAATACTTTCATCTATTAAATCATTTACATAACAGATTGATTGTTTAATATTATCAAGTGTTTTCAGGTCGATAAGCGAATTATTTATCATTTTAACGGATTTTTGGATACATTCCAGAGCTTTTTCTACAGAGTCATTTTGTATTCCGTTTTTACTGAGTTGTTTTTTGATTATTTCGCAATATACATCGCAAATGGAAACCTGATTTCTGATTTCATGTGCAATGCAGCGGGATTGTTCTTTGATTATTTCTGATGGCATTTTATTCACTTTCTTTTTATAAATAAAAAGGGCTCAGTAATTGCTGAACCCTTTTGGTTTTATTGTAAAATTTATTAAGCTGAGATTTTAGCACGGACTTTATTTGCAAAGCCGTTGTTCAAGGCATATAATACAGCTTGGGTTCTGTCGTTTACTTGTAATTTTTGGAAAATATTATTTACGTGAGTTTTTACTGTAGTTTCTGATATAAATAATTTTCCTGCAATAGCCTTGTAGTTATTACCTTGTGTGAGTAAATCAAGCACTTCTTCTTCACGAGAAGTCAGGTAGTTTAATAGGTTTTCTTCGTTTTGGCTTGAAGTTTCTTCTTTGAATGTGCGTTGGAAGTATTCAAAGAATCTTGAAGAAAGTGCAGATGGTAAGTAAACTTTTCCGCTCAATACCTCATCAATAGCATAAATTAATTGAGCTGAAGCCATTGTCTTTAACACATATCCCTTAGCTCCTATTTTCATAGCTCTAAAAATTAAATCTGCATCATCATATCCGCTTAATGCAATAATTCTTGTACCGAGTTCAAGTTTTTCGATTTCTTGAATAGCTTGCAGACCGTCTTTTTCCGGCATATTAATATCCATTAAAACCAAATCAGGCTGATATTTTTTTACCAGATTAATCCCCATATTAGCACTTGTAGTTGTACCTACAATGTCGTAATTTGTTTCAAGGCTGATTAATTCTTTTACACCTCTTAAGTGATCTGCATTGTCATCAATTAGTAAAACTCTTGCTTTTCTCTTGAACTCTCTCATCTTATTCCCCTTTAAACTTTATTAGTTGCTTTCCTCTACAGTTTATATACTACAACTTTTAGAGGGGTGGCTTCATCCATGCCTTGATTGATGTTTTTGGTTGTAAAGCATGAATTATTGATTTACATCCATGGATTGAGATAATCCCTCAACCATGCTCTAGACCATGCTTTGGGGCATGATTGATTTTTTGGATTGATTTTTTCTCGCTAATCCTTTTAGTCTAATTTTGTTGTGGTATATTAATATGTATAATCAATCTGTTGTATGGGATATATGGAGAGCGTGAATTTATGGAAATTATGATATTTATATTAGGGTTTGTAATTGGAGCTATTGCAGTTTATATACCGTTTTTTATCAGCCGTAAAAGTGAGCTTTCCTCAAGGGAAGCTATGATTGAGCAAATGAAGCTTTCTTTTGAAAATACTGCAAACTCTCTTTTGAAAGACGGTTCTAAAGAATTAAGCGAGCAAAATCGTGAAAAACTTGACGAGTTTTATAAAAGGTTTAAAGAAAAGATTGAGGACTTTGAAAAAAGGTCTGAGGAGAATTTTAAACTTGAGGCAGAGAAATTTACCCGTTTTGATATGAATATCAAAAATTTCCTTGAGGCAGGAAATAGAATTTCTCAAGATACAACCTCTCTTGTGAATGTAATGCGTTCAGATAACAGAAGACAAGGTCATTGGGGCGAAATTGTTTTAGAAAGGGTTCTGGAGGCTTCGGGGCTTAGGAAAGATGAAGAATATAAAATCCAATTCGGGACAGGTGAAGGACGACCTGATGCCACGGTATTTCTTCCTGAAGGCAGAAATGTTTTTATTGATGCCAAAACCTCTCTTTCTTCTTGGGATGCTTATGTTAATTCTGAAAGTGATGACGAAAAAGAAATTCATCTGCGTCAGTTTTTTGACTCTACCAAAGCTCATATTACTGGGCTTGCCAAACGTGATTATTCAATAGAGGACTCATCTCCTGACTATGTTTTAATGTTTATTCCTATTGAGAGTTGTTATTCGATGATTTTTTGTGAAGATTGCAAGCTCTGGGATTATGCTTGGCAAAATAAAGTTATGCCGGTATCTCCCTCAACTTTGCTCGCTGCATTGAAAATTATTAATTCATTCCACGTAGTCGACAGACAAAATAAAAATGCAATCGAAATCTCAAGACTATGTTCTGCTATGCTTGACAAGTTTGCTAATCTGCTTTCTGATTTATTGAAAGCAAGATCAACTATGGATACTGCTTTGAAAAAACTTCAGGGCAACGGTAATATCCTAAACCAAATTAAACGTATAGAAAAACTCGGCGGGGTTGTATCTAAACAAATTCCGGAACTTCCGGATGATTTAAAAGACGATGAAACTATTGATTAGGAAGTAATTTGAATTTGCTATATGTGCTATGAATTTTTTTCAATAGCACTAATGATGTCACTTACAAGGTCTAAGTGCTTTTTATCGAGTGTTTTTACCTGTTCGATAACTTTTTGTCGGGTTTCATCCTGCGTTTTTATGTTTACGTTAAAAAAGTCGTTAATATCAAATTCTAATTTTTCGGCAATTCTTACAAAAGTGTCCAAAGAAGGATAAGAATTACCTGTTTCAATGATACTCATTTGTCTTGGTGATAAATATATCATCTCTGACAGCTGTTCCTGTGAAATCCCTCTGGAAATCCTTATTTGTTTTAGCTTTTTGCCTAAGAGTACCTTATCCACAATGTTCCCTCACTTGTACAGTATATAGTTGATATTTAGTCTTATTTATGATATACATATCATTTATATTGACAAAATGATATGTATATGGTATTATATAAATGGAACTATTATAATGGAGGTACATAAATGAAAAGTTTTAAAAATGCTTTTACCTTAGCGGAAGTCTTGATTACGCTAGGTATTATCGGGGTAGTTGCCGCTATGACAATGCCTACATTGATGAATTCAACTAACGGTGCTCAATACAAAACAGCTTACAAAAAAGCTCTGTCTGTATTGTCCCAAGCTGTTGTATTGAACGTTGCTCTTGATGACTATGACTTGTCTCAAACAACTTCTACAACTACAAATGACAATGCGTCACTGTACAACTTGTTTAACAATCGTATGAACGTTGTTAAGACAGGTGGCAATGCATATACCGCAAGTAATTCAACTAATGTAAAGTTTGGTGACTCAAATAATTATACATTGTATTTTAATGATGGTATTACTTTTACATTTGCAACAAATTCATCTCAATGTACAGAAGGTAATGCAACTGATAAAATTGATGCAAATAATAAAATAAATAATAAAGGTACTGATGCAAAAACTGGTTACTGTTTTGGTGTAATAGATGTTAATGGTGAAAAAAATCCTAACAAAGTTGTTAATTGTGATGGTCAAACTGATCCATTCAAAGGTCCTACAACTGGAGACTGTAAAGTTTCTAACCCTACAGATATCTATCCTGTAATTATGTATGACCAAACAGTTCTTCCTGCTACTGCTGCTGCTGAAGCTGTTCTATATGGTGCAGGCAAATAGTGGAACATTTCTGATTTAGCGAAATGACCGCTATACTCAAAGTTTACTTTTCTATAAAGTAAAATCTAAATGAATCTTTTTGTTATGAGACTTTTTACCAAAAGTCTCTTTTTTTTGTGGCTGAGCCACATCAACACTCTGGAACGGGATTTTTGTTATCACTAAGCACGATTATAGAGAAATACCGCAATAATCTTAGTATCGTTTAGCTTGAAAATGCTTTGTGCCACCAACCTATCCCCCGCACTGCTTTAATTTAGCTGAGCCACACCAACACACTGGAACGGGATTTTTATTATCACTAAGCCCGATTATAGAGAAATACCGCAATAATCTTAGTATCGTTAAGCTTGAAAATGCTTTGTGCTACCAACCTATCCCCCGCACTGCTTTAATTTCGCTGAGCCACACCAACACACTGGAACGGGATTTTTATTATCACTAAGCCCGATTATAGAGAAATACCGCAATAATCTAGTATCGTTTAGCTTGAAAAATGCTTTGTGCCACCAACCTATCCCCCGCACTGCTTTAATTTAGCGGAGCCGCACCAACACACTGGAACGACTGTTTTATCATCACTTAGCCCGATTATAGCAAAATTATGCAAGATTAGTTGAAGCATTCCTCAAATCCTATGTGATAAACACTATTCCCGTCTTGCTCAAGTCTTTTGGAAAGATTACAGTGCTACAGGATTACTCTGGAATAACTCTCTGATACAACTTCTGTTGACTATTGATTTTATTTATTTTAGTAGTAAAATGTATCTGTTATAAAGGTGGAATATAGATATGATAAGACCTCAATGTCCAAAGGACAGAATCATCTTGGCTCTTGATGTTGATACGCTGGAAGAAGTAAAAGAGCTTGTGTTGGAATTAAAGGATTATGTCGGATATTTTAAAATCGGTTTGCCTTTAATTGTAACTTACGGGTTTGAAGCCGTACGTCTTATTGAAGAATTGGGCGGAAGATGCTATTATGACAGCAAATTTCATGATATTCCAAATACCGTTCAAAAGGCTTGTATTAACCTTGTAAAAAATAATATTCATTTCTTTAATATCCATATTCAGGGCGGTTCTAAAATGATTTCAGGCACTGTGAAAGCCGTGAATGCTTGTTGTAAAAGATTGGACAAAGAGCCTCCGATTATTCTCGGGGTAACTCTTTTATCAAGTTTTGGACAAAGAACGCTTACTGAAGAGCTTTGTGTTGATAAAAATATTGAGGATTATGTATCTCAACTGGCACAAGTTGCTTATGACTCCGGTTTAGATGGCGTCGTTGCAAGTGCTGATGAAGCAAAACGCATAAGACAGCAAATTCCTGATAAAGATTTTATTATTGTATGTCCTGCGACTCGTCCTACTTGGGCTTCGGTTAATGATCAGGTAAGAGTTGATACTCCTCGCAGTGCTATTTTATCAGGAGTTGATTATATGGTAATCGGCAGACCTATTACTACTGCTGATAACAGGATTGCTGCTGCTCAGTTAATCCTTGATGAGATTGCGACTGCTCTTGAAGATAAAGAAAACGAAGTTCTTGTATAAAAGTTTTAAACTTATGTAAATTTTTTTCAAAAATCCCTAAAGTTTAATTCTATCCTGACCGTATTATTTCTTGTAATAAGGTTAGATATGTTTACATGTTTTGTTTTTCAAGACGTGTAAAAGAACAGGTTAGAATGTACGATAACTTTTATACAAAATATGAAGATGCAAAAATATTCATAAATGCGGCTACAGCTGAAAATGTTGTTAAGATGCTTGAAAAAGAAAAGCATTTATCAGCGGAGCAGTGTGTGTATTTATCTAAGGCTTATGTTTTTTCAGGGGATGATAAAAAAGCTTTGAAATACGCTAAAAAAGCCGTTAAGCTTAGCCCTAATTATGCCTATGGCTATGTAAGACTTGCATTTATAAATGGCAGACTAGGTAAGAAAAAAGATGTAGTTAAAAATACCGCTATTGCCGAAGCTTTAGGTGGAGATGATTGGCTGATTCAGACTTTTTTAGTTTTATTATTCAATTATACCGGCTTAGATGAAAAAGCAGAATATTATCTTCAAAAATTGCTTGAAAATGAAAGTATTTCTCCTGAATTTTATTATAATCTCGGGTTCACTTTTTATGCGATTGATCCGTCTGATTATGAAAAAGCTTTAGAATGCTTCCAAAAAGCTCAAAATTATAAGGATAAGTATAATCTTTATTTTAAGATGATGGAGTGTTATGCAGAGTTAAATGATGCTGAACCAGCTTTAGAATATTTGGAAAAATGTATTTCTATTCAGGAAAGTGTTGATTTACTTGAACGCAGAATTCAGTGTTTAATATATTTAGAACGATATGATGAGGCTGATAGATTTTCTCACGAATTATATAGAAAAACTGACGATAAACAACAGGTATTAAAGTTTTTAGCTCTTACTGCTAAAAAAAGAGGAGAATATAACAAAGCATTAAGATATCTCCGTTTTGCTGATTATACGACTGCGGCTACTGAATATCTTTATGAGCTTATGGCTAATGTTTATGATGATAAAGATGATTTTGATAATGCCCTTATTTTTTATAAAAAAGCGTTAAAATTTGATAGATATGATGACAATTTATTATTGAATATTTCATATTGCTATTCAAAATTAGGTGATTACAAGCTTGCAGACAGTTATGCGGATTTAGCTATTGAATTGAATGATAAATCTGCTTATTCCTATTACCGTAAGGGAAATATTATGCTTTCTGTCGAAAGATTTGATGTTGCTGCAGAAGCTTTCAAAAAAAGTGTTGAATTAGAGCCTGATGATGTCGATTATTATCATTCTTTATCTTACAGTTATTCGAAGATCGGAAAAATTGAACTATCTCTTGAATATGCTAATAGAGCGTTGTTATTAGATAAAGATAATGCTTATTCTTATTTTAGAAAAGCTTGGGCATTGCAGGAACTTGAAAAGTATAAAGAATCTATCGAAACTTATCAAAAATGTATTGAGTGTGATGATTCCTTTGTCGATGCGTATGCAAATATTTCTTATTGCTATTCAAAGCTTTCGGAATTCAAAAAATCTATACTTTTTGCAAATAAGGCTATAATGGTAAATAAAGACTATGCTTATTCTCATTACAGAAAAGCTTGGGCGTTGCATAATCTCGGAAAGTTCGATGAAGCTATTGATGATTATTTTGAAGCAATAGAATTAGACCCTACTGATGTGTATAATTATTTAGGGATTACAGGAGTATTTCTGGATAAGCAGGAAAATTTCTCAGCATTAGAGTTTGCAAATAAAGCGATAATGCTCGATAGGGATTGTGCTAATGCTTATTATTATAAAAGTGTTGCGTTGAGTAACTTAGGTAAGAAAATCGAAGCGGAAAAGGTTTTTGCTAAGGCTCGTGAACTCGGTTTTGAATAGTTTTATTTAATTCATATTTGTGTTTTGTTCTGTTAAATGTATAGATTTTTGATAAATTCCCGTCTGTGGAGATTTTTATTGAATTGTTTTTATCAGTTCTATATATTGAGCTTTTTCTTAACATGTCAAGTGTTCCTTTTGATGGATGTCCGAAATAGTTTGTTCCTGTTGATATTATTGAAACCTCTGGGTTCAGGTATGCTTCCATTTTATTATCAATAATCCCTTTCGCACCATGATGTCCGACTTTTAGAACTTCTATTTTTTTCGGTATATAGCTGATTAATTCGTTAAAAGCTTTCACCCCTGCATCACCCATAAAAAGGGTTTCAAAATCTTTATAAGAAATAAGCGTTATTATAGAACTTTCATTTTCATTTTTGTCGTTTATTTTTAGGGTTTTTATTTGAAGATTATTTTCTTTGTATATTTCTTTGTTGTTTTGGGCTATATTTGTATTTATTTTTCTTTCCTTTAGTGTTTTATAGATATTTTTAGATGTAAAAGAGTTATCATTAAGTGATGTTAGATAGACGTTTTTTATATTTAGATTTTTCATCAAATCAATGGCACCGCCTGAATGGTCGCTGTCAAAATGAGTTAATATCATTCCTTCTATATTTTTAATTCCCCTATCCTTTAGATATTTTAGAATTATAATCCTTGCTTGTGTTGAGCCTCCCTTATATGGTGCTTTGCCTGTATCAATTATAAAATATTTATTTTGCGGCGTTTTTATAAGGAATGCGTCTGCATTTTGAACGTCAAAGGTTATTATTTCAAGTTTTTTATTCGGGATTTGAATTGTTGTGATTAATAATATCAAAGATAGTATTATTGCAAGTATAATTCCTTTTCTGGTAAAACCTTTTTTGAGCATAAGAGTAACAAAAAGTACTATCGCATAATACAAAATAATTTGTGATATATGAGGATGAGTTGTTGTTAGCAGTGAGTGAGGAAGATTTGAATAGAACTTTGAAATTAATACAAGGGCATCAAGGAAATATTTCAAAATAAAATCTGCAAACAGACAAATATATTTTCCGATAGGCCCGAATATCGCAAGGATAGAGCTTACAAAACCTCCGAAGCTTATTACACTTAAAAACGGCATTATGGATACGTTAGCGAATACGGAGTATGTTGAAAATGTATTAAAATAAAACATCTGGATAGGTGCTACCCAAATTTGTGCAATTATTGGGATAAATATTCCCGCAGTAAGCCAATCAGGACATTTAGAATTCTTAAATTTTTCTAAAATAGGATTTGCACTGACTAAAATTCCGAAAGTTACAATGAATGATAATTGAAATCCGACATCATTTATATAAGCAGGATTGTATAACAGCATTAATGCGGCAACAAGTGACAGGAGTGATATACTGTGAGCATCCCGATTGATTAATTTTCCGGCTAATATGAAAAGAAGCATCAACGCTGCTCTTATAACTGATGGTCCAAGCCCTGTCATCAGTGTATAAAGAATTACAACTCCCATCCCGCTTATTACTGTTATCTTAAACGGGACTCTAAATCTTCTCAATATAAAATACCAAAATCCGTAAATAAATGCTACATTCATTCCTGATGCAGCTAAAATATGCAATAACCCTGAATTAACAAAATAATCTTTTATATAATCAGGAGGAGCAACCGCGTCATCACCAAATACTATACCGCCAAGAATTTCTAAATTCGGACTTTTTAAGTAACGGGCATGAGTATTTATTATGCTGTTCCTTATATTATTTAGTCCTTGTAAAAATTTCCATTTGAGTGTAAGTTGGCTCTTTATTTCATTACAATTTTCTAAATCTGCATAAAATGTAGTGTAAGTAGAAAAGTTTCTTAAGTATTTTGCATAATCAAACTGCGAGGGGTTTGTAGCTTTGAATGGAAGATTCAGTTTACCTGTAATTTCATAGCTGCTACCTATATTTAAGTTTGAAAAATCTCCTTTATCTGAATTTAATGTAACAAGAGTTTTTCCTTTTACCTTTTCGTTATTAATTTCATTTATTTTGAAGAAAAATTTTGTTTTATCTGGAGAATTACTGTTTGGAATAGATACTATTTGCCCGCTTATGATACCTTTTACAGGAGCTATTCCAGATAGATCATCTGAATTTTTAATTCTATAGAAGGTGCTGAAAAATCCAAAGTAAAAAATAAATACCCAGAACAGTACATATTTATAAGAAAAAATTCTTTTTAAAAGTAAAAGTATTCCTATTATTGTAATGATACTTGATGAAATTAACCCGCAGTTATTAAAATAAGATAATATTCCTAACATAAAAAAGATTGCAGTTATAAACATTATCGTATTTTTATTTTTTGATAGTTCAATTACTTCAGCTCTAATCATATTCCAGATATGATGTTAGCATAAAGATAAAATTACTTGAACCAGCCTTTTTCTTTTTTCTTAGATGGGGTTAATGTCGGCTGAGCAGGAGTTTTTGGAATATTCTGATAAACATCTTGTTTTGTATCAATTTTCGGTAGTGTTGCAGATGTTGATGTTGTGGTTGTTGTGTCTTTTGTTTTTGAACTGAATACTCTTGTAGAAATAGCGTTTATATATTTATCGTCTAAATGTGCAAAGTCAAATAAAATTACTCCGTTAATATCAAGCTTTCTGGTCTCATGGATTTCTCTTATAAGATCTTCTTCGCTTCCGCCCATAAAAGTTACAAATAATCCGGCAAATAAATCCGTATTCGCGGCTTTATGCTGCAAGACTTCTGTGACCATTGAATTTAGAGTTTTTGCATTGCAGGTCAAAAATAGCGGAGTAAATCCGTCAATTAAGTTGTTTACAGACCAATATTGCCAGTTTTGAAGTTTTGAATAATAAGCTCCTTTGATATCTGGAAATATTACAGCACTAACATATATTTTATTAGCTCGTCCTAGTTTACCTATTTTGGCAACAAAGTCGTTAATTTTTTGTCTTCTATAATTACCCCACTGTTGCCATAGTGGATCTTTATTATCTATGTTCACAGGGTCTTTTCCATATTTTGAATAGAATTCGCTTCTCGCAAATTCGGTATATCCCCAGTTGCTTACAGTAGCGTTACTGACTGCTTGAGGATATCTTATGTAATCTAAGTTTATTCCATCCGGTTTGTAGGTGGTAATAATTTCGGTAAGTAATTCTTCCAGAAACTTTTGAACTTCAGGATTTGCCGGATCTATAAAATATCCGTTATGTTCTGATACTGATGGAGTAGCAGAAGCTGATTCATAAAACTGCTTTGTTCTGTTTCCCCAGGCAGGTTTTACAGCAAGTATATTTTGCGGATTAGTATTCGGGTTTTGATTTCCGACATAGAATGTCTCAAACCAGATGTGTACTTTGATATTATTTTTATGTGCTTCCCTTATCCATATTTTAAGTGGATCTATTCCGTTGAATTTTTCATTTTGAGATATAAATCCATATTTTTCCATTGTTTTGCTTGGGAAAATAGTACGCCCATGGAAATAAGTTTCGATAAAGACATTATCAATACCTGAATTTTTAATTTTTCGAACCGAATTAATAATTGCAGATTCGCTTGTTTCGGTTGGTCTGAGCCAAACTCCTTTGAATTCTGTATTTTTAAATGGTATAACGCTTTTTAATGCAGCATTAGCTGATTTTATAGCTAATTGAGAATATTTTTGTATTTCCTGCGGATTTTTTTCCGCTTTTTTTAAGTATGATTCTGCATCTTTTATGTAATCTTCAGGAGATGTCATATCATAGTCTTTATTTTTACTTTTATAATAGCTAATCATATTTTTGGCTTCAGTAATTTTATGCTGGGCTTCAAATATTAAACTGTCAGAGGTTGTGAATGTGGTAATTACGCCTGAAATTTCATCATAATATATTTTTGTCCCGACAGTTATATTTGCTGTTATCCAATTTTTTGCGGTGCCATGTCCGCTTATTACTGCACCGTTTTCTGGTATAAAAGAATCAGCTCCGCTTAAGTCTGTAACGGTATTTCCTTCAATTATAGCTTCTGTTCCGAATTCATTTGTATGAGTCCGTTCTCCGTAGTCGTGAGTATAAATTACAAGTTGATTAGAGCCTCTTGCCCCAGGGAAAAAGCTGCCGGCTTTATTTGAATAAGGAGTAGGATTTACTGCATCTACGGCTCGTTTGGATTGATTAAAAAGAATCTCCCCCTTTTTTAAGGTATAAGGTTCTAGCAGGTTATTATTATTTGCTGCTAATGCTATTTGCGTCCCTGTTACTATAAATAATGTTATTGCCGTAAATATTTTACTAAGCTTCATTTTTACTCCCTAATGATATAATAATATTCGGATTCGTCATATTTTAAACTGTCTATCTGTTGTAATTTTTTTTGAAATTCAGCTGCCTTTTCTGGATTAAGTTCTGCTGATTTATTGTAAAAATCTTTTGCATTTATAAGGTCTCCGAGTTTTTCATAAATATTTGCGATTTTTACAGCTGTCTCAAAATTATTTTCATATCCGTTTTGGTATGAAATTATATAATACCTTAAAGCTCGATTGTAGTCTCTTCTGTCGTAATAATATTCTCCAAAATAGAAATTTGCATAAGGATTATAATAATCAAGGTTTGTTGCTTTGTAAAAAGATTCTTTCGCAAGAGTATTTATATTCATTTTGTCATAAATTCTACCCAATTGAACATATGGATAAACATTTTTCGGGTCTGCTTTTGAACTTAAAAAATAATTTCCCATTGCATATCTAAATAAACGGTTTCGGGTTATTTTATTTGTTTCATTAATAGCTTGTTCAAAGTATTTATCTCCCAGTTGGATAAACTCAGAAGGATTAAGTGTTGAATAATCGAATCTGTTTTCCAAGTATTCCAAAGAACCCTTTTGCAATGCATAGGCTTGGACATTGCAAGTAACGGTGATTATGAAAGCAATAAAGAGAATTATAACAAGTTTAATCTTATAAATCTTCATAATTAGGAGTTGATAACTCTAAATCTCTGGTAAAGAATCTTCCGTCATCTCTGCTAGGATCAAGATAATCTAAAAACTTAGATATAAACGGTTTACTATTAGCTTTAGCTTCTTCTTCCGCTCTTAGGTTTTCACCATTTGAATAAGCTTTATTATATTGAATTAATTTAATTGCTTCACTGGAATATCCCCCGTTATATAAATATTGAGGACTTGTTGTTTCATGGATGTCGACTCCTGCAAATGACGGAACGGCACTCATTAACATAATTGCACTTAAAACTAAACTTTTTTTCATAATACACCTCATTATATATTATAATAATACATTTTTGAACAGTTACAAGTATATTATAATTTCTTTACATAAAAAAA
Organism: uncultured bacterium; assembly: GCA_949282215.1. Lineage (GTDB taxonomy): Bacteria > Cyanobacteriota > Vampirovibrionia > Gastranaerophilales > Gastranaerophilaceae > Scatousia. The sequence goes on along the minus strand of CASDPF010000014.1, from coordinate 5,339 downwards.
GGATGGATTATTTGTATGATTTTCTTATAATTTCTTCTAATTTTTCAAGAAGCATATTTTCAGGAACTTTAGCAACAATTTCACCTTTTTTGAAAACAAGACCTTCATTTACGCCGCCTGCGATACCAAAATCTGCATGTTTAGCCTCTCCCGGTCCGTTAACAGCACATCCCATTGTCGCAATAGTTATTGGATAAGGTAAATCTTTAAATCTTTCTTCAACTTTTTTAGCTAATGAAATTAAATCAATTTGCGTTCTGCCGCAGGTCGGACAAGATACAAAGTTTACTCCTCTTTCTCTTAAATTTAAACTTTTTAAAATATCAAATCCGGCACTTACTTCTTCTACTGGATTTTCAGTAAGTGAAACTCTTATTGTATCGCCTATTCCTTCGGCCAAAAGCGTTCCTAACCCGACAGATGACTTAATTAGTCCACCTCTTAAAGTGCCTGCTTCTGTTACACCTAAGTGCAGCGGATACGGGATTTTTTCTGCAATGGATCTGTATGCCTCAATTGTAGTTAAAACATCTGAGGATTTAAGTGAAACTTTTATCAAATCAAAATTTAAATCTTCGAGAATTTGAATATGTTTCATTGCACTCAAGACCATTTTTTCAGCAAGCGGAATATCCATATCTTGCAGTTCTTTTTCAAGCGAGCCTGCATTTACGCCGATACGTATCGGTATATTTTGCTGTTTTGCAAGTCTTACAACCGCTTCCACATTCTCTCGTTTTCCGATATTACCCGGATTTAGTCTGAGTGCATTAATTCCGTTATTTATACATTTGATTGCAAGTTTGTAATCGAAATGAATATCAGCGACAAGCGGTACATTAGTTTTCTTAACGATATCTTTTATTGCATCGGCAGCCTCAGAGTTAAGGACTGCTAGCCTTACGATTTCACACCCTTTATCAGAAAGCTCATCTATTTGTCTGCAAGTCGTTGAGATATCTCTTGTGTCAGTGTTACACATAGATTGAACGCTGATAGGATTATTATTTCCTATTTTAACATTTCCTATTGAAATTTCTTTTGATTTTCTTCTGTTTATCATATAATCATGTTAGCACAAATAAAATTTGTAGGGCTTAATTTTAATTAATAAAAATATAAATATGAAAAGAGAGGATATAGAATAATGAGAGTTGCTGTAATATCAGATATTCATGGAAATTTTCAAGCTTTAGAAAGTGTGATTATGGATATTTCCAAAGAGAAATGTGATAAAATTTGGTGTTTAGGTGATTTAGCTATGGCAGGGCCTCAACCGAGAATGGTTTTATCATACATAATGGAGCACGGCTATGACTGGACCATAATTCAAGGAAATACAGATAAACTGATTGCTGATTTTACTTTGGATATCTATAACAAATTACAGCAAAAAATGCCTGTTATGGCAAATGCTCTTCTTGATGATAATGATATTATAGAGCAGGATAAAAAGGATTTTTTAAAATCTTTACCACCGAGAAAAGAAATGATGGTAGAAGGTGTATCCGTTCTTTTAGTGCATGGCTCTCCAAGAAGAATGAACGAAGATATTTTACCTAATATGAAACTATCAGAAGTTCAGGAAATGATAGAAGGTGAAATTGCTGATTTAATTTTATGCGGACATACGCATGTCCCTTGCGGGTACCAAACTTTAACAAAACAAACAGTTGTAAATGTGGGTAGTGTGGGAAGACCAATGACCGGTGTTCCAAAAGCTTGTTATGCTATTATTGATTTTGATAATGGAGCTTTTACTGTTACTCATAAAGAAATTGATTATGACTTTAAAACTGCTTCTGAATTGATGAGAGTAAGAGAATTTGAAGGTTGCGACCAAATTGCAGATCAGCTTCTTGTGCCGTTAATCAGGCATATGTGATTTGATTATAAATTTTGTTTGTGTTAAGTTACCATTGAAATATAGAGTAGTCTTATGAAGATTGATAAAGAAAAACTCATATATCATATTAAAAAGCTTGCTGAGCCAAAAGTCCTTGTAATTGGAGATTTGGCACTTGATGAGATGATATACGGGGATGCCGAGAGAATTTCGAGAGAGGCACCTGTTTTAATTTTACAGCATACTTATACAAAACTAATTCTTGGAGGTGCATCTAATGCTGCTCATAACGTTGCAACTTTAAACGGAAGAAATGTCAGTGTTATTGGTGTAATAGGGGATGATTATCAGGCAGGACAGCTTTTAGAAACTTTTGAAAAGGCGGGAATTAATTGTGAGCATATTATAAAGGATCCAACCAGAAAGACTACAACAAAAACACGTATTTCGGGTTCTATTACAACCTCAATTACTCAACAGATTGTACGAGTTGACAGACAGACAAATTCAAAGATTTCTGTTGAGACTGAGAATAAAGTTCTTGCAGAAATTGAAAAAGCTATAACAGAGCATGATGCAATTATATTATCAGATTATCATATAGGGACTTTAACTGATAAGATAATAAAACGCTCAATTGAGTTGGCGAATATTTATGACAAAGTTATAGTTGTAGATGCACAAAAAGATTTAGAAAAATATAAAGATGTTACATCTATGACTCCAAATCTTCCAGATACCCAAAAGTCGGTTGGTTTTGCAATAGAATCGGAAGATGATTTAAAACATGCAGGTGATAAATTACTATATAAAACATTCGCAAAAGCTATCCTTATAACCTGCGGGGCGGATGGAATGTTTGTAGCGGAGCCAGATAAAAAATATACGAAGATTCCGGTATTTAATAAGTCAGAGGTTTTTGATGTTACAGGTGCCGGAGATACGGTTACTGCAGTGTATACATTAGCACTTGCAACAGGTGCAGATCCGGCTTATGCCGCAATCATAGGAAATGTTGCCGCAAGTATTGTCGTAAGACAATACGGCTGTGCAACAACTACGGTAGAAAATCTTCTTTCTGCTGTTGAAAAACTCTAAGAGGAGAATGTTATGGAAAAATTAAAATTCAAAGCGGTCGATTTTATTATTCTTATCGGTATAGTTTTAGCATTAATTGTCGGTTTTATTACTTATAAGAATTTCAGACAAACCGCATCGAAACAGATTGAAGCGACATCTCAGATTAATTTTGATGTATTTATCCGCGGTATAACTTATACTGGTCAGGATTTGCCTATAAAAAAAGGTGATACTACTTTTATAAGTATAAGAAATGTGCCATATTCAGACTTGGAAATAGTTTCAGTTAAGACTGAAAAAAGAAAGGTTGTATTGCCAAGATTGACTACTTCCACAAATAACGATAATAAAACAGTTTTGGTTGTAGAAGATCCTTCTCAGTCTAATGTGTATGATATATTAGTTTCTTTAACTGATGTTGCAAAGATTACCAAAGACGGAGCTGTGGTTGGTGGTAATAAAATAAAAATCGGGCTTCCTATCACATTGGAGGGTAAAGATTATAAGTTTAACGGGACAGTTTCTAATTTGCAGGTAAGTGCAGATTCTGAAATTATGAATCATAGCGATGATATTCAATAATATATTAAATTTTACTCAAAATAAATTGCAATATTTTTATGAAAACAGTTTGTTTTTGCAGAGCATTGACAAACTGATTTTCATGTCTGTTTTAGCAGTAATTTTTTCATCTGTTGTGTTATCATCAGATGGAATCGGGTTTATTGCATTAATTACGATATTTTTAACTGCTATCAAATTGATTACCTGCAAGGGTGAAAAATTAGAGCCGAATACCTTTGAATTATGGCTATTGGCTTACTTTATGATTGTTATAATAAGTCTTGCAGGTTCAACTCTTTTTGCTTTAAGCTTAAAGGGTTTTATGAAGACTTTTACCTATTTAGGTTTTTATCTTTCAGTTGCTCATTACTTAAAAAATAATACAAATAAAATACCTTATATTTTTGCTGCTATTGGGATATGCATAAGTTTTGAAGGCGTAATCGGTTTTTTGCAAAATTTTGCTCAGGTTGAAGAAATTTCTACTTGGCAGGATGTATCAAATTTAAATCCTGAAGAGGTTATGACTCGTGTGTATGGAACTTTGAAGCCATACAATCCAAATCTTTTGGGTGGATATTTTGTAGCTGGACTTCCGGCTTTGTTTGGGCTTAGTGCTTATTTCGCAGTTGAGAAAAAAATAAAATCTTTAATAATTTCATTGTTTTTAACTTTGATTTCTGTTGCTGCATTATTTTTGACAGGCTGCAGAGGCTCTTATCTAGGCTGTTTGGTAATTTTTGCCGGATTTTTTGCTGTGTCGGCAAAGTATTTGTGGAAGAATTATAAGAAAATTTATTTGTCATTTATAGCTTTTTGTTTTGCAATTTTTACGTCGGCAATTTTATTTGTTTCCTCTTTAAGAGCTAGAGTGTTGTCAATTTTTGCTATGCGTCAGGATTCTTCAAATTCTTTTAGATTTAATGTATATCAGTCTTCAATTCAAATGTTTAAAGATAATTGGCTGCTAGGGATTGGCGTTGGTAATAAAAATTTCAGAGAGATTTACGGATTATATATGCGTACGGGATTTGATGCTCTAAGTGCATATAACATATTTTTAGAAACAGCTGTTGAAAGCGGTATTTTTGCTCTTGTTGCATTTTTTGGTTTTCTAATTGTACTAATCAAGGAGTCTGTAAGGTTTATTTTAAAATCTTCTGAAATAAAATGTGTTATATTTGTTGCGTCTGCTCTAATTTCTATTTTAGCATTAATGGTTCATGGTATGGTTGATACAGTTTTCTTTAGACCTCAAATTCAGTTTATATTCTGGATAATGGTTGCTGTAATATCATCAGGTTTGCATAGAGTTAGATTGTAAATTATTTGTAATAAACTAATTAAATTTTAAAGATATTTCTTTCATTAACCGATATAAGTAGTGGTAACTTATTTACGGGAAAGGTCGACAAAAAGGAAATTTATGGGCTTAAGTGCATCACAAGCGAGATTACTAAGTATAACAGCACGGCTGTCGGACAATGAACTGCGATCCCAGACAATAACGACAGCAAAGATGTCATTGGCGAGCAAGACAAGCGAAGCGAGTGCAGCGTATTTGGATGCCTTAAGCGAGACCGAATTAATGTTTTCAACATATGATGCAGACGGGAATAAGACATTACAAAAACTAACAGGAACAAGCCTGACACAGTATGGGATATTAAAAAATCAATACGGAATAATAAATACGGATGGCCAAATAATGGTATCGGAATTAGATGCAACGAATTATTTGGAAAGTGCGACAATGGGAGAATTTTTGGAGAAATACGGAGTAGCGAACGTAGAAGACCAAGACAAAGATAATCCTGAATATATAGAAAAAGCGACATCAATCTGGGGT
>CASDPF010000013.1 GCA_949282215.1 uncultured bacterium | reverse complement strand
CCTAAAGTTATCAGCACTTCAGCTAAGGTAAAAGCATTTCTCTTTTTCATAAATCCTCCTTTTTATATACTATTTTCTATTTTAACATTTTTCACATCAAAAATCACCGTGTCACTTGGCACGGCTTGCTTTTCTGCTCTTTTTTATCAAATCGGAGGTCTAAGTCGGAAATGCTTGTCCTAACTGTTAATCGGTAGCCCCCCCCCCCGAAATTATATCTATTAGCGTTTTTTGCATACATCCTCCTTGCTGCTTGTTATATTTTTCTATTACATTTATTATAAACCATTACGAGGATTTTATCAACTAAAAAAGATGAAAATGCCCTGCAATTAATCCGACTATAGCAGATATTCCAAGATAAAATAACGGATCTCTTTTTTGTTGAAAACTCATAAACAATAATATCAAAAATAATAAAACTCCAAACAAACCGGTCACATTGTCTTTAAAAATATTTAAAGCAACAGCAGATAATAACCCACATCCTGCAGGTTTCAAACCGTAAATCGCAGCTTGAACTTTTTTATTGGTTTTAAATTTTTCCAAAAGCTTTGAAATAATAATTACAAGCACATAGGATGGCAAAATGACAGATGTCGTAGCGAGCAAAGCACCTAAAATTCCGGCAGTAGAAAACCCCGCAAAAGTTGCAACGTTAACCCCAACCGGCCCCGGAGTAATAGATGATACCGCAATCATATCCGACAACTGCTGAGGAGTGTACCAATGGTAAGTATCAGCTATATGGTACAAAAAAGGTAAGGTCGCATACCCGCCGCCAAAAGAAAATAGACCTATACGAAAAAATTCAAAACACAAATGGAGATATATTAACATTGGTTATCCCCTTTTTGTTTGACTAGTCTTAACTTATAGATAATCCCGGCAAAAGCGGAAGCTATTATTATGATTGCAGGTGAAACCTTTAAAAATGCCGATAGAATAAATGCTGAAATAAAAATTGCTAAAGAAAATTTATCAACAACACTTTTACCCCACATTTCTTTTACCGCAAGAATTACAAGGATTACAACACCAATTCCGACACCCCAGAATATACTTTTTATAAATTGATATTTAATCAATTCTTGAAGTATTTTTGCAATCAATACAATTGCAAGAAAAGCTGGCGAAATAATTCCAGCAGCAGCAGCGAAAGCACCTTTTTGACCCAACAGCTTATACCCGACAAATATTGACATATTAGCTGCTATAATACCGGGAACACTTTGCCCTAGTGCGTAATATTCACATAACTCATCATGATTTGCCCAGTTTTTCTTCTCTACTAATTCACTTTGAAGCAAGGGTAAAATTACATACCCGCCGCCTAATAACAGAGTTCCAACTTTAAAAAAAGTCTTGTAAATATTCCAAAATGTCTTTTCCATAGACAAAATTATACTCTAAACAAGAGAAGATGAAACTATATACAAAAACTTCAATTTTTCTTCATTATTTTTTAACAGCTCAATGTTTTTATAAATTAACTTGATATAATCCTCTTTAGTTAGATTATTTTTAAATTTAAACAAATCTTCAATATCAACAGACAAAGCTAATGCTATTTTTTCAAGAGTTTCAGGCTGAGGATAATTTCTTCCGGTTTCTATTTTGCTAAGACTTGTAATATCTATACTTATTTGCTCTGCTAATTTTTCTTGAGTTATACCCTGATTCTTTCTAAGCTCCTGAATACGTTTGCCTAATTTTTTTTTTAAATCCATCTATCCTCCGTTTTAGAAATATGATAATCAAAGTATCGAAGATTAATAATAGACTAATAGACATATTAAATATTGATTTTTATGCTTAATAGATATACAATAATGATAGATAGGCAAATTTTTCGGAGGAAATATGGCTAGGAATGCATATTTTAAAAAACATGGATTTACACTTGCAGAAGTATTAATTACATAAGGAATAATAGGAATAGTAGCAGCACTTACATTGCCGCAATTAACACAAAAATACAGAAAACAAGAAATCGAAACAAAACTTGCAAAATTTTATTCTGTTATGAATCAAGCACTAAAACAATCAATTTCAGAAAATGGAGAAATTAGTTTTGATACATCTGAGTTTACAAACAATAAAAATGCTGAATACGTAAAAAAATGGTTTCAAATTAACATTACAAAATACATTAAAACATTAAAAACAGAAGAATATAATGGAACTTATTATAAAGCAGTTTTTAATGATGGCAGCACATTTAACTCATATCTAAGAATATCCTCTGGAGGCACAGACGCTACTGCTTTATACATTTTTTATTGCGTAAATAGTTCACATTGTGAATATGGAAAATTTGATGGCATTAACTCTTTTTTATTTGTTTACAAACCTAATAAACAAGTAATTGAACCTGATATTACAAACAGCACTCATGAAGCTAAAATGCAAAGTTGCTCTAACAATGATGCATCCTATAGACACGCATGTGCCGCACTAATTCAAGAAAACGGCTGGAAAGTTCCAGACGATTACCCTTGGAAATTTTAAAATAAATAATAAAGCATTATTCATTCAAAGTAGCTTTAAGTCTAGCCATGGCACGAGCGACTGCAGCTTCAGCCCTTTTGGCATCAATTTCTGCATCACGTTCAGCAAGTCTTGCCTGAGCTCGTTTTAAGGCTTCTTTAGCTCTTGCAACATCAATCTCATCGCCGGATTCAGCGGTATTAGTTAAAATAATACCTTCCTCATCTTTGAACTGGAAAACCCCGCCCATAGTCGTAAAACATTTTGACTTTTCGCCTTGAGTAACTCTTGTAACTCCAATATCCAATGCAGACATAATAGGCACATGACCTTTCAATATTCCAAATTCACCATCGACACCTTTTGTCTGGATTGAATCAACATCTTCGTCAAAAACTACTTTTTCATGTGTAATTATTTTTAAATGCATAAATACTTACCTTCTAATATAGAGCAGGTTGGTTTGAATTTAAAGCCAAACCTAACCCGCTTTTAAAACCTTCTATGCTTTTAGAGTTTTAGCTTTCTCAACAGCTTCCTCAATAGTACCTACCATATAGAAAGCCTGTTCAGGAAGATCGTCATGCTTACCTTCAATAATTTCTTTAAAGCCTTTAATAGTATCTTCAAGTTTTACATATTTACCTGCAAAACCTGAGAACTGTTCGGCAACAAAGAAAGGTTGCGATAAAAATCTTTGGATTTTTCTTGCACGGTTTACAGTTTCTTTATCTTCTTCTGAAAGCTCATCCATACCCAAAATTGCGATAATATCTTGAAGCTCTTTATACTTTTGAAGGATTTCAAGAACTTTTCTAGTAACATTATAATGCTCTTCTCCGATAATATTAGGATCTAAGGCTCTTGAGTTAGATTCAAGAGGGTCAACCGCAGGATAAATACCCAAAGAAGCAATATTCCTTGATAATACGGTAGACGCATCCAAGTGAGAGAATGTAGTCGCTGGTGCAGGGTCAGTCAAATCATCAGCAGGAACGTAAATTGCCTGAACTGATGTAATAGAACCGTCTTTGGTAGATGTAATTCTTTCTTGTAATTCACCCATTTCATTTGCTAATGTTGGCTGATAACCTACTGCAGAAGGAATACGTCCTAATAGTGCAGATACTTCAGAACCTGCTTGAGTAAATCTGAATATATTATCAATGAATAAAAGTACATCCTGTTTTGAAAAATCTCTAAAATATTCAGCAGCAGTCAAAGCAGAAAGACCGACTCTCATTCTTGCTCCGGGCGGCTCATTCATCTGACCGTAAATCAAAGCAACTTTATCGATAACGTTAGATTCTTTCATCTCGTTCCAAAGGTCATTACCCTCACGAGTTCTTTCACCTACACCACCGAAAACTGATACTCCTGAATGTTCAAGTGCGATATTGTGGATTAACTCCATAATCAAAACCGTTTTACCAACACCTGCACCACCGAACAAACCGATTTTACCACCTTTTTGATAAGGTTGAAGTAAGTCGATTGCTTTAATACCTGTCTCAAGAATTTCTATATTTGTATTCTGGTCAACAAGACTTGGAGATTGTCTGTGAATCGGCAAATAAGTATCAGTCTCTACAGGACCTAACTCATCCACAGGCTCACCTACTACATTTAAAATTCTGCCTAATATTGATTTTCCAACAGGAATTTTAATAGGTTCGCCGGTATTTAAAACTTTCATTCCGCGTTTTAGGCCATCAGTTGAAGCCATAGCTACAGTTCTTACCTTGTTTGACCCAAGCATTTGTTGAACTTCCGCTACAACATAAGTTCCGTCATCTTTTGTAATATGTAATGCAGTATAAATCTCCGGCAATTCACCACTTTGAAACTCAACGTCAATAACCGGACCGATAATTTTTGTAATTAACCCTTCATTTTTTGCTAAAGTCTCCATAAGTCCCTCTCCTTTAATATACTAATATTATAACAAATCAAAAAAAATATCAATTAACAAAATTATGTACTAACACATAATATATGATATCCCTATGTTCATTTCTTTCTCTTTTACTCGCAATAAAAAGAAAAAGAAATTAACACACTAATAACAAACATTATGTATAATTAAAAAATAATTAATTATTCCAACTATTTACAAATTTTATATTATATTATAAATAGGAGATTATTATGGAATATAAAGATTACTACGAGATATTAGGCGTAAAACGAGATGCAACGGATGCAGAAATAAAATCAGCTTACAGAAAGCTTGCAAGAAAATTTCACCCCGATGTAAACAAAACTAAAGAAGCAGAAAGTAAATTTAAAGATATAAACGAAGCTTACGAAGTATTAGGTGATAAAGCCAAAAGACAACGCTATGACAGCTTAGGCTCAAACTGGCAGGGCGGTCAAAGTTATACTCCGCCACCAGGATTTGAAAACTTCAATTTTGGCGGTGGTAATGGCGGATATCAAAGTTACACTTTCAATGGTGAAGATTTAGGCGGATTTTCTGACTTTTTCAGCTCATTGTTCGGTGATATGATGGGCGGAGGTGCTGCAAGAGGAGCTCAAGGAATGAACTTTGGCGGTTTTGACTTTGGAGGACAAGCACAATCTGCACGTACTCAAAGAACCAGAAGAACTCAGACACCTAAAGAAGATTTAGATATCACAAAAACTTTAAATATCACAGCAAAAGACGTATTTAATCAAAAGCCAATAAGTGTTAATTTTTCAGAGATGGAAAGATGTACTCAATGTCCACCGGGAGGCGGATATTGCACCGCTTGTGGCGGAACAGGATTTAAAAATGTAACCAAATCAATAAAAGTAAAACTCCCGCCTGAAGTAAAAGAAGGACAAAAAGTAAGACTAAAAGGAGAAGGTAAAGTAGACAACTACGGTCAAGCTGGAGATTTATATTTGATAATACATTTTCAAGATAAAGAATATGAAATTGATGGTACTGACCTGACTAAAGAAATTGAAATTACACCACCAGAAGCTGTCTTAGGTGCAAAAAAAGAAATAAAAACCCTACATGGAAATATCGGAATAAAAATCCCGCCAAAAACATCTTCAGGTCAAATGTTAAGATTAAAAAACTTAGGTCTACCTTTGAAATCCGGCGGATATGGAAACTTGAACGCCAAAATAAAAATTGTAATACCAAAAGACATTTCGGCCAAACAAATCGAATTATATAAACAAATTCAGGAAAGCTAAACTTTTTGAGGCTGGCATTTATGATGCCAGCCTCAATTTTATATTATTTAAAACATTATATAAATATATTAGAATTTTAGCGGATAATCTTTTGGTATTTGCCACCCTTCATATTGTATAAGCTTTGCACAATATGCATTATGTTTTTCACCACATCCATAACCGTTATTTGCATGGATTAAACCATTTCTTGTACCATCCCAAGACCAGCTATAAGGTTCAAATGTTGATTTTTGAGCATAGATATTTAACTCAGGAAGTTGATCTTCAAATAGCACAGGCTTAAAATTAAAATTGAAAGAATTAACACCTGCTCTTATATTTTTCAAAGCACTACTATCAATGTAAAATGCCATATCAAAAATATAACGATAAACACCAAGTATACTACCATCTTTAAAGTATACTAAAAAACGTTTTTCATCATTTGGATCTTTTTCTGTTTTAATAATCTGCAAATTTTTCCCAATATATTTATTAAACCACTCCATAGCTTCTTCTGTTGTACATGTAGTATTAGAACTAGAACCACAATCTGCAGCCCAATTTTTTACATCACCATATTCTGCTACAGACATATTGATTGCTTGGTTCATCACAGTATAAATCTTTTTTAGTTTAGTAACGGTTACTTGTTTTCTATGATTTGCAATTAATGTTGGCAATGTCATTGCAACGACTATTCCGATTATCCCTAATGTTATTAGCACTTCCGCTAAGGTAAAAGCATTTTCCTTTTTCATAAATCCTCCGTTTGTTTATTCTCTATTTCTAAAAATTTTGCATCACAAATCACCGTGTCTTTTGGCACGGCTTGCTTTTCAGCTCTTTTTTATCAAATCGGAGGTCTAAGTCGTAAATGCTTACTCTAACTGTTAGTTGGTAGCCCCCTCCCCCGAAATTCTATCTATTAGCGTCTTTTGCATACGGTCCTCCTTCTTTATTTATTATTTTTATTATAAAAGATTTTATTTAATTTTTCAAGCTTGACATTTAATGTCAAAAACAGGAAAATAAACGCATAAGGGGGATGATTATGACTAAAGAGACTTATTTACATGATAAACACGTACAGCTAGGAGCCAGAATGGTAGACTTTGCAGGATGGCACATGCCTGTACAATATACATCTATTATTGAGGAACACAAAACAGTAAGAGAAAACGTAGGATTATTTGATGTTTCGCACATGGGAGAAGTTTTTGTATCAGGAAAAGACTCTTTAGCATTTTTACAAAAAATTGTACCTCAAGATATTTCAAAACTGGCTTACGAAAAAGCTGTATATTGTCAATTACCTAATAAAAAAGGCGGACTTATTGACGACCTTATCATCTATAAACTGGGAATTAATTATTACTTAGTAATTTGCAACGCAGCAAGAATTGATGAAGATTTGAACTGGATGGTAAGAAATAAAAAAGGATTAGACGTAAAAATTGATAACCAATCACACAATTATTCATTACTTGCAGTACAAGGGCCAAAAGCTGACGCTGTTTTAAGAAAAATGGGACTTGATACTATCCAAGAATCATTCACAATCAAACCTGCTACAATTTGCGGGAAAAAACTTCTAATTTCAAGAACAGGCTACACTGGAGAAGACGGTTATGAACTTTTGGTAGAAAATGAATTTTCCGAAGAATTGTGGGATAAAATCCTTGATTATGGCAAAGAATTCGGAATAAAACCAATAGGCTTAGGTGCTAGAGATACTCTTAGATTAGAAGCGGCTCTCCATCTTTACGGAAACGATTTAGATGAAAACACAACTCCAATCGAAGCAGGACTTTCTTGGTCAGTACCAAAAGATAAAAAAGAAGATTACAACGGTAAAGATGTTATAATGAACCAAATTCAAAACGGAACAGAGAAAAAATTAATAGGCTTAAAAATGCTTGATAAATCAATAGCTCGCCATGAATATGAAGTTTATAAAGACGGAGAAAAAGTTGGAGTTATTACAAGCGGAGGCATTTCGCCAATTTTAAACGCAAATATTGCCCTTGCTTATGTAAAAAATGATAAAAATATTTGCACAGGTTCAACTGTTCAAGTTATGATAAGGGAGAAATTACATGATGCCGAAGTCGTTAAAAAACCTTTTATCGACAAAAGAAACAAAATTAAAATAGAATAGGAGAATAAAATGAGTATTACAGAAAAAATTTTATGTTCAAAATCTCACGAATACATTCTTAAAAATGAGGATGACACTTATACTGTAGGTCTAACAGATTACGCAGTAGAACAACTCGGAGATATCGTGTTTTTAGAATTGCCTGAAACCGGTAATGAATTCAAAAAAGGCGAAACTTTTGCAACTGTAGAATCTGTAAAAGCTGCCTCAGAAATCTATATGCCTATCAGCGGTAAAGTAATTGAAGTTAATGAATCACTAGTTGATGCACCTGAAACTTTAAACGAAGACAGCTATGAAAAAGGATGGCTTGTTAAAATTGAAGCAACCGGCGATGAAGCTGAACAAAATGATTTATTGGAATACGAAGATTATAAAGAAGAATTGGAATAATGAAAAATTTTTTAGTACACGATGAAAATACAAGAGCAGAAATGCTCAGCAATATTGGGCTTAATAAAATTGAGGATTTATTTGCTCAAATTCCGCAAACTGCAAGAATGGAAAATTTAAACCTTGAAAACCCTTTGAGCGAGATGGAAACTCAAAGAAAAATTAAATCTCTCTCAAAGAAAAATAAAACTGATTATATCATTTTTTTAGGCGGAGGTATATATAATAAATTCATTCCTGCAGCAATAGCTCAAGTTGCAAACAGATTTGAATTTCTTACAGCATACACTCCTTATCAGGCGGAAATCGCTCAGGGGACTTTGCAAATAATGTATGAATTTCAAACGATGATTGCAAGACTTACAGGAATGGATTTAGCAAATGCAACTGTCTATGATGGTGCAACAGCCTGTGCTGAAGCTATTCTTATGGCTGTAAGAATAAAAAAATTAAATAAAGTTCTTATTTCTGATAAGCTCAATCCTGAATATTTAGATGTAATAAGAACATATACTTGGGCAAATGGCATTGAAGTTGAGATGTTTGACAAAATACCTTCAAATACTTCTGAATATGCTTGCGTTCTTATACAAAACCCGAATTTCTACGGTGAAATATCTGAAGTAAAAACTATTGATACATTACTTATAGTTTGCGTGGATATTTCAACATTATCAATACTAAAAGCACCTACAGAAGCTGATATTGTAATTGCAGATATTCAGACACTTGGAATGCCGGTAAGTTTTGGCGGGCCTCATGCCGGAGTAATTGCCTGTAAAGAAAAATATATGCGGCAAATGCCGGGACGTCTTGCAGGACGTACAGTTGACAAAGACGGCAACCAAGCATTTACACTGACAATTCAGACTCGTGAACAACATATTAAACGTGAAAAAGCCACAAGTAATATCTGTTCAAACCAAGCTTTAATGGGACTATGGGCTAATTTATACCTTAGTCTTATGGGAGAAAAAGGCTTCCGTCAGGCAGGGTATCTATCTGCTAAAAATGCTCATAATTTATCTCAAAAGCTTGCAAGTAAAGGAATTAAGACATTGAATAGTAACTTCTTTAATGAATTTGTCATAGAAGTTGATAATTCAGATGCATTCCTTGCGAAATTAAAATCTAAAAACATAATAGGCGGTCTGAAACTAGATAATAATAAAATTCTGGTTGCCACGACCGAAATGAATACAGATGAAGAAATTGATTTATACATAAAAAGCCTCTCATAATTGAGAGGCTTTTTTATTACAAATATATCTTATTTGATTACATCATTTTATATTTTTATATAGCTTCTTCAAACTGCATATAATCAACGCCGCCAACAGATTTGTATATGTTTATTGCGGAAATTATCAAATCCACTTTGTTTGAAATATTTGCTTTTTCAGATATTATCAGAGCTTCTTGAGCTTTTATAATATCGAGATTTGAAGCTGCACCGATTTTTAACTTTTTATCAGCAAGAGCGAATTGTTCTTCCTGTAATTTATATCTTTCAGCACTTGTATGCAAATTATTTCTTGCAGTCTTTGCACTAACCAGAGCATCGTTTACTTCCTGCAAAGATGTCAAAATAGTTTTTTCATACATTTGTAAAGCTTTTTCATACTCATATCTTTTATATCTCAACATCGCCATCTTTCTGCCACCGGTGAATAAATCCAATGAAGGAAGTACGCCGATATTAGATAAAAATGAATGAGAACCGAAAATATCAGATAAATGATATGCGTTAAAACCTACTTGACCGAATACAATAAACTTTGGCAAGAAATCACGACGTGCAACTTTTACGTCTATACCTATTTTTTTAATATAATATTCACTCTTAATTAAATCAGGACGATTTTGAATAGCCTCCGATCTTATATCCAAAGGTAAATCTATAATCTTTATATTTTCATAATTACTTCTTGCTATTTCAGTAATATTTCTATCACCTAAAATAACTTTTAATTGATTTTCAATTACATCTTGTTTTTCTTTTAAATTATTCAAATCCTCTTTGAAAAGAGTCAATAATTGTTTTTCATATATAACATCATTAATAGAACAAAGGCCACCGGCATATTTTTGTTCAATTAATTTAACCATTTCTTCCTGAAGTTCCACCAGCTTATTCTGGTTTTGAATAAGTTTATCAGCTTTGATTAAATTATAATAATTAGCAGCCATAGCAGTTGAAATCATAATATAAGATGCTCTTTCATCCTGCTCTATCATGGCAAGTCTTTGTTTTACACTCTTTGTTCTTAAATAATTTTCACCCCAGATATCTGCTTCATAAGTCATTGTAAGAGGGAGTAAAAATCTGTTTTGATTATAATCGGGAATTATAACATCACCAAAATGAATTTCAGATGATGTAAATTCACGACTGATTTGCGGATTAAATGTCAATTGCGGCAGTTGATCCGCAAAAGACATTTTAACAACTTGTTGGGCTTGTTTAGTAGATGCTGTAGCAATTTTCAAATCTTTGTTATTTTGGTACACATTTACCATGTATTTATTAAGATTATCATCACCGAATTGCTTCCACCAATCAAGATTCATAAACTCAATTTTATCTGCATTAACAGAATATGTTTTTTTTGCTTGTGCCGGAACACACGTAACTACAAGCAAACTCAGGGTAATTAATATTTTAAAAATTAAATTTTCATGCTTCACATTCCTTTTCTTTGTGTTATCATAATAACACAAAGAAAATCATGGAACAACTGGAATTATTAAAAAGCCGAATAGGAATGAAATTGGTGAGAATCGGAAAAATGACCCGAGCAATTGCCGTACAAAAATTTGCACAAGAAGGACATCCTATTACGCCTGAACAAATGACAGTCCTAGCTGCATTAATAGACCATGACGGAATGTATCAAAGACAAATTAGTGCAATTACATTAAAAGACAGACCAAATATTACTAGAATAATAAACATTCTTGAAAAAATGGGACTCGTCACAAGAAAACAAGATGTAAATAAAAGAAAAATATATAAAATATTTATTACAGAAGATGGACGCCAAGTTTTTAATAAAGTAATTCCAACAGCATTAGAATTATGGCAAAAAACTATAGAAGGCGTACCGGAAGAAGATTTAAGAATTACACTTAAAGTCTTACAAAAATTTAAAGAAAACTTGGAAGAAGATTTAAATATACAAATATAGAATATAGAGGAAAGAAATATGGAAGAAAATCAACAAAACACCCCTAATAATGACGAAATTAAAGAAATTGACAAAGAAAAAATCGAAATAAAAGCTAAAGAAAGAATTAAACAAAGAAAAGAAAAAGCTAAAAAAAACCGACCTGAATATAAGAAAAAAAGAGTCATTGTACCTACTGTAACTGCGATATTACTAATATTTTTAGGTATATTTGCAGCAATTCATTCAACATATTTCCAATCAACAGATGATGCGTTTGTAGAAGGCAGGTTAATTACAGTAGCACCTCGAGTAGCAGGTCCTGCTATAAAATTACTGGTAGACGATAATGATGAAGTGCAAGCAGGAGATCTTCTTGTAGAAATCGATCCTGCAGATTATGAAGTTCAATTAAAAGAAGCTGAAGCTAAATTAGCTCAAGCAAAAGCTGAGTTAAACGTAACAGAAAAAGAAGTTGCAAAAGGTGAAGCTAACGTAAATCAATCGTTTGAAGACATATCTTCAACAGAATCAAAACTAAATTTTGCCCAAAAAGACCATAAAAGATATACGGAAATGTATAAAGCCGGAATAGTTTCAAAACAAGATTTTGAAAACAGTAAAACAAAACTTGAAGTATCTCAAGCGGATAACAAAGCTGCAAACGAACGTTCCGCAGCAGCAAAACATGCACTTGCTTCAAATCAGGCAAAAACAGAATCAATGAATGCCAATATTCAAAGACTTGAAGCAGAAGTTGATCAAGCAAAATTAAACCTTAAATACACAAAAATTTATGCACCACAAAGCGGAAAAATTTCAGCAAGAAGCGTTGAACAAGGAAACTATCTGCAGGTAGGTCAACCACTAATGCAAATAGTACCTAAAGAAGTGTGGGTTGTAGCAAACTTTAAAGAAATACAGCTTACACACATGAAAGAAAAACAACCGGTATCAATAAAAATTGACACATACCCTAATAAAAGATTTAAAGGTGAAGTGCAAAGTATCCAAAGAGCAACTGGTGCAAAATCAAGTCTATTTCCACCTGAAAATGCAGTTGGAAGCTATGTTAAAATTGTACAACGTGTACCTGTAAAAATCATATTCAAAGAAGATATTTCAAATTACAACATAGTACCTGGAATGTCAGTTGTACCAAAAGTTAAAGTCAAATAAGTCAAATAAATAAAATAATATAAATAAATTGGTTAAATAAAATGGAAGAAGTCGTAGAAAAGAAAACAAACCCCTATATAGTTGCGCTTGCAGTTTTGCTGCCATCATTTTTGGCACTGGCAGCCTCCTCAGCAACAAACGTAAGCCAGCCTCATATAGCAGGTTTTTACGGTGCGACCCAGTATGAAGCAAATACTGTTATTACCTGCTATATTATTTCCGGAGGCTTAATGCTTCCTGTGACAGGCTATTTAGTAAGAACAATCGGCAAAAAACTTCTCATGTATTACAGTATATGGATTTTTTGTCTTGGGTGTCTGTTATGCTTGCTTGCACCGAATCTTCAAGCTCTAATTGCAGCAAGAATTGTACAAGGTATAGGGAGCGGCTGCATACTACCGCTTTGTCAAGCAATTTTACTTGAAGTATTTCCACCTGAACAGCGAGGAGTTGCAATGGGATTGTTTGGAGTAGCTGCGATGTTTTCTCCGCTTGCAGGACCTTTTATGGGAGGTTATCTTACTGATAACTATTCTTGGCAATGGATTTTTATAATTAATATACCACTATGTATGTTATCATTTCTGCTTATAAAACTTTTTGTAAAAAGCGACAAACCTGAAAAACTTAAATATAACAAAAAATTTGACATAGTCGGCTACAGTGCGATTGTAGTAGCAATGGGCTGTATGCAAGTTGTACTTGATAAAGGACAGCAGTGGAATTGGTTTGATACTCCTTGGATTTGTTGGACTACTGGGGTTTGTATATTTTCATTTGTGCTGTTTTATGTATGGGAATTAGAATACAAATATCCTGTAATAGATATAAGAGTATTCAAGGACAGAAACTTTTTATTCGGAACTTTTGCAAGCTCTTTCATTAATGTAATGCTTTATTCGACACTATTATTAGTTCCGATGTTTATTCAAAGCCTACTAGGCTACAGCCCATCTATGTCAGGTCTTACAATGTTTCCCAGAGCTATTATATGCCTTATTGGTTTAATCGTCGTCGGAGAAATTTCAAGATTTGTCGAAGCAAGAATTTTAGCTGCAATCGGCTTGTTAATAATGGCAGGGTCAATTTTAATGCTCACACAAATGAATACAACATCTTCTATGGAAAGCGTTATTTTACCAAACATACTTCTTTGTATAGGGGTTCCTACTGCATTCGTACCTATCACAGCACTATCATTTCAAACATTACCTGCAAGTAAAAATGCTGACGCTGCGGCATTACATGCATTATTCAAAAACATAATAACAGCAATTGCAACTTCAGCTTCTGCGACATTCATTGCAAGAGTATCTCAAGTACACCAAAACTACTTAGTAGGAAACCTTTCACCGCATAACCCCATGTTCCAATACAAATTTATGGCACTGAAAGCAAAATTTATCCATCTTTATCCTGCAGTACTTGCAGCAAGAAAAGCTGATGGAATGTTATACAGACAACTTCAGCAACAAGCGAGACTTGCCTCATTTTTTGATGCCTTCACTGTACTTGCACTTTTATGTATAATAATCATTCCGGTGTTATATATTCTAAAAGTTAAAAACCCAAAAAGCTAGTCTTTTAAAGTTTTTACAAATTTATAAATTAAACGGGTCAAAGATTCATCACTATTGATAATATCTTGTAGTTCCAATTTAATTTCCTCAATATTTTTTAAATGATCAAATATAAAAAGCTCTTGAATATTAACTTTCAAAATTTCACAAATTTTTTCCAAATTCTCGGGTTTTGGATAGGAAACACCGTTTTCTATCCGCCAGTAATTAGCAGGATGAATGTCTAATTGTTCTGCAATATATTCCTGCGAAAAATTTCTCTGTTCGCGAAGTTCTTTTATACGTTTTCCTAGTTGTTTTTTCAGTTCCATATTTGTAATTTAAACTTAAATTTACTTTTGCTGTTATAATATAATATACAGTTTTTTATAAATTTCTTGACATAATACGCAAAAGATATTAATATAATATGCAGAAATAACTTCTTTAAATTGCATTTTATACAGGAGGTAATATGAAAAAACTCTACGGTTTTACACTTGCCGAAGTTTTAATCACGCTTGGAATTATAGGGGTGGTTGCTGCAATGACACTGCCGGCATTGATTCAAAAAAATAAAAGAGCAGAACTTCAAAGCGGCTTAAAAACAGGATATTCATTATTACAGCAGGCACTACAGAGAATGAGTGCCGATAATGGCTACCCTGTAATTCCTGCAAACTATCCTTACAGAACTTTTAAAAACGAATTCATCAAATACTTTGATAACCCTGTAGATTGTAAATGGGGCGGAGATCAAGGAACAACAAACTCTCCTTTATGCGGTAAAGGAAAAGCGGTTACAGTTGATAATGGCGTAACGAACCAGGAAATTCAAATATACAAAACTTACAATAAAGCTTCTAATATAATAAGTTCAAAAATGTTGGATGACGGACAGTTTGTGCTAAAAAACGGTATGCTTGTGATGATAGAAAACTACAGTACCGGTAAGATATTTATCTCAATAGACATCAACAGTATTACGAAAAAACCGAATATCTGGGGACAGGATTTATTTACATTTCAATTAATGACAGACGGAAAGCTTTTGCCGATGGGAGCTGATGGCACCGCTTATAAAGCAGAAGATTACTGTTCCAAAACCTCCACGAATACCCTGAACGGAATAGCCTGCACACAACGTGCACTCACAGATGAAAGTTACTGGGACGGAATTTAATCAAGAGCATCATACGCTTTTTTAATTTCCTGAATATCCTGCCACATAAGCCATTTTGGACTGCCTTTTTCATGAGAATCATTTCTCAAAAGATAAGACGGATGAAAAATCGGCATCATTTTACTTCCAAAAGGGCCATCAAACCATTTTCCCCGTACTTTTGTAATCCCTATTGGAGAATTAAGCATAGTCGCCAATGCAACCTTTCCGCAAATAAGTATAATACGCGGTTTAAGGATTTCAATTTGAGCTTCCAAATAAGGATAGCAGGCTTCTTTTTCTTCAGGAAGAGGATCTCTATTGTTAGGCGGACGACATTTAAGAGTATTGCAGATATAAACATCTTTTTCTCTTGAAAGTCCTACTGATGCAAAAATTTTATCTAAAAGCTGACCTGCTTTTCCAACAAACGGCTCACCTTTTTGATCTTCATAATATCCTGGAGCTTCCCCGATTAACATCATCTTATGATTAGGAATACCGCCTGAAAAAACAATATTTGTTCTCGTCTTGGATAGTGAACATTTATCACAGTATTCGCACATATTTCTTACATCTTGTAAATCTTCTTCAATACTCATAATATAAATCCCTAACCAGAATAGTTACACAAAGATATTCTCAATACAATATATCCATTAAGGAATATTTTTTAATAATTCATTTATATCAATTTCAAGCACTTTTGCAATATCATATACCAGAAATACCGACGGAGTCTGCAATCCTCTTTCAAGCAAACTAACAGTACTTTCACTTACATCAACTAATTCAGCGAGTTGTGATTGCGTAATCCCTTTTCTATATCGTTCTGCCTTTAAATTTCGAGCAAATAGTTTGTTTCTGTCATCTTTCATATAGGAAATTATAACCGCTTGACAAAATTTAATTAAGCGACTATACTCTTACTAACTAGTAGTAAACTACTAGTTAGTAAGAATAAATAATGGGTGGATTATGGATAAAAAATACAAAAAAGGTTTTACACTTGCAGAAGTACTTATCACATTAGGGATTATCGGTGTTGTAGCATCATTAACACTTCCTGCAATTGTGCAAAAACAACAAGAAAAAGCAACCGTCACAGCTCTGAAAAAATTTTACTCTATGTTATCTCAAGCATATATACAAGCAAAACTTGAATATGGTACTGTCGATACTTGGTATGAAACATCCATGACACAGCAGGAACGTTCAAAACTAGTAGTAGAGAAACTAACAAAACAAATAAAAACAACAAAAATCTGTGAGTACAATATTGGTGAGTGTTTTGCTGAAAAACATAACTATATTGATGGTCGTTCTCCCGGCACTTGGAATAATACTAATAAATATTCTAAATTCATCACCGCAGATGGTATGAATGTTTTGGTAAACGGCTATACATCAACTGAAATGAATGGTGAAATTGAAAATCTTGGATTTGTATATGCGGATGTTATCGTTGATATAAACGGATATAAAAAACCAAATACGTTAGGAAAAGATATGTTCTCGTTCGTACTAACTAAAGATAAAGTAATACCTGCAGGAATACAAACTCACAGTATCACGTCTACTGAAAATAAAACCCGAATCGCATTCCCGGGCGACTGTAACACAACAAAGTGTTTTGGGATATGTGAATCGTGCACAGCCTGGGTTATTTATAATGAAAATATGGATTATCTGCATTGTGATGATTTATCGTGGGATGGAAAAACCTCTTGTAAATAATAATTCCATATCAAGCATTTTTATATTAGAATATTGTTAACAGGTTATCAAAAAAAGGAGAGAACTATGTTAACTAAAAACTCATCAGTAAAAACAACTTTTTCAGGTGTTGATTTCTCTAAATATTCTTCAAAAACATCTGAATTTGTAAAAGAATTTTCCAAAAGAGCAAACCAAAAAGGTCACTTTTTGAACTGGGTAAACCTGCCTCAAGAACAATTAAAAAGACTTGATGACCTATATGCTATGGTTGAAAGCTTTAAAAAACAAACAGGAGCAAAAAAACTTAGCGTAATGGGTATTGGTGGTTCTAAACACACTGTAGAACATATGCTCGGTATCAACGGACTCAATGTAAGTCACGATTCTGTTGAATTTTATTCAGACGTTGATTCAATCAGTCTTGAAAGATTTTTATACAGATTAGGTGATGTCACAAAATCAAACTTTATGATTGCTTCAAAATCAGGATCAACCTTTGAAACAAAAGACGGTTTCTTAAGAGTTCAACAAATGTTAATAGACGCATATAAAGCAAAAGGACAATCAGAAGAAGAAGCTAAAAAATCTGCTGCAAAACACTTTATCGCAGTAACTGATGCTAACTCTGAAAAAAGTGAACTTCGCAGAACTTCAATTTCTGAAGGCTGGATTGGTGATTTATATATCCATGATGATGTTGGCGGAAGATTTTCAGCTTTTGATGACCACGCTCTATTCACACTTATTTGGGCAGGTCTTTCTAAAGAAGATATGACTAAATTATTAAACGCAGCTCAAGAAGTTTCTTCACTCTCTTTATCTGACGATTTAGAAGTAAATGATGCATTAAAAGAAGGTATTTTCTGGGCTGATGCTAAATTAAACGGTATTGAAGCATCTGTTCACCAATATATGGGTTCAATGTTTGAAAATACAGTATACTGGCATGCTCAAATGCAAAACGAATCAGTAAAAGACACTCTAAAACAAGTTGCAAAAGTACCTGATGCAATGCACCACAGTGCAGAAGCTCACTTCAATCCTGCAAACAAATTGGTATTTGCACTTACAGTACCTGTAGATAACGGAGTTTGTAAAGAAAATGCTGACGCATATATTGGAGCATTAACTAAATCTTATGAGATTACAGGTGCATTCTTTAGAGAAGATGTAGAAACTTCAAAAATGGGGCTAACTCCTGAAGCTGCCGGTGCAATGACTCAATTAAGAGCATTTGCAACCGTATACCAAGAAATTGTCGAAGCGGTTATGACAGGAAAAGAATTACCGGAAGTCCTTGACAGTGTACTTCAACCACACGTTGAATTCTATAAAAAGAATTTAAAAGGCGGCGTTGTTGTTCCCGGAAGAATTTCTAAATAACATAGATTAATAAAATAGAAAAAGGCGGACATTTTTAATGTCCGCCTTTTTCATTATTGACATTGAATTTTCGGCAATGTACCATTAACTTATTATGAATACTAATTTTGATTTTCTAAAAGCTGTCGACAAAGATTTATACTGGATTATTACAGAAGCTGAAAAATTATATCGAGATGAATATTTTGAACAATGTATTACCCAGACAAGACGTTTTGGAGAAAATGTTTGCAAAAACGTCCTAGGCGACTCAAGAACAACCGAATCAACTTTTGATGACATGCTTGCAACTCTAAAAGATATGTCGACAGGAGAAGAACAAGAAAAAGAATTCCTCGATGATTTATACTTCTTGAAAAAGAACGGGAATACTTCTGTTCACTCAGTAAAAGTACAGCACGATGGAATGACAGCTCTTGAATGTCTGCAACGAGCATTTGAAGTTGCTATTAACTATTCAGTTTACAATTGCGGAGCAAACTCAAATATTCTTAAATTTCGCTTTGATACTGAACTTTTAGTTACTGGGAAAAAAGCTAAAAAGACGCTTTCTGAAAAATATATAGAAGAAAAAAATAAAACTTACAATACAAAAGAAAAAAAACAAAAAACTCAATCAACAAAAAAAGCTAAAAAACAACAAGTTTACACAATGAAAACGGCAACCCCTAAAAATAAACTTCCTATTTTCTGGATATTTGTCGGGTTAACCTCTACAATATCAATCGGTATGATTATTACTTTATTTATTATAATAAAATTTTTCTAAAAATAAATTCAAAAACAAATCAAGCCTACGCTATTAACGCATTCACACTTTAGAAATGACAAAACTTTACTTGTGTATTCTCGTCACGCATAAAAAAAGAGAGGTATTACCTCTCCTTATTTGGGCGATACGTGACTCGAACACGTGACCCCCACAATGTCGATGTGATGCGCTACCAACTGCGCCAATCGCCCATATTATTTTATTTAATTTTCATGATTTTGGGCTTGCTGCTAGCTTGCGCTACCCTCCCTCCTCCTTATTGATACTTAATCAAAAAGCGGAGTCCTTGCCAATTGCCCTGATTTATTGAATATTCTTCAAACCATCTAAGTTTTTTCTTCATCAATCTTACAAAATATTTTCTAAGAAACAATCTTAATCATAGCTTGATATAATATTCGTGAAATCAAATGTATCATTAAAACAGCTAGTAGTCAAGATTTAAAACCGCATTAAATCAACTTGCCGCAAAATATCCTGAAGAATTGTCACCATTCTATCAGAAATAGCTCTGATTTCTTTATGCTTATAATCAGTCTTCCCTTCTCGGACATTTGCCATTTTTATTAATAATTCGGTATCAAATTCCATAAACTTCGCAGCTTGCAATATCACATATTCAGAAGCCTCCGGTACTAATTCGTTATGTAATCGTATTACACCTCTGAATATTACCAATAAAGTTTTTATTACATTATTTGCTAACTTTTCCATTTCTCTATCTGAATTAATATTTAATAAATAATGATTTCTATATTTCAGGAAAAGATTTTTTAATTCAGATTCACACTGCAAACGCAAATAATGCTTATCTACATTTATATCTTTAGTTAAATCCTCACCATAAAGTAAGCTATATTTTTCTTTAATATCAGAATATTCCAAAGCATACACATCAAATGAAGAATACCATTCCGCTTTTCCCATAATTATAGGAACAGGATTTTTTGCTTTTACCCACTTTTGAACCGGTTTTGAAATCTGTTTCAATTCATCAGAAGATAAGTGTTCTACTACTATCATCAAATTAATATTTGACTTCAAATTTTCAGGTTCAACAAAAGCCTGTGACCCAAAAATCAAAACAGAAACTAAATTGTCACCTAAAATTTTCTTCAAATTAGAAATAAAATCATCTAAATGTTTCATAATTACCAACTTCCTGAACATCCGCATCCGCCAAAGCCGCCACCGCCGCCAAAGCCACCAAAACTTCCTGAATTAAATCGACCGCGTCTTTTAAATAATCCGCCTAAAAGAATGAATGGCCAAGCCCACCAAGGAATATCTTCTTTTTTGCCGGAAGATGACAATTTTGGAGGAACATTACCATAAGTTTTTACACTCACATTTTCTGTAGCAGCCACAGCCTTTGCTAAAGCATAAGCCCCTCTAAAAATACCTTTTTCATATTGTAAATTCCGATAATAAGGCAAAATATCAGTATCACGAATATTTTCAATTGCAGGAACACCCAAAGTCCGTTCTAAACCTGTTCCCAATTGAATACTCATCTTTCTATCGCCAACAGATGTCAAAAATACGACACCGTTATTTTTAACCTTATCCCCTAGTTTATATTCTCTGCCGATTTGTATTGCTACATCATTTACATCTCGACCATTCAAAGAGTTTAATGTGACAACCGCAATATCAGAACCTGTCTTCTTTTGTAAGTCCCAAAGCATCATATTGATATCATTTACACTCTGATTGGACAATACGCCAGCTTGATCTGCTACAAAACCTGTAAACTTTAAATCCATTGCATTTGCTTGAACACAGCAAAACAACAAAAGACCAACAATTAATAACCAACACCTTTTAAACATACTTAGATATTAACATCATAATATATCTTTTGTCAATAAGCTATAAACAACAATTATCTAACGGGATTAAAATTAAAAAAGGCGACACCCAGATTCGAACTGGGGGATAAGAGCTTTGCAGGCTCCTGCCTTACCACTTGGCCATGTCGCCTCACCTCGTTTCTTCATAATAAAAAAGACATAGACAAATGTCAAGCCAGACTAGTTATCAAACTCAAATAATGATTTTATAGGGATATCCAATGAATTTGAAATTTTAATAAGTGTTTTTAATCCCGGTTTGTTAATATTAACTTCAATTTTACCAAGATAATCAAGGCTGATTCCGCATTTTTCTGCGAGTTTTTCTTGGGTTAAATGCTGAGCCTCACGCAAAAATTTAATCCTTCGCCCTAACAATTTGTACAACTCATTTTCATCCATTTGACAATTTTACTGGAAATGATAACATAATCTTACTGGATATATACCAGTAAAACTAATAGCAGACTAACAAAGAAATTTATATATCGAAAGCAAAACCAAGTCGAACGCCAACTGACACGATGATTTAATTAAAAAAAAATGATATAATGAAAAATAGTCAAAATGGAGGGTTTATGAATAAGAAAAAAGCATTTACGTTAGCAGAAGTATTAATCACATTAGGCATAATAGGCATTGTTGCAGCCATGACATTACCGACACTGGTTGCTAAATACAAAAAAATTGAAACCGTAACAAAATTGAAAAAATTTTATACAGTAATGTCACAAGCAACCAATATAGCCATTGCTCAAAATGGCCCAATGGAAAATTGGGATGGATTTACATCTCATCATAACGGAGCTGAAACGGAAAAGTGGTTTGACAAATATTTAAAACCTTATCTGAAAATCACAAATAAATGGATTGATAGAGATGACGAAACGGGTGAAGAACTATTATTTGTTTCTTTTAGTGATGGCAGTATTATGTCACTTACAAATTGGGCTGCCAGTACACCTGATATTGATGAAGACACAGGCAGCGACAATAACCATACAATAGACAATTACAATGGGCTAATTCATGTAAATTACTACACTAATGCAAAAGCCACAAAAAAAGAAAATCGCAAAAATTGTGTAAATAAGTTTGCTTTTTTATTTTACAATCCTATAAAAAAACAATATGCGTTTTTTCCTTACGCATTTACAGCTAATACTCCGGAAAAATACAACAGAGAATTCTTTATGAACGAAGCAAAGAAAAACGATAGTGGCGGTCAATACTGCTCAATCATAATCATGTATGACGGTTGGGAGATTAAAGACGATTACCCTTTTAAATTCTAATTAACATAATTAAAAATAATCATTAATTTAGTAAAACAATATATTCTTTATTCCATAGCTTTTGCAACACGATAGAGGGTATATTGTTTTTCTTTATTCAGGGAATCATAAATAGATATTATTTCGCTTCTAAAATCCTTTTCCTTCCCCTGAGTAAATTGGAACAACGCATACAACTCGACATCGAGTGCCTCGGCAATTTTCTCTAATGTGCTGATAGACGGAAAATTTTGCCCGACTTCAAGCTTACTGATATAACCGTTATCTACTCCAATAATCTCGGCTAATTTTTCCTGAGTTAATTTACGCTGTTTTCTAAATTCTTTTACTTTCAGTCCGAGAAGTTCTTTTGTATTCATAATACTCCTTTATTTAATTTTATATTTAAAGAAGATTTTCAAAATACTAAAATATTGCTAATTTATTCAAAAATAACCAAAATATTGACAAAATTAGCAATATATGTGATAATTAAAATAAAAATAGCAAATCCAAGGAGGATATTTTGAAAAAAGGATTTACTTTAGCAGAAGTCTTAATAACATTAGGTATAATTGGGATAGTAGCAGCAATGACAATTCCTGCAATTATAGGGAAATATAAAAAAATAGTTACGACAACAAAATTAAAAAAATTTTATACTACCATGCAGCAAGCTATTCAGCTAACTGAAAAAGATTATGGGGATATCAAGTATTGGATGCCTCCACAAAGTGCAATTAAAAATAGTTCTGAATATGAGAAATGGTTTGACAAATACCTTGCAAAAAATTTCAAAATCATTTCAAAAAAACATCTTGGCACAACATATTATGAGATTGGACTAGCAGACGGAAGCGGTTTTGTAACCTATGCATCAGGAACTACAAATATCTTTTTTTTCTTTTGTACAGAATTAAAATATTGCGGAGCAGAAAGATATGACGGAAACACATCATTTCTATTTTCACTTGGGAATATAAATAATAAAATTAAATTTTTTACATCACATCTAGTCAATCAAAATATGACAAGAGAAGAACTGTTGGAACAATGCAAATATGGAAACCTTGATAATCCAGACGTAAGTATCTCCGACAAACGCCACGCCTGTACAAGACTTATCGAAATTGACGGTTGGGAAATAAAAGATGATTATCCGTGGAAACAAACTATTCTTGAAAAAAAATAATAACTTTAAATAAAAGAACCGCCATTTCTGGCGGTTCTTTTATTTTCTTGCTGCAATCAACCTGCTTACTTAGTTGCGTAGTAATCTCTTACAACACCTTCATAAGCATCTTTGTAAATAGCTTTGATATCTTCCATCAACGGATAAGCCGGGTTTGCACCTGTACATTGATCATCAAATGCTAATTCTACCATTTCATCTAACTTAGCATTGAAATCTGATTCTTTTACACCAAAGTCTCTGATTGAATTTGGAAGATTTACAGCTTTCATTAATTTATCAATAGCTTCAATTAGCAATTCAACTTTTTCATCGTCATTCTTACCGCCTAAGCCAAGTTCATCTGCAATTTGACCATATTTAGCTTTTGCATTAGGGAACTTGTATTGAGGGAAGATACATTGTTTTTTAGGACAATCTACTGCGTTGTATTTGATTACCTGTCTGATTAACAATGCGTTAGCAACACCGTGAGGTACATTAAACATTGCACCTAATTTGTGTGCCATTGAGTGACATAATCCTAAGAATGCATTTGCAAATGCCATACCTGCAATTGTTGCAGCATAATGCATTTTTTCTCTTGCGATAGGATCATTTGCCCCTTCTGACCATGATCTTTCTAAGTATCTGAATACAAGCTTTGTAGCTTCCAATGCATTTGAATTTGTAAAGTTTGTAGCCATTGCTGATACATAAGCCTCAATTGAGTGAACTAAAGCATCTATACCAGAAGCTGCTGTCAAACCTTTTGGCATACCGTCAACAAAGTTTGGATCGATAATTGCCATATTTGGAGTTAATGCATAATCTGCGATTGCATATTTTACGTGAGTTTCATCATCTGTAATAATTGCAAACGGTGTAACTTCTGAACCTGTACCTGAAGTTGTAGGAATTGCAACCATTGTAGCCTTTTTACCCAATTCAGGAATTCTACAAATTCTTTTTCTGATATCCATAAATCTCATTGAAATATCTTCAAATACTGTATCAGGTTGTTCATACATTAACCACATAATTTTAGCAGCATCCATTGGAGATCCGCCGCCTAATGAAATAATTACATCAGGTTCATAAGGTCTGATAATTTCCATTGCTTGATTAATTGTAGACAATGTAGGATCAGGTTTTACATCAAAGAAGATTTGATGGTCAATACCAATCTCATCCAATACATTAACAATACTATCTACTGCACCTGAATTGAACAAGAATCTGTCAGTTACAATAAAGGCACGTTTTTTACCTTCAAGTTCACGAAGAGCTAAATCAACAGCACCTCTTTTGAAGTAAACTTTAGGCGGAACTTTAAACCAGAGCATGTTTTCTCTCCTTTCTGCAACTGTCTTGTAGTTAAGTAAATTTTCAACGCCGATGTTACCTGAAACTGCGTTTTTACCCCAAGAACCACAACCTAGAGAAAGTGACGGTTCTAACTTGAAGTTATATAAGTCACCAATACCGCCTTGAGCTGATGGTGAGTTAATTAATACACGACAAGCAGGCATTTTTTCTGCAAATTTGTCAACTCTTTCTTGACTGCGAGTATCTGTGTATAAATCTGCTGAATGGCCTGCTCCGCCTTTTGATACTAATTCATAAGTCATTTCTGCAGCTTCATCGAAATCTTTTGCTCTATACATTGTAAGTACCGGAGACAATTTTTCTCTTGAGAAAGGATCATCCCAGTCAACTTTTGGTCTTTCTGCCAAGATAATTTTTGCAGTCTTAGGGATTTCAAATCCTGCCAATTCTGCAATTCTATGTGCAGGCTGACCTACGATATCAGGGTGTGCTGTACCACGTTTTGGATCAATGAATGGAAGATCAATCATTTTCTTTTCTTCTTTTTCATTGATTAGGTATGCACCTCTATAGATAAATTCTTTTTTAACTTCTTCATAAACTTTATCAACAACAATTACAGATTGTTCAGACGCACAAATCATACCATTATCGAAAGTTTTTGACATCATAATTGAAGAAACAGCCATTTTAATATCAGCAGTTTCATCAATAACTGCAGCTGCGTTACCTGGACCTACACCTAAAGCCGGATTACCTGATGAATAAGCAGCTTTAACCATTCCAGGACCACCTGTTGCTAATATACATGCTATATCAGGGTGTTTCATTAACTGATTTGATAAATCTATTGAAGGAATATCAATCCATCCGATAATATCTTCAGGAGCACCTGCTTTAACTGCTGCTTCAAGAACAATTCTTGCAGCTTCTATTGTACATTTTGTAGCTCTCGGGTGTGGTGAAAAGATGATAGCATTTCTTGTTTTTAATGCTATTAATGATTTGAAAATTGCAGTTGATGTAGGGTTTGTTGTAGGAACGATACCTGCAATAACTCCGAGAGGTTCTGCAACTGTTTTGATACCGTTAGCTTTATCTTCTTTAATGATTCCACAAGTTTTAACATTTTTATGTTTATTGTAGATGTATTCAGAAGCAAAGTGGTTTTTGATAATTTTATCTTCAAGAACACCCATACCTGTTTCTTCAACAGCCATTCTTGCCAATGGAATACGTGCTTTGTCAGCAGCTGTAGCTGCAGCTTTGAAAATTGCATCTACTTGCTCTTGTGTAAAGTTTGAGTAAATCTTCTGAGCTCTTTTAACTCTTTCGATTAACATTTCCAATTTTTCAGCACTGTCAACCACTGAAGACTGATTTAAAGCCTTTTCCAGTGTTTCAACGGTCTTTTTACTTTTTGTTGTCATAAGTCTTTTCTCCTTTAAGTAACTTATTTAATTTGCTATTTGAATTCCGTAATGTTTTATTGTAACAGAAGGTTGTGAAATTTTCAATTCGTGATTTATTTCACAATTACATTTTATAGCAAATATAAACAAAAAGCAAGTGTATTTTTTACAATCTTTATTTAAATTTAATATCTTTTATTCTCGTCAAGAATTAAATCTAAAAACTTTTGGCAGCAGGCTTTTAATTTTAAAATATTATTTATAAAAACTCATTTCAAACGCTTCTCTTTTTCTGGAATCAATTTGACGCATAGCAGAATCCCCTGCATTCATAGCGGCTTCTTCTTTAGATTTATATTCACCGGCAGTATCATTGACACGAATTGTACCATCAGCATCCATTGTATAGACATCAGCCCCGCATTGTACAGTATCTCCAGGCTGCATATTCTGAATATCTTGTCTTGCTTGAAGAATTTTAGCTTTTTCATCGTCTGAATAGCCTTTACTGTCAATTAAACTGTCTTGAGATTGAAAAGCATTAGAACCATCAGCAATATTTCCTTGCTCTGAGGAAGGTAATTCTGATGCGGGACTTTCTGCTTCAGCCTCAGAATTTTCGACAGGGGTCTGATTATTCTCCATTTGTTCAAGTCTTTGATTACCTTCATCAATACCTTGAGATATTTCTTCACCGGAAGTATTTAACTCTACCTGTTGAGCTTCCGCAGTATCAACCTGCTGATTAACAGCTTCAGTTTGAGCTTCAGCCTCCGCTACATTATTCTCAGAAGTCTCTACTTGTTGTTTAGACGTATTTACATCTTGTTCTGCTTGTGTTTGAGCCTGTTCTGCCCGTTGCAATTCCTGCCGAGCTTGAATTTCAGCTTGCTTAGCTTCACGAACCTGAGCTTCAGCCTGCTGAATTGCGGCTGTATTAGGATTTTCCGAAGTTGCAGCACTCTTAGCTGCAGCAAGATTATTTTCAGCATCAGCTACTGCATATTGGGCATCTGACACCTTATCTAAAGCTGCATTATAATCCGCTTTAGCCTGCTCTAATTTCGATTCATTATTACTTAGCTGTTCATTACTTTGTTGCAATTGGGAATTAGCACCATCTTCAGCTTTTTGAGCCTGAGCTGCCTGTCCTTTAAGACCTTTCAACTGCTGAGCATTTTGACTTTGCTGTCCTTGGATTTGACTCTGCTCTTGCGTAGCTCCATCAATTGC
This sequence comes from uncultured bacterium, assembly GCA_949282215.1. GTDB lineage: Bacteria > Cyanobacteriota > Vampirovibrionia > Gastranaerophilales > Gastranaerophilaceae > Scatousia. The sequence continues at coordinate 81,668 of CASDPF010000013.1, read as the reverse complement.
ACCTTTTAAAGTCTCCTTATCTTGGGCATTTTGCATATCACCAATAGCCTTGTCAACATTTGAAGAATTTTCGCTTTTACCTTTACCAAAAAGTTTATTAAAGAAATTCTTTACACCACTTGCAACATCCTTTGCAAATGATTTTATTTCCGAACCGATTTCTTTAAACAAAGATTTTATATTATCTTTAAGACTATAATCGCCCTTATCTTGCTCTTTATTCCCGACAGAATTTAGCATAGAATACGCATTATCGTATTGAACACCGTTAAATGTCAAAGAATTCCCGACTGAAGAAGTATTATTAAACGGATTGGTCTTATTTGCGGTAAATAAGCCTGTATCAAAACTTAACTGTTGATTTTGGAACGTATTCAGCCTTATACCGGTACCAAAACGCATTTGCTGGTATTGTTGGTAATTTTTAACATTCATGCCAAATTGAGAATTAAAATCTACACTACACATAGCCCCTCCTTCGATATTTTTTGGAGAAGCTTAAATTCAAGCTATTTAATATTTTAAAAGGCCATATCAAAATATATACTCTCTTAAGATTTTTATACTTAAATATTAAAAAAATTTTAAATACACGCAATTTCAAGATACAAAAAATTATTTACATTACACGTATGAAAACTTTTTATATGTAATAGGTTATACTGCTTTTATGATGAATAAACTTAATAAAAATATAAAATTCATTATACTTTCAATCAGAGAAAAGTTTCTCAAAACAATGCTTTCAAAGCATTTGGATACATCATTCTCAAATTCAACTACAAAGACAATGATTTCAAGCACTGAAACCGTTACTTTTTCAAGCGAAACAGAAAAAAATATTCAGTTAGTAAAACAAAATATCGCAGATATTATGAAGTCATGCAACAATAACCCTAAAAAGTATATTGAATATATGGAAGCGGAAGGAACAAAAGTATTCAGAAAAAAAGACGCTTTCAAATTCCTCAATAAAATTAATGAGGAAGAAGGGCTGATAACAGAGTTAAAAGGCAAAAAAGCTTTATATCTGAATTTCATACTGGGACAAGGTTTTTCTACAACATTTAAACCTGCAGTAGTAATGAGCATTGGAGAAATTGAACCTTATTACATGCTACGGGAATTTTATAAATGGTACTCACTAAAAATAGGACTGCCGGGATTTAATTTTACTGCTCAAGAGAACTTTAAGAAATATTTGAAAAATATCAATGATCCAACGCTAAAAAATTTAAGCTATAAAGAAATGCTTGAACTAAAGGAAGCCATAGCGAGAGATTCCGAAGCTAACGATTTTGTTATTAATGCAGTAAAAGAGAAAGAAGGCAGCGAAAAAGTATTCAAAAAAATGAACAATGGCGGTGCTGAAATTTAAAGAAAAAGAGGGTTTGCACCCTCAAGACTATGACAAAATTTATCAATATAAAAATTTTTAAGTAGAAGCAAATCTAAAATCTTCTTTCCATGTCTTAAATCCGCCTTCTAATATAATACTTGGATAACCGTAATCCGCTAATATCAATGCAGCTTTATAACTTAAATGGCACTGCTGATTATAGGAATACACGACAGTCGGAATATTTTTATCAAGCTTATCCAAATTATCAGCCAGAGAGTCTTTAGGGATAGAAATTGCACTTGGAATATGCGAAATCTCATAATCTGCTTCTCTTCGAACATCCAAAAGAGTTATGTCACCCTCTTCCATAAGATTTTTTACATCTATCGGCCCAATAGTATAAGCTAAACATTCTTCAAAAAATTCTTTAGCACGAGCACAATCAAATCTTATCTCTTTGATTTTATTATCCATAACCGTTTATCCTTTCCCTTTCTACAAGAGAAAGGATAAACTAAATTATGAAAATATTACTTAGTAACATGGAGTATATTACTATCAGTGAATTGGGGTAAATGAAAAGTTTTCAAATATCAATTAGGCTTAATTAAATTAAGCAATTACATTCAAGCCGTCAGGCTTAGATTCTGTTTTAGGGTTTGCTGACTGTACAGCGATATTATAAGTCTTGACAAATTTATTAATTACAGAAGTGAACAAGTTATTTCTAACTGCATCAGCTTTCTGAGATAAATGCATATTACTTGTAAAGCCTCTTTTTGCATCAGGAGCCTGAAGCGATAAAATAGCCATACTTGGAGTCAATGTATTAGAGTTTCCTTCACCGAAAGAAACTGCTCTATTTGTATTAAAGTTTACCGGATTAATTTTCATCATTTTCGTCCTCCTCTCGTGAGGTTTTCTTATTAAGTGTTTTTTTAACACTTCATCTAACACTTTTACTATAATCTATAAAAAATTATTTGTCAACCCTTTTTATGAACTTTTATTAAAAAGTCTACAATTTAATATTTATAAGCATTTTGCCATAAAGTGCGAAAAGTACACTTATTAGTAGTTTATAGATTTTGGCCACTATTTAAATATACCCGACTGGGTAATATTTAAAATTTTACTCAAAAACATAATTAGCATGCTTATTACCCATGCGGGTAATTGTAAAAATTACACTAATTCAGTTAAATATAATTAATCTTTTTCATACTTCCAGCTATTCTTAATTCCAACGAGCCCATTAAGGGCTCTTTTTTTAGAATTAAGGTAGACATTCCCAATAGCCTAAATTCGGATCATCCGGGCAAATATCTGTAAGAGCAAAATAAGTACATGCCCTACCATTATATGAACTAGTAGCAGTTTTAGAACAATAGCTAACATCATTTGACCAACTAATTAATTTATCCTGATTTTTATCAACAACAAATAAAAAAACGTCATACCCTACTCTATTAGGCTTATTTTTTCCGTTTGTATCTATCAACACATTCAAAAATCCATTATTTTTTATAACACTTACCGCAGTACCATCTGCAAGTCTCACATATCCAGGATAAGCTCCTAGCCCCATTGTATTATCGCCTTTATCCTGATTTGGATTATATGGTAAAAAAACAAATTGAGATTGATATTTTGTTCCACTACCACCAATTTTCATCAAATACTGATTAAAAGTTTCCCTAAATTCAACTGCACCATTCCAGCCAGGAATTTCATCAGCATATCGTAAATGTAATCCTTGTCCTAGTTCTTCTGCTGTACTTATTAAAGCTTGAGATAATATACTATAATTCTTTTTAAATTGAGATTTCAAAACTTGATTTCGATATTTACTCAATAATAATGGTAATGTCATCGCCGCTACAATTCCTGTTATTCCTAATGTTATTAATACTTCTGCTAAAGTAAAAGCGTTTCTCTTTTTCATAAGTCCTCCGTTTTATATTTTGCTAAATATTTTTAAGATTTTTGCATTACAAACTACCGTGTCTTTTGGCACGGCTTATTTTTCAGCTCTTTTTATTAAATCGGAGGTCTAAGTCGGAAATGCTTGATTTAACTGTTAGTTGGTAGCCCCCCCCCCCGAAATTCTATCTATTAGCGACTTTTGCATACATTCCTCCTTTTATTTTCATATATATTTTATTATAAATTATAAAGCAGGATTTATCAACCCTGCTTTATAAATAATCTTAAATTACAATAAATAATAAAAACTACACATCAGGCAAATCACCTTTTACCTCAGCAACTTCAGAACAACTTAGCCCAAAGACTTCATGCAAGGCTTTTACTGCCTTTTTAGCATCATCTTTATTTACAAGGCAACTGATTTTAATTTCACTTGTAGAAATCATTTTAATATTAACCCCTTGTTCTGCAAGTGTTTCAAACATAGTTGATGCAATACCAGGTCTGTCAATCATACCGGCACCTACGATAGAAACTTTTGCAATTTCATTATTTACCTGAATTTCGCCGCAATCTAATTCTTTTTTCAAAGAATTTAGAGTTGTGATAGTCTTATCAATATCAGCTGTATCAATAGTGAAAGCTATGTCATTGGTATTTGAAACTTTTCTAGCATAAGATTGAATAATCATATCTACAGAAATATTTTCTTCCGCAAGCTTACCGAATATTCTTGCCGCTTGACCGGGAACATCTGGAACATCGCATACAACAATTCTTGATTGTGACAAATCTGCTGCGACTCCTGTGACAGGTTTATAAATTTCCATTTTATCAACTCCTAAAATTAAAGTACCTAAATTGTCAGTTTTAAAACTGCTTCTTACTCTAAGAGGGACGTTAAACTGTTTAGCGGTTTCAACACTTCTCGGATGAAGAACATTAGCTCCTGCATGAGCTAGCTCTAACATTTCCTCATAAGAGATTTCATCAAGCCTTGAGGCTGTAGGGACAACACGAGGATCAGTTGTATAGACACCCTCAACATCTGTATATATATCACATCTTTCTGCATTCAATGCTGCGGCAAGAGCGACGGCTGAAGTATCTGAACCTCCACGACCGAGAGTCGTTATTTCTCCATCTTCGGTAACACCTTGGAACCCTGCAACTACAATAATTTTACCTTCTGCTAAATTCTTTTTTAACTTATCTGTTTTGATATCTACAATCCTTGCTTTTGAGTGAACATTCTCTGTCATAATACCCACTTGCATAGCATTAAAACTTACGGCATCATATCCTGCTGCTTGAATTGCCATCGCAAGCAATGCAATTGATACCCCTTCCCCTGTAGATAAAAGCATGTCCATTTCTCTGCTTGATGGCACAGGACTCAAATCTTTTGCCATTTTTACAAGATAATCCGTAGTATGCCCCATTGCTGAAACTACCACTACTACATCATTTCCGTTATTTTTTTCTTTTATTACGGTTTGTGCAACATTCTTTATTTTATCTGTATCTGCAACTGATGTGCCGCCGAATTTTTGAACAATTATCTTTCTCAATTTTTTCTCTTTCTATAAGTTTTTCAAGATATCTGAGAGTTCTGCTCTTTCTTTTTCATACTCAAAAGATTGGGGATTAATAGAATTAATCTTATCAGCAAGAGCAATTACTTCTTTTACATTATATTCACAAAGGTTATCTTTGACAAGTATGTAACTTACAAAAAACAGCATGTTTAAAATTTCAAGATTTTCACCTTCTACTTTCAAGGCTTTACGCAACTTACGCTGTGCTTCTGCGTACTCCTTCTTATTCATTAAATACTTTGAATAATCAATATAACTTACAAGTAAAGAAGGATAAGTTTTTATGGCATTCTCATAATATTCCTTGGTAAGTACATCATTACCTAACATTTCATAAGAACGTGCAATATAATAGTTACATGCTCTATCACTTTGATCCTCTTTTAAAATCTTTTTAAATCGGTCTATAGCAAGTTCAAACTCATTCTTTTTAAAAGCAATCATAGCATTGCCTTTTAATGCAAGGTAACATTCAGGTTCTTTTTCTAATTCTTCATTTATCAAGCCTGATGCATTTTCGATATCGCCTGACACAGCATAAGTTAACCCAAGACCTGCCTTCGCAAAACCTTCATCAGGAGAAAGTTCCAAAACCTTTTTAAATTTTTCCCGAGCCAAATCATACTTTTCAAAATACTGAAGCATAACACCCCATTCATAATACAAATCAGGCTTCGCATCATTATATAATAATGCTGCTTCAAAAGCTGCCTCAGCATTTTTAAATTCAAGTTTTTCTCTGAATATTTTTCCCAAAATCAAATATGGATTAAGCATTGCAGGATTATATTCAAGAGCTTTTTTGGCATAATATTCAGCATTTGCATAATCTTTTTTTATATACTTTAAATGAGCATACTCATAAGTATTCGTTTCATTCGGTGCAACTGTAGAAAGAAATTTAAGCTTTAACTCAGCATCTTCATATCTTTCAAGCCGCATTTCCATAACAGCGGCAAGTAACATCGCCATAAAATTATATTTATTAAGTCTTACTGCCTCTACAAATTTCTCATGGGCTTCTGAATATCTTTTTTGTTTCATCAAAGACATACCCCAGCCTGCAAAAACATCTGTATTCGAAGGATTAATTTTATTTGCATTTTCAAATGACTTTTCCGCATCCTCAAACAACTGGCATTGAATTTGAGAAAAGCCTAATTTCATCCAGATATCTTTATCTTGTTGGTTTATCTGAGCGGATTTTTTATAAGCTCTCATCGCATCATCATACCTAAGAGTCTTTTCAGCACAAATTCCAAGATATTTATACACCAGAGAATCTTCCTGAGGAAATTCCAAAGCTTCATTTAAAACTTTTTCCGCTTCTTTATAATCTTGCAGCTCTATATATTTTTTTGCACGATTAACTATAGCTTTTGACGGCAGAGATTGAACTATAGTATCCTTTTTATACTTATCTATCGACAAATTAAGTTTTTTAATTTGTTCTATGATTTTTTTAAATCTGTCAAACAATCTGCTACCTCTCTAAACGCACCACATCCGCCATCATTTTTGGTTACTTGAATACCTTTTAACTTTTTTAATTTATCTGGAGCATGCGGAACTGTAATTTTATATTTCGCATAATTTAAACATTCCAAATCATTTACATCATCACCTATGAATACATACTCATTTTGCGTCAGTGAATATTTTTCAACTATTGATTGAAGAATATTTATTTTTAACCTTATATCCTGATGGACTTCTTCTATTAGAAATTTTCTTGCCAATAGATCAATCGCAGAATTTTTTTCACCTGAAATTATTGCTATTTTTATCCCGTTTTTCTTTAATAGAGAAAAGCCCATAATATCTTTAAAATTAACTTTTCGGCTCATAGAAAAGTCTTCACCGATATAAACACAATTATCAGTTACTACACCATCAAAATCCGTTATCACCATTTTTATTGTATCAGGCAGTTTAATTTTTCTCATCGTACTTCCTTTAAAGTATTAACATAAAATCCTTTATCTGCTATAATTGTACCATAAAATCAAAATGTAAGGTAAAAAATGCTCTGGTATCTTTTAAATTTAGGAATTATAGCGGTATTTATAAGTTTATTTCTTATCACAAGACAAACAAATAAGCGTTGGTCTAAAATTAACGATTACTTGGGAATGGTCACAAATACCGTCAATTCAATAAGATACGGCAATCTCTCGACCAAAATAGAAAAGCTTGAACATCCTACATACCAAAACGTTACAGACAGTATCAACAGAATGGTTGAGACACTTAATGACAGGGAAAAAATGATTATTGAATATCAGGCTGAACTTATGCGTCAAAACAAACTGCTAGAGTCTGTCATTAACTCACTTTCGGATGGAATATTAATCGTTAACGAACACTTACAAATTCTTCGAGCCACACCTCAAATTAGTACATGGTTTGGAGTAAAAGGACATGATATTATCGGCAAAAACATTTTAGATTTTCTACAATTTACAGAAAATGTTAACCTTGAAAGATTAAATAATAAAGATGTTTTCATTAAACATACCCCAACAAACAATTTCATAATAAGCTCTATTAGATTATCTCTTGATGACAACAAGAAAAGATATGTACTTATAATCAAAGATGTTACTAACGAAAGAGAAATCGAAACTTTAAAAGAAGATTTCGTTGCGACTCTAACACATGATCTTAAAGTCCCAATCGTTGCTGAAGCAAATATTTTAGACTTCTTGTTGTCCGGAAAGTTTGGAGAAATCAATGAAAAACAAGAAGTCGCTTTAAAAAATATGAAATCCTCTAATAAAGAACTAATTGAACTTGTTCAAATAGTACTGGAAACATATAAAATCAAAGAAAAAGGGATTAAGCTGTTAAAAGAAAATATTAAACTAAAAGGCTTTATAAACAGCATTGTGGAAGATGTAACCCCACTAGCTGCAATGTCAGGAATAAAGGTTAACTTTAACCCAGTCCGAGATATAAAAGTCACAGCTGACCCGATACAATTACAAAGAGTAATTAAAAACCTCATTAATAACGCTATTGCCCACAGTAATACAAAAAAAGATATTGATATAATAACAGGAGAAATCCCTGGATTTATAACAATTTCAGTTATAGACTACGGACAGGGAATTTCTCAAAAAGAAATTAAACTTATTTTTAATAAATATTATTCAGCCGCAAAAAAATTCCGCAAAATAGGAACGGGTCTGGGTTTATACCTTTCTCAACAAATAATACGCTCTCATGGGGGAGAAATTACAGTTGATAGTGAAGAAAATGTACGAACTGAATTCTGTATAAAAATTCCTTCTTAATATACCTGTAAGTATGAAATATTATGGTAAAATTTATTTATGAAAGAGTTTTTTATTAATCTTCTGGATTGGATTTATAAGAAAAAATGCTATTTTTGCAAAACCTCAAAAGAGTGTATAATAATGTGTTCTAAATGCTACAATGAGATGGATTATCTTCCTTTCAGCATTAATAGAATTGTTAATGGGAAAAAAGTTTATTGTGCAGGCGTCTATGAAAAAAACTTACAAAAACTCATAAGAGGTCTAAAGTACCATAGACAAAAAGACTTAGCATATTTTTTGGCAAAATTTATGCTTGAATATTGGCAAAACATCACAGATAAAAAATCATTCCAAGTTGTACCTGTTCCGATATATTACAAAAGAAAGAAAAAAAGAAAATATAATCACATGGAACTTACAAGTATTGAATTCTGCAGACTTGGAGGATATAATTATAATCCGAACCTTATTGAACGCATAAAGGATACCAAACCTCAATATAAACTATCAAAAAATGAAAGAATTAAAAATCTTTCTAACGCATTCAAAGTTAATAAAGATAAACTTATGGATGGTACAATCCTTTTGATAGATGATATTTGTACAACAGGCTCTACTTTTGAGGAAATGATTAAAGAACTCAACAAAAACGGAATTACAGACATTGTATGCTTAACAGCAACAACACCATTCAGTGATTAAAAATGATTTTAAAAGAATTTTCAAAATACTTACAGAAACATAATGACAATCTTATCTCTAACAAGACCACAGCTACAAAACTGCTTTGTGAGTGGATTAAACTTGTAATAAATAAAAATCCCAAAAATCATGTCGATAAAATTGTACATAAAGAAATTTTATTAGCGGAAAATTCTGTCGGAGATTTTTTTATCGTAGGAAAATCAGAAAGCGGTAGAACTCTCGTAAATGCACTATATAATTTTGCCCTAAGTTATGAACATTATATTATGAGCAGATGGTTGCAAGATAAACAGCCAAAGGATTTTAACACAACATAATTTATAATTCCAATTAATACCCGCTTAGGTAATTTCAATAATAAATTGTTATTCTTACAATAATTTTAAACTAAGGGGGATTTAAAATGAAATCATCAATTTTCTCAGCACCGGTAAGTCTTCTAAAAAAATTTAATAATCTTTTTATTGAATTAACGGCAAAAAACTGCAATCTTAGGTGTAAACATTGCTATATTGACTTTCCTTTATCTAAAAAGGTAAAAGATTTTATTTCTATTGACGTAATAAAAAAAGCACTAAATGACACCTCAAAAGAAGATATTCAATGCATCTACCTGACAGGTGCAGAGCCTATGACTCACCCTGATTTTAACAGTATATTAAGACTATGTCTAAAAAGAACTAACGTTTGTATTTGCACAAACGGAAGTTTTATCAATGAAAAAAAAGCCCGTTTCCTAAAACGAGTAGAAGATGAAAGCGAATATGAAATTATTTTCAGATTAAGTATTGATCATTACAATGAAATAAAAAATGATGACATAAGAGGTCGAGGCACATACAGACAAGTTTTAAATGCTGTAAAAAGTCTTTGCAAATATAATTTTAACCCAATATTGAATATAACAAATTATTATAATGAAACTCCCGAAATTATAATGGAAGAATTCAAAAAAATATGTAAAAAAATTGGATTTGAGAGTCAAGACCATAACTTTGTCATAAATAAATTTTACAATAAATCTAATCCTTCAGAACCTGAATCATTGGATTGGGAGAGTCTTGATTGCGAATATGGCAGAATAGTAACTTCAAAAGGTATTTATACTTGTCCATTTTTATCAAATGACCACCGTGGCAGATGCGGAAGTGACTTTTCGGATTTTGCAGACAAAACACTTTTAGAAACACCATATTGCACAAATTGTATTAATAATAAACATCTTTTTTTTGGTATAGACTTTAATATGTTTAGTAACTAATCAACAAAAAAGCTCTCAAGACTTGAGAGCTTTTTGATTTTAAACTTTTTTAGCATACAATTTTAATTTAAAATTGATTAACAACATAGTTTTATTTTTTTCATAAGGAATAATCTCAATTTTAGAAATATCTAAGAAATGCTCATGCTTATACAAATCCTTGATGAAACCCTCAAAATTTTTATACGTTGCAACCATTTGCATATCCAAAGTACAAGCACTGACGGTCTCACCTGCACCTTTTACAAAAGGGTCATCCGCAGGATTATACTCATATTTTATAGAACGAGTTTTAATAGCATTTGCTTTCAACAATTTTAGAATATCTTCAAATTGTGCTGAAACAATTCCTTCTGCATCAAGACCGCTTTCCAAGGGTTTATACATATCCTTAGTACCCTTTAAATTTGTATCAGTTGCCTTTAAAACTTCTTGTTTTTTAGTATCAAGCAATCTTTCTTTTTCAGCCAACAAGCCAGATTGATTTTTATACTCTGACATAGTCTGACTTATTGTCTTGAGCGAAGGCACAATACGCATAATCAACAGATATACTACAACGAAAACTAAAAGTAGCATTAAAGCTATTGCATTTTTAAATAATTTTATCTTGTCCTTATCCATATAAAAAAACTATCCTTTTTTATTTTTTACCTAAATCCGGAATCGGATTTTTACTCAACAATCCGTTATCTTTACCGGCATCTTGACTTGGTTTTGCATTAGGGTCTGCATTTTCGCCTTCGCCTTCAGCTTTTACCTTACCAAATAAAGTATTCAATTGGTCATTAGTCATATTTGTTATTTCAAACTCATAGTTTTGAGAACTGGATTTTGACAACAAATCATCAACAGAAGCTGCTTCCATTTCTAGTTTCTGCAATCTCAAATTCGAATTTAAAAGTGAATCCTTCATATTTTTGAAAAATACATATACATCTTCTACATTTGTTGCTGCACCTTTAATATCAACTAAACCATCACCCTGAGTCATGAAATATTTAATCCAAACCGTACTAGGAATAGTTTCACCAACAGCAGAGTAACTCATTAATTTTGTCCTGTTGCCTTTTAAAACAAGCTCAACTTCTTGTTTTAAATCAAATCCACCTGTGTTAGACTGCTCCTCACTAATTTTAGAAACTTGACTATCCAATTCTTGAGCTTTAATAGTGACAGCATCTAGAGCCTGTTGTTTATCAGCCTCAATCTTAGGCAGCAAAACAAAAGCCAACAAAGCAAAAGGGACACCAACAAGAACTAAAATCATAGTCGCAATAGTAGTCGCAGCACTAGGCGTAATTTCAAATGTTTTATCTCCTATCGTAATAGGAACAGGAGGTTCTGAAGATCCCCCTGCGAACAAGCCTCCGCCTCCACCTGAACTTTTCATCTCTTTTACAAATTCAAAATGAAGAGGGAAATTAGAATAATTAGTAGCGGCCACACCAATAGCCTGCATAGAAATCTTTAAAACATTATCAGGCAATACATCTAAACTTACAGGCATCACTTCGTGTTTTTTGAAAGTATTGTTTTCAAAGAAATCAATAGTTCCGGCACCTTGGATTTTAGATGCAAGCAATTCAGCACTTACCATATCAGTCTCAGATATAATATAAAGATAATTTGCAGGATAACTCATCAATGTAATTTGAGCAGAAGCATTAATTGCATTGTAAATATCATCTCCCTCAAATGTTTTTATTGCCAAAGGCTCTTCGTAATAATCAACAATAGTCTTACCTACAAGAGATACCAATGAATACCCGATAGAGTTAACAATCATTAAATTCCAAGTAACATTATCCTGCATTTGGGCAGTAGTTAAACCTGTAAAATCTAATGCTCTTAAATATGATGCCACAGAAACATCAACACCGATAAGCGTAGAGCCAAGGGTATTCAAAGCAGCCCTGATATTTTCAATAACAGGTGCTTGAATTGCAGAATAGAGAATTTTTCTGCTATCCGTATTTTGATTAACGTTAATATCCTGCCAAGCAATAGTAGGCTCCATACGGCGAAATATATATGTTTGTTCTACTTCAGATGTAATACTAACAAGCATAGCATCGTCAGAAAGAATAAGAGGTAAGTTCATTATCCCCATTGAAACAAGAGGTAAGTTAATGACAACATTACATTTCGGATTAATTTTTAATTCGTCATACATATCAGCAACAGCATCTTTGAATACATCATAATCGGCAATTTCTTTTGATGTTTCATTATAAGCTAATTCCCTGACTGCATAAGCTTTAACAGATTTCGGCGTAGATGTGATATCTATCAAACACATCTCCAATCCAACACCTGGCGTAACTGAAAGAAAAACATAATCTTTACTTCCGCCATTAAATTGTTCCATTAACTTGCTAAAAAAATCTTCACTCATCTTCTTAATATTTTCTCTATAATTTAACTAATTCTCATTTTTATTATACAATATATTTACCACATTAATCAAATTTAACAAAAATTTACACTGAATGGAGGAAGAGCTCTTAAATGAACTATATAACCGAAATAAAAAATTTAAAAAAAGAAAAAAATGCCGTGATTCTTGCTCATTGTTATCAAAACATTGAAATTGATGAAGTTGCGGATTTTGTGGGTGATTCTTTATATCTAAGCCAAATGGCCTCAAAAACAGACGCAGATATAATTATCTTTGCCGGGGTGTATTTTATGGCACAAACAGCTAAAATTCTTAACCCTACCAAAAAAGTTATTCTGCCAAATATAGAAGCAGGATGCGAAATGGCTGATATGATTAATCTGCAACAGCTTAGAGAATTTAAAAGTAAACATCCGAATATTCCAACTGTATGTTATATAAATTCAACTGCAGAAGTAAAAGCTGAATGCGATATTTGCTGTACAAGCTCAAATGCCGTAAAAATTGTAAAAAGCTTAAACGCACCTGAAGTACTATTTTTACCTGACAAAAACCTCGGAAGATGGGTAGAAAAACGACTCGGGAATGTAAAAGTAATCACATACAACGGCTGTTGTCCTATCCATGATAAATTTGCCCCTGAAGGAATAAAAGATACCAAGTATAAATACCCTAATGCTCTTGTGCTCGCACATCCTGAGTGTCCTGAAAATTTTGTAAATTTAGCTGATTATGTAGGAAGTACCACAGGAATTATGAATTTTGTTAAAAACAGTAATAGCAAACAATTCATTATAGCTACCGAAAAGGGCGTTCTTGACAGACTAAAACGTGATTATCCAAATAAACACTTCTACGATATCAATAATAATCCTTCAATTTGTCAAAGTATGAAATTAATTACAATTACGGATGTATATAACGCTCTGAAAAATGAAACCCCTGAAATTGCTGTAGAAAAAGAAATCGCAGATAAAGCAATCAAATGTATAAACAGAATGCTAGAGGTATCACAATAATGGACAATATTATTTTCGGAAAAAATTCAGTAATGGAAGCCCTAATTTCCGGCAAACGAGAAATTAATAAAATTCTAATATCAAAAAACATCCATAGCGATAATAAAATTGAAAAGATTAAAAATATAGCAAAAGAAAAAGGAATAATATTCCAATTCGTAGCAAAAGAGAAATTTGCAGAATTTGCAGAATTTAATCATCAAGGTATAATTGCACAAATATCCCCAATTAAATATAAAGATTTCGACGAATTTTTAGAAGAAAAACACGAAAACTCATCCCTTGTAATATTAGATGGTATAGAGGACTCACATAACTTAGGTGCAATAATAAGAACTTGTGTATGTGCCGGAGTTGCCGGAATCATAATACCTTCAAGAAGAAATGTACAAGTAAACTCGATAGTAGAAAAAACAAGTGCAGGAGCAACCAACCATATTCCAATAATAAAAGTAAATAGCCTGACTAATGTAGTTCAAAAATTAAAAGAAAACAACTGGTGGGTAATTGCCACTGATGCTTCTGCAAAAGATAATTATTATAATGTTAACTATACAGATATGAATTTTGCAATAATCATGGGGGCAGAACATGCAGGAGTATCAAAATCTCTGCTAAAAGCCTCAGATTTTATCGTAAAAATTCCTATGGAAAATGACTTCAACTCTTTGAATGTTTCAAATGCTCTTTCAGCAATTATATTTGAAACAGTGAGACAAAAGTTAACAAAAGGACAAAAGTCAAAATAAATTTTATAATAATATAAAATGGAGAGCTTTTAATGAAAAAAGAAATTGAAAAACTCGGTATGCTTACAGATGAAATTTCTGAAGAAGGGGTTGATTTTTCACAGCTTCAGGAAGAAGAAGATGAGGACGTACTACATTCAGTAGAAGATCCAAAAGTTCAAGAAAGCTTATCATCAGTGAGTTCTGATGACAGCGTAAAAATATATTTACAACAAATAGGTAAAATTCCGCTACTATCTAGCGAACAAGAATTAGACTTAGCAAAACAAATTTACGAAACACAGTCTGAATTTGCTAAAAACCTGCTTGTTAATGCAAATTTACGACTTGTAGTAAGTATAGCAAAAAAATATATAGGCAGAGGATTATCTTTTCTTGATTTAATTCAAGAAGGAAACTTAGGACTTATGAAAGCCGCAGGAAGATTTGATTATACAAAGGGTTACAAATTCTCAACCTACGCGACTTGGTGGATACAACAATCAATAACAAGAGCTATCGCTGATAAAGCAAGAATTATCCGTCTGCCGATTCATATGATTGAATCTTTGGGGAAAATAAGACGCACAACAATAGATTTGACAACTGAACTCGGTCATACACCAAGCAAACAAGAAATTGCATACAGACTGGGTATTTCAGTAAGTAAATTAAATTCAATAATCAAATCCGCTCAATCTACAATAAGCATGGAAACTCCTGCAAATTCATCGGAAGATTCATCCAAAATCGCAGACTTTATTGTTGATGACACAACAATTACGCCTGATGGTAGAGTCTCCCAAGAAAACCTTTTTGAAGATATCAGAAGAATGCTTAACCAATTAAGTCAAAAAGAAAGGGATGTTTTAATCCTAAGATACGGACTTGATAATAACGGAACTAAAAAAACTCTTGATGAAATAGGCTCACAATATGGAGTGTCAAGAGAAAGAATAAGACAAATTGAAAACAGAGCAATCGCTAAACTTAAAAAGCTCTGTAAAAATAAAAAATTAACAGTTGGTTTAAAAAATTATTTCGGAGAATAAAGAGGTTGTATAAACAACCTCTTTTTTCAAATCTCATCAAGCTCTTTCCTAATTTCAGGAATTAAATCAACAAGAAAACGTTTATAATCACAACATTTTTCAGATAAAATTTCAGCCATAATTTGCATCTTCTCTGCTCCATTAACAATATCTGAGCTATAATCACCGAAATCTTTTATAATCTCACTAAGCAAATAAATCGGCTCAAAATATATTTCTAAATCATACACTCTATCCTTAATTGTGTAATTATTTTTATTCATTTAATAACTCCATTTTAAAATTTATCAATAATAGTTGATAATAATACAACTATATATGATAAAAATTTATTTGCAAACATTTTATAATAAATGTTATATGGAAGAAAGAAATGCACTTGAAACATTAGCAACAAATATAAGAAAACTGAGAGCAATTAATAGGATTTCTCAGGAAAGATTAGCTGAACTTGCAGATTTAAGTCAGCAATATATTTGTTCCATAGAAAAAGCAAAAGTAAACCCAAGCTTGATAACTGTAAGAAAAATTGCAGATGCACTAAACGTTACAATAAATGAATTAGCTTACTAATCTTGATTTTTTGCATTTTTTGTAATTCAATGTAGATACAGCAAATTTTCATTTGCGAGTTTTATAGAAAGAAGACAATAGTCCATTGCCTAAACAAATTACATTAGCAAAATTTGCAGGATTCTGCTACGGCGTAAAAAGAGCCGTTGAAACTGTAAAAAAACTTAAAGCCGAAAATCCTAACACCAATGTATCAGTACTTGGAGAATTGATACATAATACGGATGTAATAAAAGAGTTAGAGGAATTAGGAATTAAAACATTAAAAACCATCCCTGAAAAAGGAGATGGGATTTGTGTTGTAAGAAGTCATGGAGAAAGTCCAGAAGTTATTGAAAAAATAAAAGCTGCAGGCTTCACACCTGTAGACTTGACCTGTCCTGACGTAAAAAAAGTACAACAAAAAGCCATAGAACTTGCTAAAGAAGATTATTATGTAGTAATTGTAGGGAAATCGGAACACCCTGAAGTTATTGCAATAAAAGCAAATGCAAAATTATGGAGCGAAAAAGTAATAGTAGCAGCATCTACAGAACAATTAAAGCCTTATGAAACTGAAATAAAAAATCATAAAAAAACAGGAGTTGTAGTACAAACAACACAAAGAATTACTACATTAAATGAGATTGTAGAATATCTTACATCAATTTCAAAAGAATTGCACATCGCAAATACCATTTGCCAAAGCACAGCTATGAGACAAAAAGAAGCTAAAGAACTCGCAAAAGAAAATGATTTAGTTATCGTTGTAGGTTCTAAAAAAAGTGCAAACACATCTCATTTGGCAGAAATTCTGAAAGATATAACTCAAACAATACATATCGAAAATGATGCTGAATTGGATAATTATAAAGAACTAATAAATAAAGCACAAAAAATCGGAATAACAGCTGGTGCGTCAACACCACAAAATATTATAGAAAAAGTCATAAAAAAAATAGAAAAAGGAGAATAATAACAAATGACAACAGCATTAGAAAAAACAAACATTGCAGATGAATTTGAAAAATTATTAAACGAATCTTTTTCAAAATCATATTCAGTAGCTGATATCGTAGAAGGTACAGTTATGAAAAAGGATAATGAAGGTTATTTAATAAGCGTTCGCGGAGCTAAAACAGAAGCATATCTTCCAAATAAAGAGTTGCCTTCAT
This sequence comes from uncultured bacterium, assembly GCA_949282215.1. Lineage (GTDB taxonomy): Bacteria > Cyanobacteriota > Vampirovibrionia > Gastranaerophilales > Gastranaerophilaceae > Scatousia. The sequence goes on along the minus strand of CASDPF010000013.1, from coordinate 64,625 downwards.
CAGAATCCGAAACTTTAGAAGTAGGAGATGTTAAAGAATTCTACGTATTGAAAGAAGAAAATGATGCAGAAGGTATGTTACTATCCCTTAAAAGACTTGCATTTGCTCAAGCTTGGGCACAACTTAACGATGCAAAAGTTCAAGGTGATACAATTCTTGCAAAAGTTGTATCAGTTGTTAAAGGCGGCGTTCTAGTTGATGTAGCAGACTTAAAAGGTTTTATTCCATCTTCTCAGTTAAGAACCGGCACTCCATTTGATGGAATTATTGATACAAAAATTGAAGTAAAAGTCCTTGAAGCTGATCCTAAGAAAAATAAACTTATCCTTTCTCAAAGATTAGCTGTAGCAGAACAAAGAGATCAAGTTGTAGACAATATTCTTTCAACTCTTGAAGAAGGTCAAGTCGTAAAAGGTGAAGTTGTAAGAATTGCTGATTTTGGAGCATTCATTGATATCAACGGCATTGACGGACTTCTTCCTATTTCTGAAATTTCTTGGCAAAGAATTAAACATCCATCAGATGTAATTTCATTAGGTGAAACTATCGAAGTGAAAATTATTAAAATTGATACCGAATTAAAGAGAATTTCACTTTCACTAAAAAGAATGGGCGAAGATCCATGGCAGCAAATTGAAGGTCAATTTGAAGAAGGTCAGGTAATTACAGGAACAGTTAATAAAGTTACCGGATTTGGAGCATTTATTAACATTTTCCCTGGGGTAGAAGCATTGTTGCCTGTTTCAGAAATGGCAGAAGAAAATGTAAATCCTTTCAACAAATTCAAAGTTGGTGACAGTGTAGAAGTTCTTATCAAAAAATTTACCCCACAAGAACACAGAATTGCATTGAGCATTAAAGATATCAACAAAGATGCTGAATAATTTTCTATAAACCACTAAAATACAACAAGCCGGCTCAAAATGAGCCGGCTTTATTTCTACAAATTTTGCACCTTAAGCTTTGTAAAACATCTGTTTTTTGCCTGGATAAATTGCACTCATAGATGGCTGAAGTGCACTTTTTACACCTCCCATCGGAGCTGATGTATAAGCTGTTTTAGAATTGCTTAGTAATTCTTGACAACGTTCAAGCGTACTTTTTGAAAAATAATTTTTATTTTCAACTACATATTTAGCAGCAACTTTTTGATCTTTTAAAGAACTGTTAAGCATTAAATGTATAACTTTACTTGTAACATCACTAGACATACCAGGGATTTTAAGAAGCTCATTTCCGCGTCCTAATCTAACAAATGTCGCAAGCAAATTGACATTGTACATTGAAATCTTAGATATTGCAGAGCTTAACATATTAGAAGGAATTTTACCCAATAATTGGATTTGTCTTTGGGTATCATTCTGCTCCATTGCTATTCTGAATTCTGATACAATATTAGAAATAGCACCTTCAGAATTATAAACTTCAATATCATTGCCCGTAACAGATTTATAATCAGAGTTTAAATTCGAAACAATATCTATAACTTGATTATTAGAACTTTCAACTTTTGATGAAACATAATCAGAAACTTCGCTGTATTTTGAATTTGATGCCATTTCATACAGTTCAGCTTGGTTATCAATTGCACAATTATCTATATAGTCTGATGTGGTTTTTAACAAATCAATTTTTTCTTGACCGCTAAATAATTCATCAATACGTTGATTTGTTATTTTAAAACCTTCAAGTTGTTCACTTTCTGCAAATTTAGAATATACACCGGATTTTGCGGCAGCTTCCGTTGCAGCTTGAGACCCTTCTGTATAAATTCCTAACCCATAAGCCTGGTTGCCTTCGAGCAATCTATAAGAGTTTTCTGCACCGTGTATTTTTACTTTTTCAGAAGCATTTTTATTAATCTTAGGTATATTAGATCTTTGCATTTTTCTATCAGTAATACTGATATTGGCTTCAATTAATTCAACACCAATCTCATCATCACTGCTTAGTTCAGCGTAATCATTAATAGTATCACTTTTAGATTCATCAGTACCATGAGTTCTTTGAACAGAAATGGATTCTGCAATAATTTTACGCTGAGCATCTTTTGCTTCTTTCGTTTTAGCTTCATTATAAGCATTACGGTTACGTTTATGAATTTTACGTTGAGCTGAAGGGTGTGTCGGCTTTTTAGCTTTTACGTTATTGTTATTAGCAACATTTAATGTTGAAAGATTAGCCGTATCAGCAATAGCATCTGCATATTCTTTATTCTGAAGTCCCATTTCCAATAATTTAATCTGCAGATCAAGGCTTTCAGGCCCTTCAGCTTGAACGCCTTGTACAATTTTTGCAAAAACTTCTGCTCTTTTTTCTGCAGGCACACTTTTTTCCAAGTATGTCAAGATAAGAACAGCACGTTCAGAACTGTTTGCTGACGTTGAACTCAATTTCCCAAAATTTGAATTCTTAAATTCTTCGTATTCTTGAGTTGTTTCAACAACTTCTTGATTTTTATTTTTAGACGCTTTTAATATCCTTTTAGATTCCGGAGAATTAATTACTTTATCTAATTTTTTTGCCTTAGCCTTATCTCCAGCTTCTAAAGCCTCATCTCTAAGCTTTTTAAGTTGCTCTAGCCCTTGGTATTTTACATCGTTTAAAACCTGCTTAAAAGTATCAGATTTCATTAGACTATTTAATTCGTTAAATTTTATTTGCTCTAATGTAGAAAGCTTTTCTCCGTTTTCATTTTTTTTACTTAAATAATTAAATTCAACTTCATATTCTGTTAAATTGTTTTCGAGCAAATATTTTCTTGCATCAGTTGGACAAAGATTATCCAAACCTGTAAGTGCAGAAACTGATTTAGTGAGAAGACGTTCTTTTTCAAGCCTGATTCTATCTAAATTTGATAATGATGATCCCGTTTTCATATCAGATTCAATCACGTCAACTTCGTTCAAATATGAATAAATAGCATCATCTCTTATTACAGCATCTAGCTCATTAAATTGCTCAAGAGTCATCAATGTATGATTAGCCGCAAGCAAATTGGTCATCATACCATCAATTGCGACATCAAATTCTTTGTAATTTAAACCTTGTAAAACATCTCCGAACTTACCATTTAAAAAAGACTTAGAATCTTTTAAATACTTTGCTTTTTCTTCGTCAGAAAGAGCATCCCAATCTTTTTCAGTTTTTATATTTTTTTCATCCGCAAACATGAATTTATTTTTTGCATATTCTTGGATATAAGTATTGATTTTTTGATTTATGTCTTCTTGTGTATTAGAAGGTTTTGAAAAAGCTGATTTATCAAAAAACAAACCTGAAGGTTTTTCACTATCATTAGTTTGTTGAGTGGAACTATTACCAGATGCAGCATTTGAGGAATCTACATTTTCCGCATTATCTTGTATATTTTGATTTTGCGTTTCACTTGTCTTTTTAGCATTCACTTTAGAGATATAATCCAACTGCTGTTCTATAGAAAAAGTTTCAAAAGAAGGATTATTAGTACAAATTTCTAAATACTGTTCTGCTGTAATTCCTAATTGTTTGAGTATTTCTTCCTTAGGCTTTTTGGTCGTTAAAATTGAAGCATTATCAGATGTAGCCGTACCCTGGGATGCAGTTGAGGATACCGTATTTGTACTGCTTACTGAATTATTTATATTATCATTATTGCTTACATTTGTTATAGCCATAATACTCTCTATTTTTTTTGTCACCTATACATGTAAAAACGCACCGGATAAGACAATTTCAACATGTAAATTAAATTTTACATTTCGTAATATTAACGAGTTACATTAGCAACTACACCTTTTCCTACAACAATGTATTTATAGTCTACTGCTGGAGTAATAAATGCATTGGAGCCGATAGGAGTAGCTTTTATTTTCTTCAATTCTTTTGCTAATACAGAATCCATCAATCCAAACCCATCATTATCGTTTCTTAAAATAGTTAATGGATAAGTTGCAATGGATGGAGAATCATCCTCATGGGCAATATTAGCACTAAAATCACCCACCAAAGCTACACGGAAATGATTTCCAGGATTAGAAGCCTTTTCACAAGTTACTAAATTTGGACCTCCGCTTTTATTTCTATATACGCATACATTATATTTATCATTTTCTCCGACAATTTGTTTACGAGAAGCTAATGCATAATTTTGAGCATCAACTAACATACCTTTTGCATTATTTATAGTATTCTTTTTAGCATTATTTTGTAAACCGCCACCTAATGTTGGTCCTAATCTACGATTATAAGTATTTACAGGAATTACATTTTTCTTAGGATTTTTAGCAAGTTGTTCTTTCAAATAATTTACAACATCGTCATGTGCATAAATCACAGGAGAAATTGCAAGCGTAGGGGTTTTTGCATATAACACATTCAACGGCATTGTTCCTTGATTTACACCATCATCGGAAATTATTGCATAATTATAAGTCGCAATTTCAGTAACATAATCAGAAGCATCACCATTATCGACTTCATAGCCATTTCTATCTTTAAAAACTAATTCTACTTTATCAAAACCGGCACCACCAGTCGTATTTACAAGACGAACTTTAACTGAGCCATAAGCTTCAGCTCTGCTTGGAAATACCTTCGTTGCAACAACTTTTCGGGCTTGTTCAGCTTCATCAATACTTCTAACTTCAGCTAACTCAATATTATGAGAAGGATCATCAATTCTATTAGCTGCATTAATATTTGCTGTTGTTAAAGGACTCATAGCTAAAACCGCAGCTAAGGGAACAGCTTTCATAAAAGAACTCGTTGTACGAGTATCATTTCCGTATTTATCTTTATTTGACTTTAAAGATGTAAACCCTATGTTATTAGTATTCCTTGAAAAGACATTATTGATCGCTGATACAGGCATATTCTTACTCCATTTTAAATTTTCACACTATTAAACAGTATAAAAACTGGCATACAAAATTTTGCTACCTAAATTTTATATACTTTGTTCATCTTCCCCATATTTAGCTTGATTATATCAGCGTTTCAGAGTTTTGTAAAATCGTATATACGATTTTAATGTTTCTTAACACTTCCTACAAAAGTAGTAACAGCAAGTATCTTGTAATAATTATATTTTTGTTGTATTTTACATGTGTGTAAAATATTTTACAAAAAGAAGGAGAACTCAAAATGAGTGAAAGAAAACTAGTTGGAACAGGAGAAATGTTCAAAAAAGCATTAGCTGGCGGATATGCTATCGGTGCTTACAACGTAAACAACATGGAAATTTTGCAAGGTATTGCAGAAGCAGCTGAAGAAACTCAATCACCTATTATTTTACAAGTTTCTGCAGGTGCAAGAAAATATGCTAACCAAACATACTTAATCAAATTGGTAGAAGCTGCATTAGCTACAACAACCGTACCTATTGCATTGCACTTAGACCACGGTGCTGATTTCGAAATTTGTAAAGCTTGTATCGATGGCGGTTTCTCATCAGTAATGATTGATGGTTCAAGATTCCCATTGGAAGAAAACATTAAGTTAACAAAACAAGTTGTTGATTACGCTCACCCACGCGGAGTTTCAGTTGAAGCTGAATTGGGTAAATTAGCTGGTGTTGAAGATGATGTTAAAGTTCATGCAAAAGATTCAACATACACAGATCCTGCTGAAGCTGCAAGATTTGTTAAAGAAACAGGTTGTGATTCATTAGCTGTAGCTATCGGAACATCACACGGTGCATACAAATTCAAAGGTGAAGCTAAATTAGACTTTGAAAGACTTGCTGAAATTAAAAAAGCAGTTAACGAAGCTGTAGGCTATGACTTCCCTCTAGTACTTCACGGTTCATCTTCAGTTCCTGCTGAATTCGTTGCTAAATGTAATAAATTCGGTGGTAACTTGCCTGATGCACAAGGTGTGCCTGAAGATATGCTTAACTATGCTTCTAAACACGGTGTTGCAAAAATCAATATCGATACAGACTTGAGACTTGCAATGACATCAACTATCAGAGAATTCTTCATTGAACACCCTGAAAAATTCGACCCAAGAGAATATATGGGACCTGGTAGAACTGCTGTTAAAGAAATGGTTAAACACAAAATGGTTGACGTTCTTGGTACAGCAGGTCACGCTCAAGACTAATTTTTAATCTTAATCAAATTGAAACACAAAAAGGCTGCTTCATAAGAAGCGGCCTTTTTAATTAAAATTCAAATATTTGACCTTTTGAGTAAATTTTATATTCAAGTTTATCTTTACCGGTTATTATATTATTAAAACTTGCACTTCCGTACATAGCTGAATGAGGGACAAGTTTATTTTTATAAACATAAAATAAATAAGCATCACGCCCGAACTGATTAGGATTTTGCACACCGTTTACATCAAACACAATATAACCACAATAAGAAGTTTCTACTGTAACCACATCATCCGTAGGTCGGCCGTATTCATCTGTCTTATTTGCAGTATAGGAACCTTTACAATCAGGTTTTCTGGAATTTTGAAGAGCGACAATAGCTCCGTTAGATAGAATAATTTTCGGCTTATTTTGATTATAAACATCTGCACCCCCACCTTCCCCAGTCAGGCGAAGAGTTGCAAACTTTATATCATAATAATATGACGCACAACCTGTTTGCGACTTACTCCTGCATATTTTTGAACCAATCAAATACTTTTGGAAATTTTGTACAACATCTATATCCGAATCTTGAGAATTAAAAAGAAACGAATTATCGCCTACCACACCATAATCATTTTGGGCTGCAAGAAGCGCATTATTAACATCAGAATACACTTTTTTTGTACGGGAAATTAATTGTTTATCAAGATTTTTTTGAATAATTACTGGAAGAGTGATTGCGGCAACTATTCCAATTATTCCTAATGTTATTAGCACTTCTGCTAAGGTAAAAGCATTTCTCTTTTTCATAAGTCCTCCGTTTGTTTAATATCTTTTATTACCTGTTTTTTTAAATTTTACGGAGGTATAAGTCTGAAATGCTTACTATTACTTGTAAGCAGGTGCCCCCCCCCCCGAAATTCTATCTATTTGCGACTTTTGCATACAGCCTCCTTTTCAAGCTTACATATATTATTATAACATATGTTTAATATTAAAAAAAGCCCTCGATTACTCGAGAGCTTTTTTAATTATTTAATAGCGACCTTACTTTTTCAAAAAGTCAGGAATTTCAATGTTTGTAAAGCTAGATGATACTTCCGGCATTGGTCTTCTAACATTTGATTGTTGAACACCTGCTGAAGTATTAAATGAGCTTGCAAAGAAATCTGACGCACTCATTTGTTTAATTGCAGTCTCATTAGCAGATGGTTTATCTTCCGGTTTATTTTTCAATTCAAAACCAGTTGCAATTACGGTAACTTGAATTTCATTATTGATATTTTCATTAACCGCTGTACCGATAATAACTGTTGCATCTTCTGTTACTGCATCATGAATAATATTTGCAGCATCTGAAATTTCATGCAATGTCATATCAGGACCACCTGTGATATTAACGATAACGCCTGTTGCACCATTGATTGAAGATTCAAGTAATTGAGAGTTGATAGCAATTTCAGCAGCTTTAACAGCTCTGCCTTCACCTGTACCGCGACCAATACCCATAAGTGCAGAACCTGATGCTTGCATAACACATTTGACATCTGCAAAGTCTACGTTAATAAGACCAGGAACGGTAATGATATCAGATATGCCTTGTACACCTCTCAACAATACTTCATCAACAATAATGAATGACTCTGTAAGTGATACTTGTCTATCTACTACTTGGAGCAATTTGTCATTCGGAACAACAATTACAGCATCTACAGCCTCTCTAAGTTTTTCTAAACCTTGATTTGCTTGATTTTGTCTTTTACGACCTTCCCAAGAGAAAGGCTTTGTTACAACTGCTATAGTTAAAATTCCTAATTCTTTTGCAATTTTAGCTACAACAGGGGCTGCACCTGTTCCGGTTCCGCCGCCCATACCTGCTGTGATAAATACCATATCAGCACCGTCGAGAGCTTCTGTAATTTCTTGTTGAGCTTCTTCTGCAGCTTTTTCACCAACTGAAGGATCCCCGCCAGCACCCAAACCTGCTGTAGATTTTGCACCTAATTGAATTTTATTTTTAGTTTGACCATATTCCAATACTTGTAAATCTGTATTCATTAACCAGAATTCTACACCTGATAATCCTGATTTAATCATTCGATTAACGGCATTTCCTCCGCCTCCGCCAACACCAACAACTTTAATATTTGTAGGGTTGATTGGAGAACGTGATGGTGCTTGTCCTGTTGGTTCTTCTTTTTTAGCAAAGATATCTGATACGAAATTTTCCACTATTTTTACCTCTTTTATTAAATATTTACTTGTCTTTTAATCATCCTGCACCCTTTTATTATATAGGGCACCCCCAATAGTATAATAACATACTATTTTAAATAGGCAAAAAGTACAATAATTTCGCAACAATTATGAACAAAATTTAATATATTTTTCAAACTTCAATTAATTAAACCGATTAGACCTGTCATACATCAAAAGATTTAATTATTTTGAAATTCTTGCGGGAGAAATACCCCAATGCAATTTATCTCTCAAAATAGAATAGAAATCAGCATCGTTCAGTAACGCTAACTTAGCACTATATTGGGATTTTTTTATTATAATATCGGAACAAGTTTCAAAATATTCCTGCCCATCAGCAGAAATTACATATTTTTTATTACCGCTGTTTGATGATATAGAAATAATTTCATCATCAGGGATTACAAGAGGTCTTGCAGTAAGTGTATGAGGACAAATCGGCACCACGACAATTGCGTTTAGAGCAGGATAAATTACAGGCCCGCCTGCTGAAAGTCCATAAGCTGTAGAACCTGTAGGAGTAGAAATTATTATCCCATCCGCCAAATAATCGCAAACAGATTTGTTATTTATTTTTAATGTAAATCTTGAAGTTCTCCCTGTCGTAGAGCCTTTAATCACAAAATCATTAAGAGCCAACGAATTTTCATACTGAAGCATTAATCTGTCTTCAATTACAAAATTTCCACTTATAATACTTTGAACAGATTTTTCCAATTCAGCCTCTGATGATTGAGATAGAAAGCCTAATCTCCCTAAATTCACACCAAAAACAGGAGTAGAAAATTTAGAATAAAACCTTGCACACTTTAAAATTGTACCATCACCGCCGATTACAAAAACAAAATCATACCCTGATTTTAGATTATCAATATCAAGTGTCTCTACATTAACAGCAAAACTACTTAATATAGAATTTAATTTTATCTTAACTTGTGATGAATGCTCTATTTGAGGATTATAAGCAATTGCAAATCTTTTATTTTTCATAACAAGAACGATAACACGAGAGAATTTTTTTTGCAAACCTACAAAACTCAATTATGTTATCGTTCAAGAACATTGAATTTTATTGTATTAATTAAAAAGAAACTAATGTTTAATAATCAACCTTTAAAGGATAATCTTCTGGTATTTTCCAATTATTGTATTGAATTAATGTTCCACAATAAGCTCTAGCATCTCTTTGAGAAGTTGTTTCAAAAGCACACCCATATAAAGAATGATTATATAAGCTATCTTCACTACCATCCCAACTATATTTCACAGGTTCAAAACCCTTATTATATAAAAACTTCCAGCGAACATCTGTTGAATCTGCCGGATAAAATTCAAAAGTAAATTTACAAATACCATAGGAATTTTGGTATTTTTTATTACATTTATCAGGATTTCCGGTATAAAAAGCCCAATCACGACTTTCAGATGCATCTGCTGGAGATAAAGCACTACCATCAGCAAAATAGTACAAAGGTAGGCCTTCACTGTTTATACTTGTTTTAACTATTTTTAAATATGGTGCAAGGTATTTTTGAAACCATATATCTATATTTGAAGAGCCTTCTATTGGATTTCCCTCACTATCTACAGCCAGTCCGCCAACATCCTTATACCAAATCTTCTTATCTCCATAATCAACTTCAGCCATTTTTACGGCTTGATTCATTGCAGAATAAAACTTTTTCAATCTTGTCTCTACAACCTGATTGCGGTATTTTTGAACCAATGCAGGCAATGTCATTGCAGCAACTATACCTATTATTCCTAATGTAATAAGCACTTCTGCTAAGGTAAAAGCATTTCTCTTTTTCATTTAGACCTCCGTTAATTTTTATTATCTGTTTTTCAAAAATTTTGCATCACAAATCGCCGTGTCTTTTGGCACGACTTGCTTTTCTTCTCTTTTCTTTCAATCGGAGGTCTAAGTCGGAAATGCTTGCTATAACTTGTAAGTAGTAGCCCCCCCCCCCGAAATTCTATCTATATAAGCTTTTTGCATACATCCTCCTTTGTTTATATTTATACATATCATTATAAAATATTTTTAATAGTTTTTCAAGATAAAAAAAAGAGTCTGAAAACACAGACTCTTTATTAAACTATCCTCTTTCTTCTTATCCCATAATGACTTATTGTAGAGGAGCTCTCCACAATGAGTCGTTAAATTTATTTTGATTAGTTTTAATATCTACAGACAAAGTTACATTGCTAGGAGTAAATACAAATACCAAATCTCCTACTTTTTGAGGTTTGCCGTTAAGTGCATGAGCTGCACCGCAAACAAAATCAATAGTTCTTTGTGATTGTTCTTTATCTAGCAAATGTAAGTTTAAAACTAAAGTTTTTCTATCTTTTAGGTGTTGAACGATTTGGGCAGCATCATCAAATGAGCGAGGTTCCATTACCATTACTTCATAACCTCTAAAATTCGGATGATTAATAACTTTCAAGTCATTTGTTTTTTCTTGTTTTGGTTGGAATGAATAAGCAGGATCAATTGCTAAATTGTCTTGTACTTCATAAGCTTCTTCATTCATTTCATCTGCCATTTCATCAAAAATAGTTTCTCTAGGTTCAAACCCTTTTACTAAAAAGTCAACTACTGATTTAATTTTGTCTGTAACTACTGCCACCGTTTTTCCTCCGTTATTAAATTTATCTTACTTTAACTGAATAATTTTCTACCTATCCTAAGCATCGTAGCACCGCAACGTGCTGCAATAACATAATCCTGACTCATTCCCATAGATATTTCAGGAATTTCGCAATTATATTTCTTTTCTAATTCATCTCTTGTTTCAACAACATCTCTGAATAATTTCTCCAGCAATTCTATTGATGCTCCAAGAGGTGCCATATTCATAAGACCGATAATTTTCAAACCTTTTAATGAACAAATTTGTAAAAAATTCTCATATAAATCTTCTTTTGAAAATCCGAATTTTTGGGTCTCATTAGCATTATTTAGTTGAAGCAAAACATTTTGAACTTTACCTGATTCCAATGCAACATTTGAAACAACCTCTGCAAGTTTCAGACTATCTATAGAATGTATATAGTCGAAATTTTCAACTACTTTCCTTACCTTATTTGTCTGTAAATGACCTATAAAATGGAAATTAGAATTGTTTCTTATTTCTTCAGGTAATTGATTAATTTTTTCTATTGCTTCTATAGCACGAGATTCACCAAAATTTCTCAAACCTGCCTGATAAGCTGCAATTATTGCGTCCAGTCCAAAATATTTTGTAACTGCGATTATATTTGGTTTATAAGGTGCGATTTCTTCCTGTATACGTGCAAGATTCTCTTTTACTGTATCAAACATAAATAATCTAACCCTCTACAAGAAATATCTCTAAATGAGCATATACTAATTGTACTCTTATTCGCCTATACGGACAACTATTTTATATTAAGTGTAAATTAAGCCCTTAAATAACCTCCGAAACCATGATGATTACATGATTTCAGCCATATTAACATAACTTAAATTTTGGTTACATTTTTTAACACAAAATACAATAAGCATGCCGTTATCCCCAAGTTATAAAAGTACAATGAGATTACTCTACAATCAGAATAAACTATCTATATGTAAAGCAACTCCTCTAAATATATGATTTTTTCACTATTCGCACTCAACTCTGCAAATTGTATAATAATCAGTATTAGTTCTCGGAGAACAGGATGTATATTTAACTGTATTCTTTTCAAAATTCAAACTAAGCCCATAATTTGGATTAATTTCAGTTTTACCCCATACAGAAAATCCCGCTTGTTCAGGGTAACCATATTCTTTAGCAACAGACTCTTTATAATTTACGCCTGTCATTTCATAACTATCACATTGAATATCTGTTTCTGTAAATTGACTATAAGCTTTGTAGTTATTACGCTCAGTTTCAGGAATTCTTATTGAACTGGTAGTGTATAGTTCTCTTGCAATAGCAAGCAAATCATCCATATCCGGCATATTATTAATTCCACCGCAAGTTCTCACAGCTCCTGCCCATCCGTCTTTTACATTATCAGCAGGACAGGCTTTAACTCCCATTCGATAATTAGCGGCTAGACATTCTGTATTTAACAAATACAAAGATTGTATAGGAGCGGCAAAGCATTTCCCATTTACTTTTATTGGTTTAAATTTTGGTTTTTTAGGGACTTCCGGCTCATTTGCAGGAGTTATATTAACCTCCTGCTGCTCTGCAATTAACAATTCATTAGAAGGTGCTTTTGAGACTTCTTTTTGAACATCATCACTTTTTGTACTCATACCCCAAGAATCCAACATCTGATCTTCCGGAGTCGCAAAAGTCTTTTCATTTTCATCAGATGAATTATTAGCGTTTAAATCAGAATTATCAATATTGCGATTTTGCTTTGAAACATTATCTTTAGGCATACTGGTAAAGTTTAACTGTGCTTCATTTGACTTATTTGAACTCATACCGGGTGCCATAATTAAAATTACGGCAACAACTATAAATACAGCAACAATAGCTAATCTTCCATACTTATCCTGCAACATATTCGTAAAAAAAAGACCTCTTTATTTTTGATTATCAAGAGGTCAAGGTTGGTTATTTTGGTTATGTTATAGTATTGTTATGGTATTTATAATTCGGTAGTGTTTTGTACCTATATGAATACCCCTGAAAAATTTATTTTGCGGGTCTTTAAATTAAAATTTTACAAATATTTACAATTGCTCATGGAAAACATAATTATTAACATAAAAAAATTCATACTATCAAAAATTTTCAGAAGAAAATATTATCGAACAGGAAAGTGTAAAGCATGCGGTAAATGCTGTACAAAAATATATGTAAAACACTATAAACATGTTATACAAGACGAAAAAGAATTTGAAAAGTTAAAATATCTGCATAGATTTTACACATATTTAAAAGTAATAGATAAAGATGAAACCGGACTAGTTTTCGAATGTATGAATTTAGATCCCGACACGCATAAATGTAAAATCCACAAAACTCGTCCTGGAATTTGCAGAAGATACCCTCAGGAAGAACTTTTTTCCATGGGTGGAGCTTTGTCGGACGATTGCGGATATCAGATGAAACCGATTATACCATTCGAAGAAGTATTAAAAAAAGAATTAAAAAAGAAAAAATATAAAGATTAGCCTTTCAGATAATGTAAATAGACTGCCTGTCGTTTATCCTAATGAGTGATAGAATAATGAAAGGCTGAAAATATGAAAAACTTAATAATAACAATGCTTACCATAATTGGCTTACCTGTATTTGCAACCTGCAGTATTACAGGAGGAGCTTCTTGTACACCAACAATACTTGATTCCCCAAATCTACAGCAAAAAGTTCTCCCTGATAACCTGAGACAAATACAGGAACCTGATGCATTCCAACCCAAATATATAACTCCATATTATGATATGCTTCTTAATACAGAAACACCTCAAAATGAAAATATAAACAATGAAACCCAAAGTTACAATTCAAATTGTCAGTTTGGAGTCTGCTTACCTGGTGCAGGACCAGAAGAATAATGTTTTATTAATCAATCGTATAAACTTTTTTATAATAAAGCATAACCCCGATTATAGTAAGCACAATATTCGGCATCCACGCTGCCAAAAACGGCATAAGAGTTCCTGTCTCTCCAAATGATATAGACAGAGCTCTTATCAAATAATAAGCAAAAATTATCAAAATGCTAAATAAAAAACCTCTATTATAACGAACTCGCGGCGGAGTGATAGCTAATGGGACTCCGATTAAAACCAATGCTATAGTTGTCAAAGGCAAAGCAAGTTTATCATAAAGCTCAATTATCAAGACATTTCTTTCCTCTTTGTCCATAGTATGTAAATTTTCTGAAATATATTTAACTAATTTTGAAAAATTCATTTCTTTTGCAACATTTTTATTTAACTCTTTTGACATATCAAGTCCGAATTTAACGTTAGAAGACTCAAAAAGAGTTGTATTAAGGACTTTACCTTCTTGTCCGACAGTATAAACAGCACCTTTCTGGAAATCCCATCCGGCAGGTGTTGTTTTTCCTTCTCTGGCTTGTAATACCTGAATTGTACCTTCTTTTGATGTATCTAAAACTGTTATGTTATGCAAAACCTTGTTATCACAAAAACCTACATAAAATAATCTTTTTAAAACACCGTCATCATTTAATTCTTTAAATACAAAATTTTCCTTTCCATCCGGAATATTCTTTTGACCTAAAGACCAAAGAGCCAAATCCTTGGACTGCTTCATCATAACAGGCACTACAGTTTCATTGATTATAAAACTAAATACCGACATTGAAATTGCAAATATAAAAATCGGTTTTGCAATTCTATTAAGACCTATTCCACATGCTCTCATAACCGTAATTTCTGACTTCAAACTTAATCCGTTTAAAGTCATAACTGTAGCCAATAGAACCCCCATAGGTATTGTCATAACAATGATTTGAGGTAAATTTAACACAATCATCATCAACGCAACCTTAAACGGTATTCCAAACATTGAAATTTGCTTAATTAAAGTAATGAAGGTGTCTGATGCAAAAATAATAGAAGTAAATACGCAAACACCCATTAAAAACATCTCAAGCACTTGCTTTAAGATATATTTATCCAATACAGAAATTCTGCTAATTTTTTTTGAAATTTTTCTTCCAACAACCATGCTACTATAATAATTAAAAAAAATGTTTTACGCAAATATTAAAAAACCGCCCAATAAATGAGCGGTATAATTTTATTCTTATTAAAAACAATATTAGAACTTTAAAAGAACTTTTAAAACATCTTTTTCTTTATTTTTTTCAAACGCTTCAATAGCGTCATCAACTGAATAAACTTTTGAAATTAAAGGTGAAAAATCAATCTTATTATGTTCCAAAAGTCTCAAAGCAGGGCCAAACTGACCACAACGTGAACCAAGCACAGTAATCTCATCAATAACAATCGGTGCAAGATTTAATTCTTTACCAGTCGCAACTGTACTTTTCAGTACAAGAACACCACGAGGTCTTGTAAGAGCCAATGATGTTTCAAATCCTGAAACAGAGCCTGTAGCTTCCACTACTACATCATATTTTTTCTCTATAGGAAAATCTTGCAAAAGTGCAGTTTTTACCCCTTGAGCCTTTGCAATATCAAGCTTATTTTGATGTTTTCCGACTAATGTCACATCAAAGTTTTGAGCATTAAGAGTTAATGCGGTAATAAGCCCCAATTTACCGTCACCAAGCACCACAACTTTTTCAAACGGCTTTATATGAAGCTGTTCCGTAATCTCGCAAGCAGCAGCTAAAGGCTCTACAAATACAACCTGTTCATCAGAAACATTCTCAGGCACTTCAAAAAGAACCTCCAAAGGCATTGTAAAATATTCTGCAAAAACTCCGTCTTTTTGCCAAATACCTAAAGTATGACGGTTAGGACAATGGCGGTAAAGTTTTTCTGCACACCATGGACATTCAGGATCTTTACAACCGTAGCTTATTTCAGATACAACACGTTTACCGAGTAAAGATTGATCTGCGTCGTTAATTTCCTCAACCACGCCCACAGCTTCATGTCCTAGAATACCTTTATAGCCCATATAGCCTTTTGTAATTTCGTAATCAGTATTACAAATTCCTGCAAGAGTAACCCTCACAAGAGCTTCGCCCTTTTTTGGAACCGGTTTTTGATAATCGTTCACAAGTTTTAATTCTTCATCAAATACAACAGCTTTCATAAAATAAACCTCTCTTTCAATAGATTTATTTTATCATGAAAAATCTACCAAGGATAATCGTCTGTAATTTCCCAATTATTCATCTGAAGTAATTTCGTACAAAATGATTTTGCTTGCGTACTATATTTATTACAACCATATCTTGGATGTGTTTTCAAGTTTTCATAAGTTCCATCCCAATTAAAAGTATAAGGTTCAACTGATGTTTTGCGATTAAAATCTCTTTCTATAGGAGTTCCATCTTCATTATCACCATTTCTTTTATTAAAT
This sequence comes from uncultured bacterium, assembly GCA_949282215.1. Classification (GTDB taxonomy): domain Bacteria; phylum Cyanobacteriota; class Vampirovibrionia; order Gastranaerophilales; family Gastranaerophilaceae; genus Scatousia. The sequence goes on along the minus strand of CASDPF010000013.1, from coordinate 48,293 downwards.
TGAAATCCAAAATAGTTATGAGTGGTTCTTTCTTCATCTAAAAGATACTTTCCATCTATAAAATAAGCAATATCGCCCCCATTAAGATCATATTTAAACACAAACATACCATCAGGAATTAGGTATACACATACAGCTTTATTTGTATCACTGCATTTTTCATATTTACGATATTTTATATAGGGCAAAAAATAATCTTTGACGAATTGAACATTTTCTTCATAGGTATAATCTTGAGCTTCGCCCATCCAATTTTTCACATCACCGTTTTTTGCGATAGAAAATTGTACTGCATTATTCATTATATTATAGAATTTTTTTACTTTTGTAGCTGTTGATTTCTTTCTAGCATCTGTAATCAATGTAGGCATTGTCATTGCTGCTACTATACCTATTATTCCTAACGTTATCAAGACTTCAGCTAAGGTAAAAGCATTTCTCTTTTTCATTTTTCCTCCGTTTATATACTATTTCTTATTTTAACATTTTTTACATCAAAAATCACCGTGTCTATTGGCACAGCTTATTATTCAGCTCTTTTCATTCAATCGGAGGTCTAAGTCGGAAATGCTTATCCTAACTGTTAGTCGGTAGCCCCCCCCCCCGAAATTCTATCTATTTGCAGTTTTTGCATACACCCTCCTTTAAATTTTATCTATTATTATTATAAATTATAAAGCAGGATTTATCAACCCTGCTTTATTTTATTTAACTCTTCTTTCAATTCCTGAACCTCATATTTTAATCGGTTTAACTCGCACTTCACAGGATCAGGAATTCGGTTATGCATTAATACACCGTTTTTATCTTTTATTTTACGGTGAACAACTCGTCCAGGAATTCCGACTACTGTTGAGTATTCAGGTACATCTTCCACAACTACAGACCCTGCACCGACTCTTACATAATCACCAAGCGTAATATTTCCGAGAACTTTTGCACCCGCACCGACAATTACACCATGACCTAACGTTGGGTGTCGTTTGCCGTGTTCTTTACCTGTTCCGCCAAGTGTTACCTGCTGATAAATCAATACATCATCGCCGATTATTGTAGTAGCACCGATTACGACCCCTTCACCGTGGTCTATAAAGAATCGACGCCCGATTTTTGCAGCAGGATGAATTTCTATACCCGTAATTATACGTGTTATGTAAGATATAATTCGCGGAATTAAAGGTATATGCCATTTATAAAGTCTATGAGCAAATCTATATGCGATTAGGGCATGTAATCCCGGATAGCATAGGATTACTTCTAGCAAATTCTCCGCTGCAGGATCTTTGTCATAAATAACCTGAATATCCTCTTTTACCTTAGTTATTCCGCGTTTTAATATCTTAAACATTATAGCCTACTTTAAAAGTTTAGCAAACTTTCTTTTCCCTGCCTGTAATACTACATCTTCATCAAGGTTCAGAGTATAAGCCATATCGGCAATTTTTTCACCATTTAGTTTTACACCGCCACCTTGAATAAGACGTTTTGCCTCTCCTTTACTTTGTACAAACTTTAATTCAACAAGAACATCAAGAATCCCTTTACCGTTCATACCTGAAATTTCTTCTATATCATCAGGAATACCTTTATTTGAAACGATATTTACAAAAGCATCCTGCCCGCGTTTTGCACCGTCTTCACCATGGTATTCTGCTGTAATTGTATAAGCAAGTTTCATTTTTATATCACGAGGATTTACGGAACCTTCTGCAATCTGTTTATCAATAGCTTCCAGTTCCTCTTTTGTAGCATCAGTAAGCAGGCTAAAGTATCTTGAAATCATATTATCAGGAATACTCATCAACTTACCGAACATATCAAATTCTGAATCTGTAAGTGATATACAATGTTCAGGATATGTCTTAGACATTTTAACAACACCGTCAGTACCTTCCAAAAGCGGTAAAAGCATAACAAGCTGAGGATATTTTTTACCGTAAGCCGCCTGAATATCTCTGCCTAAAAGAGTGTTAAATCTCTGGTCTGTTCCGCCTAACTCTATATCAGAATCAATTTCTACAGAATCATAAGCCTGCATTAACGGATAGAAAAATTCATGAATTGCAATAGGTTTACCTTCCGCATATCTTTTTGCAAAGTCATCACGAGTCATCATTTGAGCAACTGTCACCTGAGATGCGAGTTTTAATAAGTCAATAAAGCTCATTTTATGAAGCCAATCTGCATTATTCGTAACTTCTGCTTTTGAAACATCAAGAACTTTTGACATCTGTTCAAAATAAGACTTAGCATTTTCTTCAACCTGTTCTTTAGTCAAAGCCGGTCTTGTTTCAGATTTTCCTGAAGGATCACCTACCATAGCAGTAGCTCCACCTACAATCAAAACAATTTTATGTCCTAGATTTTGAAATTCTCTTAACTTTCTCATTACGACCGTATGTCCCAAATGTAAATCAGGACGAGTCGGATCCATACCTAATTTAACTCTCAAAGGTGTATTTGTATCGTGAGAATACTGCAACTTTACCGCTAATTCTTCAATTCCGCCAGGTAGGACTTCTGCATTACGTGTCAAATGTTTTGCCTGTTCAATAAATTCCTGTCTTATTTCAACCATAAATTTCTCCTTTTCAGTAAATAAATTGTACCAAAAACAAAATTTCTTTACAAAGTAGCAAAAATTTATTAAATTAAGATTTAATAAGAAAAAAGGAGAAATTTTGAATATATCATTTCAAGGAATAAAAAATACAAGTTTTATAATCGATCAAGACGATTATTGCAAATTCGATAAAACTCGTTATTTAAATACAGAATTAACAAATGACCAATTTGGCAGAGATTTAGAAGAATACAGGGAATTAATCAAAAATTTCCCGGAATTCGAAAATCCGTTTTCAAATAAATTTGTTAATATAGCACATTGCAAAAGATATGATACAGATAGCTTTCAATTGAACGGAAAAAATATACCTGAAAATGACAAACATATTCCCATATTTTCATTTTTAAGTAAAATAACAAAAAAAATATCAACACTACCAGATGAACAATTTACTCAAGATTTAAGTTATCTAAAGAGCAATCTTGCCGATTACGGACTGCTTATGGATAAAAGATTAACCGAAGAACTTAATCAACCGATTGCTGATATAATTGATGCTATACACAATCCTGATAACATAAGAAAATGTTCTAAAAATATTTCAAAAGGTATTATACGCAGTATGCTTGAATACTTTAAAGTATAAGGGTCTTTATATAAAGACCCTTTTTTAAACTTATAAAGAATTATATTCATTTCGCAGTTCTATAATTTCAGCTTGATATTTGTTTAGGTAGGGAACACCATCTTCTCCCACCCCGCCTTCTCGCATTGCCCTAATAGACTTTAAATCAAGTGCATCTAATTCTGATTGAATTTCTTGCTTTCTGGCTAATTTATCTTCTTCTGCCACTTTTGATAGATATTCAGTTGTTTGTGTAATATCAACTAATTTACCATTTTCAATTTTAAACTTTTCTTTATTCATTTGATATTCAAACATAGTGACACCTGAGATTTCCTGAACAAGTTCAGGATAATCCAAAATAGCTTCTATATTATCAGCAAATTCATATAAATTTTCATCTTTTACAACATAAAACATTACATATCTCCTTCTATCGGTATAAAATAAATAGCACTTTTATAAAAATTTCCATCTGTATAATATGTATCTCCGCGACGAACCGGAAACATTGTAGTATTTCCGGCTTGAGATCCGCTATTTACCCAGTTTACAGAAAATGATTTTCCATTGATATGAATATACTCATACTGATTTCCTTGAGATACTCCAAATAAGTATACATATCCGGCTCTTGTTGCAGTATATGAGTAATAGATTGAACGTCCTGAAGCCAAAGAATAAAGCGGAATTCCCCAGCTTACAACGGATTTTCTGTCAGAAGCTGTAAGAACTCTTATTGGAGTTGAGACTTCAACTAATGAAACTACGTCATTAGAATTTTCATAAGTAGCAACAACAACAGCATTTATGGTTTCCCAAGATTGAGAATCCGTATTGTATAAATAAGCTTGGTTTTCATTATAATGGTACCATAATCCGGCTTTTGTATAAGGTTCGTTCTCCCCGACAAAATAATTATTTGAATAATTACAACCGTCTTGCGTAATGTATATACAAGCTAAAGCAGATGTTTTTACAGTTGTAACATCTACATCTTCACTTAATTCATGTACAATATTTTTTACGGTTCCATCTTCATTAAAACCTGAAGGTATTAATACTTTCAACCCTTGTTTTAGAGTTATTACATTCTCCGAAGCCTCTGCTACACCATTTGGAGCCTCTAATACACAATTTGTTATAAGATTTGTATTACCTAAATTTTTATCGGCTTTCTTATCCTCCATACTGGACGAAGATTGATTAATTTTTTCGACAGTTTCTTCTATTTGTGTATTTGTATATTCTAAATTTTCTTCTATTTTTTCGGCAAGCGAAATGAAATTTGCATTGACTTCTTGAGCCTTAGCTTTGGCTCCGGGTATAAACGAATACGGTATAAGTGAATTAGACATATATTTCCTTCCCATATTCAGGAACAGAAATAAATAAGGCGTATAAGCTATTATACCTTATGATTTTAAAATTCGTCAAGAAACATTTTTCTCATAGGATCCTAAAAATTTCATAAAAGTAGTTTTTGTTTTCACTTTTGTTAACGTATCTAGGATTTTCTTAGATCTAATATGACCATCAAAATTAACTATAAATATATAATCGCCAAATTCATGCTTTGACGGTCTGGATGAAATATATGACAAATTAATATTATTTTGATAAAAAATATTCAAAATTTCCAAAAGAGCCCCAGGACGATTATCTGTAGCAAAAGCTATCGAAGTTCTGTCACGTCCTGTTTTTTCTGTCTCAAAATCACCAATTAAAACAAACCTTGTCTGATTAGTTTTGTCGTCGTTTATATTTTCTTTCAAAATATTTAAATTATAAACCTCCGCAGTTTTTTCACTACCGATAGCCGCATAAGTAAGGTTATAATTTGCAAGACTTCTTGCGGCTTCAGCAGTACTGGTCGTTTCAATAATATTAATATTTCTTGGGAGTTCATCATGAATAAAATTTTGACACTGTGCCAATGCCTGCGGATGAGATATAATACCTCCAGTTATACTGTAAAATTCAGTAGTCCTCGCTAAAAGACAATGACGAATAGGCATTATAATTTGCGATAGAATTTTTATATTCTGATTTTTAGAATGCATAAGAGTATCTAAAGATTCTCTTACAGTTCCCTCAATAGAATTCTCTACCGGCAATACACCCAAAGTATTCGGATTATCTTCCACATATTCAATAACTTGTCTTATCGTCTGCATTGGCGTTGGATAAGATTTTATATTATATCTTGCACAAAATAAATCTTTTGCCATCTCTGAAAAAGATGCCTGCGGACCTAAATATGCAATATTTGAAACATTTTCAAAATTCATTTTTTACCTTCTTAAAAAAATAGTCTAAATAAAATATCAATCAATCCCAGTCTGCGATGTCCATACATACCGGATGTTCTATAACCGAATAATGCATCATAAATCGCACTATTTCGTTCATTAATAGCATTTTCCTGCTGCATTTCTTTATAAAAGGTTCTCACCATATCTTCATTTATTTGTCCGTTCTGTAATTTAACATCATTAACAGTTATTCTTCTGGTTCTTTCACGAATAATATCAAGCTCACCATTATCAAGGAATACACCACCGCAAGTATAGCAAGTATCAATTTGAACACCAAGTCCTTTAATACTTGTTTTTACCATAGGTTTTCCACAACTGGGGCATATTCTTGTTTGATTTTCATCCACAGAAATAAAAGTTTTACCCTCAAGTAGATTTTTTATTTCAGATATATCATCAGATAATTTGTTAAATTTTTGTAATTCTTGATTATCAAAAAACAATCCGCCACAACTCTCACTACATATATCAACATTTATACCTGCAGAAGGTATAAATATTTTTTTCATTGTTTTTCCACAAGCAGGGCATTCAATTGTTTTATAAGTATCTGCCATTCATTAACCTCTAAGTTTTGTTAACTCGCCATGATCCAAAAACTTCCCGCCACAAGTATAACACTCATCTATTTGAATTTCTTTCTGACGGTTTGCAAAATTCTTAACCATTTTAGCACCGCAAGCGGGACATATCCTGTCTAATGACTCATCTACAGGCTCAAACTCATTATTTTCAGCAGCTTGAATTACTTCGTCAATATCTTGCCCTAAAGTTTCAAATTTTTTAAACTCTCTATTATCAAAGAAAATTCCGCCACAACCTTTTGTACAAACATCAATATTAACACCTAATGAAGTAATAAATACTTTTTGCATGTCTTCCCCGCAAGCAGGGCAAGTTAAAATATGATGAGAATCAGCCATTAAAACTCCTCCGTTTTTGATTAATTTAGACGTATCATTATAATATTATCAATTTAAAAAGTTTTGAAATCATAAAAAAAGCGGATTTTTAAAACCCGCTTTTTTCATTTATTTTTCTGATGATTCAGAAAGTGTTTTTAATATAGTATAAGATGCATCCCAACCGCTTAAGCCGCCGGTAGCTTTGTATTTTGCAATATTTTTAGCTCTTTCTTTTTTTGCTTTTTCTTGTTCTTTATTAAACTTAGCAAGCTTTTTAGAATTTGAATTTCTTTCTTCAACAATAGGATTAGCATAAGCTAAAAAAGCTCTATACTCGTTACAGCCATAACCTGCCTTTACTTTTGACGGATAATTGTAAGTCAAATAATCGAAAACATTCATAGCTCTTTCAGAATTTGCGGGTTTACCAGTAAGAGTTTCTAAAGTACTACCAGGCATTTTAGTAATCACTACAACCATCGCTAACGGATTGTATCCTGCCTGAATCATCATATCAACACCTGTGATATCAGCTTCTTTATTATCTTTTAAAGATGATTTATTAGCTACAAATTCACTATTAGAAGCTGTCGTGATAATATTATCAGCACTTAAATTACTGGTTAAAGCAGCTTTTGCAATATTTTTCATTTTATTTTTTGCATAATGCCCGTTTATAATATGCCCAAGCTCATTTGAAACTACAGCTGCAACTTCATTATCGTTCCCAGCATAGGTCAAATCAGCACTTGAAATATAGACAATATTTGTAGTAGAAACATTTGAATTATCAACAGCACCATTGACAACTTTAAACGTAGCATTTGACGGTAAACTGTTTTTTTCTAACAAAGCTTTACCTACAACAGGGACTCTGTCTGCAGCTACATAAGTTGCAGCAGAAGCCGGTAATACCATTACTACGGCAGCAAATAATGAAATAATAATCTTCTTCATATTCATCTCCTTTTTCACTAATCAATAAACCTGTATTTAATAAGAGCAATCACAGCATGAATTCCATCTTTCCAAGTAATCTTCTTACCCTCAGAAAATTCACGTCCATAATATGAAACAGGTAATTCATACAATCTAGCTCCTCTTTTTAGAACCTTTGCCGTTATCTCAGGTTCAAAGTCAAACCTGTTTGATTTTATTTTTATGCCTTTAATAAAATCTGCTTTAAATGCCTTATAACAAGTTTCCATATCTGTCAATGTTGACCCGTAAAGAATATTGGTTAATAGTGACAAAAACTTATTCCCTAAAAGATGTGTAAACATAAATGAACGGGAAGGTTTACCTCCAGAAAGTCTTGAACCGTAACATACATCTGCATGCCCGTCTATAATTAGCTTTACAAGAGGAGCATAGTCAACAGGATCATATTCTAAATCAGCATCTTGAATAACAATTATATCGCCTGTAGCATTTTCAAGCCCTGTCCGTAATGCAGCACCTTTGCCTTGATTATATTCATGGTAAAAAACCTGATAAGGTAAGCTCTTATACAAATCTCTCGTTCCATCAGTAGAATAATCGTCAATTAATATAATTTCTTTATCTAAACCACAAAAATCAGCTTCTTCAACTTTTTTTAATATATCCTGTAATGTCGAAACTTCATTGTACACGGGTATTAAAATTGTAATTTTTTTCATATCTTCTCTCGATTGATTTGTAATCTATACCATAATATTGTATAATAAAAACATAAGATTGTAAAAGGATAGTAAACTAAATGAAAAAGGTGATTGAAAAAGGTATTGAACTTATAAGAAAGAGCTTAATTGCTTTAGAAAGCAAAGATTATGAAACTGCTCAAAAACAAATTCTTGAAGCTCAAAAAATATTCAAAAAAAATAATGAAGGCAAATACATTTCAATTTGCCTCAGCATAATAGGAATGATAGATTACCTTGAGGACAAAACCCATTATCAAACTTCACTTGCATTATTGCAAGACAGTTCTTACATGGCAGAAATTGAAAATGATAATACAGCAAGGCTTTTTTATGAAATATCAATGGGCAATATAAATTATTGTGAAAAAAATAATGATGTAGCACTTTTACATTTCCAAAACGCTAAAAACTACGGAATAAAAGAAGATGAATTCAATCTACTAGGATTTATACTTACAAGAATTAAACAAATAAGAAGCGGACTTGAATTTTCATTACCGATACAAAGTGATCCTTTAGTGTCACTTGTAAAAATAGGACGTTCAATTAATGCATTAACAGACATTACTGAACTTTTAAAAGTAATTGCTGAAGAAACCAAAATTGCAATGCAGGCTGACAGATGTACCGTATTTTTACTTGACAAAGAACATAATGAATTATGGTCAAAGGTGGCACTTGGAATGGATAGCCAAGAAATCAGATTTCCGGCAGATAAAGGATTTGCAGGCTATGTAGTAAGAACAGGAGAATCTATTAATATTGAAGATGCCTATACCGATGATCGTTTTAATCCTGAGGTAGATAAAGAAACAGGTTATAAGACAAAAACAATGCTTTGTATGCCTATAAAAAATAACAATCAGGAAATAATCGGGGCATTCCAAGTTTTAAACAAAACCATAGGAGTCTTTACAAAAAATGATGAAGATTTGCTTGTTGCAATAGGCGGAAGTGCAAGTATCGCACTTGAAAACGCTCAACTTTTTGAACAACAAAAAGAACTATACAAAGAACAAAAACTTTTATTTGAGAGCTTTATAAATACACTTGCAGCCTCAATCGATGCTCGTGATAAGATTACAGCAGGTCATTCAAACCGCGTAAAACTCTACGCAATGCTTATAGTCGAAACACTAGGACTTGATGAAAAAACACAAGAACTAATTGAAAAAGCTGCAACACTCCATGATATTGGCAAAATCGGCATTAGAGATTCGGTATTGCAAAAAGAAGGAAAACTTACACCTGAAGAATACAAACATATACAAGAACACGTACAAATAACACACAACATTCTTGAAAAAATTTGTATGACAGAAGATTTCAAACAAATATCGGAAATTGCTTGTTCTCATCACGAAAAATATGACGGAAGCGGGTATTACAGACACTTACAAGGTGAAGATATTCCATACGGAGGAAGAATTTTGGCAGTATCAGATGTCTTTGATGCAATAACCTCAAAAAGACACTACCGTGATAAAATGCCTATCGGAAATGTAATTAATATTCTAATAAAAGATTCAGGCACACACTTTGATAAAAATATCGTAGATGTATTCTTGACGATACCAGCAGACAAAATAGTTCAAGTGTTCTTAACAGAAAATCACCATGAATTGAAACCTAAAGATGCAGAAACACTAAGCAAATATAATTTGCTTGATATCTTTAACTTTACAAATGATGAAAATGCTTCACAAGAGCAAAAAAATATAGTAGAATTGTTTAACTACTATTACGCAGGAAAAACAAATAACGGAGAGTAATGATTTTGATAAAAAAAGGGTTGTGTATAACTACAGCGATGTTAATTACATCAACATACGTCTATGCAGCAAGTTTTGATGAAATAAAACCTGCAGATCCGCTTGCTGTTCCTACTTCTAAAAATGAAGAAATTATTCAAATTAATAAACCCCAAAAAGCAACTCTTACGAAAAATGATGTACATAACCATTATGCAATAGCACTAGAACGTTTTATCCAATGTAATGTACGTTCATCCTACGCAGACTTTAGAATTTTAATCGATTCAATTATTCCAAATGATTATGCCTATATGCTTATTGCAAATAAAATGGCAGATTTGGGATTTTTTACACTCTCAGATTTAGCACTTTCAAAAATTACAGATGAGGACATTTCATATATTCTGACTGATGATATAAAAAAATACTACTATCCGTCAGAAAAACTAAATCCTAAAGATGAAATATACCTTGCTGAAATGTATTCTAACATAATGTATAACGCTCAAAGTATGGAAGCTGCTAATGAGTTGATTAAGAATACTGCACTACTTGCAAAATCAGACTACGCAAACTATATAGTAGCACTCGGGTCATTAAAAGCAAATAATCTTATTAATGCACAAAAATATATAGATACTGCGATTAATAAAAACCCGCAAAATCTTAACTATAAAAAATTAAAAGCAGAAATCGCTTTACAAGCGAACAAAACAAAAAGTGCAATAAAAATTATAGAAGAAATGAAACAAGCACCTATAATGAATGAATTTTATGTAAATAAAATCTATTCATTGGAACAATACGTACTTTATAAAGCTGCAAAAGATGATTATGAAAAAAAATATCATTTAGGCTATTACTACTATTATGAAGGCGAATTAAACAAAGCAATGAGAACACTCCAAACTGCAATTTCGCCAAAGAAAAACCAAAATATAGATACTTATGCATTAATCGCACGAATATATTTTGATATGAAAGAATATGAAAAAGCTGAAAGTTATTCAGAAAAAACATTAAGTATTAAAAGTAATAATGTAATGGCACTGATTGTATTGGGAGATTTATCGACAAAAGATAAAGATTATAAAACAGCACTAAAATACTATGATAAAGCATATTCTAAAGATAAAAAATCACTTGCCCCTGCAATAAGACTTGCAGAAACTGCAAGAAAACTAGATAAGCTTGATTTAACCAAAGAAATCTATTCAAAAATATTAAAAACACATTCAGATTGTCCTCAAGCATACTACAATGTGGCAATGACAGATGCTTCAAGGAAACTTGAGTACCTAAAAAAAGCAGTAGCAATTGACACAAATTTTACAGACGGATGGCTTGAATTATCTAAAATGATGATTGACATGCAAAATTACACAACAGCAAAAAAATATTTAGCAATCGCAAAATATATTGACGAAAATAATTTTAAATATTATTATTATCAAGGATTGATCTGTAAGTCGCAAGGACTTATTCAAGATGCAATATATAATTTTAAAAAGAGTCTCTCTTTAAATCCCGACTTTAAACCTGCAAAAGAGGAATTAAGTATATGAAGCAAAATATTTTAATAGTTGAAGATCATGAATTAACAAGATTTGGATTAAAAACAACTTTTGAAGGAGTTGATTATGTAGAGACTCTATTTGAAGCTGACTCAGCGGAACAGGCTTTGGAAATTTTTAATAATAATAAAATTGACATTGTAATAATGGATCTTGGACTTCCTGTAATGAACGGTATTGATGCTACCAAAAAAATAAGGTCATCCAATAAAGATGTAAAAATTATTATATTAACTTCCCATAACGATGAAAAAGAAGTCTTAAACAGTCTAAAAGCAGGAGCTAATGCTTATTGTTCAAAAGAAATTACACCGCAAAGATTAATACAAGTAGTACAATCTGTAGCCGACGGTGCAGCTTGGTTCGACCCAAGCATTGCACATATAGTTCTAAAAGCAACAGTAAATTCTCCTGTTATTGATACAGAAAATAACAGTAAATCTTACGATTTAACATCTCGTGAAACTCAAATATTAAAGCTTATGACAGAAGGCTACAGTAATATGGAAATTGCACAAATGCTTGTCATCAGCATAAATACAACAAAAGCTCATGTAGCAAATATTCTACAAAAACTTGAAGTAGATGACCGTCTTCAAGCTGCACTAAAAGCATTGAAGTATAAGATTGTATAAAAAAAGGAATATTTGAATGTCTGAATTAGCGAAAATTTTGTTAGTTGACGACAATCCGAAATATCTTAAAGATGCTCTGCCTTTTTATGGCTATACGGTAGATACAGCCACAGATGGAGTTCAAGCATTGAAATTACTAGATAAAAATGACTATGACATAGTACTTTTGGACGTTATGATGCCTAATATGAACGGTTGGGAAACCCTAAAAGAAATAAGACATAGTAAAAATACTCAGTATATTCCTGTTATCATGTTAACTGCAGTTAATGAAGAACAGAAAATTATATCCGGCCTAAAAACAGGTGCTGACGATTACATTGTAAAGCCTTTTATTTTACCGAATTTATTGGCAAGAATTGAAGCACTTTTAAGAAGAGTAAATTGGCAAAAACCAGTTGAAAAAAATATAGAATTACCTTATAATACTAAACAGAAACCAATGTTAACCTCAAGAGAAAAAGAGGTGCTATCTCTCGCAGCAAAAGGTAAAAGTAACAAAGATATAGCCGATAAATTAGTATTGAGAGAAGTAACGGTAAAAAGTCATTTAAATAATATTTTTAAAAAACTAAATGTTACCAACAGGACTCAGGCAGTATTACTTGCAATGCAGACAGATTTAATAGATTAAGTTGCTATTTAAAAGGAGAATAGAATGATTGATTATACAAAAGAGGAATTAGTAGAAATTCTTCGCAAGCACCCCGAAAAATTTAATGAATGGAAAAGAGAGCAGGAAGAAGTTGATTTATCAGAAGTTGATTTTTCAGGAATTAACCTTTCAGAAATAGATTTTTCTGATGTAGATTTAAATTCAAGTTCTTTTGCAGATTGTGTACTGTCATTCATTAACTTTACCAATGCAGATTTAACCTCTGTTGATTTTACCAGAGCCAAAGTTATAGAAAGCGATTTTTCCGAGAGTCTTCTAACAGGTGCAGATTGCAGCTATGCAGAAATGACTTATTGTAACTTTACCGATGCAGATATGGCAGGATGTATTTTTTCAGAAAGTGATCTAAGCAATTCAGATTTAACCAATTCATATAATCTTCATGCCTGCAGATTTGACAGCGATACAATCTGGCCGGATCAGGAACTTTTACCTGAGGATTTTGATGCAAGTTATAAAGATGATTTATCCTCGCTTAAAGATGAAGATGACTATGTAAACAATGATTACTAAAATTTAAACTTATATTAGTAGAATTAAAAGAAAAGCTGTTCTTTTTTGAACAGCTTTTTAAATAAAAAGGGGAAATAAAAATTATCTTTTCTTTTGACCACGAGCCATAAGAACTTTTTTTGTATTATCAACTTTATCCATTTTAGATTGTCTACGACGTTTTTCCTGATAGGATACTAACCTGCGTTCTTTTTTAGTTTTAGTAGCAGTTTCATCAGTAGTTTGGAATTGTTTATCAGCAGCTTTTTGTAATGCAGCAGAACCGGCTTGAGTTCCTGCTATAACCGCACTTGTAACAGCAACAGAAGTACCTGCTTGAGCTGCGACTTGTCCAACAGCTCCCATTGCAACTGTAGCAGCACCACCAGCAGCAACTACAGAAAGAGCTGCAGCACCAAAGTTAATTAAAGCAGCCTTTAAATTTCCATTAGCAGCATATATTGCACCATTTGTTACATAACAAGCAGCAGTACCATAAGCACCGACATGGAACATAAATTCACCTACAGCATGAGTCCAAGGAATTAACATTAAAGCGAGACCTGTAGCAGTGATACCAGTAAATATTTTTGCTGCAGTATTAACTTTTTCTTGGAATTTACTGTTTTTCTGTTGAGACTCCTCAGCTTTTGAAGATCTGGTTTGGAAATATTTATTTCTTTTTTCTGATGTTTTCTGTAACTGCTTAACTCTATTAGCACTTTTCTTATTCATTACAGTTATAGACTTGTTATTTATAACCACTTTATTAGAAGCATAAGTTGATTGTGTAGAAATAGCCTGTAATCTTTCTACCTTAGCAGTTATAGCACCGGAATCCTGAGATGATGAATTTGCATTAAATGAAGCCGAAGCAACAGTTGTACCTGAGGCTGCATTATTATTGAAAGAAGCAGGAGCCGCAGCAGGTTCGGAATCTTCATTTGAAGCAGTTTCTAGCTCTGAATTTAGAGTTTCTGCTTCAGCATTCATTGTCTCAATAGACATATTCAACTCTTTGTTTTCAGCATTCAATTTTGCAATTTGAGTTGCAGTTTTCTTTAATTCATTAACTTCTTTTTTACTGTCTTTATCAGTTTTAGTTTTTTCTTTCTTGGCGTCGTCGCCTTCTTTTTTAAATTCATTACCCTCTTTTTTAACTTTGTTGCCTTGAGATTTTATATCACTGGCATCTCCACTATCCAAATCTTCATCTTTTTGATTTTTACTGTCTGATTTTTCGTTAGCTTTTGGATCATTTTGAGCTTTATTTGTTAAATCTTCTTTTACTGCACTGACTTTTGTATTAGTTTCTGAAATTTTATTATTTAACTGCTGAGCATAAGTCATTGCAAATCCAGCAAGAGGCAATGATTTACTTAATTTTTCGTTAGAAGCAGTCGCATTATTTACAAGCAATTCACCATTATCAATTGCATCACGACCAATTGATTCCCCAGCCTTGCCATAAAGAAGGTCATATTGCTCCTCTTTAGACATTGTTGCAAACCAGAAGTTATTATTTAGATATGATCTATCACCAATAGTAGCCTTGGCATATTCTTTACCTTTTGCAATAGCTTCTTTGCCATATTCTTGGTTATCTTTAGTAGTTTGAATATCATTACGTAATTGACTTGCGAAACCTGTCAGTGCAGTCACTTTATCTTGCATTTCGACAATAAATGTACCATCATTAGAATTAAGAGCTTTTTCAAGAGCTTTAACTCTTTTTTGGTCACCATCAGACAAAGATTCGCCGTTTTGAACTTTTTGTGCTAATTTTTCATATTCTTTAATATTTTTATCAAGCTCTTCATTAAGTTTTGCATCTTCTTGCTTTTGTTTAATTCTTATTCTGACAATTTCTTCAACCTGTGATTGAATTTGCTGCTCAGCTTGAGCCATTGAATTATTTCTGTTAGTACATTCTGAAACATATTGAGAAGTCTCAGCTTCCAAAGGATCTTCTGTTTCTACGGAAGTATCTGAAACAGTATTAGTATCAGTAGTTTCTGCACCTTCTGTAACATCAGTTGCAGCAGAAGTTTCAGTTGTTTCAGATGTCTGTGCGGCATTCGCAGAATCAGCACTTGCAGAAGTTTCATCAATACTTACAGTTTGAGCTTGAGATACATTTTCAGCTGCTTTTGATTGTAATTGAGCATTTGATTTAATTTCTAATGGCTGAGATTCTTCAATCACTTCATTATAATCATTTATATTTCCGGTTTCAGAATCAACAAGATTTTCTATATCCTGTTCAGGTTCAGGTGCTGTAGATACTTCTAAAGCATCAGAGATTGGATTTGCTTTTTCTGTTTGTTTAGTTTGTTCTGTTTGTTTAGTTTTTGATTCAGTTACCGTGTCTGTTTTTTGATTATTATTTGTATTTTCTGTTTTCTTATCTTCTTCTTTATCAGTTTTTGAATCATCACCTTGAGTTTCTGCCTGTTTATTTGTAGTATATTTTAAATCAGGATCATCTTTATTTGAAGCATTATTTATAACATTAATATTTTCATTTGTTTCTTGAACAAGAGATATATTACTGCCTTGTTGATTTTCTACTTCAAGGTTATTAAAGAACAAATTAATACCGGCTAAACCTGTGTCTATAGCAAAATTATTACCCATAGCAGCAGCATAGAATGTAGAACTAATACCAAGAATTTGGTTACCGCTGTTTGAAGGCAATATTATATGATTTTTATTACCTTCAAACCAAGACATCTTTGTGCCAACACTTTCAATTTCAGCAGTAATTTTTTGGTTGACATTTAAAAGCATATCGATGTTTTCGATTTGACTAGTTAATTCTTCAATGTCAGCACTTACTCTTTGTGTTTCTTGTGCTAAAGCATTGCTTTGGGAATTCAACATTAGACCTAATTCTTTATAGCGTTTTTGTTCATTTTCAGTCAGTTCTTTTCCTTGTTTAAATTTTTTATCAAGAGTTTTCCATTCATTTTGTAAAGTTTCAACTTTTTGTAATGCTATTCTTTGATTTTGCTCTAAATTATTTTTTTCGGACTGAACAGTATTTACAAGAGGCTTTGCTTCTTCAACACGATTTTGAATTAACTGCTGTTGAGCTTGTGCTTTAGAAGAAAGAGCTTGTGCTCTTTTTTGTATATCACTCTCATCAACATCACCTGTTTCAGAAATAAGATTTTCATAGGCATTAGGATCTTCACTGGAATCCTCAATTTGATATGCAGTAGTATCAGAATCCTGCATTGTATTTGCCCAATCAATAAATTCTTGTGGTACCATTACACCATCATTGACCATATTTAAGATTTCTTCATAGGTATATTGGCTCCAGTAAGGATCTTGCGGTTTCCCAGTGTTATAGCCCATGCACTCCAAATCACCTTTAATTGTAGATGCATTATGCTTTGCTATAAGTCCATAAGCATACTCATATAGTTGCCCTTCAGAAAAATTCTTAAATTTGTCATCCTTTTTCAATTCTGCAACTATATTGTCCACATCATAAGTCTTTCTTCCCTCATCTTCATAGCGGGAAGAATGAACTTTATCTTTAATTTGTGAGATGCTTTCGAGCATTTTAACCTCTTTTTCCTATAAAGACATTATTAGACACTATCTTTATCGGCTAAAATGCACAAAAACTTTAGATAAAAAATTTTAACTTTTATAAACAAACTCAAAAGCAGTGCTATAAGCTATTTTTAGCTGTAAACACTGCTTTACAATTCGCAATAATTGATTATTACATATGTTTTTCAATATTCGAAATAATAGAAGACTTTGGCATAAGTCCTACAAGTCTTTCTACAGCTTTGCCATTCTTGAAAACAAGAAGGCTGGGCAAACCGCTGATTGCATAATTTTTAGCAGTTTGCAAATTTTCATCAGTATTAACTTTAACAAACTTAACTTTACCTGCAAATTCACCTGCAACCTCATCTAAAATAGGGCTAAGTTTTCTGCAAGGGCCGCACCAAGGAGCCCAAAAGTCAACTACAACAGGAGTTGCAGAATTTAATACTTCCTGCTCAAAATTAGCATCATTAATATCTATTGCATTAGACATAATTTCTCCTTTACTTTATTACAAGCTGTATTTTACCACAGATTTTTTTTTTGTGCTATTATCTTAATAGAGATAGACAGGATTAGAATATGGCAAGGAAAAAGATTATAGAAATTGTTCTGGATACAGAAACTACAGGGCTTGATTATACTAAAGAAAAAATGGTGGAATTTGCTGCAGTAAGACTAGAGAACGGCAAAATTAAAGATGAGTTTCAAACATTAATAAATCCTGAACAACATATTAGAAAATCAAGTATGGCAATACATGGCATAACTCAAGAAATGGTTGAAGATGCACCGACAGAAACTGAAGTTATGCCTAAAATACTTGAATTTATAGGGGATTATCCGATTGTTGCTCATAACGCTATTTTTGATTATTCCTTTATTAATGAAGCGTCAAAAAGAGTTACCGGAAATGAAATACATAATACCCGCATTGACTCCCAACAGATGTTTAAAGAAGTATATCCAGATTTGGATTCTCACGGACTTGAAGCTTTAACTCACAAATTTAAAGTCGAGTTAAACAATCATCATAGAGCAATGGCGGATACTATGGGGCTTGCACTTGCATATCCCAAGTTAAAGAAATTATATTTACAAAAATACGATTGGGAACAAAAGCAATTAGAAAATGTAGAATATCTTTTTGAAAGATACTTGAGAATACAACAGACTGTAACAACTTTGCAATCAGAATTACAGGATTTAAAGTCTGTATTTAAATTATATTTTGAACAAGGCGGTACGCCTATCGTATCTCAAACCGGCGAGACTCTTGTATATAATTCAAAACAAACCTTCGGGTATGATTTACATCAAATAAAAGACGTACTGGAAGAAGTAGGAGCATTTGATAAAGCCGTAAAATTAAATACAGGTTTTGTAGACAGACTTGTAGGCGGGTATAGATTGGATGAAGATAAACGAGAAATGATAAAAGATGCCCGTCAGGAAATTACAGAAACAAGGAATATTCAAATAATAAAAGCAGGGAAGTAAACTATTATGACAAATGCATTTATTAATTTTTTTAAAGAACCTCCGTTTAAAGAGACTATTAAAGATGAAAACAAAGTAAAAGAACTATACACTCACTACAGATGGAGAATTTTTTATTCCAGTTTTATAGCTTATATAGTGTTCCATATTTGCAGAAAAAATATAGCAGTAGCACTTCCTTCGATGGGAGAAGCTTTGCATCTTTCCAATACAGAACTTGGAGTTTTAGGATCTTCTCTATACATAACTTACGGTATAGGAAAGTTTGTTAACGGAGTAATTGCAGATAAAGCTAATGTAAGGACTTTTTTGCCAACCGCTCTTATTATGTCAGCAATATGTAATCTATGTTTTGTACTCAGTGCAATATTTGTAACTCCGGGGCATGTAACATTTTTCGGATTACCGTCAGCGACTGTTTTATTATGGCTTTTGTGCTTTTTCTGGGGAGCTAACGGATGGTTTCAATCTTGCGGATTTCCACCTGTAGCAAAAAGTCTTTCATACTGGTTTTCAAATTCAGAACGCGGTACAAAATGGTCATTATGGTCAACATCACACCAAATAGGTGTATTTTCAGCTGTAATGATTTCAGGCTATGTTATCCAACATTTTGGGTGGAAAGCTGCATTTTATATGCCGGCAATTATATGCATAATAGTAGGATTATGGTTATTTAACAGATTAAGAGATAAACCGCAGACATTAGGACTCCCTGATGTGGAAAAATACAGAAATGAGCCAAGTGCCAAATCTTGTGAAGAAGAAGATAAGGATAATCGTTCATATTTTCAAATTTTTAAAGAACATATTATTTGTAATCCTGTAATCTGGATGTTAGCAATCGCATATATCTTTGTTTATATAATCAGATTCGGAACAGAGGACTGGCTTGTAAAATATCTTGTAGAAGTAAAACATAATGAACTTACACTTGCCAGTTCAAAACTAAGTTCATTGGCTTTGGTAGGTGCATTTGGAGCAATTTTAGCCGGAGTAATTTCTGATAAAATATACAAAGGCAACAGAACACCTATAAACATAATATTTTTAATCTGTTTGATTATGAGTCTGCTTGCATTTGCGGCAAATCCTGCAAGCAATAATTTTATGGATTTTGTGTATGCTGCAATGATAGGTATGTTCACATCAGGCCCGCAAATGTTAATTGGCGGACTTTGTGCAGTTGAAAGCAGTTCAAAAAAAGTTGCATCAGCTTCAATTGGATTTACAGGAATTTTCGGCTATGTAGGAGCAGCACTATCATCTGGCGGAACCGGCTTTATGGTTGACAAATTCGGATGGAACGGTGCAATTGCATTCTGGCTTATATCAACAGCCATTTGTGTCCTAATTTGTATAATACTTATGTTATATGAAAAATATAAGAAAAAACAAAATTCATAAAGGTATATAAACACATATACAAAAAGCCTCTCAAGACGAGAGGCTTTTTTATTAGCAAAACTATTGTGTATTACCAAGGATAATCGTCCTTGATCTCCCATCCATCCAGCATAATTAGAGCACTACAAGCTATATTGCCCCATTCAGTTGATTTTGTACAGTAAGATTTTAATAAGTTCGTACGGGATAAGCCTTGTCCATAAGGTTCTAATATTCCCTTAGACGTGTTATACTGAAAAACAAAGAAATCACGCCCAAACATATTTGGCTTTTGTCTGCCATTTATATCAAAATATACAACAGCCTGTTTAAGTTCTGTCGGGCCACTTGTACCATCTATGTAATAATCATTATAGGAAAATATTATAAAAGTAGAATTATTCAATTCCAGTATATAACCAGTGTTAGATAAGTTTGTAAAATTTCCATTAGGAATAGTTTTACCATTTAAAGCAACATAAGCCTTTTTATAACCAACATCAGCCAAAGATGTCCAACCATGGGATCGAACACCTTTTAAATATGGAATTACATATTTTTCTACAAAATTTGTTGTAGCCATTTGCTTGTTATTTGTACCCGTATTAAGTTGCCCTGTACCACTATCCCAGTATTTTGGCTCTCCATAATCTTTTTGTGCAAGCAATATTGCCTGTGAAAGCATACTATAGGCTTGTTTTAGACGCGCAGCCGAAACTTTCTTCTGATGTTTTTCTATCAAAATAGGCATTGTCATTGCTGCAACTATTCCGATTATTCCTAATGTTATCAGTACCTCTGCTAATGTGAAAGCGTTTCTCTTTTTCATAAGTCCTCCATTTGTTTTCATTACCTGTTTTTTCAAAAATTTTGCATCACAAATTACCGTGTCTTTTGGCACGGCTTGCTTTTCTGCTCTTTTTTGTTCAATAGGAGGTCTAAGTCGGAAATGCTTGATTTAACTGCTAGTTGGTAGCCCCCCCCCCCGAAATTCTATCTATATAAGCTTTTTGCATACGTCCTCCTTTTTAAATAATTATAACTCATTTTTTGAATAATTTCAATATTCTCATTGCGGGATAGAAAACCAGAATGTACTGCCTTGATTTAATTTTGATTTAAAACCAATTTGCCCGCTATGAGCTTCCGCAATTTTCTTACATAAAGCAAGACCGACACCTGAGCCTTGTTGACGTTTCAGATGACTCCTGTTCACCTGTGAAAAGAAATTGAATATTTTGTCGTAATCCCTTTTTCTTATCCCATCACCTGTATCTGTAACTTCAAATACAAATTCATTATTCTCATTAATATAAGCAACTATTTTTATTTTTCCGTTTAATTTATTAAATTTGACGGCATTTGAGATTAAATTCATAACCATTTGCTGAAATCTTCTGACATCCGCCTTAATTTCCACATCCATTAATGTGTAAGAGAAATGGAGATTTTTAGATTTAATTATCTCATCAAAACTTAAAACTATATCTTCTATTAACTGTTTTGGACGGACGGTTTCATAATTCAGCTCCATTTCCGCAAATTCAGAACGTGCCATATCGAGTATATCCTGAATTAAACCGAGTAAAAATTTTGAACTTTTAGAAATATTATCAATATATTTATAATCAGCAGAACCATAAAGACTATTTTTCAGCATATCTGAAAATCCGATTATCGAATTCAACGGAGTTTTGTATTCATGCGAAATACTCGCTAAAAACTGAATTTTATCCTTATTATGTCTTTGTAATTCTGATTTCAAAGTTAGGATCTCAAGCCTCGAATCAACACATTCTGCAATAATTTCAGCCATCACATGATTTTTTAGATTAAAATCTTTACGTTTCCCCACTAAAGCAATATACCCGAATAAAAATTGACGCCAAATTACGGGCATAATAATTACATTTTCTTTCGATAATTTATAGAAATACTCAAGAGTATCTTCCATATCAAAATTATTTAAAAACAAATCTTCACCAAGCATATAGATTTGCTCGACTTCACCTTGCAAAGATTTATCGGCATCTGCTGCATAGTAAATCTTTTTCGCAAGCACGCAATTCGCCTCATTGTCTACAAGATAAAACCAGCAAGCATGTGCTTTGGTAATCTTTAAAAGCTCTAAAGATACCTCCTTGCATACTTCTTTGACCGATGATAATGTATTAAGTTTTTTCAAAAATTTACTTAAGAATTTTTCATTCGAAATATTCATTGTATAATTATAATATGAATAAAAATTCTTGCAAAAAAAAGTTATTTGTAATTTCAGGTTCCTCAGGTGTCGGAAAAGGAACCGTTTTGAAAGGCTTTTTAACTAAAAACCCCAACTTTATGCTGTCAATTTCCTGTACAACAAGAGCACCAAGAAGGGGAGAAGTTGATGGGGTAAATTATTTCTTTTTGACAAAAGAAGAATTTCAAAACTGCATCGATAATAATAAATTTTTAGAATGGGCGGAATTTGCAGGAAACCGATACGGAACAAAGAAAAAATATATAAACCAGTGCCTTGAAGAAGGAAAAGACATAATTCTTGAAATTGATACTCAAGGAGCTTTGCAGGTAAAAAAACAAATGCCTGAAGCTGTTTTGATTTTCATTTACCCTCCATCAATTGAAACTCTTGAAAATAGATTAAGAGGTCGTCATACAGAAGATGAATCAACTATCCAAAGACGATTACAAGAAGTTAAAATTGAACTTGAAAGAGCAGAAAATTTCGATTATAAAGTCGTAAATGATGATTTAGATAACGCAATAGCTGAGCTTGAAAACATAATTGTCGGAGAACAAGAAAAATGTTAAGCGGTAAAAATATTCTCATCGGAATTACCGGCGGAATTGCTGCATATAAAATTTGTGAATTAATAAGAATGTTCAAACGCCACAATGCTAATGTACGTGTAGTTTGCACAAAAAATGCTCTGAATTTTGTAACAAAACTGACTTTGCAAAACCTTAGTCAAAACGAAGTCGGTGTAGAAGAATTTGAGCTTGAAAAATATATCCCAGAACATATTTCATACGCTGATGAAGCAGATATTATGATTATAGCTCCTGCGACAGCTAATACTATTTCTAAAATAGCAACAGGTATTTGCGACAATCTTTTAACCTCAATAGCCTGTGCATTTAGAAAACCTGTAATTATTACACCTGCAATGAATTGCAATATGTGGGAAAATCCTATTATTCAAGAAAATCTACAAAAATTATCCAATCTTGGATACAAAATACTAGACCCTGAAAGCGGATTTCTGGCTTGCGGATATGAAGGCAAAGGAAGACTTTGCGATATAGAAAAGATTTTTGAAGAAACAAAGAATATCCTGCTAATAAAAAATACTAATGCTAAAAATTATCTAATCACAGCAGGAGGAACTATTGAGGATATTGATCCTGTAAGATATATTTCTAATTATTCGTCAGGCAAAATGGGTATAGCTCTTGCAGATGAAGCGTATTCTCAAGGCAATAATGTTACACTCATTACAACTGTTGACATAAAACGCCCTTATGAAATTATAAAAGTTAAATCCGCTCAAGAGATGAAACTTGCAGTTGAAAATAAACTGGAAAGTTCTGATATTGTAATTATGGCAGCTGCTGTCGCAGATTATAGAGTAAAAAATAAATCAGATCAAAAAATTAAAAAAAATAATGATGATGAAATAACGCTTACTCTCGTTAAAAATCCTGATATATTAAAAGAAATTTGCACTAAAAAAACTCATCAAAAAATAATAGGTTTTTGTGCAGAAAGTGAAAACTTAATTAATAATGCAAAAGAAAAAATTCAAAAAAAAGGCTGCGATTATTTAGTTGCAAATGATATTTCAAGAAAAGATATAGGTTTTTCGAGCGACTATAATGAAGTCACTGTTTTGAAAAAAAACGGACAAATGAAAAAACTTGAAAGAGCTTCTAAAAAAGACATTGCAAAACAGATTTTAAAGGAAATAAATGAATAAATACGAAATTATTCAAAAAATAGAAAATTTTGCATCTCCGGAACTTGCAGAAAGCTGGGACTGCTCAGGCTGGGGAGTTGAAACCGAAAAATCCGAAATCAAAAGAGTAATGCTTGCTCTCACGGTAACCAATGATATTATAAAACAAGCACTTGAACAAAATTGTGACATGATAATTTCGCATCATCCTCTTTTTTATGTCCCGACAAATTGGAAAAACATAGATATTTACAGTGCTCACACAAATCTTGACCGCACAAACGGAGGTACTACAGACACTCTTGTAAAAAGCTTAGGTTTGGAAGTAAGCGAAAAATCAGATTTTTTAAGATATGTAGATATAAATACTGATGTTAGAGAATTTTCAAAAAAATTATCAAAAATTTCTCCAAACTTTCGCTTTGTAAATAATCGAAATAAAAAATATCTAAAAAGAATTGCATTTTGTGCAGGAAGTGGTGCAGACTTTATACAAGAAGCTTATGAAAATGGTGCAGATGCACTTGTGACAGGGGATGTAAAATTCCATACAGCACTAGAAAGTCCTATAATACTTTTTGACATCGGACACTTTGAAAGCGAAATACTTGTGCTAGATGTCTTTAAGTCACTTCTAAATGGAGTTGAAACAATTAAAGCTGAAGAAAAAAGTCCTTTTATATATTATAAAGACCCATCTTAGTCTTTACAACTGCTAGCCTTATCCCAGCCCAGTTTTTCAGGACATCTTTTGTAATCCATATTTTCATTAACCAAAACCCAAGCTGTCAGAAATTCTCCAATATCTGTTTTGATTTTACTTGTATCAAAAGGATCAACAGTATCACCTTGATACCCATAAGGCATTATCCTCCCCTTTTGCAAATAAAATGAAAACGTATCATACCCTAACTGATTTGGACCTTTATAACCGTTCACATCAACAAATACTTTTGCACAATAAGAGGTTTTACAGTATTCATTTCCATGACTTTCAAAACCTATTAAAGTACCGTCAACCAAGATTAATTTATACACTCTATTAGTATTATAAATATAATACCAACTTGAATTATTAAACCCTCTATATGTAACCTTAGGAAAACAGCCGGGTTCCGTACCGCATATTTTATGAAACTTAAAATATTTAACTAATTTCTCGGCAATAGATGCAGCACCCTCAGGTGAATATACTTCTCCCAAATCCCATTCAGAGCTATCCCCGTATTCAGAAATAGCCGAATAATATGCTTGAGATAATATTGAATACGCTTTTTTTAACTTTACAATAGTTTCTTTTTCTTGATTTTTCTGAACCAACGTAGGCAATGTCATTGCAGCAACAATGCCGATTATACTTAATGTAATTAAGACTTCTGCTAATGTAAAAGCTTTAAAAAACTTATTCATATATCTCTCCAAATAATTATAATAATATATTAAATATTTATTATAGTAAATATATTATTTACTATACTCTCTTTGATTGTATCTGTCAATAAGATAGAATTATACGTATGCAAAATGATTTTGGGTACATTTTAGGTTCTAATATAAGAGCAGAGAGACTACGTCGGCATTATACACAGGATAAGCTTGCCGAACTTCTTGATATGAGTATAAATTATGTCGGAAAATTAGAACGCGGTACAATTATTCCCAGTGCACTCGTTATTTTTAAGCTGTCAAAAATACTGCGAGTAGACATCAATGACTTTTTCAAAGAAATAAAATAAAATAAAAATATTGACAATAATAATTTATCAAGTAGAATAATAGATGTAGCCGATATTGGGACGTCGCCAAGTGGTAAGGCAGCTGGTTTTGGTCCAGCCATTCGGAGGTTCGAATCCTTCCGTCCCAGATTTTAAAAAGTTCTCGATTTGAGAACTTTTTTTATGCGGAATTTAAAATAAAATTACATCAATACAGATGATATTTTAAAGTCCGATTTGTATTCTGAACCATTCAAGTTGCTTTACCATATTTACCTAATAACACTAAATTATAGCTGTCAGAAGCCTTATGATATTAATTTTTTATAGGTCGAAATGGGACTTTATTAGGACTAGAATCTACAAAAAACACTTTTAAATTCGCCCAATGTTTACTGAAATCAAAAAATTTTAGCAGTCATGTTAAAGTCCAATTTATAAATTCTCATGTTGTAATATTTAGTAATAAAATAGCAAAATTAAATATTACAAGTTTTCTATTCTTAGATGCAATAATTGAGGATATATGTAAATGAGAATTGACAACAATTACACACAATACAAACAACCGAATTTCGGCAGTCTAAAATCTATAAAATTTTCCCGTATGCTTAGCCCTAAAAAGGATACTGAAGAAGTTCTAACACTTATGCAGGCACTTAAAGAATCAAAAGCCCTCAATGAATTTTTTAAACATTATGATACAAATGTATATTTTGATCGTAATGCATATCAATATCAAAACGGCTCACTTTATAAATGGGCTAGCGTAAACCTAGACGTATTAGTCAAATTTGAAGGAATGAAAATTTACCCTAAATTAGTATTTTTAGTTGATACAGGCGAAAATAAAGTATCCCATAAGGATTTAATTAATAGATTAGCCCAGAAAATTAAAGATTTAGAATTTTCAGAGTTAAAATGTTCACTCTGTAATGAAATAGAAGCATCAGATGAAATAAAAGACTTAATAGAAAAAAAACAATATGAAGAAATGATGGATATTAAAAAGAGTCTTCTTTCACAGAACTCATCGGAACAATCAAAGAAGAATACCTTCTTTGGTAAACTATTCAGCTGGTTGAAAAAACTGTCTAATTAAAGATTTAGATTGCGAATAGTCATTATCTCTGTTATTTTTCATCAAATCAACTGTTACTTAACAACAGAATCAAGTACATACCCAATTACAATACAGGAAATAACAAATTCAGCCTACAATGTATTCATTGGAGTGGAATGAGCGGTTCAGATATTGTAAATTATTTTTGGCAAAACGAGATTTTAAATTAAATATATTAAATGATTAACATTTCTTTATAATATCTTAGAAATAATTAAAATTTTTTCTTGATAGATTTTTAAATATATAAAGGTATAAAAATGATAAAACTAATTGCCCCATTAAATTATCCAAAAATCAATTTAAAAAATATAAAAACAAAATCTCTCGGTTGGATAAGACCTGACAACACTATAAATTTTCAAACAACAGAAGCGGCTCAAACATATGCAAAAAATCGGGTCATTCAAGCATTAAAACTACCATTCCCTTTTGAAAGAGGAATAATTATTAATAAAAACAGAGTATTAAAAGAATTCAACGGGAATTTCAATTTCATTGAAATTCCCAAAAGTACAGCTGAAACACTAACAGCATCTGCCGACTTTATACATGGACATCCAAACCATTCAAAATTTGGAACAACTCCTGTAAGTCTTCAAGATTACCTTGTATTAATTACAAATAAATTTAACCGAATGATTGCATATAATCAAAAAGGCGAATTCTCAATGCTTGAAAAAAAAGCTGAAAGTAAACTTATGCATTATCTACCGAATAAATTAAGAAATATCATTGATTTTAGTACACGGATTGGAGTATCAGCAATTGCAATAGAAAAATATTCAAATATGTGGAAACAACTTTTCCCAACAGAATTACAAAAAAATATTCCACCTTTAATAAATGTAACGATTAATAATGAACTTATAACAAACAGAAAACTCGTAGCTGAAGGTAAAAAATTATTAAAAGATGCCAGTTTGGTTGATAAAATTAGAACAATAGAAACAGAATTTATAAAAAATGGACAAGCCGCAAAAGCAATTGATAAATTCTGGCACGAACAAGCTGAAAATTTAGGAGTTAAATACTGTACCAATTTTCGGAATCTTAGATAAAAAAGATTAACTTATTTTTTACAAATCCACATCAGATTCTTTTATCGGAGCACCAACTACTCTTTCAAGTTCTGCAGCATTGATATTGTAATTCAAAACGTTTGAATAATAATCAAGTTGAGCATTTAAGTATGAGTTTTCAGCATCTTTAAATTCGATTGCATCCCCTAGCCCGACTTGATACCTTCTAAATGCCTGATATTGACGTTCTTTGGCTTGTTGAAGTGCAAGTTTTGAAACCCCAATACTATCATGAGAGTTTAAAAGATTAATGTATGCACTTTTTACTTCTAAATATACATTTTGTCTTTGCATTTCATAATCAGCAACAGCTTTTTTATAAGTTGAAATCGCTTCATCTACTTGTTTTTTCAATAACATAAGATTCAATGCGGTATAATTTAACTGAACACCTACCTGATAGCCATAATCACTATCTATCTGACGTCCACCTTGATTGTATGATCCGAAAGCACTTATATCAGGAGTAAAAGCACGTTTAGTAGTTCTTATATTCATTTCTGCCGCATCCATCTTTTTCTTGTAAGATAACAATGCCGGACGTGACGCTTCTGCTGTCGATAGTAAATCTTTAAAATTTACATCATAAGCCTTTGTATTTAGCTTATCTTTTAATATAACGTCTTCCAATTCAGGAATACCCACAGCATTCGCTAATTGTGCAGCTGCAAGTTCCAGCGTATTTTTAGCCTTAATTAAATTAACTTTAGCATTCCCTAAGTTATATTCTGCTGTAGTTACATCAATTTTAGCTTTCTTACCAATGTGATAATGAGCACTGGCTTGTTTTAATTGAAGTTCGAAATCCTTTACGGTATCTTCATAGACAGCTTTTTGAATTTCTGCAAATAACAAATTGTAATAAGCAACTTTTACATTATAAATAACAAGCTCAATACTTGTCTCAGCATCATATCTTGAAGATTCAAAATTTCTTTTAGCCATATCAGCCATAGCTTTTGTTTTTCCGAAATCAAAAAGCAGCATATCAGCAGAAAGAGTCGGCATATAATACATATTATATTTTTGGTTCATTGAACTCATATATGCATTACCCATTGTCATAAACATATCGTTACGAGAATAGTTTACTCCTGCACTAAGGGTTGGGAAATAATTCGACCATGCCTGCCCTATTCGAGATTTATAAATTTCTGAATTACTGATGGCTGACATAATCGTAGGGTTATGAGTAATAGCGAGCTTAATGCAATCACTCAGTGTAACCTCACCGTTCATATCAGCATATTCAATTTTACTGTTTATGGTCGGGAATTTTGTTTCATACATGCCCTCAGCTTCTTTTGAACTTTCAACTTTTGACTTTGCATTTGCGGCATTTTTCTTTTTTTCGAGTCTTTTGTTAACTTTTTTATTTTTTTCAGGTTTAACTATTTGTACTTCTTCTGTCTTTTTTGCTATTGTCTGCTGATTTTTAGCTTTTGCAAAAGCAACATTTGAAGAAGCTATTGTAATAACCGAACATATTAAGAGTAAATTTATAACCTTTTTCATTTTACTGAAATCTCCAAATCTTTTTCCGTAATTTCTTTTTTAGGGAACAAATCAACAAATTCCTGAACTATAACATAGAATGCAGGAGTTAAAACAGCCCCCAAAGTACAAGCCGCAATCATACCGCCAAATACCGTAGAGCCGACAGAAATTCTTGAATTAGCACCTGCACCTGTTGCAAATAACATCGGTAATACCCCGATAATGAATGCCAATTCTGTCATCATAATTGCTCTAAATCTTAGTTTAGCAGCTTTTATCGCAGCCTCTTTAATCGGCAATCCGTGTTTTTCATGTTCTTCTTTTGCAAATTCAACAATCAAAATAGATTGTTTAGCAGCAAGACCTATCAGGGTAATCATACCGACTTGAGAATATATATCAAAGGATTGATTAATCATCATTTGGAAAATTAACGCACCCAAAGCCGCAATAGGTGAAATTAACAATACCGCAATAGGAATTGTATAACTTTCATACAATGCAACAAGGAACAGATACACAAATACAAGAGCCATTCCAACAATCATTGCAGTCTGACCTGAAGCTTCCCTTTCCTGAGCAGATGTACCTGACCAATCAAAAGTTATATCCGATGGCAATACCTGTTTTGCGACTTCTTCCATAGCATTCATTGCATCGCCGGAGCTCTTTCCTGAAGCTTGCTGACCTTGAATTTGTACTGATTTATACTGGTTATATCTTGAAATAGATGCTGTACCTACAGTTTGTCTTAATTTGACTATTGATAATATAGGTACCATTACCCCGCTTTTATTTTTGACGTAAATTCCCGATAAATCAGTCGCCTTATCACGAAAACGACTTTCTGCCTGCATTTGCACTTTAAATACACGGTCATACTTATTAAAGTCATTAACATAATAAGTACCAAGCATAGACGAAAGTGTTGCATATAATTCCTGCAAATCAACATTCTGAGCCAGAGCTTTTTCGTAATCAATATCAACTATATATTGAGGTACGTTCGCTTGGAAAGAAGTATAAACACTTGATAATGTCGGATTTTGATTAGCTGCAGCAACAAGTTTATTAGCCCAGCTTTCTAAATCTTGCGGAGTATATTCACCTTGAGAGAGCATTTGGAACTCAAAACCTCCCATCATACTCATACCGTTAATTGCCGGTGGCGAAAAAGACATTATTGAAGCTTCTTTTGTATTAGATGCAACAGCTCTCACTTTATTCAATATAGCAACATGGGAAAGATTTGTTTCTTTTCCTTGGAACTTATATTTAATCCATTTTACAGGATTCATTTTTCTTTCACTGTAATCTGCAAGCTGAATAATAACCGTTGATTGGTTTGTTGCTCCATCACCACCGAATACTGTCAATTTTTCAGGATTTATCCCAGGAATAGTTTTAATTTCATCAACAAAACGTCTTGAAACCTCTTCGGTTCTTGATAATGACGCACCATCAGGCAAGGTTATACTTGCAAGCAAAACCCCTTGGTCTTCATCAGGGATGAAGCCTGTAGAAATTGTTTTAAAAGAAAACAAAGTTAATGCCACAACTGATAAATAGAATATTGCAACAAGTTTTTTATTATAAACGAACTTAGTTACATACTCCATATAAAAGTCTTCGAC
Source organism: uncultured bacterium (assembly GCA_949282215.1). Taxonomy (GTDB): domain Bacteria; phylum Cyanobacteriota; class Vampirovibrionia; order Gastranaerophilales; family Gastranaerophilaceae; genus Scatousia. The sequence goes on along the minus strand of CASDPF010000013.1, from coordinate 17,597 downwards.
CTTTGAAAACAGCTCATTGAATTTAACGACCAGAACTCCAGTCCTTTTGAAAATTCTTTCTTTTATTCTGTCTAATTTTAAAAGTAATGGCATTTTAGAATAATCATGTTCTTGTTTTTTCTGTCCTAAGAAATGAGAACACATTGCCGGAGATAATGATAATGCACAAATTGCTGAAATTGCAATAGATACAGCAATACATACAGCAAACTGTTTGTACATAACACCAGTCATACCAGTCATAAATATAATCGGAACAAATACCGCCATAAGAACCATTGCCATTGCAACAAGAGAAGATCCAACTTCCTCCATTGTCAATTGTGTTGCAATGATAGCTGATTTACCTTCATCAATATGTCGTTTTACGTTTTCAATAACAACAATAGCATCATCAACTACAACACCTACTGCAAGTACCAATGCGAACAATGATAACAGGTTAATTGTCATTCCCATAGCTTTCAAGGCAAAAAATGTACCGATTAATGAAACTGGAATAGTCACGCAAGGCACTAAAGTTGCCATACCATCACCAAGGAATAAATAAATTATTATTACAACAATTAAAGCTGTCAAAAGAATTGTAAATTCTACTTCTTTCATTGATTCATGAATAAAATCCGCATCATCTTTTACATAAAGAATCTTTATACCATTCGTCATTCTTGAATTCATCTCATTTACTTTTGCCTTAACAGCATTTGAGAGATTGATAATATTGGCATCAGGCAACTGTGAAATCACAACAACCGCAGATGGTTTACCGTTTACAAGACCTAAGTTTGAATAAGATTCTGCACCTAATTCAACTCTTGCAATATCTTTAATTTTTACGTTTGAACCATCTATATTTGAACGGATAATAATATTTTCAAATTCTTTTACATCAACAAGTCTGCCGGGAGTTTTTAAGGTAATTTGCAAAGCCTGTTTTTCATCTGTAGGTAATTGCCCCAATGCACCTGTTGCAACTTGTGTGTTTTGATTTTTTATAGCAGTTTGAACCTCCGAAGTAGAAATATTTAACCCTGCCATTTTTTGAGGGTCAAGCCATATACGCATAGAATAATTTCCGCCGCCAAATACACTTACATCAGCAACACCTTCCACACGTTTTAACTCGTCTTTAATATATATTGAACCGTAATTCGTTAAATCTAATTGAGACCAATCACCTGATTCAGGATAAAGAGTCAAAATGATTGCACCTGAACCTGAGGAACGGCTGATTGCAGTAACACCTGTTCTTTGAACTTCTTCAGGAAGTTGAGATTGTACCCTTTGGATTAAGTTTTGGACATTCATCAGGTTGATATTTTTATCTGTCCCGACCTTGAAATACAACGTCAATGAATAACTTCCGTCTGTTGATGTGGAAGTCATATACGTCATATTTTCAACACCGTTAAGCTTATTTTCCAAAACAGTTGCAATAGAGGACTCTATTACCTCAGCACTCGCCCCTTGATATGAAGCAGAAACTCTCACCTGCGGCGGTGTAACATCAGGATAGCTCTCTTGTTTTAAACTCAAAAGAGATATTAAACCCAAAATAACTATACACAACGATATTACAAGTGCAAATCTCGGCTTTCTTATAAAAAAGAATAACTTTTCTTTATCGAATATTTTTTTCATTAATTTTTACCCGTCTTATTGTTCTTCCTGATCTTCTTTTGAGTCTTCTGATTGTTTTTGTTTTTCAATAATTTTAAGCTTTTGACCTTCTGCTGAAATATTTTGAATACCTGATACTACAACCACATCAGTAAGGTTCAAGCCGCTTTTTACTACCCAATTATTATTTATATTTTCAGTTACTTTTATAATCTTTTTAACAGCTTTATCATCTTCTACAGCCCATACATAATAACCGCTCATGGCATCGCCTTTGGTACAAGCTTGAGGGATAGTAATATATTTTACGAGTTTAGGAGCTTTTAATTCTACTTTCATATATGCTCCTGGAACCAACCAGCCTTTTGAGTTGTCAAAAGTAGCTCTCATGCTTACTGAGCCTGAATCTTTATCTACTTTATTATCAACAAAATTAACTTTTCCGATTTTGTCATACCATTTCCCATCTCCGAATTGAACTCTTACTTCAACATCCTTATATTGGTCACTCGCTTTTAAAAGTTTGACAAAATCATCTGTTTTCAAGCTGAATGTAACATATACAGGATTTACACTTGCAATATTTACCAATGAACCTGATGTTGCTGTCACATAGTTGCCTTCTGTAATATTTACCTTACCAATTCTGCCGTCTATCGGAGATTTTATAGATGTATAGCTCAAGTTCACTCTAGCAAGTTCCAGTTGCTGTCTTGCTGCATCTAAAAGAGCTTTATTTTGATTTCTGTTTGCTAAGCTTTGGTCTACATCTGAACGACTTATTAAATCCTCTTTTATTAGAGCATTAGCCCTATTTAATTCTTGTTGTGCATTTGTAAGCAATGCACTATACTGATTTACATTAGCTCTTGAATTATTTACCTCAATTTGATATTCTCTAGGGTCTATTTGGAATAGAAGCTGACCTTTTTTTACAAAATCACCTTCTTTAAAGTATTTTTTCATCAAAAATCCGGGAACTCTTGCGATTACATCAACTGAATATTGGGCCTCAACTCTGCCTGTAGATTCAGCTGATACGTTTGTTGATTCAAGATGAGGATTATCTACTTCAACTTCTTTTGGCATCATCATCAATTTTCTTTGCACCATTGCAGCGGCAAATCCTGATACCTTGTTATATATAATAGGTACAATAATTATCAATAAAACAACAATTGCCCATTGTTTTCTGGTTAAATTAATTTTCATGCTTCTCTCCAATATCTTTAAAACTTTTTAAGGTAGAAAATTCTACCTTAAATGTAAAATATTATGAGAGTACTGTCAATAAAAAAACGCATGAATACACCAAACAGAGTATAAAAGATTATAATGATTTTACCCTGTATGCTCTAAGTGCATTTAATACAGCGAGCAAAGCTACGCCAACATCAGCAAAAACTGCACCCCACATTGTAATAAACCCAAATACTCCTAATATTAAAAATAATACTTTTATACCGACTGCAAATATAATATTTTGCATAACAACAGACATTGTTTTTCTTGCAATAGCTATTGCTAAAACAACCTTTAATGGCTTATCATCCATAATCACGACATCAGCAGCCTCAATCGCAGCATCTGAACCTAATGCACCCATTGCAATACCGACATCTGCACGAGCTAAAACCGGAGCATCATTAATTCCATCACCAACAAAAATTATACTTTTATAATTTCGTTTATTTTCAAATAAATCCTCAACCTTTTCGACCTTATCTGCAGGTAATAATTCTGAATATACTTTATCTACTCCCAATTCTTCTGAAATAAAATTTGCAACAGATGATGTATCACCTGTAAGCATCTCTGTTTTTATACCTAACTTTTTCAAATTTTTGATAGCATCCTTTGAATCTTCTTTTAATTCATCAGATATAACGATATAGCCTAAATATTTATTATTCTTTAAAACATGAATTACAGTTCCGACTTCCGTGGTAAATTCCAAATATACTCCATGAGCCTCCATTAACTTTGCATTGCCAATAACAACTTTATCAGAATTTATGACAGCTTCAAGCCCTAACCCTGCAACCTCTTTTACATCCGTTACTTCATCTGAACTAATATCTTTACCATAAAATTCTTTTAATGATAATGCTATAGGATGATTGGAATAATATTCAGCTTTAGCGGCATATTCAATAAGTTGATTATCAGAAACACCATCAGATGGAACTAATTTTGATACTGAAAATATACCTTTTGTAAGCGTTCCTGTCTTATCAAATACCACAGTATCCGGTTTTGCAAGAACTTCCATATAACATCCGCCCTTAATTAAAATCCCATTTTTAGACGCTCCACCAATCCCTGCAAAAAATGTCAACGGTACAGAAATTACAAGTGCACAAGGACAAGAAATTACAAGAAAAGTTAAAGCCCTCAATATCCATACTTGGAAGTCACTATTAAATAATAAAGGAGGAATAAGTCCCAAAAATAAAGCACTTATTACAACAAAAGGCGTATAATACCTTGCAAATTTTGTAATAAAATTTTCAGCTTTTGCTTTTTTAGAACCTGATTCTTCGACCAATTTCAAAATCTTTGATACTGTAGATTCTCCAAACTCTTTTGTAACTCTTATCCTTATAACGCCATTCGTATTAATACAACCACTTATCGCCGTATCTCCGACTTCTAAATTCCTTGGTACGGACTCACCTGTCAATGCAGCAGTATCAACAATACCATTCCCTTCAATTACAATACCGTCAAGGGGAATTTTTTCTCCCGCTTTTACTAATATAACATCACCTATTTTTATATCCTCAGGAGATTTTTGAATAACTCGCCCGTTTTTCTCGATATTTGCATAATCAGGTCTTATATCCATCAATTCTGTTATTGAATTTCTTGATTTTTCTACAGCTTTATCCTGAAAATATTCACCAATCTGATATAAGACCATTACCATAACAGCTTCCGGATATTCTCCAACTAGAAATGCCCCTAAACTTGCTATACCCATTAAAAAATTCTCATCAAAAACTTTACCCTTTAATATATTTTTTAACGCACTATATAAAATATCTGAACCTGAAATCAAATAAGCAACTAAAAAACACTCCATTCGGTATATGCCATTGACATTGAAAATATAAACACCACTCAAAATCAATATAGAAATTACCACCCTATATATCGGGTGAAACAATTTACTGCAATTACTTTTATGTGAGTGATTATGCTCATGACAATGATTACACATATATACCTCATAGTTGAATAGTTGTTCAATTATATTACTATTATGTGTAAATTTCTCTTCAAATGTCAAGTATAATCGAGCTACAAATTTACAAATATTCATACAGTTGAACAATCGTTCAACTGTATGGTATAATAATTCAACAAGGAGTTTTAACATGGAAAATACTGATATTGTAAGCAAAGTAAAACCTAAAATGCCTGAAATGAGTACGTTATATGAGCTGTCTGACTTTTTTAAAGTTATGGGAGACAGCACAAGAATACAATTATTATGGGCATTAGAAGAAAGTGAAATGTGCGTTGGAGATCTGGCACAATTACTTAATATCTCAAAATCAGCCGTTTCACATCAATTAAAAATTCTCAGAACCGCTAAATTGGCAAGGGCACAAAAAAAAGGAAAAAACGTATATTACGCATTAAATGACCATCACGTAAAAATAATACTTGAAAAAGCTTTAGAACACGTTTGTGAATAAATATTAATCTACTATTTACTTTATAAAATATTTTTGATGTAGAATATTGGTAAAAAAGTTTTTTGGAATTAAGAGGGCTATATAATGTTTGAAAAGATTGGAAAGTTCGCATCTGAACATTTGGATTTTAGAATTTATGGTGTTACTTGGATTGCAATAATAAATGCATTATTGATTATTCCATGTATATTATATTTACCTGAAAAGTACGGATACGAAAACGGATTGTTAGAAAACTTACAACTTATAGCTTTACTTTTTGGGTTTATATTATGTCTTTCATATCAAAAAATAAAAAATAAACAAAATAAAGATAACGAAAATGAAAAAACTGAAATTGACCAATCAATGATTAAATTTTTCAAATTTGCAGCTCTCGTAATTGTAATATTATTTTTAAGAGAAATAAACTGCGGGAGAACAATTTTCTTCCCTGTACCGGGCGAAGTAAACACTTTCTACGGATGGAAAGATATTAAATACGGATGGTTAGCACATCCGCTATATGGACTTTATATGACTTATGTCGGATTATACTTCCTACTTAACAAACTTTTTATTACGTTATGGAATATAATCAAAAATATAAAATTCCCAGTATGGAATATTATTTTAATGATAATTGGTATGATATGGGGAACATTAGCAGAAGAAGTTTTCCATAACATGGTTATGGAAGAAATTACAGAACTTCTTTTCTACGTATCATTAACGGGCATAATTTATTTATACGCTTATCATAAAAATTTTCAACAAAAATAATTTTATTTAACAGCAGAAATATTAATATGTATTCTCTGCTTGCTTGGAAATATTTCTAAGAATTTGATGAATTTCATCAAGTTCTTTTTTATCTAATTTATCAACAGGAATTTTAGTAGAATAACTATCTAAAGCTATATTACCGTTAGCATCCATATCATAATCATATCTTATAGAATTTATGCGTTTTTCATCATTAAAGGAAATTGTTTTTATATTTCCCTCATTATCCATATTAAAAGAAAGTAATGGGCGTTTCCTTGAATAATATATATTGTCAGGATCTTTATAATGGTGGTAGACATGATATAAATTAATAAATCTTGGATATGCTTTTTCAACAAATACTGTTGGATCATTTAAAAGAGTTTCTTTTAAACCTAAAAGACTCTTTTCTGCAGATGTCATTTCCTTTTCTTTCTTAATTGAATCAACTGTTGATACAACAGCCTTATCAGGAGCGGAAGCACTTTTAACTGAAGATGCCGCCTTTTTATTTCCTTCAATTTTATTTGAAGTTTCTGAAGTTGGAGCTGAATTTGTCTTAGGCATATAAATTTTATCTGATATCTTTAACCCATTCATTTTTTCAATAGTATCAAGATTATTTAACTTAGCTATTAAAAGCATATAATCACTAATTTCCTTATTTGAAGCATTCTTTTTGTTTAAAGCGGTTTTAGCCAAATTCCATAAATTGTCACCGCTTTTCATAACGTGTATATCACCGCGTTGTGCATCAGGTAAATTTTTCATAACATAGTCAACATAAGCTTGCTGAGATGAAACTTTTTCAACCATAATATCCCCTTTTAATTTAATTATAATATTTCCCCTATATTAGTAATAAAAATTTTAGCCATAGGAAATTGCCATATCTTTGAAATTTAGTATAATAATATTAAGATGTATAAATATTTATTTAAAATTATATTTACTCTAATACTACTCTCCCAAATATCTATGAGTGCTCCACAGGAAAACGGATTTAGCGGGAAATTTGTAAAAAAATTTAAAAACTGTGATGTATATTCTGAACCCTTTACATTTAATATGTATGGGACAGTTTTTCATGATTACAAGCAAATAATGGGATGGAACGGTAATTATTGCGGATATAAGCAAATTACAAGCACCGCAAACGGTCAACTGATTGTGACATGTAATTTTAATAAAACTATTGTCAATACTCTATACAATGCTCTGCTGTTAAAACCCGATAAGTTTGGAAAAGATAATCCTACAGAAAAAATTTGGCAAAAATATATGCATAACCCTGAAATCTGTAAATTTGAAAGAAGTGAATATTATACTAAAGGTTTTAACGTAGACGAAAAATACCTACCTGATTTTTAAAATAAAGTTTTGTAACTTTTTCATTGATTTATTTAAAGTTTTCTATTCAACTATCCGTACATAAAAACTGTGAAGGTAATAAGGAGTATCAATTTATGTACGAATACGAAGAATTAAAACAATCAATTGATAGCAAACGCGAAGAAGACTTCAAAGCGTTAAAAGCTGAAATAAGCGGATTAGAAAGCTTTTTTGAAAAATGCTTTAAGGTATTTTTTGAGAATACAGCAGCAAAATCCGAACGGGATTTCAATGTAACATCACTTTAAAAAAACGGGATATATCCCGTTTTTTTATCTTAAATCAATTTTTATAACCCCATTTGAAGTATAGACATCTGCCGTAAACTTTGTATTTTCATAACCAGATGGCGGATTTATCACATTTGACGTACGTTTCATCATTTTTATAATATTATTATTAAAAATCATACTGCCTTTTTCTTTATATAAACGTCGATTTGTAAGTTTACCTTTTTCATTGATTTTAAACTCAATCACGCAACGCCCGTCTTCAAAAATCTCATTCACTTCAAGGTTTGAATAAAGTGCCTTTTCTAATCGGGATTTATACAAATCCAAAGATGTGCTATTACCTATTAAAACCCCGCCCGGAGGAGTATCATCCCATATTTCATCTATTTGTGGAATATCATTTATTTGTTTGGCAGATTGTTTTGTTAAATTTTTATGCGGTTGTTTAGAAGCTTTAAAGTTTATTCCAAACATAACCCAACAGGAGAATATTATACAGATTAAAAATATTATACAAGACAATAACTGTTGAGGAGTAAATGATAATTTCCAAGACTGCTTTTCAGAAATGTCAGGAACTTCTTCGAAAACATCATTTCCGCAATCACAATATTCAACTCTTGTATCATGCAACTTTTGGCATATTGTACACTTGAACATAGGAATATACTATAATGTAATAATACAGCTTGCAATCATTCTATTAAATGAATTTATTTTTTGACAAGATTTTGAATTTGCAATACCACAGTCTTATTAATTGAAGGTTGACTAATTATCATAACTGCAGTTAATAAGCAGACTGACAATATGACAAATGAAGCGAAAACCGCAATCCCATTTTTATTCATACACATGTACCCTTTCTATGTCATTGTAATCGCTCGGTTGCGAAAGCATAGTTTCAAATCCCAAAGAAAACATACCTCTTACAGTTGTTTTATCTCTATTAGTCCCTTTTGGAAATTCTAGTAAAGACGTATATTCTAAAGACTTAATTACAGGAATCAGTTTCGTCTGAACTTCTTTTTGAGCAAAAGGATTTGAACAAATTCCTTTTATATTTGATATATGACGAAATTTATCCACGACAAATGAAAAATAAAAAACCGTACCTATCGGAGCTTCAACTTGAGTTTTCATCATAATTTCATTTTGCACATCACTTCGCCATTTATTCCACGCGATTAACTCTTCTTTTTTCGTTAATTTAGTATTATCATCATCTTTCGAAGGTTCTTGAACACTTTCTTTACGTATATCATTCGCTAATTGTTCAAGTTCATTCAAATCCGGTTCATCTGCAGACGCATCTTTTACAACTGTTTCAACATTCTTCTGCTCATTCATAGATAAAAACCTATCATCTGAAACAAAAGAAGACGGATCAATTTCGACATTACGACTGACCTGTTGCTCATTTGGAGATGAAGTTTTGACAATTTTTTCTGATATTTGCTCCGTAAACCTTTGGAGCTGAAAATCTGCACCGGTAATCACAAGAGGCTTATGCAATTTTTGTTGCGACACTCCTGCTATTACTGTCAAAATTACTATCATTAATATTATAAATATTTTTAGAAATTTCATAATTAATCTTTATCAATTTTAGAAATTAATTCATCACAAGCATAAATGTCAAAATTTGTCTGACTTAACAAGACCGTTTCAGCAAGAAGCAAAGCTGTTGGAACAAGTGCAGCAATGAAACTCAAAGCCAAACCTTTGAAATCACCGCCAATCTCCGTCATGAAGTATGATACGTTCATTGTGAATTCAATAAATATAATACTTAATGCAATAGCCAAATATCTTCTGTTATCCGCTCTTAATTTTTTTACACCCTCAAGCCCGAAAATATTGACTCCATGCTGCCTGTAGTCAATAAATCCATCCTGTTTAATAACTTCTGATCCTTGGATTTTTTTTGAAGCCGTAAAAGCAGCTACAAATGAGAAAAATGCAAAAATAATCAAAAATGTTGCTAAGACCAAGAATATCGGACTGAAACGGAGTCCTGAAATTCTTACCCATCCTGCAGCTTCAGGAAAACACATTGCCAAAGTATTTGATACACCATAAGCCAAGAAAGGTGCTGTTAAAATACCTAAAACCACTTCACCTGTAGATTTCAATTGTAAACTGAATAATCGGTCTTTAATATTTTGAATTTTAGTTTTACTTAAACTGTTGACATATCTGTCTATCCATACTCTATAGGCTTTTAAAACAGATTCAAAATCTTCTCTGAATTCATATTTGTTCAAAGTAGCCTGCCATTCAGAGCTGTTACATTTAAAATATCCGCACGCAATTGCAATTGTAGCCATTATGCCGGTAAAAAATAATGAAATAAATACCGCAAAAGACATAAAATTATTTACATTCATAAAATAAACAAGATTAACCGAATAAATTCCAAGCAAAAATATAGTTGAAAGCCAAAGCATAAAATTCTGAGCAATTCGTGAAGTTTTAATGTTATCTTTTACAACATTATTCTGCAAGAATAAACAAACACCCTGTTTTAGCATCAAACAAATTGCAAAAGTGATAAGTGCATATATAACCCAAACTTTTATATTTGTCGGCAAATACAAATATTTTTCTGATTCTTTTACTGTAAGCCCCATCAAATAATTAGATACCGCAAACGAATTAATAATAGCCGCACCTAAAAGTGCAATATGCAAAAATATGCTTGTCTTAGAATTTGCAGAAAGTTTTTGCCTGAATTCATTTATAGAATATGCTACCTGTTTAATTATCGCAACACGGGCTTTTTCAATTGGTTCACGCTGCTTTTCAATTTTAACTCTTGTAATAGTGGCAGAATCATTTCCATAAATATGTTTCAAATCTTCTTCATTCAAATCTTCCTGTTCAATCATAGCCATAGACTTAGTTTCAGGAACATATTTTACACCAACATACTCAGTTGTATCAGCAAAAACTATTTTACATACATTAACGACTTCAATTTTTTGTAATGGTCTGCCTTTAAATAAAATCTTTTCATTATGAAAATTATTCACAACAAAACACTTGCCCGTAATTTTATCAATTTGAACAGTTAAAATTACGTCATAACCTACATTAATGATAAAATCACAATTTGAATTTGATCCAATATTAATTAAATCTTTATCTTCAAAAGATTTTTCTTGAGATGAAGACATTATTATTATAGACATAACTTTATACAACCTTTCTATCTATCAAGTGCGTGAATGAAACTTTTAACAGTCTTATCAACATTTTGTTCAGGCGATATCAACAATTTTTTCTCTCCCAAAACAGGACCCAATTTTTCTTTTACCATATCCAATTTTTCAGGATGTGCATATAAAAACATCATAGCTAAATCCGGAGCATACTTTTTAACATTTTGAACATTTTTAGGTAAAGTATCCCAGTTAATCTGTTTATCAACAGCACCTTCATTTTCTAAGTCACCTAAAACAACTACAGCAGGAAGATAACCGTTTTTCTTCATAGTTAAAGCATGAGAAAAAGCTTTCTTCAATCCGATACCATAAGCGGTACCGTAATCTTTTTCATCATACTTTGTAAAAGCTTCCATAGCCTTATCAATACCGGAACCGTTAAATGGTGCCCCTTCATAAATCAAATATGCATCTTCGGAAACTCTTAAAATTTTTACAGTATCTTCAGGATCTAAAATATTACAAATCTGTCTGACTGTTTTTTTCTGAGCAGCAAGCCCTTTCTGGTTAGAAGCAGAAGAATCAACTACAAAAATCACCGCAGCAGGTTTAAAATCATCAACTTTAATATGCTTAGCTGCAGAAAAAACTAATTTTCCGATTATGGAAATAGCAACAATTAATAACCCTATTATAATAAGTCTTTTATTCATATACCAACTCGTTTTTATTTAATAGTAACATATTATAGCCATAAAATCAATATTGATATAATTTCATGAATTATGATATAATCACAAAATGAAAAGGAGAGAGTATGGAAAAAATATTTGAATTAGCTATAGTTTTTATTACAGCATATTTAATCGGATCAATTCCGACAGGATATATTATTGTAAAAACCTTTACAGGTCAAGACATTCGTACAATAGGCTCAGGCTCTACAGGAGCTACTAACGTAAAAAGAGTAATGGGCAAAAAATGGTTTTTCATAACTTTATTACTTGACGCATTCAAAGGTGCATTACCTGTAGTCTTAGCAGCACTATTTGCAACAACTTTTACAAGTATCGGATTATTACCGGTAGTTGCTGCAATTGCGGTAATCCTTGGACACAGCAAATCAATATTTCTTAAATTTACCGGTGGAAAATCCGTAGCATCAGGAGTTGGAACAATTCTTGCTCTAAATTGGCAAGTCGGATTAATGATAGCATTAATTTGGGCAATTATCACTTATGCTTCAAAATACGTATCATTAGGCTCTATAATTGCACTTGCTCTTTCTCCAATTCTTATGTGGTGGGTAAAAGCTCCCATTGCATATATCGGCTACTGTCTAATTGCTGCAATCTATGTAATCTGGCTTCATAGAAGTAATATTCAAAGATTGCTTAAAGGCGAAGAAAACAAAGTAAGATAAAAATAATTGTATTTGACCTAAAAATGTAATAACCTAAATAGAATTTTAATTGAAAATTTTATTTAGGTTATTTTAGTATATATCGGAGTTTTATTTTTATAAATTAACCTTTTATCATTTTATTTAAAACGCTGTTACCCTGCATTGACGGTTGAGCCTGCGGTACAGCGACTAAAACATCTTTATCATTTTGAGATTGTTGGTTATTCTTAGCTTTAATTTCATAAGACTTAATTGAGCGTTTGCCGGTTAATCTTTGCATAAAGTTATAATATTTTTTCAATGCACCGGTTGCTTTATTTTGTCTATCCTCTATTGCAAGAAGTTCATCTCTGGTGTGTTCTTTAACTGTCATACCTACAGATTTTCTAGTCAAGATTTCACTTATAGTCGTATCAGTTAAAGTAATCCAGCTCATACCCAATAATGACGCGTGATATTGTTTACTGAATGTATTATTGAATAAATCAATCAATAGCATTGAGTAGAATTGTCTTGAACATTCCTGTACAAATCTTTCTTTAAATTTAGTTTCAGCACCTTCTTTATCATTACCGTTTGATTTCAACATAACCATATTATAGTTATCTGTCATCAAGAACCATATTGTAGCTGCTGTCGAAGCTGTTTTTGCAAGGTTTGCAAGGTCAGCATTTGATACAGAAGAAAGCGTATCTGTATTAAATGATTTCATAATATTATCTTCTACGAACTTTTGAAATTTCTCAGGAGTATAGCCTTTTTTAGTAGCTTCGTGCCCGATTTTTTCAATACTCATAGACAAAGCTTTTATATCATTAATTTTACTTGAATTATTTTGTACATACTTTAAGAAATCATCTTTTGCATAACCTTTTTTGATAGCATCAGCTCTTAAAGTTTCAATATTCTTAGAAAACTTCTCAAGATCTTTAACACCTTTTAATGGATCTTTTTTATTAATAGCACCCTTAATAGCGTTATCGACTAATCGATATGGCAAAGTGATTGCATTGCATATAAATTTAAAAGGAGCAATAACGAAATCCACTGCAGGCTTCCATTTTTTATCTCTTAAACCCAAACTGATAGTTCCATCAGAATTTCTCGTCATTGCAGCTACATCTTTATATTTATTAGCTAATTCTTTATAACCGTTATCTTCAAGAACTTTAACTATTTTATCAAATGTTTCACCTTTGATTTTAAAATCAGGTAATGTTGTCATTTTATAATATTGAGCCTTGAAAGGTTCTGTGATTACATTAAGTGTTTTATCCAATGACGGAATAAGTTTTCTTGCACCTTTGAAGGCAAAACCTGCAGCAATCACAGCAGCACAAGCCTTCATAATTGTATCAAATGAAAGTAGCGGTTTTTGAGCTTCCTTAGGTTGAGCAGGTTTTTGAGCAGAACCGAAAGATGTTGTAGGTTTTATTAATCTTTCAGGAGCTTTATTTTTTTCATTTTCAGCTCTTGCTTCTTCAGGAGTCAATCTTGTAATATGTTTACCGTTTCTTAAACGAGAATATGTCTCTGTAATAAGAGTTGTAGCACCAGTCATAAGCATTGTACCGAATGCTGATTGGTTAATATACTTATTCAATGCACCAAAAGTTACAAGCATAAGATATGCGTTCATAACTAAACGACTCATTTCCTGACGGAATCTTGCTTTCTTTTCTTTTTTAGCAGCAGCAGGATCATCGTCCATCATTCTTGATAAGTTATAAGCATCAGTTGCGAGTAATACTGCAGGAGGCAATCCTGAAACTATTCTGCATAATGCTCTTTCATGCTTAGTATCATAGTTTCCGGTCTTTGGATCAAACATTTTTACAGACTTTTGAAATAATTTAGATGAAATTTCTTCTTTTGATTTGCCGTCTAAAGAACTCGCAGTATCCAAAAGACCTCTTAGAGCACTAACTTCTGAATCTATTTTTGAACGCTGTCTGATATTTTTAAAGAATTTTTTAGAAAGAATATTCTTAGACCAATTTTCTAAAGGTTTAATCTTTCCAAGCATTTCTATTGTTCCGTTCATTATATCAAAAGGCAATATCTTGAACGGATAAATTAAACCATCCCAAATATGATGAGGGATGGTCTTTAAACTAAAGGTAACATCGTCACCGTCAAATTTAATAAATTTTTTGGCATGTTCAGATTTTTTCAAATGCTGAACTAAGTTATTTACCATTTTTCCAAGATGTTCATCAGTAATGTTATTTAAATTAGAAAGTTTATAAGATTTTTGAGCTTTCTTATAAAATACACTGTTTAATGCTGAAGATACAGAAAGACCTTTAAATGATAAATTCTCTGAATTATGATTTAAAGGTCTCTTAATATCGTGTTTATTAAATTGTGACATGTATTTCGGAGAGGATAAAGGCTCCTGATTAGGGGATAACATGCCCCAGTCTTTTTGCCTAGGTCGTATGTTGAATTGAGTTTTTCCTACGAGCATTTTAAACTTGTCCTTCCCGACATGTATTTTCACTCAGAAAGAAAAATATAACAAGTGCATGTATATAAAAAATTTACTAAATTTAACAATTAGCTCAAGAAACCACCCAAGAAGTCTCCAGCCTTCTTAAGGAAACCGCCGCCTGAATCTCCGCTGTTATTACTATTATCTGCAATACCAAAAATATTTCCTGCAGCATCAGTAATTCCATTCAACAGACTCATAGCACTGCTTCCACCTGATGAACTTCCGCTACTACCATTACTGCCATACATTTGTGCTAATTGCGGTAATTTACTCATAAATGCGTTAGCTTCTTTATTTGACAACACCCCGTTTCCATCTGTATTGGCCATAACAAAAATACTTGCAGCATCAAGATTTAATCCATACATCTTTCCTGCATTTTGGATTTTAGCAATATTCTCATTTGTCGTTTCAACTTTGGATTGTTCTATCCGCTGAGATAAACCAGCTCTATTAGCATTTGCCCATTCTGTCCTTGACATTCCGCCATATAATTTATCACTATAACTTTGGGAGACCTTTGAATAATAGTCGCCGCCACCAGATGTTACGCCCATAATATCCTTTATCCTTATATACTCTTTATATATATAAAAACTATTTAGTATATAAAATTGCCATCTATATATATTATTCCCTAAAATTGTCAATATTAACGGGGATTTACAGGGTTTACAAAACGTAACAAATTATTTTGAAAGCGATTTTACCCTGTCAAAAGGCCAGAAAAGGAATACTGCTTTACCGATAAATCTGTCTTCGGGCAATAACCCCCAATATCTGCCATCTTGAGAATTGCCGCGATTATCACCAAGCATAAGATAATGTTTAGGGGGAATTACAGCAGGTCCGCAAAACATGGCCTCAGTACAAGGAGTATAATCATACGGGCTTTTTATATAAGGTTCATCTAAAGGTTTGTCATTGATATAGACCGTATATTTACCAAATTCATCTGACTTAATCTCATATTTATCACCAGGCATACCGACTACGCGTTTTATATAAGCAATATCTTTGCAGAAAAATCCAGTCAGCCTTGCGAATAATTTGCCAGGAGTATTTTTTAATTCTTCAAAAGGCGGATAAAATACCATTATATCGCCTCGTTTTGGAGTAGAATTAAAGCGAGAAAATCTTTCTACAACGATTCTATCACCTTCTTGCAAGGTCGGCTTCATAGAACCTGAAGGTATCCAACGAATTTCACCCACGAAAAATCTTATTATTATGACCATTACCAATACAAATACTACAGTTTCTACAATATCAATAAAGGCAGCCTTAAATTTTTTACCTTTTAGAATAAACAATTCTTTTGTCAAAACTTGTTTTGACTTTGGAGCAAAAAAATCTTTTATGAATTTAAAAGTCACAATATCTTTTATGAATTTGCAAAACTCAATTAAATCTTTTTTCAAATCATTTATTATTTCAATAGAAAAGAAATATTTTATATCCTTAATAAATTGTTCACACCCGTCTGAAAATTTTTCTTTCAAAGAACGGGTATCTTTTTCTTTGACATTTATATCGCCTTCTTTTGAAATAATAATCTTTAATGCATCCAAAAATTCATCAAAAGTCATTTCACCAATAAATTTATCAGTCATTTTTTAACAGCTCCAATAGCTCAAAAAGAGCTTCTTTATATTCATTTTCAGCCAAATCAACAAGACAATCCTCGGCTTTATCCAAATAATTATTTAACAAATCTTTTGTTTTTTCAATCCCTAAAGAATTTACATCTGGAGAGTTTGAAAATATAACAGGGGCATTATAAATTCCATTAATTAAATCTTTAGACTCAGAAGTCAAAACATTTTTCAAGTCATCTCTGATTTGAAAAGCAATCCCAAAATTTCTGCCAAACTCGACAGCACGAATAATTTTTGTCTCACCGGCAATTCGCATAGCAGCTGTAATTCCGGCTTCAAATAACGCTCCTGTTTTCAAATAAGATTTATCAAGATATTCCTCTATAGATGGAATTTTTCCTAAAAAAACATATTGCTGAATTTCACCACTGCACATATTTTCAAGAGTTTTAGCAAAAATATTAAATAATTCAATAGAATTAAAATTCGTAAGTTTTTTCATAACGACAGAAAGAAGATAATCGCCTGAAATAACCGCCATACGACTTCCAAAATCACAATTCAAAGTATTTTGTCCCCGACGTTTTAAATCATCATCAATCACATCGTCATGAATTAAAGAGGCATTATGAATAAGTTCTACTATAGCTTGTAATTCTATTTGTTCATCTGATACCTCCAGCTTATTTGCACGCAAGTACAAAAAAGCTAAAACAGAACGAATACGCTTGGATGGAGAATTAAGAAAATCCTGCAAATTCTGGAAAATAATATTATCATCCAAAAACAAATTATTAAGCTTTGAATTCAGATTATCAATATCATATTTTACTTTATCTGCTATAGCTTTATAAGACTCTTCAAATGCCATAGGTATATATTAACATAAAAAAAAACGACTCACTTGATAGTTCGTCGTTGGAAAATTAATAGGAAAAAGGAAAAAGGGAAAGGAAATTTTATATATATTTTTTATTTTTAGGTATGTTTTTGTTTAATTTAGTATTCTCCAATTTTGTTTATTATTTTTTATTAACCAAAAGTTTTGAATGTGCTTTCTGTATTTTTTTCGATTACTTTTGATACTGCATCCATTTCGGTTGATATTGCATCCTGTTCTGTATCTAACTGTTTCAAGCGTAATTCCAAATTCTTATCTTGGGCTTGTATTATTTCTATTTTCGCATTTATATCTTGGATTGCTTGGTCATATAAATATTTTTCGTGTTCATAA
>CASDPF010000012.1:52937-78032 GCA_949282215.1 uncultured bacterium | reverse complement strand
TGATCGCACAGAGCTTCTTCAAAAATGCTCCAGCAGTGCAAGTGCAGTTTCAAATTTAGATTGTACTGCACTTATAATGAAAGATGGCTGGGAGATAAAGGATGATTATCCTTGGTAAGTTGTAGCAGTTCTTTTTCTTCTAACTATTGGAATAGTCCGTAGGATGAATAAAAGTTATATACTTATCGCCGTATTTTTTTTGTTTTATTAGCTCGTAACCTGATAATTCGACTGTGTTTACGTGTTCTAATATTACAATTCCTCCTGAAATATCTTTTATGGCGGAAAGACTCTTTTCATAAATCCCTGCAAAATATGGCGGGTCAATGTAGATTACGTCAAATTTCTCATTCATTTTTTCTGTGACTTTTAAGCTGTCACCCGTAATTAATTCAGGTGCATTTTGAAATTTTTTATAATTGTTTTTTATAACTTGTACGACTTTTGGGTGTTTTTCGATTGCTACAGCTTTTGAAAATCCTCTTGATACCGCTTCAAGTGCCATAATCCCTGAGCCTGCATACATATCAAGAAAACTCGCTCCTTCAAAGTCTATCATAGCTTGAAGCATATTAAAAATACTCATCCTGACTTTTGAAAGAGTCGGACGTGTAATCTTTTCATCAGGTGCTATAATCTTTTGTCCTTTAAATTTACCCGCTGTGATATTCATATTAACTATTTTACAATGAACAAAATTTAGTGTATAATTCTATTATTCAAGATTGATAATAGATTTTGTTTTTAGAGTTTTTAAAAGGAGTGCTTTATGTCTGAAAATAAAACAGAGGTTATCGTTGTCGGTGCAGGGCCTGCAGGTATTGCCTGTGCTGTAAAGATAGCTCGTTCAGGTCATAAGGTTATTTTAATAGAGCGTGGAAAATTTTCAGGAAGCAAAAACATTTTTGGCGGTGCTATTTATGCTCAGCCTACACGTGAGATTTTTCCTGATTTTGAAAAAACTGCTCCTTTGGAAAGAAAAAATGTTGAACATAAATATGCAATTCTCGGCGAATATGACGGAACGGTAGTTTCTTATACAAACAAACATGAGTTGCCTGTGAGTTATACGGTGCTTCGTGGAAAGTTTGACCGTTGGATGGCTGAAGAAGCTAAAAAAGAGGGTGTAATCCTTGTTGAAGAAACCGTTGTAAGAGAACTTATTGTCAAAGATGAAGCAGTTGTCGGCGTAAAAACAGAACTTGAAGATTATTATGCAGATATAGTTGTGCTTGCTGATGGTGTAAATTCACTTCTTGCAAAACAAATCGGGCTTAGAGAAGATTTAGAAACTAAAGATGTTGCAGTCAGTGTAAAAGAAGTATTTAAGCTTCCAAAAGAAAAAATTAACGACAGATTTCATTTGAATGATGATGAAGGTTGTATTTATGAAATTTTTGGCGGCTCAATGCTTGGTATGCTCGGATTAGGTTTCATTTATACAAACAAAGAATCTGTAAGTATCGGGCTTGGAGTGACTCTTGATGAGTTTGAAAAACATAAAACTAAGCCTTATGAATTGTTGGATAAATTAAAACAACATCCTGTAATTGCTCCTTTGATAAAAGATGGAGAGCTTTTGGAGTATTCTGCACATCTTATTCCTGAGGGTGGTTATAAGAAAATTCCGACTATTGTTGGGGCAGGGGTTATGGTTGTTGGGGATGCTGCTATGTTGGTTAACAATTTCCATTGGGAGGGGACTAATCTCGCGATGATTAGCGGTAAACTGGCAGGTGAGACGGCGGTTGTTGCTCTTGCAAAAGGTGATTTCAGCGAGAATTCACTTGACAGATATCGCATTGAGCTTGAAAAATCTTTTGTCATAAAAGACCTTAAAACTTATCGAAATCTTATGGATGAAATTCATTTAAGAAAAGAGTCCTTCTTAAAATATTATCTTGAAAGAATTAATATGTTCTTTGAGATGTTTATTTCCGTGAATGGCGTTCCAAAAAGAAAATTGTTCTGGGATTTTATTAAAAATTTCATTAAAAACAGAAGTATAAAAGAGTTGTTTAAAGATTTCTTTAGTGTTGTAAAATTATTGTGGAGTATCCTAATAAAATGAGTTTAGAAGATAAATTATCAAAAATAAAATATGAGCCTGATACGGTATCTCATTTGAGGCCTGATCAGGAAAAATGTAAGACTTGTAAAAAGAAAATTTGTACCTATGTTTGTCCTGCAAATGTATATGAATGGATTGAGGATGAAGACAAACTGCTTGTGAAGTTTGAAAATTGTCTTGAATGCGGTGCTTGCAGAATTGCTTGTGAGAAAAAATGCATTGAGTGGGAATATCCGAAAGGTACAAAAGGTGTGACTTTTAAAAACGGTTAATAAGAATAAAAAGGAGACAGCTATGAAAGAAGAGTACAGTAACAGACAACGCCGCTGGTATGACAAGGATCCTGTTTTATCACAGGCTATCGCAACTTTGGAGCAAAGTGATGATGAAACTCAAATTAAAATAGCTTTGAATTTAATCAAAATTATTATTGAACACAATATTGAGGATGAAAAATTTGAAGCTGTTGAAGATATCATCAATGCAGTTGGTTCAGGACTTGATGAAAACAAAAAGGGTCGTTGGTACGATATCGATTCTACAGTTAGAACGGCTATGAACATGCTTCAGAATTGCCCTGAAGCTACACAGCGTATTATTGCTAAAGAAATGGCAAAAATGGTTGTTGATAAAATTAAAACAAACAAAGATGACGAAGAATAGTTATTTTAAAATATCATTAACTATTCTGTAAATAAGCTTTATTTGGTCTTCAGACGCTTTTTGTAAGAGTTCATGTAATTCGGACAAAAGTGCGTCTGATTTTTTTTGATGTGAAAAATTGAAAAATTCAGGCAGCGGGATTTTTAAAGACTTTGAAAATTTTTCCAATGTGTCAAATGTTGTAAAACATGCACCTTTTTCAATACGGCATATTTGTTGCTGTTCTAAATCAACAAGTTCTGCAAGTTTTTCTTGCGTTACTTTGCTTTTTGTCCGCAATTCTTTTAAACGTTTACCGAATAATTCTAATGATTTATTTCTTTCTGTCATTTAATTATTTTAAGCATTTTATATTTATTTTTTTATACCTGATAGATTATATTTATTGACAAAATACAATTTAAATAATAATATATTCATGCAAAATGGTATAAATTCGTAAAAAATACAAATTAAATGAGTATTTTTGAATTTGTAGACCAGATGTTTAAAGATTTAAAAACGAAAATTTATAGAACTTGTATACATATTATTGAAAGGATTATTTAAATAATGTTGGAATGTTTTAAAAGATTAAAACCGTTTTCAAAAATTAAGAGTCTTGAACCGATATTGGTTAAAAGTGTTTTAAAATCTGAAATTTCGGAAAATGTTTTTTCACAATTTCCTGAAAAGGATTTATATTATTATTTGTTTGAAAACTATTTTTACAATAGAGAGACAATTACAAAGATACAACGCGGTTACATACAATTTGTTCCAAAAAATTCCGAGAATTCTTTTCTTGATGTTGGGTGCGGACGTGGAGAGTTTCTTGAACTTTTACGCGATAATAATGTGAAAGCAAAGGGGATAGAAATAAATAGCTTGGAGTATAAATTATTAAAAGATAAAAATTTCGATGTTGAATTGGCGGATGCCGTTACTTTTTTAAAAAATACAAATGAAAAATTTTCAGGTATTTCGGCTATTGAAGTTGTGGAACATCTTACATTTGATTATCTTTATGAATTTATTCATCTTGCATTTTCGCATATTGAATCAGGGGGAGTTATATTATTAGAAACTTTAAATTGCAGGAATATAAAAAATTTGAAAAACTTTTATACAGATTTGTCTCATGTAAAACCTATAACTATGGAAGCATTACAATTTTTATGTGAAAAAGCAGGATTTAAAAATATGCGTGTATGTTGGTCATTGCCAAATAAGCATGGTTATGTGAATTATGCTTTGATTGGTGAAAAAATTTAAATAGTATAAATTATAGTGTGATGATTTCTTCCGTCCGAAATATTTACGGGCGGATTTTTTTACATCTGTATTGTTCTAAAAATCGTATAATATCTGTAATTTCCCCAATAAACGACAAGTGAAATGAAATGATTATCCAAATCTGTGAGTTCAAGATATGTTTGCGGTGCCGGTTTTCTTTTTGCACTTGGTACGAATTTCCCTATAAAATCCAACATTCCAAGGTGCATTTTTTGAGTAGGTGATAGTTTTGGTTTTGGTAAATTTTCATCATAGAAAAATTCAGGTACAATCTCTCTATCATAAATTGGCACAATATATTTTATTCTCCCGTTTTCTTTGAATAGCATATACCAGTTATTTTTGTATTCTCTCGGTGTTAAAAGATAATATCCGGGTTCAACGGCTATTGTTTTAAAGTATATTGGGGCTAAAAGCCTTAAAAGCGGGTATGGCGACCAGGTAGAAGTTTGCGTATCATAATATTCTCCGGGGTCAATGTCATGTACGTATTTATGGCTGGGGACTTCTAGGTCTCTATATACCTGCTCATAATCTACATCTTTTGCAAATGCATAAGATGAAAACATAACTGTGATGATTAATATAACCCACTTCTTCATATTATAATTCTAATGTTTTTAATTCAAAAATCAATCGTTTAAATTGTCGATAAAAAAACTCTCTTATTTTTAAGAGAGTTTTTTATGAATTTCCGTTTGGGCTTTCATATTCAATGCCCATTTCTTTCAGTGTTCTTATAAAATTTTGTGCACATATTTTTTGAGCTTCAGGAGGAACGATTCTTAAGATTTCCACTGTTCTTGAAATAACCGGATCTTTATCGTACCAACGATTATTTGCATTAACAGGTTTTACCATGGCATAGAATTTATCTACAGTCTCTTTTGAAACTTTTTCTTCAATTTTCTTTAGAAAAATTTCAGCTTGAGCATGCAATTCTGTTTGATAATTTTTCAATAATTCTATAACTTCTAATAATAGCGGATCGTGATCATACCAACGCTTATAAGTAGGACTCATTATGTATTTCCTCCGTTAGGTTAATTGGGGAGGGGTCTTCTCTCCTTTCAATCTTACCTCCTAACAATCTTAGCTTAGTTTCGAAATTTTCGTATCCTCTATCTATATGATGTAAGTTCTCAATTACAGAATTTCCATCTGCCATTAATGCTGCTACAACTAATGATGCACCTGCTCTTAGGTCACTTGCAGATAAAGTTGCACCTGTTAATTTTTTTACGCCTTTAATAATTGCATGATTTCTGTCTTGATGAATGTCTGCCCCCATTCTTCTAAGTTCAGGCACCTGCATAAATCTGTTTTCGTAAAGACTTTCGGTAATAATTCCAACCCCGTTTGCTGTTGATAACAATGTCATTGCCATAGATTGCAAATCAGTCGGAAATCCAGGGTAAGGCTGAGTTACAAAGTTAATTGAATTTAATCTGTTTTTACAGCTTACTTCCAATGAATTTGGTTCAATAAGTTTAATATTTGCCCCCATTTTTAAAAGCTTATCCGTAAAGAAAGTTAAATGTGCAGGGAAAACATTTTTAATAATCGCCTTACCTTTTGTTGCGATAATGGCTGTCATAAATGTTCCTGCCTCAATTCTGTCAGGAATTGTCGTATATTCTATAGGGTGTAAATCTGATTGTTTTACTCCGTTAATAATAATTTCTGAAGTTCCAGCTCCGTTCACGTCTGCACCAAGAGAATTTAAAAAGTTTGCTAAATCTACAATTTCAGGTTCTTGTGCTGCGTTTTGAATTCTTGTAGAACCTTCAGCAAGAACTGATGCAAGCATTAAGTTTTCAGTTGCACCTACTGACGGAATATCAAGATAAATATCAGTTCCTACTAATTTTGGAACTTTTGCATGAACATAGCCGTTTTCAATTTTTATTTTAGCTCCAAGAGCTTCAAGTCCTTTTATATGAAAATCAACTCTTCTTTCTCCGATGGCACAGCCGCCTGGTAGTGCTACAATTGCTTCTTTACATCTTGAAACTAAAGCTCCAAGCACTATAAAAGATGCTCTCATTTTACTTACAAGTTCATATTTTGCAGTAACACTTGTTAATTCTGTCGCATCTATGGTTACGGATTTTTCAGTTTTATTATAGCTTGTTTTCGCACCTAACTGAGCGATAACGCTAAGCATAATTTCAACGTCAGTCAAGTCTGGAACATTATATATTTTTGTCTCCCCTTTGGCTAGCAGGGCAGCGGCCATTAATTTTAAAACTGAATTCTTTGCTCCACCGATTGAAACTTCACCTTTTAGGGGTGTACCGCCTTTTATATAATACTTTTGAGTCAATTTTCTCTCCGGAAAGTTTATTATCTAATCATCTACTTACATAATAATACAACCAGATTAATTCGATGTAAATAAGTTAAATAATGTAAAGAGAAATGTTTAAAATTTTTCAGATGATTCCTAAATTTTTTCACCTTTTTCATATTTAAAATTCGGAATAAATTGCTCTTCAATTATTTTTAAATGATCTGTTTCGTTGATACCGTCAATATAGAGTTTGGTATTAAAATCACTAAAATTAGTAATATATTTTTTGATTATATTAACGGCTTTTTCATAAGTAATATTTCCAAGAATAACAAGATGGTCAATTAAGTCGGGAGCATAAACTTTTATATTTTCAATTATTTTTAATATATTAACATTTTTGCCCCAATTTTTAATTTTTAATTTTTCTAATTCATAAAAAAAATAAGTAGTTAGAGCTTTCTGTTCTGCATAAAATGTAAACAGATTTATTCTTTGTTGAAATTTATTTGCAGGTATTAATATGAGTAACAACATGCCAATAATATATAAAATAATAGAAAAATTTCTGTTTATCAGTGGTGAAATATAATAAACTATACAGTAGGTATACCCGATAATACAGGCAATCCAAGCTATGATTAATGCAATTGATTTTAATAGGAAATTTACGTTATAATAATTGTTAACCCAATACTTTTCAGTTGTTTTAATAGAATGTTTAAATATTATTTTTTCTGCAATATAATTATAAATTAAGCCAATAAAAATTATTCCGAAAAGTATGTCAAAAAAGTTTAGTTGAGTTAACAGATGATGTTGAAGTATAAATTTTATAATGTGTAATTTAAAACAAGCTATAAAAATCAATAACAACCATATAAAGAATTTATTTCCGAATTTTTTGTAATTTATAATCTGATCTTCAGAAGTTATGAAATATCCGTCTGAGAAAAAATTCGGATAAAAGACTCTTTTGTTGTCTTGTGTATATTTTATAAAAATCAATTGCCAAAAATATCTTTGAGTCATACTTACCTCTAAAATAGTATTTTAAATGCTGTAAAATTTAAGTCAAGATTATTAAAAAATAATAAATTTTCCTTGTTTATTCTCTTTGATAATTTATAATGATTAGTATATTATATATTTGTAAGAGGTAGAGATATGTCACATAAACACGGAAATAATCCTTTTAAAAAACATCACGAAGAAGAACTTGAAAATCAAGAAAATGAACAGGTAAAAGAAGGAGAAGCAAAGACTCCTGAGGTATCTGAAACTCAAAACGATAATAGTGAACTTGAAAAATTAAAAGAAGATTATGAAAAATTAAATAATCAGTACTTAAGATTAGCGGCAGATTTTGATAATTTCAGAAAAAGACAGGAACAGGAAAGAGAAAATCTTTTAAAATTCGGTCTTGAGAATACAATGAAAAAAATGTTAGAAGTTTTAGATAATTTCGACCGTGGAGAAAAGGCACTAGAAAATGTGGAAGATTGTCAGCAAGTAAAAGACAGCTTCAATCTTGTGCATAAACAAACCCTTGAAGCTTTGACAAAGCTCGGATTAGAGATGATTGAAGCAGAAAATCAAGATTTTGATCCTAATTTTCATGAAGCAGTAATGAGAACCCCTACAGAAGAACACCCTGAAAATACAGTTATTTCAGTACTTCAAAAAGGTTATAAAATGGGAGATAAAGTCTTGAGACCGGCACTTGTAAATGTTGCTGCTTCTGACTAAAATGTAGATGACTTGAGGAAGATGAAAGATAATTATAAATGAGCGATTACTATGAAATATTGGGCGTAGAAAAGAACGCCACTAAGGATGAAATAAAATCGGCTTTCAGAAGAAAAGCCAGAACATTACACCCCGATGTAAACAAAGCTCCTGATGCGGAGGAAAAGTTTAAAGAACTCGGAAAAGCTTATGAAACTCTCATGGATGATAATAAGCGTGCGACTTATGACAGGTATGGAGAAGACGGCTTAAAAAATGCAGGTTTTAACACTAACGGCCCGTTTGAAAGTGGTTTTGGTGATTTGAACGATATTTTTAATTCATTTTTCGGTGGTTTTGGCGGTTTTGGATTTGGCGGCAGACCGGATCCGAATGCTCCGCAACCGGGAGATGATATTCGTGCAGATGTAGAGATTACATTTGAAGAAGCTGTATTTGGCGTAAATAAAGAAGTCAAATTTGATCACTTGGAATTATGTCCTGAATGCGGCGGTACAGGAGCCGAAAAGGGGTCAAAACCTATAACTTGTCCTACTTGCGGCGGAACAGGACAGGTTCAGACCGTTGCAAGAACTCCTTTAGGTGCGTTTACTCAAATAAGCCCTTGTCCTGATTGCCATGGTACAGGGCAAAAAATTTCTAATCCTTGTAAAGCTTGTAAAGGCTATGGCAAGATTGAGAAAGAAAAGAAAATAGAAATTAAAATTCCGGCAGGGGTTGATAATCATTCTAAAATAAGAGTTTCAGGCGAGGGAGATGCAGGTACAAACGGCGGTAGAGCAGGCGATTTGTATGTAATTTTGCATGTAAAACCTTCTGAATATTACACAAGAGATGGAGTGGATGTATATACAAAACTCCAGATTTCTCCCGCACAAGCAGCTTTGGGCGATGAAGTTGTTATAAAGACTCTTGACGGTGAACAAAAAATACAAATTCATGCAGGAATTCAAAACGGAAATACCATAAAAATTAAAAATGCAGGTGTTCCTATTATTTCTCGACCATCTCAGCGGGGAGATCATATCGTTGTTGTAACTGTAAAAATTCCTACACAAATGAGTGAGCAGGAAAGAAACTTGTATAAACAGCTTTATGAGCTAAAATCAGGTAAAAAACCTCAAGAAACTTTAATGGATAAAGTAAAAGGAGTATTTCAATAATGCGTAGATTAATAATTGCACTTGCAATTGCTGTTGCAGCCGGGACTATTCCTGCTAATGCAACTGTTTTGCCAAATGAGATTAAAACTTGTGTAACGAAAGAGTTTCCAAAAGCTAATTTCAGATTTGACGGTGTAATTACATTGCCTGATGGAACAATTTATTTACCTTTGATTCCGTCTAAGTTTGACACAAAGGCTGAGTTCAAAATTAAGTCTACATATCCAGCAGGTAAGACGCTATCACAGAAACCTGATGTTGTGATTTTCAGCAATGATTATGTTTTAATGAAAGTAATAGTTGATTCTAAAGGAAATAAGAGCCTTGCAAAGTTACCGGATGTCCCTATGGAAGTAAGAATGGGTCTTTTACCGCAAGATATGCTTGTGCCGACTAACCTTAGCATTCCTCAAAATATTAAAAATATAATCGGAAACCTTGAAATTCCGACATCAAAGGATTCTATTGTTACAACTCCTATAGTTCAGCCAAAAACAGTTAATGATAATAAAATTAATTCTTTAGCTCAAATTCCTGAATTAAAGAATAAGATATTATATGTATCAACAAGTTTTTCAAAGAATATTCAAGTTGTAAATCCTGAGAAAAAAAATCCTGAATATGCACTCCAACAAAACCATATTCCTATAATGATTAAGGGATATGATGATATGTTTTTGCTGGTAACTTCATACGGTAAAAAAGCTGTTGATGTAATTTCTTTAGCTGATGATAAAGTTATAAAACAGATAGAAATTAAAACTCAGCCTGATGAAATAATAATGGATTATAAAAATAAAATAGCATATATTTCAAGTCCGGAAGATTCAAGTATTTATGTTGTCAGTCTTGATACCATGACATTAAAAAGACAGATAAAATTGAATGGGATGTGTGAAAAAATTATATTAAGCGATGATGGCACAAAAATTTTCTATAATGATAAACAAACAAACACAATTTGGGCTGTAGAGCTTGATAATGAATATTTGCTAAAGGAAATAGGGAGATTTCCTAATGTCTCAAAAATAGCTTATGTGAACGGGAAAGTCTATATTACGAGCAGAACAAAAAGCAGATTGGCAATTGTAGACTATGCTACCTTAGGCTTGATGTCTGAAAATTCTGTTAGCGAAAAGCCTGTAGATATGTTGGTTTACAAAGATAATTTGTTTATTCTGGGTGCTTCTGAAAATACTATAGAAGTAATTGATACCACAAGAGATAAATTAACCAATACTATAGTTTTGCCAACAGAAGGCTTTTCAACAAAAATAAATAAAATAGACGGAACGAATTTAGCATTGATTACTGATGCAAAAGCTGGAAAATATATAATCTTGAATTTAGATACAAAAGCTGTTATTGCAAGTAATCCTATCGCAACTCCTGTAAGTTCAATAGTTGTCGCTAATAAAATTAAGAAAATAGGCAAATGATAACAGATTTTGATAAAACTACGCAAGATATTTTAGTCGAACTTGAAAAGACTCAACGTGATTTTTGGAATATTTCACGTCCGACAGCTTTGTTTTTATACAATTTAATTAAAAATGAAGGTTTAAAATGCGGTCTTGAAGTAGGTACATCAAACGGTTATTCGGGAATTTGGCTTTCTACTGCATTGAAATCTAACGGCGGGACTCTTGATACTATTGAATATTACGAAAAACGTTATTCTATAGCTCAGGCAAATTTTGAAAAATGCGGAACTGCTGATATTGTAACAATTCATCCGGGGTCTGCTTGTGATATTTTGCGGGAATTACCGGAAGATTTTAAGATAGATTTCGCATTTGTAGATGCAAATAAACGAGAATCAATTGATTATTTTAATTTAATTCATCCGCATTTGAAAGTTGGTGGAATTTATACTTGTGATAATGTTCTATCTCATAAAGAAAAAGTCCAAACCTATATTG
Source organism: uncultured bacterium (assembly GCA_949282215.1). Taxonomy (GTDB): domain Bacteria; phylum Cyanobacteriota; class Vampirovibrionia; order Gastranaerophilales; family Gastranaerophilaceae; genus Scatousia. The sequence continues at coordinate 66,896 of CASDPF010000012.1, read as the reverse complement.
ATGCTATAAATTCTCATCCTGATTATTTGCATACGGTTTTAGATTTGCCAGCAGGACTATCTTTTGCAAGAAAGCTCAGATAGTTGAAATTAATAAGAAAAACGGTTATAATAAAAAACGATAAGATTACTAAGTGAAGGAGGACGTATGCAAAAAGCTTATATAGATAGAATTTCGGGGGGGGGGCTACCGATTAACAGATAAGTCAAGCATTTCCGACTTATACCTCCGATTAGATAAAAAAGAGCAGAAAAGCAAGCCGTGCCAAGTGACACGGTGATTTTTGGTGTAAAAAATGTTAAAATAGAAAATAGTATACAAACGGAGGACTTATGAAAAAGAGAAATGCTTTTACGTTAGCAGAGGTGCTTATTACATTAGGAATAATTGGGATAGTAGCGGAGCGGCAATGACAATGCCGACAGTAATTAATAAAGGTAGAGAAAAAGAGACAGTATCAAAATTAAAAAAGATGCATTCGGTATTAAATCAAGCTTTTATGATGGCTGTAAATGATAAAGGTACTCCTGATCAATGGGGATTTGTAGCCTCAAATTCTTCAGAAACAGATCCTGATAAAATAGAAGCAGACCGTAATGGTAGAGATAATGTTATAAAAGCCCTAGTTCCTTATTTAAAAACAACAAGTGTTTGTTATTATTCGGACTCAAAATGTAATAATAATAGTATATATTCACGTACACGTTATTCATTAGATGGTACTCAATTTGGTACTTGGGGTGTTCCAAGAGTTATTCTTGCCGATGGTTCAAGTATAGATTTGATCTATATGGATTCTTCCAGTTGTTCAGCAGGTAGCGGCACATCGAAAGCATTAAAAAATGTGTGCGGAGAAATTTTCGTTGACATAAATGGTATCAAACCTCCAAATGCAACAGGGAAAGATATATTTTGGTTTAGGATTACAAAATATGGAATAGTTCCGGGTGGCACAGAAAATGATACATCAAGAGATTTTGAAAATTATTGTAATAAATCAAAACCGAATTCTTTGAATGGTTATGGTTGTGCCGCTTGGGTAATATATAATGAAAATATGGATTATTTGCGTTGCAATGACCTTAGTTGGACAGGTAAGACAAAATGTAAGTAATATTTAATGAAATTTAACATGTTACTTGATTTTTGTAATTTTTTAGATATTATGAAAATACGCAACTAGCTAGAAAAGGAAGAATAATTATGTCTAAACAATGTGAAATTTGCGGCAAAAAGCCGATTAAAGCAGCGAAATTGACTTTTTCGCATAAACAAATCGTTCATACGCAAGAACCTAACTTACAAACTGTAAAAGCTGTTGTTAACGGCGTTTCTAAAAAAATTAAAGTTTGTACTTCTTGCTTAAAAGCAGGTAAAGTTCAAAAAGCGTAAGATTTTTTACCGACTTTTTGTTAAATCTTTTTCAAAAAGAGCCTTATAAAAGGCTCTTTTTTTTGTGTTGAATTGTAAAAATATATTAATATTGTAGCAAAATAATTTATTTAGATGAGTTAATATAGCATTGAATTAGTTATACTCTAATAAACACGTGAATAATGAGAAAAATGCAATAGTGTGTTTTTCTAAAGTATAAAGTGTAGAGGATAAAATCATGGTCGATAATAGGTCAGCAGGATTTTTTGGGATTGGCGGCGCTTTTAATTTTAAGAGCGGCGATATTTCCGGAACTGCCGCTAGAACCCAAGATGATAAAATGGGGCAAGGCGGAGAATATTTTGCTCAACAAAAAAGAGAAGAAGAGGAGCAAGAAGGCCATGACCGTTATATGGACAGAAGTGCCGTATTACGTGCTACATTGAATTCACTCGCTATGATGAATGTGGCTAATGTGATTAACGCTAAAAAGTTGGAAATGGAAAAAAATTCCCAGAAAAGAAAAAACGATATTAGAAATAAACACGGGGAAGCTAATATCGAAGAATCTGTTGAAAATGTTTTAGATGATGATGAACCGATTGATGATATTGTAGATTAAGCGAAAATCGACTTTTTATCTTCTTGACTTTCTTCTTTCTTTGAACTGTTCATCAACAATTCGCCGTGATAAAATGGGTTTGAGCCGTTTTTATCTTTGCTTGTGCCCATACTTACCAAGCTGTTAAATTTTGGAGTCGGATTTTTTTGTTCTTGAATAACAGTTTCATTTACTGAAATTGTCATTTTGCCTTCAACATTCTTTTGAACATTTTGTGCAGCTTTTGTATTCAAAGTATGAATTGCGTTCATTGCCTCTTGACTTAATTGGATTTGAAGTCCAGAGTTGTTTAGAGCTATTTGTTTTTGAATATTAGTGTCAATTCTGTTATTATAAAGATCTATACCTAGGTCACGCGGCTGAAAGAAATTTACATTATCAGCAGTTTTGTACTGACTGTTTTTTTCAGCAGCTCGTTTAAGAATTTCTTGAGATACCTGACTTAAGGTAGCTCTGTCTATTCCTAAATTATTAATATTTTGTGAAACACTTAATGCCATTAGTAATATATCCCTTTATAATTTCCTTATGTTTTTTATATCGGTTTGTGAACCTTAAAACTTTAATTATTTTTTTTATTCCGTAATATTTCTTAATATAAATTTAAATCTATGGCAATTTTGGCAATAAAAAATTTTTTATATATATACAGTATATAATTTGAGAGATGTATTATGGACATACCTAAGTTAAATTACACACTGAGTCAAGTTAATAATATTTTGGGCAGTACAATAGGTGCTGTTGAAGATAAGCAGAATGGTGCTGATACAGGGACATCAATAATGAATTTTGGATTGAATGTCGTAAACGGTGCAGTACGAAATGAAGTCGCTTATGATATGCGTAAGACTACAGGGTCTAATTTAGGCTTTATAATTAATAATATGGCAGGATATGGCTCTGAAGAAGCTAATATGAAGGGTATGAACGGCTTATTGGGAGCTTCATTATTCAATGCTATGACAACGCCTTGGATGTATGGCGGTGGATTCTGGGGTGGCGGATGTTGTGCTCCACCTCCACCTCCAATGGGCGGTTGTGGCTGCGGTATGGGATTTTTTGGTGGTATGACATATACCAGTCCCGGAATTTTCGGCGGAGTATTTAATGGCGTAGCAATGCCTTCTACTCTGGCAACTCCATACTTTGGTTCCGGTTTCAGCGTATTTTCTACTAATAGGTTTTTCTGCTAATTTTTAGCAGGTTAAAAGTATCATTTTTCAAAAGGCGTATCCTCAAAATCCTAAAGTTTTTTGATTAATGATACTTTTTTAGTTATTTAAAATTATCCAATCTTTTTGAACTTTTTCAAGGATATTTTGAGTAGAATTTTTATCAAGCAGAATTTCCTGAACTGCTGTATTAATTAAATTGTTAATATCTTTTTGGTTTCTGGAGGATTTTAGGACAGGTTGGACTTTTGTTAGTTGTTTTGCACTTATTACTCGAGCTTTTGCCATTAAATCAGCTTCATTATATTTTGTATAAAAATCGTCCTGTAATGCGGTATTGTTTGTTGCAATAACATTTGTCAGTTTTGCAAGTTCTAGTTGATTTTTATCATTTGTCAAAAACAGTGCGAATTTTATTGCTTCATCTTTGTGTTTTGCTTTTAGCGGTATTATAAAATTCATAAGTGAAAAATCATTTTGTCCTAATTCACCTGTGATTTGAGGTGCAACATCCGTATTTTTATAAGTTGATGGTGCATTTTCCTTAATCATATTTAAAAAGTTTGCACCTGCTTGGAAAAGTACGATATTTTCTGACATATATTTTTCGAGAGCTTCTCTATGGGTTTGAGTTATTGATTCTTTTGGGATAAGATTGTTTGCATATAAGTTTTTAAAGAATTCTAATACTTTGATTGATTTGTCTGAAGCTATTGTCTCAGGAGAGTTTACGCCGTATTTATTAAGTATTTTTAGCATTGTGTCATTTTCTGTAATATTTGGGAGAAAGACGTATGTCCCTGTTTTTTCTTTTATAATAGGTGCGGTTTGTCCGATTTCTTCATATGTTTTCGGAACTTTTACTTCTGCTTTCTGTATCAATTTCTTATTATAAATTGTCACGGCAGAAGTTGCATACCAAGGGATTGAGTATAATTTGCCGTTATATTCCAATGATTTAAGAATTTCTTGGTTAAATTGTGAGGTTTGATTTTTATCAATTTCTGCGAGAGCTCCTTTTTGAGCTAATGTTGCTGAAAAATCAGGGTTAAGGTTGATTAAATCAGGCGGGTTGTCGCTTAGAACAGATGCGAGGGTTCTTTTTTCACCTTCAGAAAATGGAACATCAATCCATTTAATCTTAATTGTTGGATTTTCTTTTTCAAATTCAGAAATTACACCGTTCATATAGTCTGAGAAATCACTCATTTGCAGAGTCCAAACGATGACTTCATCTTGAGAGTTTTTTTCTGCCGGTTTATAAAATACCGCAAATAAAGAGACACAAAGAATTAATAAAGCTGCGTAGATTTTATGCATTTGATACCTCACTCTTTTGATGTTAGAATTATACTATGAATAATCTTTTTACGGAACTCGAAAATCAAAATAAGCAGATACCACTTGCAGAATTACTTCGTCCAAAGACTTTGGATGAGTTTCTCGGTCAGAGTAATGTTGTATCGCCGAATAGTCCTATTTTGAATTTATTAAGAACCCAGCGATTATTTTCAATGATATTTTGGGGAACACCGGGGTGCGGAAAGACAACGCTGGCAAGGCTTATTGCGACAAAAACCAATGCTAATTTTATTGAGATTTCGGCTGTGACGTCAGGTGTAAAAGATATTAAAGATGCTGTCGAAAGTGCAAAGATGGCTTTGCGAAGCGGAGTTAAGACAATTTTGTTTATTGATGAAATTCATCGTTACTCTAAAACTCAGCAGGATGCACTTTTACCACATCTTGAGAACGGAACTTTATTTTTGATTGGTTCAACTACTGAAAATCCATCTTTTCAGGTTGTACCTGCACTTTTATCAAGAGTTCAGGTCGTAAGACTTAATTCTATTGATGATGAAAGTATGCAAAAGATTATTATGAAAGGTTTTGGCTATCTTGCAAAGCATTATGTACCAATGGATTGCGAGGGCGGAGTTTTAGATTTTATCGTAAATCTTGCAAGAGGTGATGCAAGATATGCACTTAATGTTGTTGAAAATGCTTATTTTGCAAGTGATTTAGTAGATGGCAGACGAAATTTAACAGTAAAAATAATCGAAGAAATTTGTCAAAAACGTAATACAAGATATTCTCAACAGGAACATTATGACTGTGCTTCTGCATTTCAAAAGAGTTTGAGGGGAAGTGATCCTGATGCCGCAATTTATTATTTAGCTAAAATGATTGCCGCAGGGGAAGATCCGAGATTTATAGCAAGAAGATTAATAACTTGTTCTGCAGAAGATGTCGGGAATGCTGATCCTAATGCATTAAATGTTGCACTTAATGCTTATAAAGCTGTGGAATTGCTGGGACTGCCTGAGGGACGAATTCCTTTAGCTCAGGCTGTAATCTATGTTGCTCGAGCACCAAAATCAAATGAAACCGTATGTGCTATAGATGCAGCTTTAGCTGATATTGATAATGGTAAGGATTTTCCTCCTCCAATGCATTTAAGAGATGCACATTATAAAGATGCTAAAAATTACGGGTTTGGAATAGGCTATGTTTATTCTCATGATGCACCTGATGTAGAGCAGCAGTTTTTACCTGATGAGCTTGTTGACAGAAAATATGTTAGGGATTGATAATCAGCTTGAAATAGTTTATAATAAATAACGAAGGAGGATGTATGCAAAAATCGCTAATAGATAGAATTTCGGGGGGGGGGGCTGCCAACTAACAGTTAGGACAAGCATTTCCGACTTAGACCTCCGATTTAATAAAAAGAGCTGAAAAATAAACCGTGCCAAAAGACACGGTGATTTTTGGTGCAAAAATTTTTAAAAAACAGGTAATAAAAATAAACGGAGGTTTTATGAAAAAGAAAAATGCTTTTACCTTAGCAGAGGTGCTTATTACATTAGGAATAATAGGTGTTGTAGCTGCTATTACATTGCCATTATTGGTGCAAAATTATCAAAAAATGGTCTTAAAAAATCAGTTTAAAACTGCCTACAGTATAGCACAAAATGCATATAAAATGGCTGAGGCACAATTAGGTTTTGCACCTCAATGTTACTATAGTTATGATTGGATAGGTGGTCCATGTATAAAATATGAAAACGGATTGTGTGTAGAATACGGTGAGGCTGTTAATCCTACAAATCAAAGCTCTGATTGTAGTGTATTAAGAGAACAACTCAAGAAAACGTATAAAGTCGTAAAAGTTTGTGAAAAAAATGCTTTTAGAGATGGATGTATTCCTGCATATAAAGGTTTGGATACAGTGTACATGGATAAAAATCCGGATGCTGGAGAATCGGATATAAATAGTTCAATGAGTGGTTGTACAGGTTTTTCAGAAACGAATATTCGTAATAAAACTCGAGTGTGGAATTTGGCTGATGGTATTATTATTATTTGGTATTCTGATAGACTGTTTGCTCTTGATGTAAATGGTATGAAATTACCTAATAAATGGGGATATGATATATTTTCTTTTATGGTATATAAGCATGAAAGCGGGGCTTTAAAACTACAACCTGGTGGCTGTATGCCTATTGAAAAAGGCGGAGTCTCAACGGCACAAATGCTTAAAGATTTGTATAAGTAGCCAATTCAACTAAATTATATTGAATGGATTTCTACTCTTATTTAATATTTTTAATTTCTCAAGGCGTGCATTAACTAATGGCGCCTTGTGGGAATTAGGCTTTTTTACAAGAAATTTTCTGTAATATCTTTGTGCTTCAATTCTTTTTCCGAGTTTATCAAAGCAGGTTCCTATTCCTAAGTAAGCTCTATAAAATTCAGGATTAAGTTTTAGGATTTTATTATATAAAAGACTGGCTTCTTTAAAGTCGTTTAATTTCATTAGTAATTCTGCTTTTTTCTCGTAAGCTCTTATATACTTTGGAGAATTTTCTATCAATTTTTGATAAATCATTAAAGCCATATCGGCTTCGTCACACATTTCATGTGCGATACCTAACTGTAAAATCGCTTCAGGCTTTTCAGGGTTTAGCTGAATAGCCTGAACAAAGCTTTTTATTGCCCCGCAAGGGATTCCCTCTGCGAGATGGCAAAGACCTAATTCATAGTATGCTTCATAAAAATCATTTTTTAATTCTGTAGCTTTTTCAAGGTATTTTATTGCTTTTGCATAATTTTCTATTGCTTTATAACAAAGTCCTAACCCGTAATATGAATTTTCGTCATTACGATTTATTAAAATTGCATTGAGATAGTGAGAGATAGCTTCTTTATAGGAATTTTGCTGTCTCAATGCATCTGCTAATATGCAAAAATCTTTTTGTTTTTGATTTTCTGTTTTTTGGGGTTTTGTTTTTACTGATTTTGTAGCCATTTTTCCTCACTTTACTTTTTAATTCTACTTTTTTTTTCTGCTCCGTAGAACAATCCAAGGATTTATTAGAGTATCAATCATTGGATTTATTATTTTGCTTATGGTATAACTTTGATATGAGATGGCTTTTAATATTCATGATAATGTTGGGCGGTATGTGTGTATTTGCTGAGCCTGAGGAAGTTTCACTAGAGGGGGTTAAGCCTGAAAAGATTGAACTTCCGAAAAGTGATGTTAAGATGAAAACATCACTTATCCTGAATGATACTCAAGTCATGCAAGAGTTAGTTAAGATGCAAAAAGAAAAAGATCTTGAGGATATTGAAAAACTTTGGAAAGGAACTGTCGAAAATAATCAGGTTATTGAGTTTGCTCTGAAAAAGCTTGCAACTCCCGAAAGTCAGAGAAGAATTCATTCTTCGCTAATGTCAAAGACTCTATCCGCATTAGTTGCAGGAGCCTCTTTTGCACCTTCAATGATGGGTGCTGATTATATGTTGCAAAGCGGAGCTTTTGCTGCCGGTCGTTTGGCTCAAAATCTTATCAATAAAAAGAATTTACCTACAGAAGTTCCGATTACTGATACTGAATTAATTGAGTTAGCAGGGTTAATTGAAAATTTGCAAGATAAGATTATTAATGCTTATTATAATTACAAAGGTGCTTTGACTCAGTTAAAAGAAACTCGTTCAAAGTTACTTTTATATAATAAGAACTATACCAATGCTATTGAAAGAGATGATTTACTTGAAATTACTATTTCATCTTCTTTATATGATAATATGGCACTTGAGGAGTTTTATTATCTTCAAAATGCTAAAAAATATCATCTTGAGTTGCAGCGTTTAGCCGGGAAAAAGGTTGTAGACAGCTTGAATATGTATCAGTACAATTACAATACAACATTGTTTAACGGAGGAGGAAAATAATGAAAAAAAATTTATTATTTATACCTCTTTTTGTATTGTTGTGTGCATTACCTGCTTTTTCTGTTACGCTTGAGGATTTGGAATTGCAAGGACCTAAATCTCCTGCATATCGAGTAGGGCTTACTGATAAACCTGAAAATCCTTATGTTGAAGTAAAGCAAAATATTGAGAAAAAAGAAGTTAAAACAGATATTGAAAATGTTGACTCAGGTGATTTAACTTATGCCGATTTGAGTATAAAAAAGATGTCCCAAGAGATTTCAAAAGAGCTTGAGCTGGAAGAAAATGATATGATGGGAGATTTGTCACTTTTATGGCAAGGTGCTGCCTCTAAGAGTGATACGATTAGCTTTGCTCTTTATAAGCTTGCCAATCCTGACGAAAATAAACCTGATGAAAAATCTGTTAAAAAAGTTTTAATGAATATTGCAAGTATGTCTACCCTCGTGGGTGCAGGCATGGGAAATCCGATGCTTGCAACAGGTTCAATTTTAGGAAGCAGTGTACTGGGTATCTTTGCTCAGGATACCAAAGCTTTGAATTATAAATATACAAAAGTAACTGATGCGGATATGATTATACTTATTCGTAAAATAGAAGACCTTCAGCAAAATACGGTAAACCTTTATTATGACTATATGACAGCTAAAAAAATGGTAGACTTGTTGGTAAAAGTGACTGAGCAACGTAAAAAAAATTATGAAGCATCTCAAGACCAGTCAAGGGAAGTCATATTGGTTACAGATGCTTATTACAGAACATCTATTGATGACTTGAATAAAGCTCGTGCAACTTTTAATGCTCGTCGTGCTGCTTTAGAACAATTTGTCGGAAATGATGTTTTTACTCAGTTTGAAAAAGCACTTATGGAAAGAGATAAAAAAAATGATTAAATTTATCCCTTATGAAGTTCTGACAGGTCAAGAAAATATGCAAAAAGATAGCGATTTACTTGATTTTGCAATATCTGAAAAGCTTAATTATCCGATATTCAGGCTCTATGGCTGGCATCCTGCGTGCATTTCACTTGGAAGAAATCAGCAAGACTCTTTTATAGACAAAAAGTTTCTAAAAGATACTAATATTGATTTGGTGAAAAGGCTCACGGGAGGTAGAGCTTTACTCCACGATGACGAAATTACATATAGTTATATTTGTCCTGTTTCATATTTAAAACATGGAGAAAATGTAACAAAATCATATATAGAAATCTCTAAAGTTTTAATTGATAAATTTGCTAAACTCGGTATTGAACTTGATTTTGGAGGTTCAAAACCTGTTAATACAAAATTTGATTATTGTATGCTTATTTCAACCGGTGCAGATCTTTGTTATAAAGGTAAAAAGCTTATAGGCTCTGCACAATGTAGAAAAGAAGGTTATATCCTGCAACATGGTTCAATTTTGTATAATTATAACCGAGAGCTGCTGGAAAAAATTTTCAATGAAAATGTCTCTACAGATAGTATTACTTCAATAAAAGAAATTAATCCTAGTCTTTCTAAGCAAGATATAATAAGTGTTTTGAGTAAAATGTAACAATTGTTAAGCGTTCTTTAAGTAAAACATGCAATTTTTTTGATTAGAAAATCTTTATATATATACAAGGGGATTTAAAACACTAGGAGTTAAAAATTATGTCATTCAACGGGGTAACAAATATTCCAAATATGGTAGCATTCAACTTCCTAAAACCGTGGTCTTGGACTTCAAATTGGGGAAATGAACTCCAGTTCAATTGTCAGGATATTAATGTTCCGCCTCAGATTGCTTATATGGCTCAAAATGCTATGAATCCTTTCTTCTGGGCTAATTATAATTTGGCTTATACCTCTCAACCAATTATGCCTTATGGTCAAACGGATATTATGACTCAGCAGTCTATAAATAATGCATATCAACAAGGTTATGAGCTTGGTGAAAAATTAAAAGTACAAGGCTCTATAAAGACTGCTGCTACAAATATTGCAACTTTAAAACAAACGGTAAATTCTCTTCTTCAAAGAGAAAATTTACCTTCAGATAAAAAACAACAACTTGAAGATATCAAGAACAAAATAGAAGCATTAGAAAAGAAACTTCAAGAAGTTGCAAATAAATCTCAAGCTCAAACTTCGACTCAAACAAAAGAAGAACTGGAAGCCATATTGGGTGAACTTTTAGAATTAACAAATAAAGCAACTGAAATTGCGAAGAGTTTGCCGGCGGAACCGACATCACCAACATCGCCAACATCGCCAACATCGCCAACGTCACCAACGTCACCAACGTCACCGACTTCGCCAACGTCACCGACTTCGCCGACAAATCCGACATCTCCAACTTCAGCTACAAATCCAACCTGTCCGACTGAACCAACTGATTCTACATTATCAGATAATGCGGAACAAAAATATATGTTAAATCAAGTATGTGTTATGCTTGATAAAGCTATTGACGGGCCTGGAACCGACTATGACGGTGAACAGGGGATGAAAACCGTTTTGGAAGCTTTTGTAAAACCTGAAAATGTTATTGAATTATGGACTCATTGGGACAATACATACGGAAAACAAGGTTCATATAAAAATGATGAAGACGGTTTTATAGAAACTTTGATGGATGAATGTGAATTTGGCCAAAAAGAAGAAATTGCTACAATTCTAATTAATGCAATGGAATTAAGAGCTCTTCAAAAAGGTATCAATATTGACAGTGAACTCGCAGCTGCAAGAAAAGCCGCTAAATCTAACTGGCTTGGCTGGAGCGATAGTGATGATATCCAAAAGACTCTAAAAGCAATTTACGAAAAATTAAAATAAATATTTTTTATATAATTCCTCAATTTGTAAAAAGGTGAAGCAGCATGATGCTGCGGTAAGTAGTGTAGGTTATAATATGCCTTCTTGCGGTTATCAAGAAGGCTTTTACTTTTTTATTCATTTAGATATTTTTTTAATTCGCCTGATTTGTAAAGTGCTTCAAGATCTGAATAGCCACCTACATATTTTTCATTTATTATAATTTGAGGCACTGTTGAAATTACCTTCCCAAATTGTTCTCCAAGTCTTGAACACATTTCATCAAATGAGTCTTCGACATTGTGTTCTGTATATTCCAAACTAAGTGTTTGTAATAGTTTTTTTGCCTTAACGCAAAAAGGACATAATTTTGTCGTATATATCTCAATTTTGTTCATAAATCCCTCTTTCTGTTAATTACATAGATTATAATACAAAAACTTAAAGAACTTAATGCAATTTGTTGAAAATAAACTTTTTTATGAGATAATTTTAATGAGGCTAAATGTAAATAGCAGAAGTACACAATATATAAAAAAGGAAAAGTAAAATGGCAAGAAAAACTCCATTAGAAAAAATTAGAAACATTGGTATTGCCGCACACATTGATGCTGGTAAAACCACTACTACAGAGCGTATCTTGTTCTACACAGGTAAAACTCACAAAATCGGTGAAACACACGATGGTGCAGCAGTAACTGACTTTATGGAACAAGAAAAAGAACGTGGTATTACAATCCAATCAGCAGCAGTAACTGCTGAATGGAAAGGACACCAAATCAACATTATTGATACCCCTGGGCACGTTGACTTTACAATTGAAGTTGAACGTTCATTACGTGTATTAGACGGTGTTGTTGCTGTATTCTGTGCAGTAGGTGGTGTTCAATCTCAATCAGAAACAGTTTGGAGACAAGCTAACAGATATGAAGTACCTCGTATGGTATTCGTTAACAAAATGGATAGAACAGGTGCTGATTTTTATAGAGTTGTAGATCAAATTAAAAACAGATTAGGTGCTAACGCTGTACCTATCCAATTACCTATCGGTTCTGAAGATAAATTTACAGGCTTAATTGACTTGATGACAATGAGAGCTGAAATTTATACAAATGACTTGGGTACTGATATTAAAGAAGAAGATATTCCGGCAGATATGCTTGAAAAAGCTCAAGAATACAGAGATGCAATGGTTGAAGCTATTGCAAGTGAAGATGATGCATTGATGGAAAAATTCTTCGAAGATCCAGCTACAATTACAGTTGATGAATTGAAAGCTGTTTTGAGAAAAGCAGTTTGCGATAACAAAATTGTTCCTGTAACTTGTGGTACAGCATTTAAAAACAAAGGTGTTCAATTATTATTGAATGCTGTAGTAGATTATATGCCATCTCCAGTAGATGTAAAAGCTATTGAAGGTGAATTAGAAGATGGTTCAAAAACTGAAAGACATTCTTCAGATGAAGAACCTTTCTCTGCTCTTGCATTTAAAGTTATGACAGACCCTTATGTTGGTCGTTTAACTTTCTTAAGAGTTTATTCAGGTGTAATTACCTCAGGATCTTACGTTTTGAATGCTACAAACGGAAAGAAAGAACGTATTGCTCGTTTAGTTCGTATGTATGCTGATCAACGTTTGGAAGAACAAGAAGTATATGCAGGTGATATCTGTGCAGCCGTTGGTTTGAAAGATACGACAACAGGTGATACTCTTTGTGATGAAAAAGCTCCAATTATCTTGGAAAAAATGACATTCCCTGAACCGGTTATTTCAGTTGCTATTGAACCAAAAACAAAAGCTGACCAAGATAAAATGGGTATTGCATTACAAAAACTTGCAGAAGAAGATCCGTCATTCAGAGTTAAATCTGATGTTGAAACAGGTCAGACAATTATTTCAGGTATGGGTGAACTTCACCTTGATATCATTGTTGACCGTATGTTAAGAGAATTCAAAGTAGAAGCTAATATCGGTAAACCACAAGTTGCTTACCGTGAAACAATCAGAGGAAATTCTGACCAAGACTCTAAATTCATCCGTCAATCAGGTGGTAAAGGTCAATATGGTCACGTTAAAGTTAGAATTTCTCCGGCTGAAGAAAATGCAGGATTTGTATTTGAAAATAAAATCGTTGGTGGTGCTATTCCTAGAGAATATATTGAACCTGCAAGAAAAGGTATGGAAGAAGCACTTGAAGGCGGTATCTTGGCTGGATTCCCTATGATAGACGTAAAAGTTGAATTATACGACGGTTCATACCACGAAGTTGACTCTTCAGAAATGGCGTTTAAAATCGCCGGTTCTATGGCTATTAAAGAAGGTTGTCGCAAAGCTCAGCCTTGTATCCTTGAACCGATGATGAAGGTTGAAATTGAAATCCCTGATGAATTTACAGGTACAATTATCGGTGATATTTCAAGAAGACGCGGCCGTATTGAAGGTCAAGAACCTCTCGGTAATACCGGTAACGTAATTGTAAGAGCAATTGTACCTCTTGCAAATATGTTCGGTTATGCAACTGACTTGAGATCAAATACTCAAGGTCGTGGTACATTCTCAATGGAATTCAAATGCTACGAACAAGTTCCTGCAAACATCGAAAAAGAAATTATCGAAAAGTCAGGAGTTGTTTCAAAAGACTAATTCTGTTACGAATAAATAAAAAAGCTCTCGAGTCATTGAGGGCTTTTTTTTGTTAAATATATGTTATAATAATTATACAAATAAACGAAGGAGGATGTATGCAAAAAGCTCATATAGATAGAA
>CASDPF010000012.1:0-52902 GCA_949282215.1 uncultured bacterium | reverse complement strand
TTCCGACTTAGACCTCCTATTGAAAGCAAAAGAGCTAAAAAGCAAGCCGTGCCAAGTGACACGGTGATTTTTGGTGTAAAAAATGTTAAAATAGAAAATAGTATACAAACGGAGGCTTTTCTGAAAAAGAGAAACGCTTTTACGTTAGCAGAAGTGCTTATTACATTAGGAATAATCGGGATAGTAGCAGCAATGACATTGCCTACTTTAATCCAAAAACATCAAAAAAAAGTTACTGCCACGCGACTAAAAGAGGCTTATAGTATACTTTCGCAAGTTACATTATTAGCTCAAAAAGATTACGATGAACCAAAATATTGGGATAGTTCAAAGGGGCAAAGTGCAACTAATATGAAAGATGCTACAATACATTTTGTTGAAAAATACTTGGTCCCATATTTTAATGGAGCTAAGGTGTATGGTTGGAAATCGCTTGCACAAGTAGGATTTAAAAGAGGATATGTTACATTAAATGGAAAAGTTATCTCAAATGGTAATCTTACCGGTATTAATAATACAGCCTATATGATAGAATTACCAAATCAAGTTTTGTTGACTTTTGATCTTAATTCAACCACTGTAGATGGAAAGGTATATTTAACAGATGTTTTATGTCGTTTTGATATTAATGGACGACAAAATCCAAATATGTGGGGTCGTGATTTGTTTATGTTTTATTTTGATACGTCAAAAGGTAAGTGGCTTCCTTACGGATTGTCTTTTACAAGAGAAAGTTTGCTTAAATCCTATTGTACAAAATCTACCGAGTGGGGTAATATATATTGTGCTGCACTGATTATGCAGGACGGTTAGGAAATAAAGGACTATTATCCTTGGTAACAAATTAGCTTTTTCATAACAAATCCTGTACAATTATTATACGGAGGATTTGTTATGGAAAAAATCGGTATTATTGGTTTGGGGCTTATCGGAGGGTCAATTTTTAAAGATCTAAAAGCACTCGGATATGATGTGATAGCTGTTTCTAATTCGCAAGATGGTGAAAATATTTATAAAACTTATGATGTGCTGAAAGATAGAGATATTATTTTTGTATGTTCAGCTATGAACAAAACTTTAAAAGTTCTTGATGATTTGGAACCTGTTTTACCTCCTGATGCTATAGTGACAGATGTTTGCAGTTTAAAAGAATTCGTTTGTAAAAAGAAACGTCCTTACCGTTTTGTCCCATCTCATCCTATGGCAGGGACTGAACATAAGGGTTTTGAAAATTCTTTTGAGGGTCTTTTTAAGGGTGCTAAATGGGTTATAACTCCTGTGTTTGGAGAAAGTAAAGAACTAGTTTCTATAATAGAAGCTTTAGGTGCAAAGCCTTTATTTACTACACCTGAAAAGCATGACGAGGCTGCAGCTATGATTTCGCACATGCCAATGGTGTTAGCTCAAGCTTTATTTTTTGCCGCAAGTGATAATAAATTAGCTTTAGAAATGGCTTCAAGCGGATTTCGGGATATGACAAGACTTGCATTATCAAATGAGGAGATGGCTTGTGATATGGTATCAATGAATTCACAAAACATTGAGCATGCTATTCTTAAATTATATAAGTCTGTCGGGGATTTAATCGGGGGAAATTATCCTGAGACTATTTCTAAAATTAAATCAGAACGTTCAAGAATGTTTTTGCAATAAAAAAGAAGCACTCTGGTGGGAATTGAATGCTCCTTACTTTTCAGAAAATAATTAATGCAAATTATTATACGTCTGATTTTAAAATGTTATGTCCTAGACCTGTGACAAATCCTAATACTGCACCTGCAGCTATAAACCAAGGTGTTGAGCGTTTGCTTTTTACTACATTCACGTAAGCTTTTTCACATTCTTTATATAAGTGATGTGATCTGGCTTGAACGGCTTTTACTATATTTTTGAACTGGATTTTGTCGGTCTCATTTAATCCTGCTTTTGCAAGCATTCTAAATGTATTACTCTTTGTATCTGCTAATGGATCAGCAGCTCTCATTGCAGCGTTGGCATCCACAATTTTTATGAATGTGTCTTGTGCCAAAGTTTTTTGAGGAATTTTTCTGATATCTTCAATAGCTTTATGTTTAGCTTTTTTTGATTCTTTTTTTATGATGTTTATGGCACCTTTAAATTCTTCATCCATTTCATCGGATGTTAATGGATACCAAAGTTTCCCTAAGTAACCCGCAACCCCGCCAATGGCTGTTGCTTTTGCAATTGTAGAAAAATTATTCCCATTTGATGTTTCAACAGTTTGTGCTTTCATAGTTAATAAACCCTTACTTAACTAAGTACCTCGTTAACCACACTTGCTCATTAAGGCTTGCTATCTAAGTCTCAATCGAAGTGTATATAGGTGAATCTGCACTTAAATATTTTAAATAATTATCCTAAATAATCTACCTAAAACTGAGTAATCAAATTCATTAGGTATGATAACACAATATTATTTTTTTGTCAATACCTTGATGAAATTTAGTAACAACATCACAATAACAATTGTTATAATGTAGGTGAAATAGTGTTTAATAGTGTTTTCACCCATTAACAACGATGCTAATGCTCCTGCAATAATTGCAACAGAAGTTAAAATTACAACAGTTTTTTTCTGTGAAAATCCGGCATGTAAAAGTTTATGGTGAATATGTTCTGCATCAGCTACAAAAGGTGATTTCCCTTTAGAAATTCTTCTTAATGAAGAATATGTAATATCCATAATAGGGACTGCAAGAACTACAAATGGTAGTAAAATTGCGAATGTTGCGGCTTTCATGACTCCCGTAATTGAAATTGTAGCGAGTAAAAATCCTGAAAATAATGCTCCGCTGTCGCCCATAAAAATTTTAGCAGGGTTAAAGTTGTATGTTAAAAATGCTAACATTGAACCTGCAAGAATAAAGCCTACTAATGCAATAATTGGATTTGGCGGAGTCATTGCAACTGCTATAATTGCTAAAGTAATCGCATTAACTGTTGTAACAGATCCTGCAAGTCCGTCTACTCCGTCTATAAAGTTTAGAGCATTACTGATACCTACTATCCATAGTAAAGTAATCGGATATGACCAAAAACCTAAGTCCATCCCGCCAAAAAACGGAATTGTATTGATTTGGACGCCTAATAGATATACAAGAGTTGCTATAGAAACTTGTATAAATAATTTAAATTTAGCATCAAGATTATAAATATCATCTACAAGTCCTAGAAGGAACATTAATGAACTGCCGAGAAGTATTCCTGAAAGTAAACTTCCATAAGGATAGTAACTTAGAAATACTAAGCAGAGAAAAGTCAGCATTGTGCTTGTCCATATAGCTACTCCGCCTATTCTCGATATTGGTGTCGTGTGGATTTTTCTTTCGTTAGGTAAATCTACAAGTCCTTCTTTTTTGGAGAAATTTATGACCAGAGGTACTAAAAATACTCCGAAAATATATGCTATTATTGTTCCTATAATATGAGCGTGTGTTAATTTAATAATCATCTTTTTTCTCTTTTACTAATCTTGATAAAGCGGATATTTTCTGCAAAGTTTTAAAGAGCGTTCTCTAAGGTTTTGTAACGCTTGTTCATTGTCAGAAGCATATATAGCAGAAGCAATAATTTTGGCAACTTCTTTCATATCATCTTCTTTAAAACCTCTTGTAGTAACTGCAGGTGTTCCTAAACGTATTCCTGAAGTGACAAAAGGACTTTGCGGATCATTCGGTACTGTATTTTTATTAGCGGTAATACCAACTTTTTCTAATACATTAGCCATATCTTTACCTGTTTTTCCGGTTCTTCTCAAATCGAGAGTCATAAGATGGTTTTCTGTCATTCCGCCAACAATGTCCATGCCTTCATCCATTAAACCTTGAGCAAGAGCTTGTGCATTTTTAATAATCTGTTTTGCATATTCTTTGAACTCAGGTTTGGAAGCTTCTAAAAGTGCAACAGCTTTAGCAGCAATAATATGTTCCAAAGGGCCGCCCTGCATACCAGGGAAAATTGCTTTATCAATACCCATAGCATGTTCTTCTTTGCACATGGTAATTCCGCCTCTTGGACCTCTTAATGATTTATGAGTTGTTGTTGTAACGAAATCTGCATAAGGTGCAGGAGATGGATGAAGGCCAGCAACAACCAAACCTGCAATATGTGCGATATCTGCCAAAAGATAAGCTCCGATTTCATCAGCTATTTCCCTGAATTTTTTGAAATCAATTATTTTTGAATAGTTGCTTGCTCCGCAAATGATTAATTTAGGTCTGTGTTCAAGAGCTTTTTTGCGAACATCTTCATAGTCAATGTTGCCATCTTCATCTACGCCATAACTTTTTACATCAAAGTATAGTCCTGAGAAGTTTACAGGCGAACCGTGAGAAAGGTGTCCTCCGTTTGACAAGTCCATACCAAGGACTTTATCTCCAGGTTTTAAGCAATACATAAATACAGCCATATTAGCTTGAGCTCCGCTATGTGGTTGTACGTTTGCGTGATCCATACCGAAAAGTTCGCAAGCACGTTTTTGGGCAATTTCTTCTATTACATCAACGTGCTCACAACCGTTGTAAAATCTTTTGTGAGGCTTTCCTTCAGCATATTTATTTGTTAAAACACTGCCTGCAGCTTCCATTACAGCTTGAGAAGTTATGTTTTCGCTTGCTATAAGTTCAATAGTTTCTTGTTGTCTTTCTAATTCCAACTCAATTTGTTCTGCAACAGCAGGGTCTACTTTTTTTATATGTTCTAAATTCATGTTCACCTCACATTTCCCTCAAGAAAATTATAGAGTAAATATATTTTTATGACAATATTTTCACATTAATTCATTATTTATTACATAATATATAGTTATTAGTATATTCATTTCTTTCTCTTTTATTGCGAGTAAAAGAGAAAGAAATGAACTAAAGAAAGAGAAAAACGCTAAGCTCATAGCATCGCAAAGCGATGCGAAAATCAAATGGCTGTCGTTAAATGCTGACGCATTTAACCGTTCAAGCCTCACTATCGCATAATAAATTGTGCACGTTCGGCAAATTTTAAGCGAGCGTGTGCGAAGCACGATAGCGAGCAAAGAGGTGAAAAGCTAAAGCTTTTCACGAACAGCAATTTGGTCTTGCAATGCCATTCTGGCATTGCTGGAAATTCAGCGAGTTTTTCTTTTTGCCTTCTTTTGCAGTTGAAAGCTTTTGCTTGAAACTTGCAAAATGGTCTCACTTAGGTTTTTAGTTGTGTGATGGTTCACTTTTTCTTTTTGCTTCGCAACAAAAAGAAAAAGTGAATAGGAGTGATAACATATATTATGAGTTTGCTCGTAAAAATTATTCGTTATATAATATTAACGCTATGAAAAATATAAGACAAACTAAGGTAAATATTCACAGAGATTCTTGGGTAGAAATAAATATAGAAAATCTTGCACATAATGCAAAAGAGATAAGAAAAAATGTTCCATCTGATACAAAGTTATTAGCTGTAGTGAAAGCTGATGCGTATGGACATGGTTCTGTAATGCTTGCTCCGACACTTTTGGCTTCGGGTTTTGATATGCTTGGTGTAGCGTCAATAGATGAGGGTGTTGATTTAAGAAATGCGAAAATTACAGCTGATATTTTGGTGCTGGGTGCTGTACCTGTATGGGCGGTAGAAAGTGCAGTAAATGCAGATTTAGCAATTTCGATTTTTTCTAAAGAACATCTTTTAGCTTGTAAAAATGCTTATGAACGTACAGGAATTAAGCCTAAAGTGCATATTAAACTTGATACAGGTATGAATAGGATAGGTGTTTCTTTTGATGAAGCTGTTGAATTTATAAAGGAGGCTCAAAGTGCAGAATATTTGAATTTGCAAGGGATATTTACGCATTTTGCAAATGCTGAAGATAGGGATAAAACTCAGTTACAAATTGATAAATGGAATAAAGTTTTATCACAGGTTGATACAACAGGGTTGTTATTGCACATTCAAAATACTGTTGGTACAATGTGTTACGATATTCCAAAATCAAATATGCGTCGTGTAGGTATTGCATTATACGGATTGTGGACAGATATGCCTGATGATAAAGGCTTTAGGCCTGACTTACGTCCTGTAATGTCATTAAAAGGAAGAATTGTCAATATTCATACAGCTAAAGACGGTGAAGGAGTTAGCTACGGACATAAGTTTATAGCTAATGGTGACAGAAAAATTGCTACAATCCCGATTGGTTATGCTGATGGGGTATCAAGATGTCTGTCAAATAAAATTAACGGAACTTTGAATGGTAAGCCTGTTCCTCAGGTTGGTAATATAACTATGGATCAAATGATGTTTGATATTACCGGTGTTAATGCAGAAATCGGAGATATTATATCTCTTATTGATGATAAAAATACTGTTGATAATTGGGCTAATATTCTCGGTACTATTAACTATGAACTTACTTGTCGTTTAAAAGTTCGTTTGCCTAGAGTATATACAAGATAATTTTTTAAAATCGGGGGAAATATGTCACAGACTTATGATATCGGTATAATAGGAAGCGGGCCTGCAGGATATACAGCTGCTTTTCAAGCTGTGGCAAAAGGGTTGTCTGTCGTTATGTTTGAAAAAGATAAAGTGGGTGGCGTTTGCCTGAATAAAGGGTGTATTCCGACAAAAGCTATTTTACATTCTGCAGAAATTTATGAAGAGTTAAAGTCTTGTGAGTCTATTGGAATATGTGCTGATAATGTAAGTTTTGATTTTGCCAAAATAATTGAGCATAAAAATCAGGTTGTGGAAAAACTTCGTAAAAGTCTTGAATTGTCTTTAAAAAATGCAAAAGTTAATGTTGTGAAAGCTGAAGCAAAGATAATTTCTGCAAATGAAATTGAAGCTGACGGTGAATTTTATAATTGCAAAGATGTAATTGTTGCATCGGGAGCTGAGCCTCGAGATTTTGCGGGAATGAAAGCTGATGGTGAATTTGTTTTAAATTCTGACGATGTTCTTAATTTAACTAAAATTCCTAAAAGTATTTTGATTGTTGGATCAGGGGCAATTGGGATTGAATGGTCGAGAATTTTTTCTGCATTCGGCAGTGAGGTAGCTGTTGTTGAACTTGCTGAAAATTTACTTCCGCTTGCTGATATTGAGGTTTCAAAACGTGTTGAAAGAATTTTTAAGAGTAAGAAGATAAAGTTTTTCAAAAATACTGTTGTCGAGAAAATTGAAGATAAGAAAGTATATTTGAATAATGGTGAAATCTTGACTCCTGAATGTGTATTGGTTGCGATTGGCAGAAAGGCTTGTGAGGTATCAAAGATTGACGGTGTAACTTTTATCGGTGATGTGTGCGGTGCTATACAGCTTGCACACTATGCTTCTAAACAAGCTATAGAATATGTTTCCGGTATTCCGTTTGATAAGTCGCTTGTCCCTTCAGTAATCTATGGTAATCCTGAAATTGCTTGGGTAGGAAAACGTGAACAGGATTTAGATGTCGGAACTTATAAAAAGGCTGTAGTTTTAATTTCTGCATTAGGAAAATCTCATTGCGATAATTCAACAGAAGGGTTTATAAAAATTCTATTGCAAGATGATAAAATTATCGGTGTACATATTGTATCAAAAGAAGCCTCTGCTATGGTTCAAGAGCTTTTGATTGCAATACAAAACAATATCTCTATCAGTAAACTGAAAGAGATATGTTTTGCTCATCCTACGTATTCGGAAGGAATTTATGAATGTTTAATGAAACTGTAACTACCAGCGGTTCATCCCTGCTGCACCGTTACCAAAGTTTCCTGTACCGAACTTAACTCTGCCATGGTTCCAATATGCGTTTGGTGTATTTAGGTTTTGCGAACCGAATTTTACTTTTCTTTCATAAGTTTGAGTTTGTTGAGGTTCGACCATTGTTGTTGAGTTATTTTTATTTTTGTTTTTAAGACTTTCTTTGTATTCTGCTTCTGTCATAACAGGGTTATCTAATGCTTGAAAACCGCCTTCCGGCATAATAATTTCAGTTCCAGCAGAAAAAGCCGGAGCTGCCATGCCTAATAAACATAATAAAATTGCTATATTTTTCATTTTAAATACTCCTTTGTTACTTATATTATAAATATATATGTAAAATTTTTCAATATTTGTAATAATTATTGTATAATAAATTTATGCGAGAAAGACTACCTGAATACTTAAAAAGACCAATTATAGATACCGATGCTACAAGAAAAGTTCGCAAGACTTTGAAAAACAGATGTCTAAATACAGTTTGTGAAAATGCAAGATGCCCTAATAAAAATGAATGCTATACGAAAAATACCGCGACTTTTTTGATAATGGGTGATGTTTGTACGAGAAACTGTCGTTACTGCAATATTTCTTGTGCAAGACCTTTACCTTTAGATGTTGAAGAGCCTTTGCATGTAGCAGAGGCAGTAAGGGATTTAGGACTAAAATATGCGGTAATAACTTCTGTCACAAGGGATGATTTGCCTGATGGCGGTGCTGAACATTTTGCTCAGTGTATTCAAAAAATAAGAGAAATGACGTCAAGTGTTAAAATAGAGATTCTTACTCCTGATTTTAAAGGTAATGAGAATTCTCTTGATATTATATTCAAAGCAAGACCTGATGTTTTTAATCATAATATTGAAACTGCAAGAGATATTTTTAAAACTGCACGTCCTCAGGGTGATTATGAGACCTCTTTAAAAGTGCTTAAATATATGAAAGGTAAAGGAAAACTTATTACTAAGTCAGGTTTTATGATAGGTCTTGGCGAAACTATGGAGCAAATAAGACAGACTTTAACGGATTTAAAGAATTCGGGTGTTGATATTGTGACTATAGGTCAGTATATTCAGCCGTCAAAAGAACATCTTCCAGTTGAAAAATATTATAAACTTGATGAGTATGAGGACTTAAAAAAAATTGCTTCTGAAATCGGATTTAAACACTATCAAATAGGACCTCTTGTGAGAAGTTCTTATCGGGCATCCGATTTAGTTTAAGATATTTTTTATATAAAACTTTCTTGTACTGTAAATTTTTTCATGATAGCATTCCTTTTGTAGATACAATTAATGAGGTAAATATATGCAAGCCCGCAGAGCAGCAAGAGAATTAGCATTTATTCTATTTTCTCAATTTGATAAAAAGATTACAAATTATTCTAAGAGTGATTTAGAAGATATTATATTAAAATCAGTAAGAATTTTGACAAGCAACGCAAGTGATGAATTAAAAATTGCATTAGGTGCATTAGTTGATATGCGTGATAGAATTGATACTTATGAAGCAGAGCATGAAACTAATTTAAATAGGCCTATCGGTGTTGCTAATATTCCGGTTCCTCTTCCTATGACATCTGATATGACAGGAAGAATTAATGAAATGATTGATATTGCGGAAAAAGCAATGCTCGCATTAGAAATTGCAGAATTCACTACTCTTGATTCTCAAAATGAAGTCAAAGAATATGCAATAGAAATTGCAGAAGCATTCCAAAAACATCATAAAGAGGTTGATGATATCATCCAAAAACATGCAAGAAATTGGGATTTGCAACGTCTTGTAAAAATGGATAAAGATATTTTGCGTATTGCAATTGTGGAACTTTTGTACATAAAAGATGCACCTATGAAAGTTGTTGTAGATGAAGCTTTGGAGTTAGCTAAAAAATATTCTACAGATGACAGCTCATCATTTATTAACGGCATTTTAGCGAAAGTAATTGTTGAAAACGGACTTCAATAATGTTTAAGTTTTTTTCTGACGGATTTAATAATTTAAAACGAGCTGTTGCAAATACTGCACAGGCTCTTGTCGGGAATGTTGTTGAGTCTGTTGAGCAGGAAGAAGAATTTTCCGAGTTTGTACTTGACGATATGGAAGATATGCTGATAAGTGCAGATCTAGGAGTTAATTACGCTGCAGAACTCGTTGATAAGCTTCGTGACCAAAATAAAATTAGACCGTCAGATGTAAAAAATTATTTGAAGACCGAATTTTTAAATACGCTTAATTTAGCCGGTAGTAATGAATTAAATTACACTGACGGCGGGTTAAATATTTATTTTATAACAGGTGTGAATGGTGTCGGCAAAACCACCTTAATCGGGAAGCTTGCTTATAAATTTAAGAATGAAGGTAAAAAAGTTCTTATTGCTGCAGGTGATACATTTAGAGCAGCAGCGGAAGAACAGCTTGATATCTGGTCAAAACGTGCAGGTGCTGATATTGTCCGCAGAGATAAGGCTGACCCTGCTTCTGTTGTCTATGAAGCTATCCAAAAAGCCAAAAACGAAGCCTATGACGTAATTCTTGTAGATACTGCAGGTAGATTACAAAATAAATTTAATCTTATGGAAGAATTATCCAAGATTAAATCCGTAATCGATAAAAATGCTCCTGAAAGTCTTAGAGAATGTATGCTTGTACTTGATGCAAACACGGGTCAAAACGGACTTCAGCAGGCAAAAGTGTTTACGGAAGCCGTAAATCTTACCTCTGTTGCGCTCACAAAACTTGACGGTTCGGCAAAGGGTGCTATTGTCCTTGCTGTTGCAAAAGAGCTTAAATTACCAGTCAAGCTCGTAGGTGTCGGTGAAAAAATGGAAGATTTGAAGAATTTTAATTCGGAAGAATTTATTGAGGCTATTTTTAATTGATGAAAATTCTTGAAAAAACTATATCCGCTCAAGGCAGAGAAATTGTATTGAAAGGTTGTGAGGATTATAAAAATATTCTCATAATCGGAGTTTTTCATGGAGATGAGCCTCAGGGGAAATATTTAATAGAAAATTACCTGAATAATCATAAAAGTAATCTGCTGTTTATTCCTTGTCTAAACCCTGATGGGATGGCACAAGGTGTTCGAACAAATTCACATGGTGTTGATTTGAACAGAAATTTCCCGACTGATAATTGGGAATTGACTGAGAAAAATGAGTTTTTCGGCGGGAATAGTCCAGCTAGTGAAACTGAGACTCAGTTTGTAGCTTCAATTATTGAAAAATATTCTCCGAAAATAATTTTGACGCTCCACGCACCTTTTAAGGTTGTAAATTATGACGGTGATGCAAAAGATATTTGTGAAAAAATATCTAAAATTATAAATTATCCTGTGGAAGCCTCAATAGGCTATCCTACGCCCGGTAGTTTTGGAACTTATGCGGGTATTGAGAGAAAAATTCCTACAATAACTTTAGAGTTGGACGAAGAATGCCCCGTTGAAGATTTGGTTGAACCTGTAAATAAAATTTTAAAGCTTTTGGAAGATTGTTAAGTTTGTAACGAAATTAATGCTTTTCTGAAATCCATCGGTGCTGGATTTTTTTATATAAGTAAGAGATCTTATATAAAACAAGGAGAGCGACTATGTCTTTAGAAGTCAATGGAGTGAGTGGTGTTAACCCGTTCGAAAAGAAAGATAACGTATCAGGCAGTGCACAGGAAACAAAAATTAATTGCGTATTCGGCAACGGCTTTAAATCCGCAGATTCTGCAAATGCTGTAAACGAAGGCGGTAATGAATATTTTGCAAATGCATTAAATGAAGGAAATGTAACTTATAAAAAAAGTTTCTTAGGCCTGAGCAACAGCTATAATTTCAAAGTCGATGACAATGAAACTCTAAATGACTTTTGCAAAAAAACCGGTATTTCTCCTGAATATGTAATGGATAATATAATAGGTGGCGGTACTGATTTGAATTGTAAAGCTCCGATGGGACCTGATGGCACCAGATATATAAATATCAATGAAAAAGATTTAGCTGAAGCCTTGGGTAAATCCCCTCAAGAATTAAAAGAAATGTTTTCGTAAATAAAAAGAGATGATTTTTTAATCATCTCTTTTTTTATTTATCCTCAACCTTTATAAGTATATCTTTTATTTCGCAATTAAAAAATTCTGAAATTTTTTCTAAAGTACTTAGCTGGTAATCGTGATAATCCCCGCTGAACAAGTTGCTTATAGTCGCTTTGCTCAGACCTGTAGCTTTTTCAATATCATTGTAAGTATATTTCTTTTTCCATCTTATATTATATAAATTAACAATATACATAATGACAGTATAATTTATTAATTTATAATTGACATTTACTCTTGTATAATTTATTATTACTTTAGTATAGTAAAGTATGCGTAATATTATTTAACAATTTGGAGGTATTTATGAGAACGTATGCACATCTTTCAAAGAAGGAATTACTTCGTCGAATTAAACGCCATAAAAGTGTGATTGGGGAATTGGTTGAACGAAATAATATATTATGTAAATGTGGGTTTTCTGAGGATTTTCTTATTCATATAAAAAACAGGATACGTTGTGAATGCGGAAGTTTGCTTGAAATTTATAAGGTGTATGAAAATTTGTAATTGCTTAAAAATAAATCTTTTTTTGTGTTAAAATCGGAATGCGGATATGTCTATTCTTTTGAGAGTAAAATGAGGAATAATTTAATGAGATTACATAATTCTTATACTAATAAAATTGAAGAGTTTACACCTATTGATGGTAATAAAGTTAAAATGTACGTCTGCGGTCCTACAGTATATGATTTTGCACATTTGGGACATGCAAGATGTTATATCACTTGGGATGTTTTATACAGATATTTAAAGTTTAAAGGATATGATGTGACATATTGCCGTAACGTAACTGACGTTGATGACAAAATCTTGAAAAAAGCTGAAAAA
Source organism: uncultured bacterium (assembly GCA_949282215.1). Lineage (GTDB taxonomy): Bacteria > Cyanobacteriota > Vampirovibrionia > Gastranaerophilales > Gastranaerophilaceae > Scatousia. The sequence goes on along the minus strand of CASDPF010000012.1, from coordinate 40,254 downwards.
GAAAATAAAACTCCTGAGGAAGTTTCTCAATATTGGTATAAGCAATTTGAAAACTCAATGAAAGCATTAAATACCTTAAAGCCTGATGTTGAACCTTTTGCGACAAAGACTTTAGGTGAAATGATTTCGATTGTAAAAGATTTAATCAAAAACGGTTATGCTTATGAGGCTGACGGGGATGTGTATTTCAGAGTAAAAAAATTCCCTAGATACGGCTATCTTTCAAAACAACCGATAGACCAGCTTGAAAGCGGAGCAAGAATTGAAGTTGGAGAACATAAAGAGGATCCGCTTGATTTTGCTCTATGGAAAAAAGATGAAAAATTCGGATACAGAAGCCCTTGGGGTGTAGGTCGTCCTGGGTGGCATATTGAATGTTCAGCTATGAGCCGTAAATATCTTGGAAAAACTATTGATATCCACGCAGGTGGTGCTGATTTGATTTTTCCTCACCACGAAAACGAAATAGCACAATCTGAATGTGCAAACGGGTGCAAGTTTGTTAATTACTGGCTTCATAACGGTTTTGTGACTATTAATAAAGAAAAAATGTCAAAATCTTTAGGAAACTTTTTGACTATTGATGATTTGCTTAAAAAATATGATGCAAACACAATTCGTTTCTTTATTTTGACAAACCATTACAGAATGCCTGTTGAGTTTTCTGATGAAGCACTTTCATCAGCTCAGGCAGGTGTAAAAAGAATGCTTAATGCTAAACGTACAAAAATTAACGAAGACTTGGATATTACAAAAACTGAAGAATATGCTAAGTTTGTCGAGGCAATGGATGAAGATTTGAATACTTCAAAGGCTCTTGCTGTGTTGTTTGAATTGGCAAATAAAGCAAACAAAGATGACAAAGACGCATTTACTATTTTATTTAAGCTCGCAAACGTGCTCGGATTTTCTTTTGAAAAAGCTACTTTATCAGAAGAAGAATTGACTGATGCACTAAAATATGTATCAGAAAAGCTCGGTAAAGAATTTACTTTGATGGATGAGCTTATTGCTTATCGTAAAGAAGCTCGTGACGCTAAAAATTGGGACGTTGCCGATAAAATCCGTATTGCTCTTGATGAAAAGAACATAATTCTAAAGGACTCAAAAGACGGCACTGTCTGGGAAGTCAAATAGAAGAGGTTTAAGCGTTATTTTATTTCAGAAGAATTTCGTTAAATTCGAAGCCGCCTTTTTCTTGCATAGAACAAATACTGTCAAAATTGATTACAGAAGATTTTTCATTTTTCTTGTGTAAATTCATATAAAATAAGTCATAACCCCACTTGTTAGGTCCTTTGATGCCATTAATATCTACTGCAAAAAAATTTGAATATGCACCTGTGGCATAATAATGTTTGTCAATATAGTAAATAGTTCCATCAGAGGTAATATAACCATCATAAACTGTATTTACATCCATTCCGCAAGAAGTATTTTTTATAGTTCCACCTTCTGCCAGAACTTCAGATTTTGTTTTATATTTAGGTCGACATGTGTAATCATTTGCAGGACATTTTTTTATAAATTTTATTTTTGTAAAAAAGTTTTCCCAAAATTGAAAACAATCATTACAGTGATATTCTCCATTTTTTATATTATAGCATTCAAAATTCCCGCCAAAATCAGCAGAAATTTGGTTAATAATATTTTGGTTGTTTGAGTAAACTTTTTTAAACTGTGAAAATAGAATTTTCTGTTGTTGTTTTTGAATAAGTGTTGGTAACGTCATAGCTGCTACTATACCAATTATACCTAAAGTAATCAGGACTTCGGCTAACGTGAATGCTTTTTGAAAAGATAAAAAATCATTTTTAAACAAAATAGGTTTGAAAAAAGCGGTAAAAATATTGTGGTTTTTATAGTGGTAAGTGTCTAAAACGAGCTTCCTACTTGTATTTAAGCCCCCCCCACCCATCTAAGATTTAAAGCTATAATTGACTTTTTCATACTATCCTCCTTTATATTAATAATACCATTTTTCGTTAAGAATTTCAATATTAACGAATAAAGATTTGTTATTAAAAAATCCATGGTAGTTATAATATTGGAAGTCAAATAAATTAAAATCTTATAGGATAATCGTCAGGGATTTTCCAACCATTTTGCATAATAAGTTCTGCACAGGGACTCCCAATGCTGGATGTTGTGCCTTGATAGTCACTTAAGCATTGTGTTAGGAGTTCTGATCGGTCTTTTTTTTCATAGTTAGTAATGATTTGACATTTTCTTTGAGGGAAAATAAAAAATCCGAAGTAGTTTTTTCCTGGTTTTTCATTGGTATTTTGTAATATACCTTTTGAAAAATCTGATAGTTTGGCTTCAGGATAGAGTATAAACCATATATATGTTCCTGGTATTGCTTCTATTCTAACAGCAGAGCCATCTTTAAAAAATACCTTATATCCTCCGTTCCCGCTTATGGATGTACTTTCGGTGGAATCTCTTTTGGCATAAATGATGAATGGCATATAATCATTCATATATTTTTTCCACCATTGTTCCATGAATACCGAATCTCTATGATTATTTATATCACCCCATTCCCAATATTTGCAGTCTCCGTTTTTTATTTCAGACATTTTTATTGCTTGATTTATTGATGAATATAATTTTGCTAGTCGTGTTTCTACTACTTTTTTTCTGTATCCAGCTATGATATTAGGAATTGTTAATGCTGCGACTATGCCGATTATTCCTAAAGTAATCAGGACTTCAGCTAACGTGAATGCTTTATTTTTCATATAAAAATTATCTTTAATTTTCTTTAAATAAGCTTTCGCGTTCACGATAGGTTTATTGCTTATTACATTCAAAATTGTTATTATGCAAGATACAAAAAAGAAAATTATCTTTAAGTCTATTGCAAAGACTGTCAAACGTTTGCGAGGAAAAAAGAGTCAGTTTATGCTCGGTGCTGAATACGATATTCCATCCTCTGTATTAAGTGACCTTGAAAGAGGTGTGAAAGATCCTCAGCTTACCACTTTGTTTAAACTCTCTGCAGCTTTCGGGATGTCAATTTCTCAATTTATGCAGGAAGTCGAAAAAGATTTGCCTGAAAAATTTTCTGTTTGTGACGAGTGATGTTTGTCATATAATATTCTTATGAAAAGATTAGGAATTATTTTACTTTTAAATATTTTGGCACTTAGTTTGCCTGCGAATGCGTTTACCTCACCTGTTCCTGTAAATACTCTGAAAGTTGCTCAGGAAGCAGAATTGAAACAAGCCTCAAAAACCCCGTCTTCCCAAGTCGTTCGTGTCGGAATTGGGGATACAGGTTTTAAGACCTATGTATATAACAATATAGGAATATTTGGTACTCATGACGTGATGATTTGCGATAACGACAGAGTTATTGAAAGAATGCCTGCCAATATCAATTTGAATATAAAACCGAGATCTGATGGCGGTTATACTATTACAGAAGATGATGGAACAATTATCGCAACTATTTACGGAAAAATAAGAATTTTATGCCCTGACGGACTTTTAGGTGTAAAAGGTTTGAAACGTGCGGGAAAACAGGCACTTTATCATGGGGTGTTCGAGATTACAGGTGCCAAGCAAGGATATTTTAATCTTGTTAATTTAATTGAAGTTGAAGATTATTTAAAAGGTGTTGTTCCTAATGAAATGCCTGTACACTTTGGACTGGAAGCTTTAAAGGCTCAAAGTGTTGCAGCAAGAAATTACGTTCTTTCTCCTAGAGTAAAGTCTTCACCAAACTATGATGTAGTGGATTCTGTAGCAAGTCAGGTTTATTTTGGTGCTAATACTGAAAAACCTCTATCAAATCAAGCTGTAAAAGAAACTGAGGGAACTGTTGCTTTATATAACTGGGATTTGATTTTAGCTCAATATTCTTCTACTGCAGGCGGATATACTGAAGATTTTGCAAACGCTTTTTCTGACCCTACTACAAAAGAATTTCCGTCAAAAGAAAAACCTTATTTGAAAGCTCGTCCTGATATTTTGACTCAAACTCCGCTAAATACCGAGGAGGCTGCAGCTGAGTATTATAAATCAAAACCTACAGCTTATGATATGCGTTCTCCTTATTTCAGATGGACTAGAGAATGGACTGCTGATGAATTACAAAAAGTTTTGCAGGATAATCTTGCGGCTCAATCTGCTACAGGTTTTGTATCACCTGCATTCAATAAGGGTGACAAGCTTGATAAAATCTTAGATCTTCGAGTTGTAAGACGCGGGGATTCCGGTAAGATTATTGAAATGGAGATTGTAACAAATTCTCAGATTTATAAAGTTTATAAGGAACTTGTGATAAGACGTCTATTAAAAAAAGATGGAAAAGCGTTGCCTAGTGCTAATTTAGTTTTTGAACCTCAAAAGGATGAGAGTAATAATTTACTGTCCATAAAAGCTTATGGCGGCGGATTTGGTCATGGTGTGGGGATGAGTCAGTACGGTGCCGGTTTTATGGGAAATGAAATGCACTTATCTTATGATAAAATCTTACAACACTATTATACAGGTATAACTCTTGGGACAAAGCCTGTTATAATTTCGTCTGACCCATCTCAATTAATGGCAACTCAGCATTTTTATGCACCTTATAAAAAAGCCAAAATTATTATTGATAATAAGTTTTATGTTACCAAATTAATGGCTGATATAAACGGAGAAATGCATACTTTTGATTTGCCTCCTGCTCTGTTAGGGGCAAATCGTTTTACTGAAATTGATATTTCAAAATATATTAAACGTGGAAAGAATACTATAGTCTTTAGCTCACCTGATTTTGCGGATAGTGCATTCAAAAAAGCTCTGAGACTATATGTGGAATTGGTGAAAAAAGATGACAAATACGACATCTGGTGATGATAAAACTCCAAGTTTGCTAAAGGCTGCTTGGTTGATTGCTGTAGTAACAATTTTTTCAAAGTTAATAGGTTTTATAAGGGATGTAGTTATCGCAAATTACTATGGTGCATCTACTGTATCCGATGCTTATTTTTATGCTTATCAAATACCGGCATTAGCAATTATTTTGCTTGGCGGGGTCGGAGGACCTTTTCATAGTGCGACAGTTGCTGTGTTCTCAAAACTTATACCGAGCCTTAAAGAAAAACCTGCTGAGGTTGTAAATAAATTATACAGTACGTTTATGACAACGACTATAATTTTCTTTACTATTTTGGCTGTGCTTTGTTACTTTTTTGCCCCGCAAATTATGGGAATTATTGCATCAGGTGGAGATCCTCAATTAATTTCACTTGCGGCTGAGCATTTGAAAATTATGTCTCCGGTTTTAATTATTGGCGGTATTGTCGGAATATATTATGGAATTTTAGTTACTTACAGATATTTTATGCTGCCGAATTTATCACCAATAATTATGTCGCTTGTTATAATCGCTATGGTTATGGGGGCGAACGGAAAAGATAATTCCGGTGTCGTTCTTGCATGGGCAACTACTATTGGTGCAGTTTTTCAATGGGTTATGCAATATCCGAAAATCAGACAGTTAGGTTTTAGATTGAAACCTAATCTTGATGTTTTCAATAACGTTGAGTATAAAAATATTTGTGAATTATTATTCCCTGCTGTATTAAGTTCAACTGTCGGTCAAATTCATATTTATGTCGATATGTTTTTTGCCTCAGCTCTTAGGGAAGGTGCTTGGACGGCTATAGGTTATGCAAATAGAGTTTTTCAATTCCCTGTGGGAATTCTTGTCACTGCCTTTTTAGTTCCGCTATTCCCTATTTTTGCAAGACTCGTTGCCGATAAAGATTATGATGGTATCAGAACTTATTTTAACAAAGGTGTCGGGGTATTGTTCTTTGGGGCAATTCCCATTATTATCGGAATTCTTGTCGTTGGACTTGATGGGGTAAGAATTGTTTTTGAAAGAGGTGCTTTTGATACAAAAGCGACTTTTATGGTGACTGAAGCTTTATGGTTTTTGTCTGTATCTATTTTACCTTATGTTTTCAGGGATTCTATTACAAGGGTTTACTATTCGTTTAACGATTCTTTGACTCCTTTTGTCGTTGCTTTTTCTTCGATTGTTTTAAAAGTTTTGTGCAACATTTTATTTATAAACATAATGCATATGAGTATCGGAGGGATTACGCTTTCAACTTCAATTGTTACTTTATTTAATGCAGTTGTTTTGGGCGTATTAATTACTAAGAAAATGAAAATGGATTATAAGAGTTTATTTATAAACCTGTTTAAAATGTGTGTAGCGGGTGCGGTTACTCTTATAGTCTGCGGAGTTATGTCAATCGCTTATGACAAGTTTGTTGAACTTCCGAAATATGTATTCGAACTTGTAAAAATTGTTATAATAGGTTTTATTTGTATTGTAATGTATGTTGAGTTAAACCTGTTAATGAAAATGGATTACGCAGAGGAATTAATCGGGCGTTTGAAAGGAAAATTTAATGCTAAATAATAAAGATGAAATTAAGAAAGTTCTGGAAAATGACGGGGTTATCGCTTATGTAACTGATACTGTATGGGGGCTTGGTTGTCTGCCATCATCTGAAAAAGCGGTTAAGAAAATTTATGAAATAAAAAAGCGTGAAGCTCAAAAACCTTTAATTCTTATGTCTAATGAGACTTATCATCTTTTGAATTATGTCCAAATAATTCCTAAAATCGGACAAAAATTAATTAAAAAATATTTTCCCGGGGCACTTACGCTTGTTGTCAAAAAAAATCCTGAAATGACTCCTGATTACATAACGTCAGGCATGGATACTGTTGGAATACGTGTTCCTGATAATGATGTGTTTAGAGAAATTTGTGAGATTATTCCTAACCATGTTCTTGCTACAACCAGTGCAAATCTTTCGCACCAGCCATCTGCAAAAAGTTTTGCACAGGCTAAAGAAAATATGGAAGGGCTTGCTGATTTAATTATTGAAGATTACGGATGTTTTTGTAAAGGGCTTGAATCTACGGTTGTCGGTGTGTTTGATGACGATATGAAAATTTTTAGACAAGGTGCAATTCAGATTGAACTCGACTGAAGTAGCAAAAAAATATATATTTGTTATTAATATGAACGGAGATTAAGTATGAATTTAAATATAAATGACAGTGCAGTGGCATTTGGTGGAATTACAAAAATATATGCAATCTCTGATTCACATCAAGAAACAAGAAAAACAAGTGCTTTTTTATCAAAAATTCTCAGAGATGACAGAAATAGTCAAAATATATTATTTTTGAATTGCGGAGATATTTTTAAAGGAATTTATCCAAGGCAACTGGAAAGAGACTGCTATGTAAAACTTAAAGAAGCAAAGCCTGATGTGGAAATGGTTATGACGCTTGGAAATAATGATTTCGGATTTAATAAAGAAAGTCTTGATTATCTTATAGATACTATTAAAACTTTTGCCTCAAAAGGAATTCATACAGTCTGTGCAAATATTTATGATATATCAGGAAACAGACCAAAATGGCTTAAACCTTATACGGTTGTTAATCGAGATGGTGATAGAACTCTTGTGACAGGTTTTTGTATTGATAATATCAATACCGCAAAATATGGAATTATTCCAAGGAAACAAAAAGAAGTGCTTGGAGATATCAGCGAAGCTATAGTTCGTGAAAAACCTGATAACGTTGTAATTCTTAATCATGATTATATGGAGTCCAGTTGTGAGATAGTTCAATTATGCAGAAATAACGGAATTAATATTGATTTAGTTATTGGCGGACATGATCACGATTTTGTTCCTCCTGATAAGGCTCTTAATATTTATTACCCGAAAGCATTTAGTGAGTCTATGTATAAAATGAATCTTATAAGAAAAGGTGATGAGGTCAGAGTTTCTGATGTTGAGATGATTGAAAATAAAAATCTTCTTGTCGATGGAACATTTGAAAATTGTTTAAGAGAATATGAGAATGAATCAAAACTTCTTGATAAAATCGTTCCACGCACTTTAAATCTTACAAAAAAATATTCAAAACCTTGTCCGCTCGGGAGCTTTCTTGCTGATAATATGAAAGATAAATCGGGTGCTGATGCTGCATTTATTTCTACCGGTTTTTTAATGAAACCCATGCCTTATATTGAAAACGATTTTATAACTAATTATTCATTTAAGAAAACGTTGATTGCCGAGACGCCTGTAAAAATCGTTGAATTATCGCCGAAACAATTAAAAGAGGTTTTTGATAATGCTTTAAGAACCAACGGTTATGGTGCAAGTAATCCAAGATTTCTACAGTGTTCTAATAATATTAAAATTGATGGCAAAAACAACCTGTCTGAAAAAAGATTTGATGTGACCCAAATTTTTATAAACAATGAGCCTATACTTGATAAAAATTCAAATCCTATTGATACTGATAAAAAATATAAATGCTGTATAGATTCATTTATTGCGGAAGGGGGACAAGGGTTTAAGACTCTTCAAAAAGCTGAAAAGCAAGATGTAGTTAAAAATAATGAGTCTTTAAAAATAAATGAAATTTTCTTAGACGCTCTGAAAACAGCTTATAAAAAATATCCGCAAGGTTCTGAGTATCCTTATTTTAAACTAAATGAAATCTAAGAATTAAGAAGTTATTTAACTAATAAAAAAGCCCCCAATAATGGAGGCTTTTTCATACTAAACTTATTTTCGTTATTTCATCGGAATTGTTAATTTTTGTCCGATTGATAACTTGTTCGGATTTGTCATGTTATTAGCATTCATAACTTTCCAGGCTCTTTCTTTTGTGTATCCGCCATAGAATCTTGTTAAAATGCTTTCCATTGTATCTCCGCTTTGTACTGTATAAACTTCATCAGTTACAGCCTCTGCTGCTTGTTCTGCTGCCGGTACAAAGTTTAATTTTTCATTTTTAACGTTTGCTTTTTTATCAAATGATAAATTCTGAGATGTTACAATTCCGTTTGCCGATAAACCTATTACGGCTCCAGCAATAAGTGTTGTCACAACACCGGCAATAAAACCTGTTGCAAGATATATGCTAGGTGATTTATCAGCTTTTTGGTTTACTTTAAAATTTTGCCATAAAACGTCAAGCTCTTTATCTCTGCTTGGTCTTACATATACATTCGGAGTATTATCCGAAGCGTCGGTTTTGTATTTAGATAATGCTTCTAACACAGCCATCTTCTCCTTAGATAAATTTGATCTTCTAATTGTTGAACTCTTCATACAAACCTCACACCCTAATTAGTAAATTGTTTATTATACAGGTATCCTATCATGAGTTATCAGGGCGGGCAAGTAAATGTTAATTTATGTTGCGTGCTTGACTTTCATTTGTTTGAGAGCAAACTCGCATCCGCAATAGTTTTGGCGATATAAATTGAGACTTTTGGCTATTTTATTTGTTTTTAAAAATCCGTCTTTCTTTTTAAAATCTATATCAAGATAATTTAAGTTATATTTTTCTGCTATTTCTTTTCCTAATTTTGAAAGCAGTGCGAAGTTTTTGTGCGGACTTATTACGATTGAGGTTGTAAAATTTTTAATATCCTTTTCTTTTGCTAATTGAGCAGTTTTTTCAAGTCTTAATCTGAAACATTCAATGCATCTTCTGCCTTTTTCAGGTTCATCCTCAAGTCCCTTGGCACAGGCGAAAAAACTTTCTCTTTCATATTCTCCTTCAATTAATTCAATATTAAAATGTCTGCATAGAATTCTTTCAGCCTCTAATCGTTTTTGATATTCACTGTCAGGATAAATATTCGGGTTATAAAAGTATACGCTGACGGAATATCCCGCATCAATTAAGTATGATACGGGATATCCTGAACATATCGCACAGCAGGCATGGAGTATAATTTTATCTTTTTTCTGCTCCATTTTCCATTGCCCATTTTTTTAAGTCAGGGTATGCTTTTATTCCTACATATACATCGTTTACGATTTTTGCTGTAGGCGTTGCATTAATCCCTTGTTTATATGCTTCATCTATTTCATCAAGTACTTCTTGTCTTATTTCAGGACTGTTTGCATCTTTTTTTAGTTGTTCTATATTAAGTCCTATACTTTCTGCAAGTTTTATCATTTCTTCTTCGTCAACAGGCTGTTTTTCAAAGAAAAGATTATCTATATCCCAGAATTTCCCCTGTTTTTTTGCAGCAAGTGCATATCTTGCCATAGTGCAGGAGCCTTCATGGAATGGCTGGGTTAAATATTTGTTGCATTCCATATCAAGCGGCAGGTTTTTATGTACAATTTTTATATTTTTTAATTCTTTTGCTAATTTATGAATCATTCTTTCATTAACTTTACAGATAGGACAACGATAATCTGTATATGCATATAAAATTACTTTTGCATTTTCATCCCCAAGTGTGTTTCCTGATATCGCATATTTGTTATGGTCAGGTTTTGTAAATTCATCAAACAATTTTGCATGTTTTACCTGAGGTGCAAATTTTAAACTGATGCTTGTATATGTTAATCCTGCTCCTGCAACTATTACTACTGCAATTAGTGCAACTAAATAAGCCTTAACTTTTACTGCATCCATAAAATCATTGAAACTTTGTTTAAAGGCTTTTATTATTCCGCCATTTTTAAAATCAATAGCAATAAGCCCTATCAGTAAGTTAAGAATATATGTAAAAGCACATAATATGCATAATTTTTGTATTTCGAAAAGACTTACACATAACAATATCATTGAAATTGTAAATGATATTATTCCTAACGCACCAATATAATCTAGGGGATTTTTGAATACTTCCATAAATTTTAAAAGTCTGAAGTTTTTTAGCTTGTCTGCAATAAGTAATATGAATATAAAAGAATATAAGAATAATCCCCAGTAAGCAAGAGGAACGCCAAAAAATTGTGATTCAGTAGTTTTTGCAATCCCGTCACAATCTATAAAATCATTTACGTTACAAAAACTCGGAAGTGCATAAGGATTAAAATTTGCATCATAATATATGATTGCTAACTTTATTGTCGTAATAAATCCAATCAACGCAATTATGAAAATCCATAATTTTTTCATACGTGTATTTTCCATTATAAAGTTCTCCTATTCCACAAGGCTATTTTACAATTTTTATAATTATAAATCAATACCGGAAAGTATTAGATTGCCTAAAATACGTTTTTTATTTATAATATTTTTCGTGAAGAAGAATTTGTTTGAATTATATATGGGAAAATTACTTGCTTACCCGTTATGGATTAAGCAGGCTATTTACTATAGATTATATTTGAATATGCAGGAGAATTATTGTGAGCGTTTTGTTGTAAAAAATGCCGATAATCTTTTTGCATTTTATAATCCGACAATAACTTTTAAAGGTAAGACAGAATTGTGGGACAGAAAAAGCGGTCTTGATACAAATATATATAATTTTCTAAGACTTTGTTCTGAAGGTTATAGTATTCTTGAAGTATCATTGAATACTTTTTTATCGATAGAAGAAGTCGCAAAACATTTTATGTTTTGTCTTGAACAGAACTATATTGAAAAACCCGAGAGTGATGAAGTATATGCTATGGGAGGTTTTATTGCAGGTAAATTCAGAACCGGTGAATATTATAAACTTAACGGTTCTATTACTATAGATCAATTGGATCAAGCTGTTATGACTCAGAAAAATCTTGACGGAAGAATGGAACATAAATTGTTCGGTAAAATTTTAGTAGATTTGGGTTTTATAACAGAAAAAAATGTTCAGACGTTATTTACTTTGAAAGCTGATGCCAAAAAAAGGTTTATACTAGATTATTCTTTAGTTCCGAAAAGTGAGCTTGTACAGTCTGAAAAAGAAAAGTTAGAAGCTAAAATAGAGCTTTTAGAAAAGGCGAATGATGCGTTGAAAAGAAAAATGAATCATCTATTATATCTTGTTAAGCACGAAGATGATAATATTGAAGATTAATTAAAAAAGTCCCAAAATATTTTTGAGACTTTTATTTTGTCACTTCACCCAGTTATATGTAATTAGATAAATTTATTGAGTTTTTAGTTTTATTTTATCACCCATATATTCTTTTGCGTATTTATTATAACCAACAAGTTGATTTTCATAATATTGCTGGAATGATATTTTGGGGTTTACTAATTTTTTATATGCCCTATAACTTTCTTGTTTTAATAATTCTATTCCTCGATTATAAACATTTTGTGCTGTATTAATTATGCTTTTTGGCGGGTTATTTTTATACATTTTTGAAGCTATTGATATGTCAAATAATCTCCTTTTACTGAGTCCGCTCATTTCTCTGCCTTTTTGTGATTTATTATTTGTCATCTTATTTATGGCGGCTTCATATTTACCGTTTTTTAAGGCCCAGACAAGACCTTCGGTTTTTTCGATAATGGCTGTACCTTTATTGAAAGTCATATCTAATAAGGCTTCTTTTATGCTTTGCGGGAGTTTGTCATAATTTTCTTTTCCGCCCATAACGTCCCATAAATTTTCTTCCATTTTTAGCATGTCATTTACGAAAAGTTCTAGGACTTCTTTGTTTGTTAATTTTGTTTTTTCACCTTGTTTGTAAAGGTGACCTATGCCGATTGTTAAATTACCTTCATCGTCTCTGTATGGTGTATTATGGAATTTATTGTCAGGAAACGGATTTTTATTTTCATCCATTCCATCTTCAATTTTTTTTAATTTTTTTACAAAATCTACACTTACGCCTAAAGCAGATGCTGCATCTGTTAAATTATTAATATTCTTAGCAATTCTGGTAGGCGGAATTTTTAGTACATCTCCAATTTGTAATTCGGTTGCATCGTTTTTATCCAGACCATTAATCATAAGGATTGTTCGTTCTTCAACGTTGTATTTTTTAGCTAATGTTGAAGGATGTTCTCCTTCTTTTAATACGTGATCCGGATGTGAAATTGTTCTAATGTATTTACTTCTGCTGCTGTTAGGCATAAGTTCTTCATCAGAAATATCTTTATCCATTGAAAGTTCTCTATTTTGCGGTTTAGAAATTTTTGCCGTAGGTTTTCTGAGGATTTGTCCGATTGAAAGGCTGTTGTCTTTTAAATTGTTAGCTTCTTTCAATTCTTCGACAGATACCCCCATAGCTTTTGCAATGGAATATAATGTTTCTCCTGCTTTCACTTTATATGTTTGATTTTGTTGTGTTGATTTTTTTTGTTGAAAAAGTCCAAAATTTATTTTTGTCACAATAGACCTCGTTTTTTAGTCTAACATTGTTGCTTCTATTGCATTTGCTATGCATTCCGCATATTTTTTCTGATCATAATCTGATAAAAGAGAATTTGTAATTTTATCATTAGCGATATTTCCAATTTCTAATAATGAAGATGGAATCCCTTTTGCTGCCCTGTTCACATAAAGATTGTCGTGGTGTGAAGTTGGCGTTAGGGTAGTAAATCCTTGATTAACATATTTGTTAATATTATTGGCAAGTTCTTTATCTATATCTTTTGTATACCTTACAGTACATTTTTTTGTATCAGGGTTTTCTTTTGCTGATTCAACATGGACTGATAAGAATAACATATCAGATTTGCTGGTAGAATTTATAACATCTCTGACTTTGTCATCACCTTTTTTACCTGCCAGCATATTTTCGATATATTTTTGTGCAGCCATTCCTCCATTTCTCACTGCACCTGAAACAATTATTACCTGAGCTCCTCTTTGTCTTAAATTGTCTGAAATTTTTTCGACATAACTTTGTGCTACACGCCATTCTTCGATTGGCATTTCTTCACCTTCAGCATTTTTTACAGAAAGGACAGTTCCAGCATCAAAGTATCCATTTTTTTGCTGATATCCGCCGTGTCCCGGGTTAAGGATTACTACTTTGCCATTAAGATTTCCTTCACCGGTTGGTTCTAGTATTTCAGTTACGGCTTCAATCTTTTTGGTTTCGGTATTGTAATTCGGTAGCGGTCTTACAATAAATGGATCTTTCACATCTTTAAAGCCTTTATCTCTTTTGCCTCCGCTGAGTGCCCAAGACTTTAAAGTGCCTGCGTTAACATAGTTGCCGTCAGCATCTTTTATTGAAGTCTGTGTTGATGGTGTTATATCTTTACTTCTTCCGCCGTTTGTAGAGTAGAAAACTTCATTCGGATAAACTTTTCCGCTTAAATGCAATGCATTTGTACCCGTATTGCCTCTTTTAGCGTCTTTGTTTGCTGGTGCGTCCAAATTAGTTTCAGCGTTAGGATTAATCATTCCGTTGATCATTTTATCCATTTTCTTGGTGGAAACAAAACCCCAAGAGTCAAATTCGTTATCGAGTTCGTTAATAAATTCTTCTCTTAATTTTGAGTTTTTATTGCCTGTTTTTTCGGCAACAAGATCAAAAATTTTGGTCATTGCAGCTTTTCTGACTTCTTTATCGCTGCTCCATTCATCAGAAATCATATTAATTAAACTTTTGCCTTGATTTTCTTGGAAGTTATTAACTACATCTATAACGTTATTTTTATTAATTTGTTTGAATATATTATCAAATTCTTCTTTGCCTACAGCTCCTCGATACTTACTTGCAGCTTGTTCTAATTTGTCTGCAATTTCTTCTGCATTTAGTTTTGCTTCTACCGGTTTGGGTTCTGGTTTTGGCTCCGGCTTTGGTTTAGTTTCTGACTTTGATGCATTATCTTGTTTTTGTTTAGGAAATACATAAAAATATTCACCTTTTTGCGGTTTATAATTCTTATCTATATTATTCAGTGTGCAGAATTGTTCCAGTGTCATGCCATGTTTTTTGGCAACTGAAACTAATCCCATACCTGATTCAATTTTCGCAGTTGGTACATTTTTAATAACTTGACCTTTTTGCAAAGTGTCTTTTGTAAGACCTGTCATGTTTTTAAAGTCTGTTAATGACATATTGAATTTTTTTGCAATAGAACTTAGGGTTTTATCATCAGTACTTACTGTGACTATAAACTCTCCTTTTGCTTTTGCTTCACGCTTTAGTTTCTCTATATTCTCTTGTTCGCTTGTTCTTTTTACATTGCTGCTTGATGTATTTTCAATTCTAAGTACCATTTTACACTTCCTTTAAAACTTCTACACAAAAAAAATAACGGCATTAGTAATTTTAAACTTTAAAGTTTGCCGTTATTTTTTTACATATTTTTACAAAATAGTTTAAGTGTTAAAAATTCTATCGCCTGCATCACCCATTCCCGGAACAATATAACCCTTTTCGTTAAGATGGTCATCGACTGCTGCTGTTGTGATTTCAATATTCGGATAATGTTTTTGAATATTTTCAATACCTTCAGGTGCTGCAATTATACAAATTATTTTAATATTATCTATAGGAATACCTTTATCAGCATACAGCTTGATAGCTTCAAGTAATGTGTTTCCTGTTGCGAGCATAGGATCAGTTAAGTATATGTAGAATTTTTCAGGATTTGGTGCTTCCATTGGAACTTTATTGTAGTACCAGACAGGTTTTAGAGTCTTTTCATCCCTATACATGCCGATATGTCTTATGCAGGCTTGAGGCAGGATGTCTATTGCTTCATCCGTAAAAATCAGTCCTGCACGTAAAATAGGTGATATTATAAGTTTAATATCAGGATCAATTACTTTTGCTTTAAATGTTGTAAGCGGAGTCGTTACATCTTGCTCTACAAGCGGAAGATTTCTTGAGGCTTCATATAAAAGGCATCTTGTTATTTTTCTTGTAGCAATTCTAACGCCTTGAGAATCTGTGTTTTTATCTCTCATTACCTTTAGATTTTCAAGTACTACAGGATTTGTGATAATTTTTACTTTTGAGCTATTCATTTTTTAACTCCTTTAAATTATTGCGGAATTGTTGTCTGTTTTCTTGTAAGTTATCAATTAAATTATTAATTTCATGTATTTCTTTTTCATTTTTTCTTAATGCTCCAGGGCTCTTTTTAGGCATAAAACTATTCATTTCAGAGGCAAAACGAGTTCCTCTTAATATCATTGATGTTAATTTCTTAAACATATCGTCAATTAGTCCTATTGAATCGTTTAGACGCATTGGTCTTTTGACGACAAGTAGTTTGTTAGTAGCAAGGCTCTGTTCTGTAGGCGGATAAATTTCGAGCGATTTAGACCCCCCTAGACCGTTGAATTCTACCGTTGTGATTGAACCTTTTGGAATTGACATATTCTTATCGTTTAAAACAAATTTTACATATACGGTGTCTCCGATAATCTTAATTTTTTCAATATATCCTATAGAAACACCAAGCATTCTTACCGGAGAACCAACTATAAGACCATCAACATCCTGCAAAAATATTTGATATGTTTTTAACTCCTTTTGTTCTCTGTATTTGTGGTATTTTATACCAAAAATAACTGCACATATAATAATAATCCAGATTAAAGCTTCTGCCCATTGAAGAATTGTAAATTTGTCTTTTATGTTCATGTAATTGATTATAGCATGATTTTTACTACTTGCGAAAAATTTTTTTATATATTATTATAATGTTACTAAAAATAAGGAAATGAGGTTTACATATGGAGCAAATAATAAAAGTAGCATGGGATTTGAATGAAAATACTGATAACAGATATCAATTAGTATATGAAATTGCTGAACTTGCAAAAAAATTAGTTGATGAAAATCAGGCTAAAAAAGCACATGATGAATTCGTTTTTGAAGAAAATTATGAGGCAGGATATTCAAGAGAAAATCCTGTAGAACATGCTATTATGGTAAAAGCTTCTGAAGCAGATGATAACCGTTTAGTTGGTTAATTTATTTTTTTAAAGGCACACAAAATTATTTTGTGTGCCTTTTTGTGATTTAAGGGGTATTAGGGTTAATGAATGAAACAATTGAATTTTTGAGTGAAAAAATAGGAAGTTTTAGACCTAAAATCGGTATTATCTTAGGTTCAGGTCTTGGAGAGTTGGCGGATGAGTATTGTGATATTTCAGTTCCTTATTCTGAAATACCGGGGTTTTTAACATCGACGGTAAAAGGTCATAAAGGGAGACTTGTTTTTTCTGAAATTTCAGGAAATCCTGTTGTTATGATGCAAGGTCGTAATCATTTTTACGAAGGTCATTCAATGCAGGAAATAATTTATCCCGTTAAAGTTATGAAAAAACTCGGAGTTGATATATTGATTCTTACTAATGCTGCAGGAGCTGTGAATGAAAGCTACCAGCCTTCAGATTTAATGCTTTTAAAAGACCATATAAATTTCATGGGGACAAATCCTTTAATCGGACCTAATGATGAATCAATGGGAGAAAGATTTCCCGATATGTCCGAAATTTATAAAAAAGATTTAAGAGAATTAGTTAAAAAATGTGCAAAAAGTCTTGATATCGAGTTAAAAGAAGGTGTTTATTTAGCAAATACAGGACCAAGTTATGAAACTCCTGCTGAAATTCATATAGCAAGATTACTGGGGGCTGATGCTATTGGTATGTCAACAGTCCCTGAAGCTATTGTCGCAAATTATTGCGGAATGAAGGTTATCGGTATTAGCTGCATATCAAATGCTGCAAGCTCGGATAACGGCGATAGACTTTCACATTCTGAAGTTATTGAAACAACAAATAAAGCTAAAACTAAATTTAAATCATTGATTTTAAAGATAATTGAATGTATCTGAAGCTAAGCTAATCAAGTAAAGATTTTTTAACTTAGGCTGTTTAAGTATTCACTATTTATAATGTGTGGAGTACAATAATTTTATCATGAGTGTTGAAGAACAATTATATTCTGACATCCCTCCTACAAAGCTGAGGAATAAAGAGGAGAAATTTAAACCCGCAAAAACAAATAGATTTTGGCTTACCATAGCGAGCTTGTTTTTCTTTAATATGTTGCAAAATCGCTTTTTTGCTTTTAGATATAAAGGTGCTGAAAATTCTATAGAAAAAGGTGTTCCGACAATTTTATTTGCCCCTCATTGTAATTGGTGGGATGGAATTGTTATGTATAATATTACACATAGAATTTTCCATAAAGAAATTCGGCTTATGATTGAGGAATTAAACCGGTTTCCTTTACTTAGAAGAGGCGGAGGGTTTTCTGTATGTAAAAAATCTCCTCAAACGGCTATGAAAGCTTTAAAATATTCTGTAGATGTAGTAGGAGATTTAAAAAATATTTTATGTATATTCCCGCAAGGAATTATTCGCCCTCCACATTTCAGACCAATGCAATTTCAGACAGGGCTTGCTTATATTGCTCAAAATGCGGTTAAAAGATATGGTAAAGTCAATCTTGTACCTGTTGCAATTGATTATTGCTTTTTCAGAGATAACAGACCTGAGGTTGTTGTGAATTTTGGTAGAAGAATAGAATTAACAGATTCTGATTATGAAAGAAAAACATTATCTCATATTTTGGAAAGAAGCCTTGAAGGGGCTTGTGATGAATTGTTTGATGATATTTCAAAAGGTCAGGTATCAGATTATAAAATATTATTTAAACAGCATTTGAAATGGTATAGAAGAATTGAACAAAGGTTAAAAAGAATTGATGTTCCTCCTGTAGCAGATGTTTAATAAAATTTTCATTAGTATTTTTATTTAGTTGTAAATATTTGTTACAAAATTATATATATTTTTAAAGTTTGTGAGCTGAAAATCCGTAGTAGAACATGAAAGATCAGGAAATGTTACTAAGTTGAAAGGATTCTGAGTAAAAAATGGGATTATCGGCATCACAAGCTAGATTATTAACCATAACCGCAAGAAAATCTGATTGCGAATATGAATCTATGAGATTATCGCACCAGAAAATTGCTTTATCCCGAGATATGGATCAAGTATCTGCGGAATATCAGGATGCTATTAATCAAACAAAATTGATTTACGACTTTTATGGTAACAATTCTCAAGTAAATCCGTTATCTTATAGTTTATTAATGTCTCCATCGGCATTAAATGATTATATTCCAACGACTATAACAGATAAGAGCGGCAGGGTTGTATTGTCACCAGAACTTGCTCGTGCGGCAAAAGCTGCAGGTATTCCTCAAGAAGGTATGGATGGTTTACCGTCTTCGGATATGAGAAATGCTTTTATTGACGGTTTGATGGCAAATGATGTAATCAGTACTGTTCAAGGTGAAAATATTAAGAAAACAACTTATAACCAAATGGCAGGTGTAGGTTCTGAAGATTTGGTTACGGTAAATACTCAAGATTGTACCTATACAGAATTACTTGATATGTTAGAGAATGTCACTTTTGATTTAGGTGATATTCTTGGACAACATAATTATAATGGTGGGCAAGGTGCTTGGTTTGAATTATATGAATCTGAACGAGATGAAGTTACCGGAGCAATAACAAATTATCATAAAATTGAAGATCCACCAGATAGTATATCCTTGAAAGATATATTGAATGGAAACTATGCAATTAGAGGTTCAGCTGACCACCAAGGTGATGATGATGGAAGAGAATTCAAGTCTTGGGAATTGCTTGTTGACCTAATAGGCAGCAGTACTCTATGGAGTAGTATGTTTGAGGGTGTTGAAAACTTATTGGATACCGGAGATGCATATACTCAAGCTGCGTTAGAATATGCAAGCAATAAGATTATGGAAACAGTTGAACTCCTTGGCGAAAGAGCAAATGCAGATGATGGTGGTAACGTAGACTATTCAAATTTCTCTTATTGGGAAAAATTAGGCAGTCATCTTTTTGGCGGTAATAATAAAACTGATACTGTAATGAAAGAGGTTGATAAAAATATTAACAACTATGTCGGTATCGTATACATTGAGAACAGTGCCCGTGAAAATGAAGGCAAGTATAACGATGGTTACGGTATAAACATTTCATATATGGCACAAGCATATTTGACTTATTTTGCTCAATATATGGAGGGTATTTCAAATTCTGATTACAGCGTTGAAAAATTGAGAGAACAATGTAACTTTGTAGATGATATGTTTACATTTACTTATGTAACAGATGTCGATACTTCAGGTAATAACCTTCTTGTTGCAGGTTTCTATGATGCATTGTTTAACCAAATCTGCTTGAATGGTTGGACTGAAAACGATAAAATCAATGATAATGAATATCTTGAAGAAATGCTCAAATCAGGTGCTATGTATATGTCTACATTAGCTGATGACGGATATTATTATCAGGGTAATTACTCAACTAATACCTATGTAAAAGAAGTAACTGATGAGGAAGCTGTTGCTCAAGCAGAGGCTAAATATAACAGAGAAAAACAAAAAATTAATTCTAAAGAAAATATTCTTGATATGAAAATGAAAAATTTAGATACTGAAATATCTGCTTTGACAACCGAATATGACACAGTCAAGTCGGTCATTGATAAGAATATTGAAAAAACCTTTAAGCGGTATAATGCATAGAATTTAACTTGTTATAATTTTTTAAGAAAAGGCCGGTTTTAGATAAAACCGGCCGTGCTTGACAATATAAATTTTTAACTCATCCTAATTTTTTATCAAAATCTTTACCGCCGACTATTTTAAGATGACGTTGTTCACCTTCTCCAACACTTTTGCTGATTAGATTATGTTGTTCTACTAATTCGTGCTGAAGTTTTCTTATGTGCTGATTTTGAGGCTGTAATTCAATATGCTCGGCTCCTGCAAGAATTTTATTTATTGCCGCTTTTGCTTCATCGAGAGCTCTTTCTGCATCATCATAGTACCCTTGTAAAGTCTCGGATGTTTCTGTAATTTGTAAGGCATCTTTCAGCACTTTTTGGATTTGAGCCATTGAATTTGTTTTAATATAAAATACCTGAATTCGATAATCATTTGCAGTAGAGAGAATTTTAGCCCCGCCTTTTGCAAAATTTTTGTGTGCTAAGACTATATCTGCATCATCAAGATTACGTGTTACTTCAGCTTTTAAATCTAATCTTTCAATAACTTTTTCTACAATACTTCTTGATACTGCATAGAGGTAGATTTTTTTGAAATCTTTTACTTCTTCGACATATTTTTGTCTTGAAAAACTGAATTTAAGACTGTCTGATGGTTGGATTTTTTGTTCAAGTTTATTAATTTGTTCTGTAATAGACGGCTCATGTTTAGGTTCAATTTTTTCTGGTTCAGGATTGTCATAAGTTTTATCGACCTTCCTGATTTCAGGTCTTATTGGCCAGCCTCTAAGAATATAATCAACGGCTTCTGCTGTATCTTTATATACAGCAAGAGTATTTCTGTCGAGAATTTCAATTACAATGTCAAAAGTAGGTTGTTTTTCTCTTTCAAGTACTGTTTTTTGAGAAGCTCTTCGTCTTGCTTCATCGTCACCTAGTGTAACAGACTGAATTCCTCCGACAAGGTCTGATAATGTCGGGTTTTTAATTAAGCTTTCGAGGCTGTTTCCGTGAGCTGTCGCAATTAACATAACCCCTCGTTCTGCGATAGTTCTTGCCGCTTGGGCTTCTTCTTCCGTACCGATTTCATCTACCACAATAACCTCAGGTGTATGATTTTCGACAGCTTCAATCATTACATCTTTTTGATATTGGGGTTGACTTACCTGCATCCTTCTGGCATGTCCGATAGCAGGGTGAGGAGTATCTCCGTCGCCTGCAATTTCATTTGATGTGTCGACTACAACAACTCTTTTGCCAAGCTCATCTGCTACAAGTCTTGATATTTCTCTTAATTTAGTCGTTTTACCGACTCCAGGACGCCCTAAGAACAATATACTTTTATTCATCATGCAGAAATCTTTTATACAAGCAATTGTCCCCGTAACAACTCTGCCGATTCTGCAAGTAAGACCTATCACTTTGCCTTGACGGTTTCTTATTGCACTAATTCTGTGGAGTGTTCCGGGGATTCCTGAACGATTATCTGATGTGAATTCTTGTATTCTGCCGGTTATAAAATCAATATCTTCGTCATTGACGGTTTCTGTCCCTAAATACTCTATCCTGCCGCTGGCATGACGCACCTCAGGCGTTCGCCCGATGTCCAGAACAATTTCTATAACATCATCCATTTGACCATAGTTAATGTGCTTCCTTACCTTTTCCGGTAAAATTTCGATTAATCTGTCTAGATCGTTTTGAAATTGTAGGTTGCTCATTTTCTTTATGCCTTTCTATTTTGCTATATACAAAATATAATTATTGGCGATGTGATGTATTTCTTTTATATATGTTATCTCTCCCACTTACATTATACCACTTTTATAAGAATAATCCTCAATTGTTAATACTACACAAGTAATATTTTTTACAAAACTTAATAAAGTTAACCTCGGAAAAGTGTTGATATTACACGTTTTCAGGCTTTTGGGTCAAATAAATATCCGAGTATATGTTAATAAAAACTAATACTAGGGCATAAAGATTTTCTTCATGTTTCTTTACGAAAGCAGATGATAATACTTCATATAGTCTGCCATAATCATAGAGCTTGTAGCATTTGCAACAGTAGCTTTAATTTGTTGATCTTTGTCGGATTCAGAAGTTTCTTTCACCTGTTTTGTTTCTTTTTGACGTTCTTGGGCAATTTGTTCTGTTTGAACTTCTTTGATAAAATTTTCTACAGCGGTTTCAATTTCTTTTAATTTTGCTTTATCACCTGCATAGGAGCCTGTGGATTCTACGCCAGCTTCATTTAAGTCTTTTAAAATTTGTGCCCATTCATTGTAATTTGGGATAGATGCTCCTTGAGCTTGAGCCGCAGCTTGAGCTTTTTTTAATTCATCTTCGGATTCTATACCATCTACTCTATAAGCCATAATTGCTCTCCTTTATATTTTTTTCTTAAATATATAAAGGATTTTTAAATCAGCTAATTTCAGACATTTTGAATATTGTAAAAAAAGTTAACATGAGAGTTTAAAATCCAAAAGCTCTGAAATATTCATCCCAAAAGCTTCTGCAATTTGATATAGGTTTGTATATCTGATGTCTGTATTTCCTCGTTCTATTTCGCTTATTGCACGTCTTGATACGCGAGATAATTCCTCAAGAGTTTCTTGACTAAGACCTCGTTTACGTCTTTCATATTGTATCTTTTGACCTAACTGTAGCAATCTGTCATCTTTCATATATAAAATCCTATATAATTGACAATAGAATAAGAATGATGAATAATGTTAATATAAACAATATAATGTTCAAATAAACATTATCAGTCATGGAGTGATAGATGAAAAAAGATGCTTTTACCTTGGCAGAGGTTCTTATAACATTGGGGATTATAGGTGTTGTAGCAGCAATGACCTTACCGTCATTAATTACAAATTATAAGAATAAACAGACGGTTTCGCAGCTAAAAAAGATCTATTCTTCTATGTCTCAGGCATATGTAATGGCTAAAAGTGAATATGGGTCTATGGATGATTGGGGAATGTTTGGTAGGATTGAAGATGAGGATGGCAATTTGCAATATAATCAAAACGATGCTTCTATAATTGCAGATAAATTTGCTCCATATCTAAAAACTATAAAAATTTGTAAAGATTCTAATGATTGTTGGTATAATGAGAATTTAAAGTCCTTAAGCGGAAATGTAACGAATAACAACTTTAGTGCTGATGGGAAAACAAGGGTTTCTATGATTTTAGCTGATGGCGGAATGATTTCCTTAGTTAGCATTAGTCCTGATTGCTCAAATAACAGAGGAGATGGAATGTTGTCAAAAGTCTGTGGGGCTTTTGCTGTTGATGTGAATGGATCGAAAAAGCCTAATCAAATTGGAAGAGATGTTTTTCAGTTCTATTTTACAAAGGAAGGTATCGTTCCTTATGGTCTGCCATCAGATAATTCATTTCCTTTCGAGACAGGCTGTAGTGTAAAAAATGGTCAAGGCTTTGGCTGTGCGGTTTGGGTAATTTATAATGAAAACTTAGATTATCTTTATTGTGATGATTTGGATTGGAATAGTAAAACACACTGCAAGTAGCTTGTTTAATTAAAAATAAGATAATTAAAATTGTTACAAAAAATTTACAAAAAGTCGGAAAGTTGCTTAAAACAAGATTTTTTAACATGCAAGCAAATATTGATAGTGTGCCGTTATTAGAAAAACAACCAAACAAATATTTTAAAATTTCTTATTAAAATATGGCTAATTTGCTTGCATTCAAATATTTTCCAAGTATCATAAATGTATACCCTTAAAAAGGGTGTACTATGCACATGTAAAAATCGGGTCGCACTCGTTAATAACAAAGCTTTGTCGAACCGATTAATGACAAGCCGAAAAAAGAGGAATCTATGTCAAAAGACGTTATAGAAATAGAAGGCGTGATTCTTGAATCAATGCCAAATGCCATGTTCAGGGTCAAATTAGAAAATGACCACGAAATTTTGGCTCACATTTCAGGAAAAATAAGAAAGAATTTCATAAGAATTTTACCTGGTGACAGAGTAAAAGTTGAAATGACTCCTTATGACCTAAGCAGAGGAAGAATTACCTTCCGTTTAAAATAAATATTTAATACAAAATCTCACGTACAAACTATATAAAGGAAAAGAAAATGAAAGTAAGATCATCAGTAAAACCAATTTGCGATAAATGCAAAGTGATTAAAAGAAAAGGCAGAGTAGCAGTAATTTGCGAAAACCCTAAGCACAAACAAAGACAGGGTTAGTCTGCGGTAGCTGGTGTGAAACCACTGTGCAGACCACATGAGTGTGACTGGCAGGTGGCGAAACATTGCAATACCGCCTTTACGACAGAAGCGAACGCAAATGGAGTGAGCAAATCTTTGGTTTGACAGGCGGGAATTAAATTAAAAAATAAGTGGAACTTACGCACAGTCGGTAAGTGGTGAGGAAGCATTTAACCCTCATAACAAAAAAAATCTAACAACAAGAAAAAGGAGAAAATTAAACAATGGCAAGATTAGCAGGGGTAGATTTACCTCGTAACAAAAGAATGGAAATAGCATTAACCTATATCTACGGAATAGGCCCTACAAGAAGCAAGAAAATTCTTGCAGCTACAGGTATTTCACCTGATTTAAGAACAGATGATTTAACTGAAGAAGATATTAAAAATTTGCGTAATGAATTAGCAAATTACCATATAGAAGGTGACTTGAGACGTGAAGTAACTATGCATATTAAACGTCTTCAAGAAATCGGCTCATACAGAGGTATGAGACATAAACGCAACCTTCCTTGCAGAGGTCAAAGAACTAAGACTAACGCAAGAACTCGCCGTGGTAAGAAAAATGGTGCAGTTGCTAAGAAAAAATAATGGAATTCAAAAATAAAAAGTAAAAAAGATAAAGGATAAAGAAATGGCAAGACCACAAAAAACAAAGAAAAAAGAAAAGAAAAATGTATTGCAAGGTGTTGTACATATTCAATCAACATTCAACAATACAATAGTAACATCTACCGATACACAAGGTAATGCTATTGCGTGGGCAACAGCCGGAGCTAGCGGTTTTAAAGGTGCTAGAAAAGGTACTCCGTTTGCAGCTCAATCAGCAGCCGAATTGGTAGCTAAAAAATCAATTGACCAAGGTATGAAAAAAGTTGAAGTTCATATCAAAGGCCCGGGTTCAGGACGTGAAACTGCAATCAGAGCAATCCAAGCAGCAGGTTTGGAAATTACTTTAATCAAAGACGTAACTCCAATCCCTCACAATGGTTGCCGTCCACCTAAAAAACGCAGAGTATAGTAAATTTCAGATAATTTAAATTATTCTAAGAAAAATACGTAGTATCGCGGGGGCTTGCTGAAAGCCAATAAAGCAAACCATAGATGCCCCGCAAAAATAAAAGGAGAAATAAAAATGGCAAGATATAAAGGTCCAAGTAATAAATTATTCAGAAATAAGAAAGTAAAAGATTTGTCAAATAGAAAATTAACTTCTTCAATGAGACAAACGGCTTCCGGACAGCATGGTGCTGTAAGAAAGAAACTTTCTGAATATGCAATTCACTTAGCAGAAAAACAAAAAATCAGATTTACTTATTTAGTAAGTGAAAAACAATTTGCAAAATACTATAATAAAGCTGCTAGAAAAAGCGGTGTTACAGGTACAATTCTATTGCAATTACTAGAATCAAGACTTGATAATACTCTATATAGAGCAGGTTTAGGTATCACACGTAAACAATCAAGACAAATCGTAAATCACGGTCATGTTCTTGTAAACGGTAAAAAAGTAGATATTCCATCATACTCACTAAAAGCAGGTGATGTTATCACTATAAAATCAAAGAGTGCAGCATTCTTAAAATCTGTAACAGAAATGATAGATATGGCTTGTGCTCCTGCATGGATGACTATTGATAAAGAAGCATTAAAAATCACATTCGATAGAATTCCTGAAAGAGAAGAATTAGATCCTGAAATTAAAGAACAACTTGTAATTGAATATTACTCAAAATAATGTAAGTTAGCTTAATACTGAGAATGTATAAGCGAGCGTGCAGAGATGGATTTTAACGAATCCAGTCCAAATGGAGAAATCCAAGATAGTTATTTAACAACTAGGAGATTAAAAGAATGGAATTAAAAATTAAATGCGTTAATACAACAACAAGTTCAGATGGTTCACAATATGGTAAATTTGTAATCGAACCTTTGGCAAAAGGGTTTGGTACAACTATCGGAAACTCTTTGAGACGTGTATTATTATCAAGTCTTGAAGGAACAGCTGTTACATCTGCAAGAATTGAAGGTATCACACATGAATATACTGCAATTCCTGGTGTATTGGAAGATGTAATTGATGTTATGTTGAACTTAAAAGGCTTGGTTGTAAAAACCGATTCTAAGGAAGCACAGCATTTGAGAATAGATGTAGATAAAGCAGGTGCTGTACTTGCAAGTGATATTCAATTACCTGCAGGAGTTAAAGTTGTTAACCCTGACTGGTTAATTTGTACTGTTGCAGAAGGCGGTAGTTTCCATGCTGATATTATCGTTGAAACAGGTAAAGGATACGTTGCTCACGACGTTCCTAGAGATTCAAAAGGTATATCAATCGATGTATTGCCTATTGATGCAACATTCATGCCAATCAAAAGAGTCAGCTACAATGTAGAAAATACCCGTGTAGGAGATTCAATTGATTTTGATAAATTGACTTTGGAAATTTGGTCTAACGGTTCAATCGAAGTAACAACTGCATTGAGCCAAGCTTCTAACTTATTAATCGACCACTTTATGCAAATCGCAGCAATTACAGGTCAGCCTGTTGTTGCTCCTGTTGCATCAATTGAAGAAGAAGTTGAAGATGATTCAAATGTTCCTTCAATGACTATCGAAGAATTGGAACTTTCAGTAAGAGCATATAACTGCTTGAAACGTGCAAGCATCAATTCAATGGCAGAATTATTGAAAAAATCAGAACATGATTTATTGAATATTAAAAACTTCGGTAAAAAATCTTCTGATGAAGTAATCGAAAGATTACACCACTTCGGTTTAGACCTTGCTCCAAACCCTGAAGTTGAGGAAGAAATCGGCTAATTTTTCGGTAGAGTGAAGCGTTAGCGAAACTCGTCGCATCCAAAGCTCCGATTGAGCGACTGCAAATTATAAATTTGCAAAGCGAAAACAAGGAGCGGGAAAGCCAAATAAATTAGTACAAAATAAAACAATTAAAAAACAAATATAACTAAAATATAAGGAAAAGCAAAATGAGACACCAAACTAAAAAACATACGTTAAGCAAAGCAAAAGATCAACGTGATGCACTTTTGCGCTCATTAGCTACTGAACTTTTTGTACACGGTGAAATCAAAACAACTATGGCTCGTGCAAAAGCATTAAAACCATACGCTGAAGCGATTATCACTCTTGCAAAAAAAGGTGATCTTCACGCTATTCGTCAAGCAGCAAGACATATTTACAACAAAGAAACAGGTAAATATATGGATCTTGCAACAGGCGAAGTGTTTGAAGCTCCAGTAGCTGATAAAAAATTAGCTCGTCAAACTGTATTAAGACAGTTATTCGTAGTAATCGGTAAAAAATATTCTGAACGCAAAGGCGGATATACAAGAATATTCAGATTACCACCAAGACGCGGCGATGCTTCTGAAATGGCTTTAATCCAATTGGTGTAAGCCATGCGTTATGCCTTAAAGGTGCAGTATATCGGTAAAAACTATGCAGGAAGCCAAATTCAATTTAGAAATGGCGAACAGATAGAGACTCCGACTATACAAGGCGAATTTGAAAAGGCTATTTGTACACTGATATGCGGTAGAAATGCCGAACATAATAAAAGACCGATTAAAACAGTCTTTTCCGGAAGAACTGATAGAGGCGTAAATTCATTAGGACAGGTCGTTCATTTTGATACTGATAAATGTATTGTTGCTTCAAAATTTATCTATTCATTGAACGAAATCCTGCCTGATGATATTTCAGTCTCGGATTTGAAAGAGGTTCCAGAAAAATTTCATGCTCAAAAGTCTGCTAAACGTCGTCATTACAGATTTGAATTTATTAATCGTAAGTGCAAAAATGCTTTTGACGGTGATTTAATGAGAATTAAGTATGAAATTGATATTGAAAGAATGCAGAGTTCTTTGAATTATCTTTTAGGGGGACATGATTTTTCAAGTTTTAAAAGTTCCGGAACGCTAAACCCGAGCAGAGTCTGTTTTATCGAAAGTGCCGAATGCAGGAGAGTCGGTGACCGTATTGTTCTTGATATTGTAGGAAACAGGTTTTTGTATAATATGGTAAGGACAATTGTCGGAACTCTTTTAGAAATAGAAGGGCATAACCTGCCATCAAGTCACATGAAATATGTGCTTGATGCCAAAGACCGCCGTAAGGCAGGTCAGACAGTCAGTCCGTTCGGGTTGACTTTAATGGAAGTTACATACTAAAAGTAATAAAGTAAACGGAGATAAAGCATGAAAACATATTCAGCAAAACCTCTAGAAGTAGAAAGAAAATGGTATCTGATTGATGCTGAGGATGAAATTCTTGGCAGATTAGCAGTTAGAATTGCCAATATCTTAAGAGGTAAACATAAACCTGAATACACTCCTAACGTTGATACCGGCGATTTCGTTATTGTTATCAATGCAGATAAGGTTCGTGTAACAGGAAATAAAGAAACTGATAAGATTTATTATCACCACACAGGATATCCGGGTGGTTTAAAATCAGCTAGTTTCAAGGAATTAATGGAAAAAGACGGTACTCTGGCTTTGGAAAAAGCTGTTAAGGGTATGTTGCAACACAATACTTTGGGTGCTCAACAATTAACTAAGTTGAAAATCTATGCCGGCAGTGAACATCCACATGCTGCACAAAAACCAATCGTATTGGAAAAGGAGGCTAAATAATGGCAGATAAAGAAATTATGGCAACAGGCCGTAGAAAAACCTCTATTGCAGTTGTAAAATTAGTAAAAGGCAAAGGCAGAATTTTTGTTAACGGTAAAACTTTAAGAAATTATATCGGTAACAGACCTGCTGTAGAAATGTTAGTTTACAGACCATTAGTATTAACTGATAACCAAGAAAAATACGATGTAAGAGTAAAAGCTATCGGCGGTGGTGTTGTAGCACAGTGCGGAGCTATCAGACATGGTATTTCAAGAGCTTTGGTTAAAGCTAATGAAGAATATAAAAATGTATTGAGACTTGAAGGTCTTCTAACTCGTGACCCACGTGTTAAAGAACGTAAAAAATACGGTAGAAAAAGAGCAAGAAAACGCTTCCAATTCTCAAAACGTTAATCAATTTCAAAAACCGCCTTATCAAAGGCGGTTTTTTTATACTTGTTGTATAATTCAAATATGAATACTTTGATTGAGAAAGCAAAATCAGAACACACACTTTCTAAAGACGAAATCCTTCAATTATTACAAGATGAAACAATAAATCAGGAGTTATTCAAATCTGCGGATTCTATTAGAAAAGAATTTGTCGGAGATGAAGTTCATTTAAGAGCTTTAATAGAGTTTTCAAATTTTTGTCATTGCAACTGTTTATATTGTGGAATACGTGCTGAAAACTCTTTTGTAGACAGATACAGACTAAGTGCCGAGCAAATTATTCAACTGGCACGACAGGCTTATGATTTTGGTTATAAAACTGTAGTCTTACAATCGGGTGAAGATTTTGCTTATAAAGTTGAAGATTTGGCTCAAATAATTTCAGAAATCAAGAAACTTGACCTAGCTTTAACTTTGTCTATTGGGGAGAGAAGTTTTGAAGAGTATAAAATTCTAAAAGAGGCTGGTGCTGATAGGTTTTTGTTAAGGATTGAAACCACTGATAAAGATTTATATATGAAAATGCATCCTAAAGCTGATTTTGAAAATCGTAAAAGATGTTTATTTGATTTGAAAAAGCTCGGTTATGAGACCGGAACGGGCTGTTTGATTGGACTTCCAGGTCAGAGTTTGGAGTCTTTAGCTGGTGATATTTTATTTTTTAAAGAGTTGGATTCAGATATGATAGGAATTGGGCCTTTAATTCCTCATCCGCAAACACCTTTGAAAAATGCTGAGAATGGAAATCTGGAACTTGCTTTAAAAGTAATGGCAATTACCAGATTATTGCTGCCTGATATTAATATCCCTGCGACAACTGCTATGGAAACTTTAAATCCTAACGGAAGAATAATGGCACTTCAATCTGGTGCAAATGTCATTATGCCTAATATTACAACTGAAGATATTAGATGCAAGTACGAAATTTATCCAAATAAAGCTACGGTAAATTATAAGGAACTGGAAGATAAATTAGGTCAAATCGGAAGAAAAATTTCACATAATAAAGGTTATAGAAATTTAAGGAGAGCTTTATGAATATTGCAAACAGTTTAATCGATTTAATAGGTGATACTCCGCTTGTAAAAATTAACAAATTAAATGAGGGGAGAGCTATTTTAGTAGCTAAAATTGAATCAAGAAATCCTGCCGGTTCTATAAAAGATCGTCCTGCTTTGAATATGTTATTAAAGGCTGAACGAGAAGGTTTTATAGATAAAGATACGGTGATAATAGAGCCTACAAGCGGCAATACCGGAATAGGTCTTGCTATGGTATGTGCTATAAAAGGTTATCGAATGATATTAACAATGCCTGAGACGATGAGTCTTGAAAGACGTAAGTTACTAAAAGCTTATGGAGCAGAGTTAGTGTTAACAGATGGTGCTAAAGGTATGCAGGGGGCAGTTGATAAGGCTGAACAACTGCATCATGAAATAAAAAATTCTTTTATTCCTCAGCAGTTTGCAAATCCTGCAAATCCTGAAAGTCATGTTTTGACTACAGCTGAAGAAGTTTGGAAAGACACTGACGGTAAAGTAGATATAATTGTTGCAGGCGTAGGTACAGGTGGAACTATTTCTGGTCTTGCAAAGGGGTTAAAAGCTAAAAATCCAAATATCAAGGCTGTAGCTGTAGAACCTGAAAGTTCTCAAGTTCTTGCTGGAAAATGTGCAGGTTTACATAAAATTCAAGGTATCGGTGCTAATTTTGTACCTGCAAATTTTGATAATGATTTAGTTGATGAAATTATTCCTGTGTCAGATGAAAATGCAATAAAAACGGCAAAAAATCTTGCAATCAAGGAGGGAATTTTGTCGGGAATATCGTCAGGGGCTGCAGTTTGGGCTGCTAATGTGCTTTCAAAACGTGCTGAAAATGCAGGAAAATTAATCGTTGTTATTTTGCCTGATAGCGGTGAAAGATATTTATCAAGTGAGTTGTTTTATAATTGATAATATTAAAATTTGTAAAAATATTTAATATGACCGAATTTGAGTTCCTAAAAAATTGTTTATATTATTAGAGAGCAATTAGAGGAGT
This sequence comes from uncultured bacterium, assembly GCA_949282215.1. GTDB lineage: Bacteria > Cyanobacteriota > Vampirovibrionia > Gastranaerophilales > Gastranaerophilaceae > Scatousia. Next base: position 8,588 of record CASDPF010000012.1, on the reverse strand, counting down.
GTTTTATAATGGCACCAAATTTACCCCCATCAATTACAGTAAATCGTAATTTGGCTTCTACCTTAAGAAACTATATTAAAGCAAACGGTGGAAAAAATGTTAGCGAATCAGAATTAAATGCTATCCTGCAAAAGGTCGCAAAGTTTGATGCTGAACGTGATGCCGGAACTCGTGAGGGTGGATCTATATTTTCAGGCGGGTCAAAGTATTTAGGTGGTACAGGTAAAGATTTTGTTGTACAAAACGGTCAACAAATTCAATTGAGTGCTGAAGAATTTAATGAAATTTTTAAAGGATATCTTAATCCTATAGAAGCTAAAACTTCTGAAACTCCTGCTCAACAACCAGTACAATCTCAGCCTTTAGATGAAAATCTTACTCCTATAATTTCTGAAGAAAACCAAAATACAGAAGATGCTGCTAAAATTCCTCAAAAAACCCAAGGACCAGATGCTGAAACTACAGTTGATAATCTTGGTGGAAAATTTTTAGAACGCGAGGTTAACGGGCAAAAACAGAAAATTGCTGTAGTCGATGTAAATGGAGAAAAAGTACGTCGTGTCGTAAATGAAGATGGGACTTTAGGTGATACTCTTGTTCCTGTTAGTACTATGGGTAAAAATAAATATATTACTCAAACAGAAATGGATAACAGAATGAGAGCTGCTCTCGGACTTGCTGACAATGAAGAAATTCCAAAAGATATAAAAGGTGATTTTGTTTCAATAGGCGGTACTCCGACTCTTATATTTAAAAAAGATGGCAAAGTTATGGATCAAGCTCAACTAAAAGAATATGTTTCTCAGTTGCAAGAACAACGAGTAGAAAAGTTTGATTCTCAAATGGCTGCTGAAGGTCAAGCTGAAATTAATGATTCCGAGTTATTAGCTTCTGCTCAATTTAATGTTATTAATAACAAATATGGCGATAAGCAAGGTAATATAAATTTTGATGAGTATTTCAATTATGAAAAAAGTACTATGGATCCTCAAATGTTAGAAGAAAATGGCATAACAGAAGAAACTCTTATGGGAGCAAGTAGCATGAACTTTAGTACAATTGATGCTAATCAGGACGGTGAAATTACAAAACAAGAGTTAAAAGATTTCTATGATAATGCAAATAAAATTAAAGATAATGTTTTAACTTCAGATGAAATTGTCCAGTATGGAAGTGAAGTTATGATGCAAAGAATACAGCCTAATATAGAAAAAGTCGTGGCTGAAGGGTATGAAGTTCAAGATTTTGAAGGTTCCCCTATATTTGTAAAAGATGGCAAATCTTTCTGGATGAATATGGATGGAACTTTAGGTGAAGAAATTGGTGCGGCTAATGGTGAGGTAATGCAGGTGCAAGCTGGAATTGAACCTCCTGTAACAGACGAAGAGCCTGTATATTATAAAGATTCACCTCAAAATGTCACGGTAGATGCTGAGACTCCGGTTACTCCACAAGGAGAGATGAAGGATGTTGGACCCGTGGAATATAAAAATAAAGTAGATAATGTTAATCAACAAGTCCAAAATCCTAAGTCTAATGTTGAAATGGCTGAAGTTTCACGTCAGGGTGTATCAGGATCTTATAGTCTTACTGCTGGTGAAGATGGTAATGGGTTTAATCTTACCACTAATATGAAAGTTTCAGGAAATGGTGAAGCTTCTAAATTCTTTAGAATGAGTAATGACAAAGGTAACGAAGTTTATTTTAATGAAAAAACTCAGCTTTATTCTTTTAGAGGTATAGAATATTCTGATATTAATTCTCTGCAAGCAAGTATGGATTTCATATCTCAAACCCTTTCGGTTAATAATACAATTTATAATGACTTATTAAATAAGCAAAAAGCCGGTACTGAACTTACAGATGCTGAAAAATCATTTATAGATTCTCATTTGAAGAATGTTGAACAATATGGGCTTGGCATTGATAGCAATGGGAATTTGATAAATATTAATGAATAACAAAAAAGACAGGTTTTTATAACCTGTCTTTTTTAAATCATTATATATGAAGCGTGTTACATCATTCCGCCCATGCCGCCCATACCAGGCATTGCCGGTGCCGCAGGTTTTTCTTCAGGAATATCAACTACAGCAGCTTCTGTTGTTAACAACATTGAACCTACTGATGCAGCGTTTAATAATGCTGAACGTGTTACTTTTGCAGGGTCAACGATACCTGATTTAAACATGTCAACATATTTGTCATCTAATGCGTCATAACCATAAGCACCTTCGTGTGAAAGTACAGTATCGATTACAACGTCAGCTTTAGCACCGGCATTTCTTGCTATTGCTCTTAGTGGAACATCTAATGCTGCTGTTAAAATCTTAAATCCGATTTTTTCATCATCAGATGCAAAAGTTGTTACGTTGATTAATTTTTCTAATTCTTGTTGAACTCTTACTAGTGCAACACCGCCACCAGGCACGATACCTTCTTCATTAGCTGCTCTTGTTGCATTCAATGCATCTTCAATTCTTAGTTTACGTTCTTTTAATTCAACTTCACTTGCTGCTCCAACTTCAATTACTGCCACACCGCCTGAAAGTTTTGCGATACGTTCTTGAAGTTTTTCTTTATCATATTCAGAATCAGAAGCTTCAATTTGTTTTTTGATTAAACGAATTCTTTCTTGAACTGCATTTTTAGTAGCATCTCCTACTACGATTGTTGTTTCATCTTTAGTAACTGTTACACGTTTTGCGTAACCAAGCATTTGAGTTGTAACATTTTCTAATTTGATACCAAGTTCTTCGGTGAACATTTCACCGCCAGTAAGAATTGCTATATCTTCTAACATAGCTTTTCTTCTGTCGCCAAATCCTGGAGCTTTTACTGCTACTGCTCTTAGGACTTTTCTCATTGTGTTTACAACAAGTGTTGCTAATGCTTCACCTTCAACGTCTTCTGCGATTAACAATAAAGATTTGCCATCACGAGCAACTTGTTCTAATAATGGTACTAAGTCTGAAATTAAGTTGATTTTCTTGTTGCAGCAGAATACATAAGCATCTTCTAATACGGCTTCCATTCTTTCTGCATCTGTTACGAAGTATGGTGATAAATAACCTTTATCAAATTGCATACCTTCTACAACTTTTAAGTTAGTACCGAAAGATTTTGATTCTTCAACAGTGATAACTCCGTCGTGTCCGACTTTTTCCATTGCTTCTGCAATAAGTTCACCGATTTCTTTATTATTACCTGCTGAAATTGCTGCAACTTGTGCAATTTCTTCTTTTGTATTTACAGGTTTTGACATATCTTTGATTTTCTTAACGGAAATCTCAACAGCTTTATCTATACCACGTTTCATTGACATTGGGTTTGCACCTGCTGTTAAGTTTTTCAAACCTTCTCTTACAATAGCTTGAGCCAAAACTGATGCTGTTGTTGTACCGTCACCAGCAACATCGTTAGTTTTAGATGATACTTCTTTTAACAATTGTGCTCCGGCATTTTCCAATCCGTCTTTTAATTCAATTTCTTTTGCAATAGTTACACCGTCATTAACGATTTGAGGTGCACCGTATTTTTTTTCAATAATTACGTTGCGACCTTTTGGGCCTAATGTAACTTTTACTGCGTCTGCTACTGCATCTATACCTTTTAGAAGCGATTTTCTTGCTTCTTCATCAAATACAATACGTTTTGCCATAATATTTTTATCTCCCTATATACTAATGTATTAATTAAGCTTCTACAATTGCCAAGGCATCTTTTATTGAAAGGATTTTGTATGTAACATCGCCTTGTTTAACGTCAGTACCTGCATATTTTGCATAAAGAACAACCTGTCCTACTTCTACATCCATAGGTTCTCTTTCGCCTTTTTCATTCATTTTTCCAAGACCTACTGCAACTACTTCACCTTTTTGAGGTTTTTCTTTTGCACTGTCAGGAATAAAAATTCCGCCTGATGTTTGTTCTGTATCTTCAATAACTTTTACTACGATTCTGTCGCCTAATGGTTTTAACATATTATCTCTCCTTTTTTAACCTTTCACATTATATTTATATAACGGTTTTTATTAAAAACTTAAATCCTTAAGGATTTTTTAATTATTTATTTAATATTAAAAATTATGCAAAAACTTGCTTTTTGTAAAAAATACATTAAAAAGTTGATGTGAAGTCAGGAAAAATATAATATTGTATTTGTGGGGAAAACTCAACTTACCGGACGAAATAAGGGGATAGTTAGTAATATAATGGAAAATTGTAAATCTACATCAGATAACTTATATGCTGAATATGACTGGTTTCAGAAATTATTCCCGCTTGCTATGCAAAAATCAAGTGATGGATTTTTTACGCCCGGTCTAAAATGTGAGTTGATGGGAGTTAGTCGAAATATTAATTTACTCCAAACTAAGGAATCTTATTTCGTTACAAAAGTTAGAATTGATAAATTTTACGATATGTTTTTAAGGATTTCAGAGCAGGCTGTAGCATTGTTGCTTAACAGAGCTTTAGGACGTCCTAACAGAGCGTTTAATATTAATAAACTTTCCGATTTGGAAGGCGAGATTATGACTGCTTTTAACGATTATGTGTATCAGATTATTTTGCAGTTTTTAGAACCGCCTCCGGTGGTTAATTTTAAGAGAACAAATTTTGATATGACCCATGTAACTTTTCTTATAAAAGATGAAGAAGAAAATGCTATGGGAAAATTTATTATATCTGTTCCCGACGGTAGGTTAAAGCCTAATAAAGTTGAGTGTAAATCTCTAAAGTTTGAGAATAAAGATTTTTACAAGTGTCCGGTAAAAGTTAAAATTGAAATCGGTGCTACAAGGTTTACTGTTAAAGATTTAAAAGAGCTTGAGCCTGAGGATATAATTGTTTTAGAAAAAAGTAATCTGCAAGTGTGGAAAGTATTTTTGCAAGATTACACTAATAAAATGTTTATTGACCCTAATATGGAATTAGTTCATCCGCTGGATGATAACGGAGGAGAAGAAATGTCTGAAGAACCAAATAACTTATGGGATAGTATAGAAGTTGATATGTACGCTGAGTTGGATCCTGTAAAAATTACGCTTGGTGATTTAAAGAAAATAGAAGAAGGGCTTGTTGTAGATGTTGCAGCATTATATGACAATAAAGTTACTTTACGAGTTGAAAACAAGGTTATCGGACACGGTGAACTTGTAATAATAAACGATAGATACGGGGTTAAAGTCAGTGATATTGTACAGAAAAGTGCTGATGAAATTGAAGAACAAGCTCAAAGTATACCTCAGCAGCCTGCTGCTCAAGCGGCAGCTCCGCAACCTGTAGAATACGATAACAGTCCTGCACCGGCTGGACCTCCTCAGGCGGAAAATAATTCAGGCAGCGGTGATGAGGAAGATGAGTTTGATTACAGTGATTTTGAACTGGAAGATGAAGATATTTAATTTTATGTAATTAAGAATTGAGGGGACTATGGGTGGATACTTAGTTAATTTTGCAGTTTATACAATGGCAATGATAGGGTTAATTTTCTTTGCCCTTATGTTGTATAAAAAATTTGCAATCGGTGGAGATTGTTCTAAAAAATCAGGTTTTCTGAGCGTAGAAGAATCTATTTCTATTGCCCCAAGAAAAAATTTATATGTAGTAAGGGCAGGAAATGAAAGGTTTTTGATTGCCGGTGATGTTGATAAAACAACATTAATTTCAAAACTTGATGAAACACATATTTCTGCTCCTTATAAACGAGAATTAAAGCTTGAAAATGTTTCAGACAGTATTGATGATCTACCTGTAATTTCGGCTTTTCCTAAAAAAAGTAATGATGTTCTTCATAATATGGTAAGAAAAATTAACAACTAAGGAAGTATTTAATAATGCAAAATGTTTTAAGTAATATAAATCCGGTTATACAAATATTAATAGTAATGACGTTATTTTCGTTATTACCTTTAGTCTTTTGTTGCATGACAAGTTTTTTGAGATTTGTAATTGTATTTTCAATGTTGAAGACTGCAATGGGTACTCAACAGGTTCCTCCATCAATTGTTATTATCGGGCTTTCAATGATTTTGACATTTTATACTATGGGTGGTACTTTCCAAAAAATGTATGATATGGGGAGTGTTCCTTATCAGAAAAATCAAAATATTATTGCCGCTATAGATGAAGGATCAAAGCCTTTAAAAGAATTTATGATGAAGCAGACAAGAGAATCCGATTTAGCTTTTTTCATTGAGTTATCAAAAAAAAGACCTCCTGCATCTCCTGATGAAATTACAATATGGGAGGTTGCACCTGCTTATATTATCAGTGAATTAAAAACTGCTTTTGAAATCGGATTTATAATATTTGTACCTTTTATTGTACTGGATTTGGTTGTTGCAAACATTTTGTTGGCACTTGGTATGTTTATGTTATCACCTACGATTATCTCATTGCCGTTTAAACTGCTGATATTTATTGCAGTGGACGGATGGGCTTTAATCGTACAAGGGCTTGTTTCAAGTTACAATTAAAAAATTGGAGATAAAATAAATGATAGAAGTTTTAGCTGAATATTTAGCAAGAGGGTTTCTCGTAATGCTTACAATTTCAATGCCTTGCGTTCTTGTGGCAGCAGGTGTCGGGCTTGTTGTTGGTATTTTGCAGGCTGTAACTCAGGTTCAGGAACAAACTATTGCTGCTGCTCCAAAAATCTTGGCTGTATTTTTGGTTATTGTAATTGGCGGTTTCGGTTTCATAAGAATTTTAAATAATTTATTTTATGAAGGTATGAATTTGGCTTTCCAAGTCGTTCCTAAAAATGATAGTTATGTCTTGGCTGCTGATTACTATCGCTATACTTCTCCTTATGGAAGTTTAGCTCCGGATAAATTCAGAAATCAACAAAATATTGATTATATAATGAAAAATCCCGGAAAAATTCCATTTATTCGTAATGAAGAAAGAATTAGAACTATTCCATCAAACAGATCCCCAAATCCAAAACCTGATTTAGTTGAGACGAGAAGAATTTTAGGAAACTAGTATGGAACAAATTATCGCAGAAATAATGAAATTATTTCCTCAATTAAATACCTCACTTTTGTCAGGTATTTATGTTTTTGCGAGAATGATAGGATTTTTCAGATTTGCACCGGTATTTAACAGAAAAGAGATGCCCGGAATGATAAAGATTGCTCTGGCACTTTTGATGACAATTTGTATTACTGCCCTTATAAAACCTGATAAAATGGGGATGGAAGATTCTATGCTTCTTTCTATTATATTGAATTTTGCAGTCGGGGCTATGATAGGTTACATGGCTCAGTTAATTCTTTTAGCGGTTGATGCGGGGGCTGATATGATAAATATGCAAATGGGACTTTCTTCTGCTATGGTCTTAGATCCGACAACTTCCAGTCAGGTATCTATTTTAACCAAGATTGTTTCATTATTAGGTGTATTAATTTTTATTCAACTGGGTGGGATTTATTGGCTTATTAAGGCTTTTATGAGAAGTTTTGATATTTTTCCGCTTTTTGCAACTTCTGTTCCTTTAACTAAAATTGTAAATATGGATTATTTGATTAAAATGACATCGAATGTTTTATATATGGGATTACAAATAGCTTCTCCAATACTGCTTGCGACCCTCGGACAAGATATTATTTTAGGTGTGATTTCGAAAACCGCACCTCAAGTTAATGTTTTTCAATTGAGCTTCCTTTTTAAACCTGTATTCGGTGCAGCGATTATGGTATGGATTTTGCCTATGTTGTTGAATGTCATTACTGATTACTTTTTATCTTATGCAAATATATTCTGATATTGAAAAATGCACTCAAATCTGTTATAATTTAATTTAAAGGAGGATGTATGCAAAAAACGCTAATAGATAGAATTTCGGGGGGGGGGGCTACCAACTAACAGTTAGGACAAGCATTTCCGACTTAGACCTCCGGTTTGAAAAAAGCTGAAAAGTAAGCCGTGCCAAAAGACACGGTGATTTGTGATGCAAAATTTTTGAAAACAGGTAATGAAAAATAAACGGAGGACTTATGAAAAAGAAAAATGCATTCACTTTAGCCGAAGTGCTAATCACATTAGGAATAATCGGAATAGTAGCAGCGATGACAATGCCCGCTATAATCACCAGTACAAGAGAAAAAGAAGCTGTTGCAAAATTAAAAAAAGTTCATTCAACTCTGGAAAATGCTTATCGACTTGCTAAAAACGAACACTCTGATATTGAAAATTGGTTTACTACTAATGATAAGACAACTAATTCTGAAATTTTTTTTAATAACCTCAAACCTTATTTAAAAATTTTAAGAGAATGTGGATTTGAAGAGGGGTGCTTGACTTCCGGATATGTAAAGACATTAGATGGACGTAATTATGTTAATTATGATACATATGCAGATGAGTATCGATTTATTCTTGCAGATGGTACTGCCTTAATGATTATGCTTTCATCTCCAGATTGCGTTAGAAATGAAACTGTTGATGGAAATGATATTATTTGGCAAGCTTGTGGTAATATAAAAGTTGATATTGACGGTAAAAAAGGTCAATATACTTTAGGAAAAGATTTTTTTATTTTTGATATTACTCCTAAAGGAATTATTCCTGCTGGATTG
>CASDPF010000011.1 GCA_949282215.1 uncultured bacterium | reverse complement strand
AAACATAAACGGTATATTAAATACAATGCGAGACGGGAACTTCTATAACGGACATGCGATATTTGTATCACCGAATGGAATGGTAGTAGGAGCAAGCGGAGTATTAAATGTAGGTTCACTTTCTGTATTAACTCCATCAAATCAAGATTATACAAAAGCAAGATCTGATATGGCAAATCATATCGGTTCTGATACTAGTGTATTGAACAATTTAGTAAATAGTAATGGCAGTGGCAAAATTCAAATTGATGGCAAGGTTCTTGCAAGAGAGATTTTAGATTTAAAGGCAGCTAGTGTAGCATTGGAGTCTGGTGCAAATCTGGTATCCGGAGTAAAAGATACTTCTACTTTATTTAATTCGTCAGCACAGGCAGATGCTTTATTTAGTCAGCTGGTAAACACAAGTACTACAAGTGCAAATAATTTCAGCAGTGAAAATGGAACAATTCGTATAACCGCCTATGGCTCAGAAGGTGGAATTACCACTGATGTCTCATCTTCTGTTAAAAATTTAGGTGATGGTAAAATCGCTCTTTCAAATTCAGGTTCTAAAGGAATTTCTCTAGGCGGTAAGATTGAAAATGCTAATTCTGCTGTAGATATTACTAATACTAATGGAAATGATATTACTGTCACAGGTACAGTTAATTCAAAAGGAATTAATATTAGTCAAAAAAATGGAAATGTTGTCATCGGGGATAATTCTTCCAATGACAATTATTTGACATCAAATGGTGATATTAACATTAACATTGAAAATGGAAGTCTTTTGAATGCCGGTGTTGCCAAGACTTTGTTAAAAACAACAAATGACGGCGATTTAACAATCAACGTAATTGATGGAAATATCGGAAAAGCTGCTTATGATGGAGTTGGACCTGATGCAAGGGATTTGACAAAATCAATAAATGCAAATATTGATGGTACTTACACAGCCTCTGCAAAGGTTAAAAATCAAAACGGAGATACTTCTATTAATCTAGCTGCGATTAATTCTGATATGAAGCTTAATTCTATTAATGCTGATGGTAAAGTTTATTTGCTTGCAGATTCAGCAATAAAAGGAGAAACCGAATATTCAATATTAAATGCTTCTAAAAATGGTACTCCGAATATTGAAGCTAAAGGTTTTTCATTGATAGCTAGCGGAGATATTGGTACATCAGATAAGTCTATTACATTTAATCAGACTGCCGGAGATTTTAATGATGCAGGGTTTAACAAAGAAGATTTAACTTATAAGCCTGTTTCTAATTATAAAATCGATATAATTTCGAAAAATGGTGACATAAATATAAAAGCTATTGATGATAAATATGATAATAATGTTGGAGCATTAATTGCCAGAAACGGTAATATAAATGCCGAGTTTTCAGGTGATACATTTATAAATGAAGTGACTGCAAAAGAAAGTATTAAAATTGTTGGTCGCGGTAAAAATATGTATATTGAAAATTTAGGTAAAATTCCGACTTATGATTTGATAAATGATTATTACGGAAATTATACACAAGCCTTAACACCTAAAAAAGTTACTATAGCAGCTTTGGATTTGGGGACGAAAGAAAATCCAAATCATGATCCGGATTCAATAATCGTAATAAAAAATGGTAAAGTCAGAGGCGGAAGACATGACAGACCTGAACAACAGCCTCTTACTTTAATTGCTGATAATGCTTATGCCGGAGGGTACTATTTTAATTTGGGTAAAAACAGAGGTCAGATAGAAGGTTCTGATAAATATAATCTTTCTAATGTTTATGTAGATGAAAGAACAAATAAAATTACCAATAATTGTAATGAAGAAACTTCAATTCGAGGTAAAGCTGTAAGACCTGACGATTTAGCAGATATTGGCCGAGACGATTCTGAACGCGATTACTATTATGGTGGAAGTATCCAAAAAGATGATCCGAATTATGATGTAGATGGCGATATTATTCCTGATGATAAAAAAGGTACGGAAGAAGATGATGATAATTTAGTAGTTCCGACTGAGCCAACGACTCCGACTGAGCCAACGACTCCAACTGAGCCAACGACTCCAACTGAGCCAACGACTCCGACCGAGCCAACGACTCCGACTGAGCCAACGACTCCGACTGAGCCAACGACTCCGACCGAGCCGACAACTCCGACCGAGCCAACGACTCCGACCGAGCCGACATCACCGACATTTGATAGGAACGATGCCGATTATAAGACTTGGGTTCAACGAAAGGATGTTTCAGATAATGTTCCTGTGATTGATAAACGTCAATATATAAGATTTAATGCAAATAATTCTTTAACTCCTGTAGAATTGGCTAGTACATCTGAAAGTATTCCTGTTGAATCGGTTCTTGATATTTCAAGAGGTGGTATTGCCTTAAAACATAATAATACTTTAAAAGTAGGCGATGTGTTACCTGTTGAAATTGAGTGCGGAGATTTAAATGTCAAAACTGATGTAAAGGTTGTGACAGCTACTGATAGAAGAGCTGGTGCAGAATTTATAAATCTTGATGAGGCGACGGCTAATAAAATTCTTTATATGAATTTACTATTAGAAGCAACGAGTCAAGCTTTATCAATGAAATAATAAAAAAGGTCAATTTTTTAATTGACCTTTTTTTATATCATTCTACGATTCATTAGTTCTTCACCTTTTGCAAGTCTATTGTAGTTTATGTTATAACTTGGATAAGAATATGATTTGGATGTGCTTCTGCCTGCTTGTTGAGTGCCTTTTGAAGCTTTTGCTCCGACTTCGGTTAGACCTTTTCCAACTTGAGCCAGTTTATCATAAGATGAGGTTCCTTGTTTTATGACGTTTCCTGTACCTTTTCTTAAAGAAGCTTTATCAGTTAAAGTTTGTTGATATGCATTTTTTGTTGCTTTATTAATGTTTTTATCGCTAAGCTCTTTTCCAGCATCTCTTAATGCTTGTTGACCTGTAAGTTCAGCTTTTGCAAAATCAGATTCTACTGTTCCAAATGTTCCTTTGGCAGTAGCTTTTGCTTGAGCTAATGTATCTTTATTCTTAACTTGATCCAGTAACTCTTGACCATTTACTTCACCTGAATTGATTTTACCCATCATTTCTTCTTTCATCCCGGCAGCAGCTTGTTTTTTCGTCATTCCGGTTCCATCAAGTTCTCCGTTAGCTGCCATTTCTTTTGCAGCTTGGTTAGCTGCAGTTCCTGCGGCTAGCTCGTTTTTAGCATTTTCAACTTGTTCATTAATCGCATCCATTTGTTCATTTAAGCTTGTTGCTGTTTTTTGAGCGGCTGCTCCTGATTGAATTGCAGCTCCTGCTGTTTGTAATGCAGCGGCAAAGTTACCATCAGCTACATTACAAGCTGTTTTTGTTACATTTGCAGCCATTGAACCATAGTTACCAACCATTTCTGTTACTGTACCTGCTTTTTGAGTAAAGCCGCCTGCTGTAATTAATGCGGCACCGGCAGCTGCGGTAAATGGGTTAGAAGACATTGCTTTACCTGCAATAATCATACCTTTACCAACATATTGAAGTGTTTTACCAACTTGAGATACTGTTTGACTAATATCATCTATTTTGTTTGCAACATTCATTATTTTATCAGTTGTTTTTTGCTCTGCTTCCATTGTCTTTTGTGCAGTTTGATAATAGATTGATTTTAATCTAACCTTATTATGCATTACTGTAATAGATTTATTTGTAGATGTCTGGAGTTTTTGAAGTTTTTGTCCGCTAACTTCCATTGTTCCTGCTTTTTCACCAATTTGAGCTTGAAGTTCAGCTACTCTGCTATTTGTATCATCAGAGCTTGATGCTGAGCTAGAATTAAATGAACCGTTTGCTTGTTGAGGGGATTGTTCGCCAGCAAGTTTTAATGAAAATGCACTTCTTTCTCCGACACCTGTATTGTCAGCTGTCAAGCTTTGTAGTTCTGCTTGTAAAGAATCAATTTCAGCCCTTGTTTCGGACATGGTTTGTGATTCTTTAGCCATTTCTTGTTGATTTGCTTGTATTGTTTTACTTTCTTTAGCTATTTCTTTATTAAATTTAGCTTCATCTTTTTTTACATTTTGTTGCGTTTTCTTTGCATCTTTTTGATAGCCTTCAACTTCTTTTGCATCTTTTTCTGTTTGGGCTGTTTGTTTTTCAAGTTTTGCATTTTCTTGTTCGGCATCTTCAGCTTGAGCTTTTCCTTCTTCTGCACTCACGCTTCCGCCATCTTTAGATGATGTACTTTTTGTAGATGTTCCGTCTTTATCTATAGCTCCGTTACCTTGAGCTATACTTTTTAGATTAGCTTGCGAATCTTCAAATTCTTGTTTAGCTAAATCTTTTTGTTTTTCTTCCAGTTTATTTAGTTTTGCTCGCAGAGGCATTTTTTGGAGCGGATTTAACCCTTCCATGTCTTGTTTTAATTGTGCAATAGCCTCTCTACCTTGTTCTGCAGTTTTAATGTTATCAATATTATTATATAATTTTGATTCTTGAGAATTTTTAGCATTGTTTAATTTCTCTATTCCATCAGATGTTGAGGTCTTCTCGGCTTTGGTTGTTTGAGCTGTATTTTGTAAATTCGGAGCATTGAATATTGAACCGTTCTTTGTCATATAAGACGGTTGATTTGCAGAGCTTGTCTTCCCGCTTTGCTTTTGCATTGCGAGCTTGACTAAATCTGCCTTGCTTAAATTGTTTACATTAATACTCAATGTAAAGCTCTCCGTAGTTATTCTCTCTCATATATATAAAGTTTCTCTGAAAGCCTTGATTTCAGCATGTTTAAAACTTGTTACATTTGTTAATATATTTTTATTACTTTTAAATTTGCTTAAATTTTTTATTTTTGATAAAATTTTTATGTATTTTAGTTAGTAATTTTAAGAGGGAGATATAAGTATGAAATTAATGGAAGGTAAAAAAGGGGTTATTTTCGGAGTATCAAATACTCATGGTATTGCCTACGCTATTGCAAAACAACTTCATGAAGCAGGTGCAGACATAGCTTTTACTTATGCAGGTGAAGCTATGGAAAAACGTGTAAGACCTTTGGCTGAAGAAATGGGTGCAAAAATCATCATGAATTGTGATGTTACAAAGGAAGATGAAGTTGCTGCTGTATTCAAAGAATGTGAAAAAGTTTATGGAAAATTAGACTTTGTAGTTCACGCTGTAGCTTTTGCAGCTAAAGAAGATTTACAAGGCAGATTCATTGATACGTCTCGTGCAGGTTGGGATTTGGCAATGGGTGTAAGTGCTTACTCTTTAATCTCACTTTGTAAACATGCAGAACCTATTATGAATGAAGGCGGATCAATTTTCGCTCTTACTTACTTGGGTTCTGAATATGTTGTTGCAAATTACAACATTATGGGTGTAGCTAAAGCTGCGTTAGAATCTTCAATGAGATACTTGGCGTCAGATTTAGGTAAAAAAGGTATTAGAGTTAACTGTATTTCAGCTGGTGCTGTTAAAACTCTTGCGGCAAAAGGTATTTCTGGATTTGATAAAATGCTTAAAGCTGCAGTTGCAAAAGCTCCGCTTAAACGTAACGTTTCTCTTGAGGATGTTGGAAAAGCCGGTTTATACTTGGCGTCTGACTTATCTACAGGAACTACAGGGCAGATTCTATATGTTGACTGCGGATGCCATGCTGTATATGCTTCGTTGGACGAAATGGAAATTATTGCCAACTCTATTCCAAAAGCATAGGTTTAGCTATAAAAATAAAAAAAGGCTTCGTATTTTACGAAGCCTTTTTTATGGATTACTATTTTCTAAAAAATAATTTAGTATTTGTCTAATTTTTCTTTGGTTATAATATTTTTTTTCTACATAAGAGTATGTTTTTGTTTTCGTATCAATTATAATTAGTGCAGGAATTTCATATATATCAAATAATTTTGCAAAATCTTTGTTTTCTTGATATTTGGTGTTTAGAATACAAAAATTGTATTTATTTTGGTATTCATCATATACCATTTGTGCTATTGGGGCGAGTTTGATTAGAGAAAATAAATTGTCCGAGTTTGCAAATATTAAAAGAAATGGAATATTTTGTTCAAGAGCTTTCCAATATGGCATTCCTAGAGATTGTTTGTTTAGATATGAGTTCAGATCATTTTTTGAAATGTTATCAGGCAAGATATTTGGAAGTTCAAAAGCTTTTATTGTTTGAGGTATTAATATTAATATAAATATCAAGATAAATTTTTTCATATTAATAATTATATCATACGATTATAAGCGGTTATAATTTTATTTTATATTTACATTTTTATTTAATTTTAAAAAATCCCTTTTTGTGTTATCTTTAAATTATACGATAAAATAAGAGGGATTTTTTATATGACAGCAATACAGATTGAAGATTTACCTACAGTTTATGATGCAAAAGATACCGAAGCCAGTATTTACAAGTTTTGGGAAGACGGCGAGTATTTTAAAGCGGATGCTAAAAGCGATAAACCGCACTATTCAATGGTAATTCCACCGCCTAATGTTACCGGTGTTCTTCACATGGGTCATGCCTTGGATGAAACTTTACAGGATATTCTTACTCGTTATCACAGAATGAGCGGTTACGAAACACTTTGGCTTCCCGGTACCGACCATGCAGGTATTGCAACTCAAAACGTTGTTGAGAAAAAACTTCGTGAAAAAGGTTTGTCTCGTTATGATTTAGGCCGTGAAAAATTCTTGGAAGAAACTTGGGCTTGGGCAAATGAGCATAAGTCTGCTATCCTTGATCAGTGCAAGCGATTAGGTGCATCTTTTGACCGTTCAAGAGAAAGGTTTACTTTCGATAAAGGTTGTTCTGATGCTGTCAAAGAAGTCTTTGTACGACTTTATGAAAAAGGTTTAATTTACAAAGGAAAATATATCGTAAACTGGTGTCCTCGTTGCCAGTCTGCGATTTCAGATGTTGAGACTGAATATGCCACAGAACAAGGTCATATGTGGGAAATTTCTTATCCTGTAAAAGGAGAATCAGGTGCGATTATTGTTGCAACAACCCGTCCTGAAACGATTTTTGGAGATGTTGCGATTGCTGTTCACCCTGAAGATTATAAATATTCCGAGCTTGTCGGAAAAACTGTTATAATTCCTCTTTCAGGCAGAGAGATCCCTATTATTGCAGATGAATATGTCGATAGAAACTTTGGTACAGGTGCTGTTAAAATTACACCTGCTCATGACCCGAATGATTTTGAGGTTGGTAAACGTCATAATCTTAAACCTATTTGGGTAATTGACGGTGAAGGTAAAATGAAAGCTTGCGGAGAGGTTCCTCCGGAACTTCACGGATTGGACAGATATGAAGCCAGAGAAAAAATTATCGGAATGCTTTCTTATAATAATTTTTTATTGAGAACTCGTGATCATGAACATAATGTTGGTAAATGTCAACGCTGCGGTACTACAATTGAACCGTTACTTTCTGAACAGTGGTTTGTTAAGATGGAACCTCTTGCAAAAGAAGCTATTGCTGCTGTAAAAGATGGCAGAATTAAGTTTGTTCCTGACAGATGGGAAAAGAATTACCTTGGATGGATGGAAAATATTCGTGACTGGTGTATTTCTCGTCAATTGTGGTGGGGACATCAGATTCCGGCTTATTACCATAATAAAACCGGTGAAATGGTTGTAGCGAGAGAAAATCCTGATCCTGAAAATTATACTCAAGATCCTGATGTTCTTGATACGTGGTTTTCATCAGGTTTGTGGCCTTTCTCTACTATGGGATGGCCTAATACCGATAGTGAAGACTTTAAAAAATTCTATCCTACAACAACTTTAGTTACAGGTTTTGATATTATTTTCTTCTGGGTTGCCAGAATGATTACTATGGGTCTTGAATTTACAGGAAAAGCTCCTTTCTCAACCGTATATATTCATGGTCTAATCCGCGATGAAAAAGGACAGAAAATGTCTAAGTCAAAAGGCAATACAATTGATCCTGTTAAAATTATTGATAAATACGGTTGTGATGCTTTGAGATTTACGATGACATCACTTTGTACTTATGGTGGTCAGGATATCAAAATGAGCGAAGAAAGGTTTGAATATGGCAGAAATTTTGCTAATAAAATCTGGAATGCTTCAAGATTTGTTTTGATGAACCTCGATGGTGTTGATAATAAAGATATTGATTTTGATAATTTGACTATTGCTGATAAGTGGATTTTAGATAAATTAAATACTACTGCAAAAGAAATTAATGAGAATATTAAAGATTATAGAATTGGTGAAACAGCTCATATTCTTTATGATTTCTTCTGGAATTCTTATTGTGATTGGTATGTTGAAATTGCTAAAATTCAATTACAGGATTCAGAATTGAAAGCGAATACTCAAAGAGTTTTAAGATATGTTCTTGATATGTCTTTGAGAATGCTTCATCCGATTATGCCTCATATCACAGAACGTGTATGGCAGTTAATTCCTAAAGAATCTGAATTCCCTGCGATTATCGTTGCAAAATTCCCTGTCTATGAAGGTAAACTTTCCTTCCCTCAAGAAGCGAAGGAAATGGAATTGGTATTCGAAACAATTAAGTCTCTTCGTAATGTAAGACAAAGTTTCAATATCTCAACTTCTTTAAAAATGGATATCGAAATCCGTGCGACAGATGATGAAAAGCCGATATTTGAAGCTATTGAAGCATATATTAAAAGACTTGCGAAAGTTGAAAATATTTCTTACGCTGATGTAGATGCTCCTATTCCTCAAAAAACAGCAACTGCGGTAGTGTCAGCTTCAAAAATAGTTCTTTCGCTCGAAAACTTAATTGATTTTAACGAAGAAATTAAGCGTCAGCAAAAGAAACTGGATAAATTAACCGGTGAAAAGAAGTCTTTGCTTGGACGTATTAATAACCCTAAATTTGTTGCTAATGCCCCAAAAGAGCTTATTGAACAGACAAAAGAAAGAATTTCTGAAATAGAAGTTCAAGAAAAAACAATAAATGATTTGATAGAATCATTAAAGTCATAGTTTGAATATTTGGCATAAATAACAGGCATGTTTGTTAATATGCCTGTATTGTGCTGTAAAAAAATGTTAAGTAAGGTTAAAAAACCTTTACATATTGACTTTCGTCTGCTAAAATGGTAGCAAAGTTAATAGATAATGTCTTAGACAATGGAGTAAAGATGACATCAAGTGAATTAGATTTTGAAGAATTGCTAAAACAATACGATTACAAGTTTCAAAAAGGCGACTTGGTAAAAGGTATTGTATGCGGCTATGACAGCCACGGTGTGATGGTTGATATCGGAGCAAAAACAATTGCAATTGTTCCAACTCGTGAAGCTGTCGAAAAAGATGAAAAAGTAGAAGATAGATTTCAAAAAGGTCAAGAGTATGAATTTTTGATTATCAGAGAAGAAGATGAAGATGGTAAATTCCTTCTTTCTAAAAAGAAAGTTGACTTTGCTTACGCTTGGAAAGAACTTGAAAAAGCAAAATCTGCTGATGAAACAATTCTTGGTACTGTTGCTGGAATTGTTAAAGGCGGTATTCTTGTTGAGATTTCAGGCGTTAGAGGTTTTGTTCCTTCATCTCAATTAAGAACAAAAGAAACTGACTTGGAAGTCGGTTCTAAAATTGAATTAAAAATTCTTACTTTGGATAGTCAGCAAAATAACTTCATTCTTTCTAACAAGAAAGTTTATGAAGATAGTGCAGTAGAAGCTAGAAAAAATGTATTCTCACAAATTGAGCCTGGTCAAATTGTAAAAGGTGATGTTGTTAGAATTACAGATTTCGGAGCATTTATTGATTTAGGCGGAATTGATGGCTTGCTTCCATTATCTCAACTGTCTTGGCGTTGGATTGACCATCCTACTGATATCTTAAAAGTGGGTGATAAGATTGATGTGGAAGTTATTGCTGTAGACCATGATAAACAAAGAGTTTCTTTAAGTTTGAAAAACTTGGAACCTGATCCATGGTTAGAAGCTGAAAAACAAATTAAAGAAGGCGATAAAGTTGAAGGAACAATTACGAGAATTAAGCATTTTGGTGCATTTGTAGAAGTGTTCCCTGGCGTAGAAGCTTTGTTGCCTCATAATGAAGTTGTTGAACTTCAAAATCGTAACGGCAATATTTTGCAAGTCGGAGATAAAATAATGACTTATATCATGAAATTCAACCCGACAGACAAACGAATTGCTCTTTCAGTTACTGAGCCTGAGGCAGAAGAAACTCAAGCTGAATAATTATTTAATATAAATACAAAAAAAGACCGGTTTCATAATCGGTCTTTTTTTGTGTAAATAAATGTAAAATCAGATTTTATCTGTGCGAAACGTTCTAATAGTCTGCGTTTTAGTTGTTATTCAAGGTCGCATTAGGCAATTTCCTCAGAATAAATTACTTTATATATCTATAGATAATGGGGAATTTTGAAAGGGGATATTATTATGGCATTGAATGGTGTAAATGGAAGACAAACACAGGTAACTCCTGCAAATGGAACAAGTCACGGTACAACGACTTCATCTGTAAACGCAAAACCGCATATTGATTTGGGTGGGATTGAATTTTCTAAAGGTCTTTTAAAAGATATAGAAGTACAAAATACTCGCTCTAAAAATAGTGAGGGAATTTTTGAAACTTATAAATTGTATAAGGCGACATTATCTGATGGAACAACTGTTACGTATAGCAAACAACCGGATGGTGGTGCCGGAGGTATTGATGCTAATACAGCACCAAGGATTTTACAAAATAAAGACGGCTCAATAGATTTTATCGGTTTAAACCTAGCGGCTATTGAAGATAGTCCTAATGATGATAACTATAATCTTATTGGTTGCAGTTTTACTGATGTATTCTTAACTAATAATGGTAACGATAAAGATAAAGTTGATTTTGCAAATATAAAGGACTCTAACGGTAATACTGTAAAAAATAGTTACAACACTGTATTTTTTAATAAAGGTGATGAAGTTGCTTCACCTATAAACCTGGAAGACTCTCCAAAAACGCAAAGTTATTCAGGATATATTTCTTCTTTGGGTGATAATGAAATGAAAAAATGCGAAAATTTAAATCCTTTAACTTCATTAACGAGAATTCAAATTACAAAGGATGGTGAAACTATAACCCAATATGAGGGTGGTACATTTTATGAAAGAGCTAAAGAGATGTTTATTGATAAATTTAAAAAGTAAAAAATGCCGGTTATCCGGCATTTTTTTAGAATAAAAATATTATTTTTAATGAATACACTCCTCCGGATGAATGATTTTTATTGATTTGATTGTATAAAATATAATATCTTGCCGTATAATTTATTGTAGTTATGTTGACTTTTTAAAAAAGATAATTATAACAATTAATGTAGTAGACAAATTAGATATGTAGAGGAGAGCAGCTTATGGGTATGGCAGCTTCACAGGCAAGATATTTAGGTTTGACCGCAAGAAAAACTAATGTGGAATATGAAGGACAACAGATTAACCAAGCACGTACGGCACTTGCAAATCAGAGTGCAAATACATTTAATGACTTGTTAGCATTGGAAGTTCCTACTGCTCCTAGTACTCAGGATTATACAGAATTAAAATATACTTATACTGATGGAACTGAAGCTGAAGAAATTTCCAGTATGACAGAATTACAGAATGATCCTGACGGTTATAATTATCTTGTTACACATTTCCATTTTGCAGATATTTATCGTGGTGTTCAAAATAAATTAGCAAATCCTCAAGTTGTTCAAGATGATGTTTCGACAAAGGATGTTATATCAAGAGATGATATTGATACTGTAGAACAACCTACATATACGGTAAACGGTTATAATGTAACAACTTATGATCCTGCTAATGCAAATCAGAAAAATAATTTTGATCAATTAGTCGCACAGTATCCTGATATGGATCCAAATGATATGATGACCTATACGGATGCTGATGGAAGTATGCACTTTGTATCAAGAACCGAGTTGGAAGGAACAGGTGATATCAAAGACAGATACGTTCAGACCGGTACGGCATCTGAAGCAACTGTTCAAAGAGCTAATATTACAACAGCCGGGACACCTGGAAATGAAACTTATACAGTTAACGGGTTTAATGTAAATGATTATGATGCTGCAGATCCTGTACAAAAAGCTGCTTACGACAGATTAGCAGCTCAATACCCTGATATGTCAGAAGCTGATGCTAAGACATATACAGATGCTGATGGAAATTTACACTTTGTATCTGAAACCGAATTGCAAGGTGCAGGTGATATTAAAGACAGATATATAGATCCTAATACTGATACGATTGTAGATGGTACAGCCACCAGAGGTGATATTGTTACAACTGAACCTACAGGTAATCTGACTTATACTGTTAATGGTAATCAGGTAAGTAAGTATGATCCGACTAATCTGGAGCAGAAAAAAGTCTATGATAAGTTAGTTGAAGATTATCCTTCAATGAGTAAAAATATAGACGATTTAGGATGTTATACCGATGAGGATGGCAGAATTCACTTTACATCTTTATCCGGGCTTGCAGATGATACAGCGGGTGATTTGACTGATTATTATGTAGAATCGGGAGTTCCTACCTATGTTGGCAACTGTAAGTTAGAGAAATATGATCCTGCTGATCCTGAATTGAAGACTGCTTATGAACAGATTTTGAAAGATTGGCCTGATTCAAATATCGCACTTGCAGATCCTGAGGATATTTATACTTGGGAATGGCAAGGTGAGACTCGCTTTGCTTGTGCACAAGATTTAACAAGTTCCGCAATAAGCGGTCCTGATCAATCTTTGCCTACAGAAAATCAAGATAAATTGACTTACTATGTAGCAAAAAATGTACAAGAAAAAATTGAAAGAACCGAAAAGGCTATGGTAGATTTGGATGAACAAGGGCGTCCTCAAACTATCAGATATCAGGATTCTTCAGTTACATATTATTTGAATACTGAGACAGAAACCGATCAGGATGCTTATCAGGACGCAATGAACCAGTATAACTATGATATGCAGGTCTATGAAAAAGCAATTCAAGATATAAACGCAAGAACAGAAAGAATTCAACAAGAAGACCGTACTCTTGAATTAAGATTACGTCAGCTTGATACTGAACAGGAAGCTCTTCAAACAGAAATGGAAGCTGTTAAGAAAGTTATTGATAAAAATATCGAGTCTACATTTAAGACTTTTGAATAATCTGTTTAGTAAAACAGTTTGGAAAATAATTAAGAGGTACAAATGGCATACAAAAACGATAGTTATCTGGTAATAGCAAACAAATTCGGCTCAGCAAGCGGTGACGCTAAAGCTCAGTTATTTGAAACTTATGATAAGTTAAGAGATTTAACTGTATCAGGAAGCGGTTCAGGTACCGGTTTTGAGATGACAGGAAGTTTCTTATACAGAATGGCAAGTTTGCTTGCACCATCCTCTTTTGCTAATGTTTTTGGTGCATCGGAATCAATGAATGTTGCAGGTACGTCTTATTATTCTCCATTTTCAGGCGGATCAGCCTATGGTATAGATTCATTGTATAATTATTCAGGTTTCCCAAGCGGTGCAGCTCCAATATCTTGGGGGTTAGGCGGAAGTGCTACAGGCGGTGCAGCTTCAATTACCGGTTGGGGCACGAGTACAAGCGGTGTTGCAACTGGTTATGCCTCAAGCTTAGGCGGGATTGCTGATGTTGCAAGTGCTGCCGCTTACGGTGTCGGTTCAGCCAACGGATATGGATGGCTCGGGCGTAATATTGTACTCCCTGTAGCAAGTGTTATTTCAGGATGGGGCGGTATCATGCAGGCTGCTGCTCCTTATTTGGGTGAATACGGACTTCCTGCGATTGTAATGGGTAACTTGATGCAGGGTACAACATCTGCAGCATTAGCTGCTTACCAAAATGTAACCGGTAATATTACCGCTAATGCTGATACCATACTTTCAAATAAGGTTCGAAATATTGAAACCGTTTGTAAAATGCTTGATACTCAGGGCGATGTTGTTAAGAAAATGCTTAAAGAATCAATTGATGGCGATAGTAAAGCTATCCAGAACTTATAGAATTATGAGAAAATATAGTCAAAAAGAAAATATAGTGTGTAGTGTAGCAGGAAGAATTGTAAAATTTTATTGCGGATTATTTTCGCATACGCTTTCTGCGTTAAAGTTTCAGCCAAACTTTCCGTTAAATAAAAAGGAATGTGATGAAATGTCATTTTCCAAAAGTGCTGATACATCAAGAGTAAACAGATAACCACTTTAGTTAAGACATGTTAAAAAACTTTACATAAAAGGCAATAAATTTCGCCCGATTGTTTTTATATACATGTAGAACTAAAGTGTAAGGAGAAAAATGCTTCGAGATACTTTAGTAATGAATATAAAAAGGATAATAGATTTCCTGATATATTCAAGGAATTTCCTGATAAGGAAAAGCCCTATCAAAGCTCTGATAAATTCTATCGTAGAAGGTTTAAAAGATTTCTTAACGATGAAAAAGAAATTAAAGATGGCTCAGTACAGATTGAATTATCACAGACACCAGTTTCAGAAAATGGAACAGTTGATTGCAGAAAATAATCAACATAGCTTCTTGAAAGGGAATAACCTTAACGAAACAAGATAGAAGGAATAGAAAATGGGTCTCATAGTTGATACAATTAGAATGCAGTATCTGAACAATGTAAGGATGGATTTAGAATACAAAATCCAATTAATTACTCAGACACGTTCGGAATTGATGACATCTTGTAATGATTTAATGCAAGTAGGTAATGACTATGACTCGGATAATCCGATAGTAAAGACCCTTAACCAGCGTCAAGCTAAATTAAAGTTGTTAGATCAGAAATTAGAACAGCAAATGCTTCAATATCAAACTAAGCTGAAAATGGTAGAAACAGAATATAACTCCTGTCGAGCGAGAGTTGATAAAAATATTCAACAAGCATTTTCATATCAATAGATTTAAATATAGCTCAGCAAGTTGTAAATTGCTGAGCTATATGTTATAATGAATATAATAAACAGGAAAAGGAGGACGTATGCAAAAAGCTTATATAGATAGAATTTCGGGGGGGGGGGCTACCGACTAACAGATAAATCAAGCATTTCCGACTTATACCTCCGATTTGACGAAAATAAGCTGAAAAGTAAGCCGTGCCAACAGACACGGTGATTTGTTGTGCAAAATTTGTGAGATACATGCAAGAAAAATAAACGGAGGATTTATGAAAAAGAGAAATGCTTTTACCTTAGCAGAAGTGCTAATCACATTAGGAATAATCGGAGTCGTAGCGGCAATGACATTACCGACTTTGATACAAAAGTATCAAGACAAATCAGATTATACTCATTTAAAGAAAATATATTCCCAACTACTGCAAGCAACATTGAGCTTGGAACAAGAATATGGACCTGTAGAAGGTTGGGAATGGACAGATGATCAGCAGACAAATTCAACGTTATTGATGGAAAGATATAAAGAGCAATTTAAATCAATAAAAACTTGTGAAGAGGATTTAAAATCATGTTTTCCTAGTGTAATGTATAAATCATCCACTGGTGAAAATTATAATACATGGGCTAATGCAACTACAAGAGCAAGTTTTTTATTACCTGATGGAGCAATTATGATGTTTCAGTTCACTAATGATACCTGTTGGTTTCAGATATATGTAGATTTAAATGGTTGGAAAAAACCTAATCAATTGGGTAACGATTTCTTTTATTTTTACTATTTTAAATCCGTTAATGGTATTCGACCATCTGGCTGGGATGAGACATTGGCTAATAAGCAGAGTCTGTTTAAATCTTTCTGTTTGGATAAGAATGGTTATACCTGTACAAATTGGTTTATTGAGAATGGAAACAAGGATTATTTGAAGTGTAAGGATTTAAATTATAACGGAAAGACGAAGTGTAAATAATTACTTGAAAGAATAACAAAGGGGGCTGAGTTATAAAACTCAGCCCCCTTAAAAATTTAAAAGACTTCAAAAATATACAAAAATATGTTATAATAATTATACAACAAAAGAAGGAGGAATGTATGCAAAAACTGCAAATAGATAGAATTTCGGGGGGGGGGGCTACCGACTAACAGATAAGTCAAGCATTTCCGACTTAGACCTCCGATTTGATAAAAAAGAGCAAAAAAACAAGCCGTGCCAAAAGACACGGTGATTTGTGATGTAAAAATTTTGAAATAGAGGCAATAAAAATAAACGGAGGACTTATGAAAAAGAAAAATGCTTTTACCTTAGCAGAAGTGCTAATAACCTTAGGTATAATTGGAATTGTTGCTGCAATGACAATGCCTACACTTATACAAAAAAATAACAATAGAGTAGTCGAGACAAGATTAATGAAATTTTATTCAGCGATAAATCAGGCAATAAAAATGGCTGAAGTAGATTATGGTGATAAAAAGGATTGGTATGAGGCAGGTTTACATGGTGCAGAATTTGATAAAGACGGAAATCCTGTACAGGGATCTTCAAACCAAGAAAGATGGTTTAATAAATATTTAAGGCCTTATATGAAAGTTGTAAAAACAGAAACACTAAGTGATGAAGGCCGTTTGATGGTATATTTTGCTGACGGTAGTGCAATGGCAGCTGCTAGAGGTGACTATATGTCTGATTTAATTTTTTATCCGGGAGACCCAAATCGTTGTTTAAAAAAATATTCTGGAAGATTTGATTCTTTAGGAAAATGTGCATTTATGTTTTATTATAATCCGACCTGCAGTACTACCCGTTGTTCATTCCACTTAAATAAAGGACCTGAACCTTATAAATTTAACTGGGATGGGAACAAAGACTCTTTATATAATGCAGATGCAGGTTGCAAAGTTGGCAGCGTAAATAACCATTACTGCACTGCTATAATTCAACTAAATAATTGGAAAATTCCAGATGACTACCCATATAAAGTTAGCTATTAATATTACTTACTGGTTTGAATAAATAAGCTAATGATATCATTGACAGTTGCAAATTGTCTTTGATATTTTTGAGCTTGAGTCTCAAGCATAGAAATCTGTTTTTTATATTCTAATATATTTGTCTGACAATCTCTAACTGATTGGTTTAGGCTTTCTTGTACCTGTTGAGCTTCCTGCAAAACTCCTGTCATTGAAATTCCAAGAGCTTCCATAGTTTGTTTGATTATCTGAGCTCCGGTTTGTTTTGTGACTCCTGATGGAAGTTTGTTAATGAGTTGTTTTAATACTGCAACATTCGGAGGCAATTCAAAATCTTCAATAGCCTGCATATTTTCTTTTTGTTGAAAACTCATTAAAGTTGAGTTAAATGTTTCATTAATATTTTGAGAATTTGCAAAATTAAACGATGGATGAACTGTTTCAGTATGTTCATTTACCGGAGTTTCAACTTCGTCGGCAAGAATATTTTGCTGAGGTTGAATGACTTCATTGTCATCCGATACTTCATATACCGGAGTTGAAAAATTATCTTCTTCTTTTACAGGTGTAATTTCAATATCTGATTGCTGTTTTAATGCTTCAACAATTTTTTTACCTACACCTTCTGTCATTCTGTTAGTTGCCATTTTTCCCTCTATTATTTTTATTATTGCCAACAAAATTATATTAAAGACAAAAAATTATTTCAACCAAAAGGGGCTGAATTATGTACTTATGGTTACAAAATGCTAAGTAACAAAAGTTTCAACTTGAAATAAAATCTTTTTTTATGGTAATTTTGTATATGGTAGCGAGGTATTTATGGCAAAACGAATTAATATAAGAATATTTGAAAATTCAAATGAAAATCCGAATGATTGGTATAAAAAAGATGAGTATGAATTTGGAACATTCAGAGAGTTAAAATACGGCGAAAACCCTCAACAAGCAGCAGAGCTTTATAAATCTCCTCAAATGGTTGATTATGAAGTGATTGATGGTAAAGAACTCTCTTATAATGAAATGAATAATGTTGTTGAAGTGACAAATATTGTAAGTGAATTCTTTGACGTTAATGCCGTTGCTATTGTTCAACATTCGATGCCCTGTGGTGTTGCTTTAGGCCGTACTATTGAGGAAGCTTATAATAAAGCTTTTGATTGCGACCCAATTGCATCATTTTTTGGAACTATTGGTTTTTCTCAAAAAATTGATTTTGAAGTTGCTAAACATATTAATTCTATGGCTGTAAAAGTTGTAGTTGCCCCTGATTTTGATGAAGAAGCTTTTCAACTGCTTCGCAGTAATTTATTTTTAAAAATCGTAAAGTTAAATACTCCGTTGAACAGATTAAAAGCCTATATGCATAAAATTGTAAAAATCACTCCGTTCGGAACATTGATTCAGGATTTTAATAAGAGTGAATTACCTGTACAATCTTTCAAGATAGTTACAAAGGCAAAGCCTACAAAAGAGCAGATAGAGGATGGGGTTTTTGCTTGGAAAGTATCAAAGTTCGCAAGAACTAATTCTATTG
Organism: uncultured bacterium; assembly: GCA_949282215.1. GTDB lineage: Bacteria > Cyanobacteriota > Vampirovibrionia > Gastranaerophilales > Gastranaerophilaceae > Scatousia. The sequence continues at coordinate 79,055 of CASDPF010000011.1, read as the reverse complement.
TCATTGCAAATAATTTTAAAACAGTAGCAATTTCACAAGGTCATTTAAATCCTGTAGCAGGCGTAGAGCAAGCCTTGAATACGGCTTGTGATACATCAAAGGATGCAGTTATGGTGCTTGATAATACCTTACCGACTGTGGATGGAATTTATGCAGCAGCTCAAGGTCGAATTTCATTGATAATTCAACCAGGCGGTTCAGCAAAAGATGCAGATATAATTGCCCTTGCAAATAAGTATAATATAGCAATGATTATGACCGGAGTGAAAAACTCAAGGAGTTAAGATTATGGAAATTAAATCGTGGGAAGATTATTTTTTGGATCTTGCAAAAACTTGTGCAAGCCGTTCTAATTGTATAAGAGCACAAGTGGGTGCTGTAATTGTCGGAGAAGATAAAAAAATTAAAGCAACCGGATACAACGGTACACCTTCCAAAGTGGAATCTTGTGCGGAACGAGGTGAGTGCTATCGTATCAAGCATAATATAAAATCAGGTACCTGTTATGAAACTTGCCGTTCAATTCATGCTGAACAAAATGCAATTATACAAGCAGGTCAGGATAGATGCAAAGATGCTACTATGTATATTTGGGGACATAATTTTATTTGTATTCTTTGCAAAAGATTTATTGTACAATCCGGTATAAAAGCGGTTGTTCTAAGAAAAGACGAAAATTCTCCTGTACTTCATGTTACAGTAGATGATATCAGAAGAGAACTGAACGAAGCTTAATTATATTAAAACCAATAATTATAATTATTGGTTCTAATTGTACCATTTAATTGGATGTCTTGTTTGATTGTTCCTTTATGATTTACATTTATTTCTACAGGTTTTCGTAGAGCGTCTGCCATATTGTTTATTGCCTGATTTTGTTTTAATAATTGTATTTTCCTAGAATATTCTTCATATGAACCATCACATATTTGATCATATTTAGGTGTATATGTATATGTATAATACGGATTGCTAAGATAAGCATTATCATAGTACCTTTTAGCTTCACAATATTTGATTGCATATTGTTCAAAACTTCCATCACATGCTTCATTATACTCAGGAACTCCAGTACCAAAGTTTAATGCTAATTTATAGTAAACGTTTTTCCTTTTTTTACACATACACTGAATTTTAATTGGTTCAGATTGGTTGCTTATACATTTTTTATGGCAGGGCTTTTTATTGCAATCTAGTGCATATACAGGCATTGCAATAATAATTAATAAGTTTAAGAGTAATAAAGATTTAATATTCATTTAAATGCTCCTATTGTTTATATTAGCTGGTAGTACTATCTTCGTATGGATATAAAAATTTCATGATTTTCATTAGGACTATCAATATATTATATAAAATGCATATCAATATTGATAATGTAAATATAATAAAAGGTAATAGTGTTGCACCCAAAATGTATAAAATAAATACTATAAATAAAAATCCTATTAATGTTTGCATAAAATCCTTTGTTTAAAAAAAGAAAATAATTAATGGTGGTATATTATACACATTTTAAAGCATAAGTTGCGTTTTGTCAAGTGTCGTTAGTGATTAAAATATCACAAAATATCTTTAAAAGTCTTTAGGAGTAATAAAATAATGCATAATGATGAAGTAATAAAAAAATATATAGGGGCTACAATAAGAGCTGGTCGTTTGAATAAGGGGTTAACACAATATGCTTTAGCTGAAAAAGTTGATATGGATGAAAAGCAATTATCGCGTTTAGAATCAGGTAAGCATTATCCTACATTAAGGACACTTCTTTCTATTATTGAAGTTTTGGATATGCGACTCGCAGATTTTGATATTACCCATGATTTTAAAGATCCAACCTTTTATATATTAGTTGATATTCTGAGGAGATCAACCTCAAAAGAATTAAAAAAATATTTAACGATAATAAAAACGATAAAAGAAATATAAAAACTTTAAACTGATTTATTTTCTTTATAATTAGACTTATTAAAAAAAATCATTAAGTACATATTGTAGGTATAATATGTACTTTTTTTGTCCGAATTTCTAATACGAACGGATGATTTTTGTACGTGCAACTGTAAAATTTCCGATAAAATGCGATAGAATAAAATAGGAGGAATATATAATATGAGCAGTTTTTATCCGAGTTACAATTTACCAGACAGAATTCAGCATACAAAACTTGATTCGGGAGTATACGGAATGCCGTCTGCCCGAATGGATAGAATGGAAACTCCTGCTACAGGTGATTTTAAAACAGTTTTATCGGGACTTGTTGAAAACTTTAATACGGAATTAAATGCTCCTGATAATTTATTAAAAGATGTTATGTCAGGGAATACTAACATAGATATTCACGACGTAATGACAGCAATGGCAAAATCTGAAGTAAGTGTCAATATCGCAACACAAGCTGTCGGAAAAGTCATTCAGGCGTATGATAAAGTTATGCAAATTCAGGTGTAGAATATATTGTAGTAATTTATAAAAAATCAGACCGGGGAAGAAATGGACTTTCAAAAAATATTACAGAATAAACCGTTATTATATGGGATTATAGGTGCTGTTGTTATAATTTTGGCATTTATTGTAACTATTGGTATTGCAGGTGCCAATAACAGTTCTAAAAATGGTACCGAAATGAGTGAACAACCGATTAAGGAAGATGTAAACCTCCTTACTACAGATAATTTGGGTAAAGCACTTGAAATTCAATCTTTACTTGCTAAAGAAGGTATCGCTGCAAGCAGAGGTTTGGATGGTACAAAATCAAATATCTATTTGAAAAAAGGTGATTGTACAACAGGTCAAAAAAAATGTACTACAGAACAGCGTGATCGTGCGATTATGACAATTGTACAAAGCGGGTTGATGGATCAAAATGTAGGCTTGGAAGTTTTTGATAAGGGTGATTTCACATCAACAAAAGAAGATAAAAAAATCAGACTTACCCGTGCAATAAATGGTGAACTTTCTCGATTGATTAAAAGAATTGACGGGGTAGATAATGCTTCTGTCTTTATTTCAATTCCGGAACAGACAATGTTTACTTCGATGCAAAAACCTGTTACTGCAACAGTGCAGCTTGTAGTTCCTATCGGTACAAAGCTTGACCAATTAAAAGTTAAAGCTATTACAAACCTTTTATTAGGCAGTGTATCAGGATTAGAGGCTGAAAATATTTCAATATCGGATACAAACGGTAATGTTTATCACAGTATAATGAATGCAAGTGATGAAATGCTTGCCAGAATTGAAGAAAACGATAAATATATGCAGCAAAAAGTCCAATTACAATTAGACAGATTAATCGGTAAAGGAAATTATGTTGCAACCGTAAGTACATTCCTCAGACAGGCACCTGCTGAAAAATACAGTACAGACTATGACCCTACAAGAAAAGCTTCTGTTAATGAGCAATCCTTTACGGAAGGTTTAGGAGATCAAACTCGTGACAGTAATAAAAATGTTAATGCAGTGAGTGTCTATTTGCCAAACGGTATTGCAGGCGGTGGAATGGATTCCAGTCAGGACAGAAGCTATTCACGATCAGCCAGAGAAACTCAATATGGAGTTAGCAAAACTCAGTTAAATGAATACTTAAAACCGGGTATGGTAGAGGATATTTCTGTTGCCGTCACCATGGAAAAAAGTGCACTTCCTGCTGAAACTACAGTGGAAGAGTTAAGAGCTTTAGTTGCAAAAGCTGCTAGTCCAAAAGTAAATCCTGAAAATGTTTCAATTGCGTTCTCAGATTCAGTTGATCCGTATTTAGCTTCAGATAGACCTGTAAATCTTCCAAAACCTGATGAAAGCGGTAATCCTTGGTGGTTAGCAGTTGCATTGAGTGCGGTTGGTTTGATTGTTGTATTCAAAGCAGTATCGGATAAAGTTCGTCAAATTCAGGAAGCTAACGCTATGGAAGTTGAACGATTAAGACAAAAAGAAGCTGAACAGGATAGAGAGTTAAGTGATGTCAATATGAGAGCTGCTCAATTGTCAGACAGACAAAAAGAATTGGCTGAAGGTCTTCTTGAACAGCAAAATAGAGAATATATTGCAATTCGTTCTCCTGAAGAAATGCTTTCTACTTTGGAAAATATGTCTGCAAATCTTTCTGATGCAGATGGAGAGGATGCTGCAGATAAGATTAAGAGCTGGATTGAAAAAGGGTCTTAAACTTAACAATTGTGTAGGTTAAAATAAAAAAGGATAATACAAGTAAATCAAAAATAAAGTGGTTTAGAAAATGGCTATAAAAGGATTTGATTATAAAGCGTTCGCACAAAATTTGACACAGCAGGCACAAGAGCTTGTTCCTCAGGATTTTGACCAAAATCAAAAGGCTTATGTCGTAAATACTCTCTTAAACTTTTCGACAATGGCCGGTGAAGCTTTATATAATGATACAGAGTCTAATTTTAATGCCGATCAGGCGACAATGATTACTCAAATTATTGCGGAATGGTCATTCCACAAATCTGTTGACCTTATAAGATCAGGTATTCCTCAAATTCACTGGGATGGTATAATGCAAAAAATTGCATTTACCATATTTGAAATAGCCAAACAAACTTTTAAACAAGGGCTTCCTCAAGATCAAATTCTACAACTTATTGAACACCATGTGAAAAAGACATATCTTGATTCAATAGCTGAATTAAAGACAAAAGGTGAAATTGATGAACAATTAATGGAAAAGGCATCGAAGCAGTCAAATATTGATCAAATGATGCAACAGATGCAAGATAATGGAGAAGTGGCTCAAGCTCAAGCCGCACAACAAGCAGCACCGCCTCCTCCTCCACCTCCGCCTGCTCCTGTTCAGAATGCACAGCCTCAAACTCCTCAGGCAAATGTTCCTGCAGTTCAAGGTGCATCCGATGTGTCAACTCCTAAAAAAAGTCCTTATGCACCGCCTAAACTCTTGAAACTGGTTACTCTAGCTCTGCTATTAAAACGTGTTGATGAAGAAAAAGTTCAATCAATTCTGGAGCGTTTTGACCAAGAGACAGCAGGTACAGTTATCAAATATATGTATGTTAATGGTTTGGAGGATAAAGTTGACCCTACTCTTACAATGAAATGTTTGGATGAGTTTGCTGAAAATTTACCCGGCGCAACAGAAATTAACAAAAATAAAATTATTGAAAGAGTAAAAGAGGCTGCCCAAAATTATGATAAAAATAAGCTGGAATTAGCTCTCCAATTGGAAAGACAGAAAGTCAGACGTTTTGTTTTTAATGCTCTTGAAGATGAATATTATGCAATTCCACCGAGAATTGCCGATGTTATTGCCACTCATCTGGAGAATGGTGTATAATACTAGTAAATCATGATTATTAAAAAGAAAACATTAAGACGTGGGAAAGAGGAACTTTCTCCTGAGTCTCAAGTTGTCGAAAGTGATAACGATGGGGCTGAGGAAATTTTTGGTACTGATTTGTCCGAAGAGTCTCAAGTTTTATCTGAAGAAAATGAGTCTATCGATGATGTTGCCTCTCAGTCTGAAATTGAGAATGAAGTTGAAAATCCAGATGAAGTTGATCTTTTTAGTTTAGATAATATAGATTTTACGCAGCGTCAGGAAAGACGACGCGGGGATCGTCGTCGTGGCTTTAGAAGGGTTGATGACCGCAATCTTATTTCACGTGCTAGAGAGGAAGCTGATGCTATTAGAGAATCTGCATCAAAGGAAGGGTATCAGGCAGGACTGGAGCAAGCAAAAGTTGATTTGGAAACTTTTAAAAATACACTGTCTGTATTTATGAATACTCCACAAGATGTATATGAGCAGATAGCACCTCAAATTCTTGAGATAAGTGTTGATATTGCAAAGAAAATTATTAAAAAAGAAGTATCGGAAGAACCTCAGGTACTTATAAATACGATTGTAGAAGTTATGAAAGGGTTATCAAAAGAGGAAACAAAAATTGTACTCAGAGTAAATCCTACGCAGGTCGACATTACTAAACAATCGGTTCCTGAAATTTTGAATTTAGCAGGGATGGATGCGAAAGTTGTAGTTTTTGCAGATGAAAATATTTCAGAAGGCGGATGTATGGTTACGACAAGTAACGGGGTAGTAGATGCGACAATTGAAACTCAATTGTCAGTAGTTAGTGAGGCGTTAAGAGAAGTCTAATGGCACAAGGCGGAAGCGGCGGAAATCCAATGAGCGAATTATTTATGGCATTGTTTGTATTGGCATTGCTGTTAATTTTGCTTGTTGAATTGCCAAATTGTGTTATAAACTTCTGTATTTGTTTAAATATTACTCTGGGTATTGTTTTGCTGATGTTTGCCCTGTACGTACAAAAAACTCTGGAATTATCTTCATTCCCGTCAATTATTCTTATTGGTACAATGTTTCGTTTGGTATTATCAATTGCTTCTACGAGGTTAATCTTGGCAAAAGGTGAGGCCGGTGAGGTAATTCACGCATTCGGAACTTTCGTTACCGGTGGTAATATGGTTGTTGGTGGTGTAATCTTCTTAATTATTACGGTTGTTCAGTTTATGGTAATTACCAAAGGTGCTGAACGTATCGCTGAGGTTGCGGCAAGGTTTGCATTGGATGCGATGCCCGGTAAACAGATGACTATTGATGCTGACTTTAATGCGGGTTTGATTTCTCCTGAAGAAGCTACTAAAAAACGTGAGGATCTACAAAGAGAGTCAAATTTATTCGGTTCTATGGATGGTGCGATGAAGTTTGTAAAAGGGGATACTATCGCAGGTATTATCATTGTACTTATCAACATTATCGGTGGATTGTGTGTTGGTTGTTTAATGAACCAGATGCCTCTTGCCGATGCTGTTTCTAAATATACAATTTTGACAATCGGTGATGGTTTGGCCTCTCAGGTTCCTTCTTTATTGATGTCAATTGCTGCAGGTATTTTTATGACACGTTCTTCTGCTCAGAGTGCATCTTTGGGTTCTGATGTTACATCGCAAATTATGAGTAAGCCTTATGCTCTATTTTTTGCTGCCGGATTCTTATTGTTTATGGCGATGACATCAGGATATACAGGTTTGCCTTGGCTGCCGTTTTTACTCTTTGGTATCGGGTTAGGTATTGCTGGATTCTCTGTACTTATTAATGCAGACGTTCAATCTCAATTGGGGCAGTTAGAAAGTGTTCGTCAGAATATGCAAGATCTTGTTAATCCGAACAGAATGTATGAGCGTTTAGGGGTTGACGTTTTGAGCTTACAGGTTGGTTCTAATTTGCTTGTAATTGCAGACCCTGACCAGGAAGGACAATTGCTTGCTAAAATTGCTGCTTTACGTCAAAGAGTTACAGATGAGCTTGGTTATATTTTGCCGAACATAAGAATTATGGATTCATCAGCTTTAGATGCAAACGAATATATGATTTCTATTCGTGGTAATACTGTTGCGACGGGATATGTATATCCTGGGCGTTTAATGGTAATTGCTGACCAATGGGATTCTGTAAGAAAAGACGTGCCTCAAGATGCAATCATCGGTATTGACCCGACTTATCAGACTCAGGCTTATTGGATTAATTTTGATGATGCAAAAGCTACACGTTCTGTGACTGCTGTTGATTCTACTGATGTTATTGTTACTCACTTGCAAGAGTGCGTAAGAAAACACGTTGATGAAGTTATGACAAAAACTGATGTTCTTAAACTTATGGAACTTGTTAGATCCCAAGACCCTACACTTGTTAATGACCTTGTTCCGACTATTATTTCTACCAGTGATTTGAGAAAGATTTTTGTTAACTTAATCAGGGAAAAAGTTTCTATCAAGGATATTATATTTGTATTTGAAAGACTTTGTGATTATGCAAGATTTTCAAAAGAGCCTGATATCTTATCAGAACGTTTGAGGGCTGCTTTAGGTCGTCAGATATGTTTGTCAAACGTTGGGGATGATAAAGTTCTTTACGCACTAACTTTATCTCCTGAATGGGAAAAAATCTTGGATGACAGTTGTCAAAGAACAGAGCTTGGTACTATGTTCCTGTTAAATCCTATGCAGGTTCAAGAATTAATTGAATCTGCAGCTACGACTATTGTACGTGCTCAACAAGCTTGCGGGCAACAGCCTGTAATCCTTTGTTCCCCAAGAATTCGTCTGCCATTGTATCAGCTTCTTGAACGTCATATTCCAACGATTGTCGTTATTTCTTATTCTGAATTGATTACCGATATCAAGGTTGAAGCCGTTGATACAATCGGAGAAAATTATCCGGTAAGTTAGTATGAAAAAAGTTGTTTTATTTTTAATTAAAGTTTATCAAATGATTTCTAAATATACACCGCCAAGTTGTAGATTTACGCCTACTTGTTCAGAATATACAAGACAAGCTATAGTAAAATATGGTGTGATAAAAGGCGGATGGCTTGGGATAAAAAGAATTTCCAAGTGTCATCCCTGGCATGAAGGCGGATATGATCCGGTTCCATAGTATTGAAGAGTTGTTCAAAATATGTTATAATAAATAACGAAGGAGGAATGTATGCAAAAAGCAATTATAGACAGAATTTCGGGGGGGGGGGCTACCAACTAACAGTTAAATTAAGTATTTCCGACTTAGACCTCCGATTAGAAGAAAAAGAGCAGAAAAGCAAGCCGTGCCAAAAGACACGGTGGGTTTTGGTGCAAAAATTTTTGAAAAACAGGTAATAAAAAATAAACGGAGGTCTTATGAAAAAGAAAAAAGCTTTCACTTTAGCAGAAGTGCTGATAACCCTAGGAATAATAGGCATAGTAGCGGCAATGACCTTGCCGACATTAATTCACAAACAATATCAAAAAGAAGCTTCATCAAGGTTGAAAAAATTCTATAGTGCAATGTCTCAAGCAATTTTGTTATCTGAAAATGATAATGGACCTATAGAATATTGGGATAAGTCGGATATAATTCGTAATGATGATAACAGTTATAATGCAGTCGCAAATGATAAATTAGCAGAGGAATATTATGACAAATTTCTAGCAAAATATCTGAAAATTGCGTCGAGAGGATACTCGAAAGAAGATTCAAGAAAACGTTTTAAAACTATTTTTGCAGATGGATCTTTTGCTATGTGGGGAAATGGTGGTTGTATTGATATAACTTATGATGTAAATGGAGCTAAAAATCCTAATGCACTTGGGTATGACAGATTTCCATTTACAATTTGCCAGACTCAAAAACCCAGCTTTACTTCTTATGTAAAAAATGATTTAAAATCAAGAGACGAAGCTATTGAAAAGTGTAAAACATCACCTCAATATTGTGTTGTTGTATTACAGTTTGATAATTGGGAATTTGAGTCTGATTATCCGTGGCCTAAAGTTAAGAAAGGGCTATACTAGGATTAATTATTTAACCCACTTGAAGCTTTTTACATAGTTTATGCCGTTGATGTCTCCGTCGATGTCAACGGCAAATATTCTGAATATATTATTATATACTTCGTAGTTAGGTATTTTTCTCAATTCAGCTTCTAATTCAGGTGATAATTCGTTTTTATTCAAGAATGGTATTCTGTTCAATAAGGTGTTTAAAGAAGCGTTTTTAAGACGTCCAAGAACGCTTGTAATGTTGTTTGAAAGTGTTCCGTATACTTTCATATCCGCTACAGCATTTGAGATATTATATGCACCTGAAAGGTATAGGTTTAAGTCTTTTCCTTTTGAATATACGTTTATATCTTCTGCTATACCGTCTTTTACCACGTAGCTTCCGCTTATGCTTTCAAATTCACCTGTTTTTAGCGGCGTAATTATATCGATAATGCTGTTTATTGATAATCCTGTCAGACCGCTTTTAGCCAAGTTCGCAGCTTTTAGAAGATATTCAAGAGAGCCGAGTTTTGGCATTCTTCCGTTTGCTACTTCAAAACTGCCTTGACCGGATAATGTACTTATACATAGATTCGGAGATTTTCCGTTACAGGTAAATGCTATATCACCTGTTGTGGTGCCAAATAGTTGTCCTTTTAAGTCAAATAATGATTCACTTATTATTTGTGCATTAGCATCTTTTATATGTGAATTAATTGTAAAATTACTATTATTTAAATCGTATTTTACATTCCCTGTTACTGCACCTTGAGCTAAATCAAAACTGTAGTTTTCTACATTTAATATTGAATCACTATCCATTTTGACATTAGCTTTGAAATTAGTTGCTGAAAGTGCTTTTAAAATTATATTATCAGCTGTGACTTCAGATTTTTCAATCTGTATTTGTGACGGATTTATCGGTTGAAGTTGAGTAGGGGTTGCTATTTGCTGTTTATAGATATCTGCATCATAATCCTGCAGAGAACCTGTAATTTTATTTAAATCTAAGTTTATAAAATGCAGCTTTATATCTTTAAATATAATCGGACTTGGAAAAGAGTTTTTTAAAATTGCATTAAGTGTTATATTGTTATTTAGAATACTGCCTCTGGAGTTTAGAGTTACTATATCTTTTTTGAAGTTTGTATGGATATCTTTTATTGTTGCATCAAAGAAAGGCATATCAATGCTTGTTACATCAAGTTGTCCGAGTATCTTTGGTGTTGTTGTTGTTCCGTTAATAATCAAATCAGAGGTAAAGACTCCTTGTTTCATCAGAGGTTTTTTAAATATTATATTGAAAATTTTTGCATCTGTCGGGTTATGTGTTTTTATTCGTAAGTTTTTGAATTTGAAATTATTTTCTCCAAGTTGTTCTATATATCCGCTTGCTGTAAGTTGTGTGTTCGGATTTTGCTTATTATTTAATGATGTGATAATTTTATCGTATCGGAAGCTGTTAATATCGATGCTTTTCGGGGTAAGTACAGTATCTGCATAGATTGTTACAGGACTTACCATATCTCCTATTGTCGCTCCCATATAATATAGACTTGAACTTTCGTCTAATTTAAGGTCAACTTTTGTGTTTAATTTATTTTGTGTTCCTTTGACTTCTGCTGTACAGTTTACATCTCCTTTTAATTTTATCGGGTAGACCGCTTTGTTATTGAAGAATTGGTCAAAAAATTCCTGTGTAGGTTTTGCATTGATATACAAATCCGCATCAGGATTTTGGTATACGTTAGATATTTTACCGTTAATAAAAACTGGCATTCTGCCGACAAATGCATTAATTTTACTTAAATAAAGCGTGTCATTATTTAAAAGATAATGTCCGTTCATTATTTTCATTCTTAAATGTTTTGGTTTATAGACAAAACTTATGTCATTTAATTGTGAAAATACCCTTAAACGATTGTTATTTATTCTCAGGGCAATATTTGTTTTCCCGCTAAAATTCCCAAAGTCTTTCAGTTGTTCTTTGTATTGCGGGAAAATTTCTTCAATTGGTCCCATATCGTTAAGAGCTTCTAAATTAAAGTTTTTCATTGAAGCATTTCCGTTAATTTTAAATTTGTCAGTTAAAAAGTCTGTTACATCAACTTTTAAGGTATAAGGATTGCTTCTATATGTACCTTTCAGTGGTGAAACAGTCAGATGATTGTTTCTTAAGTTAAATTCGCCATTGCCGACTAAAATAGGTTTGCCGGAGCCAAAATTATTATAAATTTTCCCTTTCATTATAATTTTGTCATAGTGAATGATATTGTCAGCTTTCGCTTGATAATATGCTGTGAATGCTGAATTTATTGATTCGGAGTCTTTTAGGTACGGAATATTCGGGTACATTCTTGATGTAATTCTCAATGCATCACCTGCATTAAATTTGTCAGAATATGCGGTTACATTTATATTTTGATTTTTTACTGTACCTTTGAATTTTACTTTAGAATTTTCAATATTTGTTGTTATATCGAAATCCGCATCTTCATTTACAAAATTTACTTGGCCTGAAAGTTTTGTAAATTCTGTAGGGATATCTTTTAGTTCAGCTTTATTATCATGGAAGTCTACTGTACCTTTAGCAAATAGGTTTTCGTTGAATACAGGTTCGGCGCCGGGTTTTAAGTGTCCTGTCAAATTAATTAGTAAATCCGTGTTGCCATTTATGTATTTTATAGGTTTTACAACTTCTTGTAATTCCGCAAGGACAGGGGATGTGTTTATTACCTTCAGAAGGTTTTCAGAATTTTGCCCTTTTGTTTTTCCTGTAAAATCCATATCCCCTGATAAAGAGCTTGTTCCTTCTACTGATATAGGCATTCCATATAGATTTGCTTTAGATGTTTTAAATGTGGCAAGTCTGTCTTCAATAGTGAGTTTTGCAGTAATTCCTTTAATTGTGAGGTTATGGATGTCGTTGAATGCAGCACTTGTATCTCTAAAATTCATTTCGCCCCAGCCGTGAGGCTCAATTTTTGTCCCTGAAACTCTTAGGTTTATATTTCCAAATCCGCTTATTGTCATCATTGGAACCGGTCCTATTTCAAATTTTATGATATTATGCAGAGGCATTATAACTTTGTATACCTTTGAAAGGTTAATATTTTTTGTACTTGTAATATGCAAATCAGAACGTCTGTTTGTAAAGAGTTTAAAATCTCCTTTTACATTTACTTCTTCCTTTGGATCAGTTTGGACGTTTGCATCAAGATGCATAATCTGTTTGTTCATAGAAAGTTTTACTGTTGCACCTTTTGAGGTGTTTGGAATTCTTTCTATCAAATATCCGTCTGTAATTAAGACATTTCCGAATAATTCAGGATTATTTGCTATGCCTTTTACATTAATATGTCCCATTACATTGCTGTATAATATGTGTTTTTTTAGTAAGTAAAAGTTGAAATCAGGAAGTAAATTTTCTTCTCCTGGCAGAAGCGGAATAATGTTTTCAGAACGAGAGTTATTAATTGTACCTTGCAAATCAAGATATGGAATTTTTTGGTTTAATTTTGTAACATCTCCCGATATTCCAAGATCAACCTTTGGTGCTTTGAGGGTTAGGTTTTCAATGCGGATACCATTTTTTAAAGTATTAATAGTTGTTTTTAAATCTATTCTGCCATTACAAAAAGTTGAACCTGCAAGATCTTTTTTCATTAATCCAAAGTTATCAAGCATAAGTTCCATAGATATGTTTTTGTGTTGATTTTTAGAAATTTCTGTTTTTGCAGTGAAATTTAATATACCTTTCAAATCACTGTATCTGTTTTTTGATATTGCTTTTGCGTAAATTTTAAATGTTGATAAATCAAGATCTTTTATGTCTGCATTTAATAATACCTGATCCTCGTCCAGATGAGTCAGAGGTAGTTTTAAGTCAATATCAGCATATATTGATGATGGTTTTTTATCGACAATAAGTTTAGATTTCGTTGAAAAATTAATTTTTTTATCTTTTTCAAATTCATCAAGATTAAAATATTCCCCATCAAGGATTATTGTTTTTCCTTGCATCTCATCGTTAACAGTTATATAATACTTATCCAAATGTACTTTCATTTTATTTAAAGCGGTATTAGAATCAGTATTAAGTTTTAAAATATAGTCGCCTAATTTTAGATTTCCCTTTTTATCGTATGTAAACTTAGCATTAGACTCATAGGCGTTAAAGGTGCTGATATTTACTTTTTTTAGTAATAAAGGCAGGATTTGTAATTCAATAGCTGATTTTCCTATTGTTAAAGGCGTTTTGTTGTTACTGTCTATGACCGATACGCCGTCAGCTTTTAGCCAGATAGAAGGCAATAATCCCATTTTAAATTTCGGGTTTGTAAAATCAATTTTATAACCGCTTGTATTTTGAATTTTTTGTTCTAAAAAGTTTTCAAAAGCCGGTCGATTTATTACTGCTGGAATACCCCAGTAATAAACACCATAGAGTGCAATCAATGCACTAATTGAAATAATTACTTTTATTTTACTACTACCCATATTCTTAATTATTATACGATTAAAACGCCTGAAAATCCACTATGTAACTAAATTGTAAATTAAAAATCGCATCCTTGGAGGATGCGATTTTGTCTAAAATTTTTCGCTGTTAATTTCGTAATATCCTTGCGGATGATGACAAAGCGGACATTTTTCGGGTGCAGTTGTTGAATGTACGATATATCCGCATTTTCTGCAAATCCATTCTTCAGATTCGTGTTTTTTGAATAGGGTATTTTCTTTTAGATTTTTTAAAAGCAGTGCGTATCTTTCAGAATGATGTTGTTCTACAGTTCTTATTAGTCGAAAAGTTTCTGCAATTTCATCAAATCCTTCTTTTTTTGCGGTTTCTTCTCCGTTTTTATAGATATTTTCCCATTCTTCTTTTTCTCTTTTTACAGCACTTTCAAGATTTTCTACTGTTGTTCCGAGTTCAAACGGGTAGTCTGCATCGACATGTCCTGTTATATTGCCTAAATATTCGTAAAAAAGTTTTGCATGTTCTCTTTCATTTTCTGCAGTATTTAGGAAGATTTCCGCAATTTGTTCATAACCTTCTTTTTTTGCTATTTTTGAAAATATGGTATATCTGTTTCTGGCTTGAGATTCTCCTGCAAAAGCGTTAATAAGATTTTGTTCTGTTTGAGTTCCTTTTAGTTGTTTCATTGTAATTCTCCTTTTTCGCAAATCAGTTTAAGGGTATGTTTTGTTATTTTCAATTGCAAAGCAGGATTAGTCTTTTGGCTAAGTTCAATTTTAAAAGATAACACTTTGCGGGGATTATTGTTCATAAAAAAAATTCCATAATATACTCAGGTAATAGTCAGGAATATAAAATTATGAACTTACTTGCTTATACAAAAAAATTATATGAACAGATTAACAGATATGATAAAATTGCAAAAAATCCCTACCTTAATAAGGGACCGGAAAATCCATTTTATCAGCCAAAAGATATTACTATAATCTGGATTGATAAAAAGGATGACTGCAATTAAAACTAAAAGCCTCCTTTTTGGAGGCTTTTAAATAATTATTTAATTTTTTTGAAATAATCTTTATCTATGCTTGCAAAATACCCGCACGTAAGACCATTATAATTTGAAGCTGAAGTTGGTGAACAATAGCTGCTATTTAGAAAATTGTCTGTATTTTCTATATATTGATTTCTGCAGGTACAGGATTTTGAGCCTAATGGACATACTCTGTCATTTTGGTCAATAATAAATGCAAAAGTATCATAACCCATTCTGTTTGGATTATTCTCAAATCCGTTTACGTCAAAAAATATTATCGGACATTTACTGGAAGCTCCTGTTTCAATGATAATGCTCATTCCATTTACGAGTTCCATATATCCGTCGTCAAGTATCCCTGCATAAATTTTTGTTTTATTGCTGAAATTATAATAAGAATTTAGTACTTTCCCTTGTTTGTTTAATGCATGTATTCCTCTGAAGGCTTCGGCAAGGACCTCTGAAAATACTTTATATTGTCCTCCTTGACAGTAATCTGTTTCTGTTGTGTTTTTATTTGAGGTGCAATAAGTCTCTCCATATATCATTCTATCTTGGGTATGAAAATAATTTACTGCATTGTGTATAAGGTTTTCTGCTACTTTGTATCCCGATTCATATTTTTTATATTGGATTTTTTGCATCAATGTAGGTAGAGTCATTGCTGCAACTATTCCTATAATTCCCAGAGTTATTAATACTTCTGCCAGCATAAAACCAACTTTTTTCATGCTAATTCCTCATCATTAAAATTAAAATTTGTGATGTGTTGTATCTTATCTGCATGATATATTACATCATTTATTTTGTCAATAACTAATATTATATCGTTCAGTTTATTTAAAAATAATGTACTTTATTAATAGAGGTTATTTATGGCAGAACTCAAAAAATTATTGGGAAGAAGAATTCAAGAGTTGCGAAAAGCTAATAATTTAAAGCAAGAAGAGCTTGCTGAAATTATAAATATTGCAACAAGAAATTTGAGCAATATTGAAACCGGCAGATGTTTTCCGTCCCCTGACAATATTGAAAAACTCGCAAAAGCATTGAATTGTAAGATAAAAGATTTATTTGACTTTGACCACCAACAAGATGATGTGGATTTGTATGACGAAATAATTGCAAGAATAAAACCTATATCAAGAGATAGGCTGCAGGATATTTATAAGATTACAAAAGCATTGTTGGATTAGTTTATTCTTTTTCCGCTATCTTTGTCAAAAAGATATATGTCATTACGACTTATACTTAAATCAAGAGTTTTTTCAAACTTGAAATCAGCAGAAAGTTTTGCACTGCATTTATTTTCTCTTATAGTAAAATATGCAATTTTTTCACTGCCCAAAAGCTCTGTCATATCAATATTTACCGTAAGTTTAAACTCTCCGTCGGTAATCATTTTTTCAGGTCTTATGCCGAGAATTTTCCCTTTAAATTCCTCTGAAATATTTTCACCTGAAATAAAATTCATTTGCGGTGAACCGACAAAGCCTGCAACAAACATGTTTTGAGGATTACTATAAATTTCTTCAGGGCTGTCTACCTGTTGAATAATACCTTTATCAAGTACGACAATTCTATCGCCCATTGTGAGGGCTTCAGTTTGGTCGTGAGTTACGTAAATGAATGTTGTTTGGAGTTTTTCGTGGAGTTTTTTTATTTCTGCTCTCATCTGAACTCTTAATTTTGCATCTAAATTCGATAGGGGTTCATCCATTAAAAAAACTTTCGGATTTCTGACTATTGCACGACCAAGAGCTACTCTTTGTCGTTGTCCGCCTGAGAGTTGTTTTGGCTTTCTGTCCAAATACTCTGTCAAATCCAAAATTTTTGCAGCTTCAAGAACTTTTTTTTCAATTTCCTCTTTTGGAACTTTTCTCATTTTCAGACCGAATGCAATATTTTCTCTTACCGTCATATGAGGGTATAGGGCGTAACTCTGGAATACAAATGCTATATCTCTGTCTTTTGGCTGGATGTTATTAACTTTTTTATCTCCGATTAGAATTTCTCCATCAGTGATTTCTTCAAGTCCTGCAATCATTCTTAATATGGTTGATTTCCCGCAGCCGGAAGCTCCTACAAGTACTATAAATTCTTTATCCTTAATTTCCAAATCAATATTATCTATGACTACTTTTTTGTCATAGATTTTTTTTACCCCTTTTAATGTTACATTACTCATCCTGTTTTACAGCTCCCTTTTCAATCGGCAGAATTACGTTAAATACAGTACCTTTCATCACTTCTGTAGCAAGCCATATCGAACCGTTTAAGTGTCTGACTAATTCTTTAGCGGTGCCTAAGCAGAAAGAACGTACTATATTTTTCTTATTTAATTTGTCAACTTGGGTATAAGGTTCAAATATGCCTTCAATTTCATTTTCTTGAAGACCTATTCCGTTATCAATAATTGAAATTTGGATATATGAATTTGTAGTAGCTCCTTTAATTAACTTAACTCCTGTTTTTTGCACAAAATCAAGTTCAGGGTTACTTAACTCTACTGTTATTGATCCAATTTCAGTGAGATTAATTGATAATTCTATTATGTTTTGCAAAATGGTTTTTATTGCATTTTCATCACTATAAATAGCTTTATCTACAAGCTTTTCATCGTCAATATTAATTGATAAATTTTTATTTTTTAAGAGTTGTTCATTATTTTTAATTACATTTTGTATAAGATTTACAACATCAAAAGTGAGGAATGAATATTCATTTAAGGATGATTCGACGTTTGAAAATTCAAAAAACTTATCCATAAAATATAATAATTCACTTGCATTTTTATTTATTATTTTTACGTACTTTTGCTGCTTTGAATTAATTTCACCGCCAAGTCCGTCTGTAAGTGCAGTTGAAAATCCGAGAATTGACTGCACAGGAGATTTAAACTCATGAGATAGTTTTGATAGCATCAAATTTTTGTTTCGGTTTAATTTTCCTGTTTTTTCAGCGTTAGCCAAAACATTTGTCATCGCAGTGACATCTCTTATAGTAATCAAATATTCATCATCTAACAATGTTGCATTAAGTTCAATAAAAAATTCTCCATAACTTGCAACAGCTCCTCCGATTATAGGTATGTCTTTGCGTGATGATTTATCGGCAAGTTCTGTTCCTTTGTCTACAATATCATTAAAATTTATTTCATCTAATTCTTCTTTATTTAATCCAAAAAGGCTTGCAGCTTTTTCATTTATCCAGACTATTTCTCCTGTATTTTCTTTTACGACGAACACCGCATCCGGCAAGTATTGCAGGATATCTTTTGGCTTTATGTTACTGAATAAATTCATAAGGTTCATATATTGCATTACATCCTTTTATAGTATATACTAAATGATAACATAAAAAGTTACGGGAGAGATTTATATATTAAATTTTGTAATTTTTTTTGTGTAAAATAGCAAAAAATTTTATTTTGGTGTTTTAAAACTGAAAACGGATTAAAGAGATAGAAACCCGAACGGTTAAGAAATCGTTCAAAAAGAAAGAAGGATGCGACTATGAGAGAAATTCCAAACAACACAGGAGTTCCATTTTCTCCGAAAGCAGATTTGAAAACTGATGCTCCTAAGGCACCTGAAGTTAAACCTGAAACACAAGAGATTTCAGCTAAAGGTACAGAGGATCTTTCAAAATCTCCTTCTGCAATCAGCGGAAGATCTTTAGTTAGCAGTGCAGACAATTTGGATAATGACGTGAAATTAATGATGGAAAACCCTAAGGCAGTTGAACAAGCTAATGAGTTTTTTGATGCAGCTGAAGCTAAATATAGAGCTGAAGGTGCGGAAAATCCTTATGAAAAAGCTGCTGCGTTAACTGATGCATTTAAGAAAGAATTTATTGCTAAATAATAAATTTAAATTACAAAAGTGTTTATTCTTTAATATTACTGTCGCTTTTTAAAAAGTTGACTAACCCTTTGAGACCCAATTTATAGCTGTCTACCCCAAACCCGCTTATTTGTGCCATACATACAGGTGCAATGAGTGATTTATGTCTGAAATCTTCACGACTATGTATATTTGTCATGTGTATTTCTACTGTAGGTATATTAACTGCTGATAGGGCATCTCTTATTGCAACACTTGTGTGCGTGTATGCTCCGGGATTAATTACTATTCCATCAGCGTTATTGTATGCGGAGTGAATTTTTTCAACAATTTCACCTTCATGATTACTTTGATAAGTTTCTAAATCTATTCCCAGTTTAAAAGAATATGCATATAGTTCTTTTTCTAAATCTTTTAAAGTCATGGAGCCATATTTGTCAGGTTCTCTAATTCCAAGCATATTCATATTTACGCCGTTTATCAAAAGTATTTTCATTGAAATCTCCTTACACTTATTATATTATAAAATCAAGTAATTGTAAATTTTTATTAATTTTTGAATTACATGTGTAACATGTTTTTCATGCTTGCCTTATCATGCATGTACAACTATCCCCAAATCTCCTCCCAAGATTATTGTTAAAGCTATACAAGACGTATGGCTTTTTTTTTATAGGGATAGCTTGACTTAGATAAAAAAATGACTAAAATATATTGTATAGGGAATGAGGGTTATATGCGTTTAGTAGAGAAACTCAAAGAATTTGAAAATCAATATATGTTTATCCGTTGGGCGACAGGTGGTGAGTATGGTAAGCTTGTATTCGTCGGAGATGATTTTATCGAGTTTGATGTAATCAATGTGGATACGATGGAATATAGCGAAACAGTACTTATTCATAGCCCGTTAATTTTAGAAGTATGTATCGGCGGTTCTGATGTCGCAAGAATTCTTGCAGAATTATCTTCAAAGATTTCCATGGAGTAGTTTTTTATTCGTTTTGTAAAAAGACAGATGATTAAATATTAAAGCTTTTTCTCGCACCTTCTTCGTGGTAGAAGCCGCCGCCGCAGATTGTTTCAACTACTTTTAAAACAAATTCTCTTGGTGCGTCTACTTGATTTAGGTCAATTTCTCTGTTGCCAAGGTGTCTGATTTTTAGTACGCATCTTTGACTGCCTTCTGCCGGGATAAAGATTGATGCAACTTCATTATCAAGGAGTCTTACCATTTCTTCGTCGTGATCTTTTACTCCGTTCATTAATTCGTTGTAGTTGCCTCTAATTGCCATTATTCTTCCTGAGAACATGTGATTACCATTTTCTCTGTATAATGCTTGAGGTTGGAAATTGCAACGGGTCGTGAAACTTATTTTATGCCATAGGATGTTTATTATGACAACTGATTTTTGTTGGTCGAAATCCACATATATATTTTGTGTCGTTACTCCGCGTGAGGAAAATGCTTCTTTTAAAATTTCAGCAACTTCTTGCAAATTATCTATCATACGTGAAAAAACTTCATTGGTATTAAGAGTTGCATGCTGATAGTCTAGGAATTGTTTGTACATGTGTGTAGATACAAGACCCACTCTCTCCATAATTAGCGCTGACTTTCTTGACGCTGTTTCGGAATTATCAAAGCTTTCGTAATTATTTAGCAATTTAAAACCCGTCCTATTCTACCACTCATGTAATAATAAACATGTTTTTATGTAAACATTATAGAAATTTTCTTTACAAAAGTGAATACTTATTTTTTTGTATTTATTATTTTTCTAATTTAACTGTAAATTTAAATATAAATAATCTTCATTTCTAATTCTTTTGTTTATATCAAAAAAGATAGAAATGAAGATTTTATTTTTTATTTTTTCACGATAGAAAGAATGTATCTGTTATTAAAGTATTTATTAGCAACTTCAATAATATCGGATTCAGTAACTGAATTGATTAGTTTTTCGTATTCATCGGTAAAGTTATATCCGGCATCTATTGCTTCAAACCAGCCTACTGTTGCCGCTTTATCAAGGTTAGTTTCTTGAGATAGGATAAATTGACCGATTAATTTATCTTTCGCTTCTTCTAATTCTTTTGTGCCTACAAATTCAGTTTTTAATTTATTAATTTCAGCCATAAGCATTTTTTGTGATTTTTCAAGAGTTTGCGGATTTGTACCTATGTAGACAAGGAAGGCACCTTTTAGAGCATTTGCAGAGTAACTTGAACCTAATTGATAGGCTAGTCCTTCTTGATCTCTTAAATTTTTAAATAATCTTGAGCTCATACCTGTGCCGAGTAGAGAATCAATTACTTGTAGAGTTGCAAAATCTTTTTTGTTATTCATTCCTGCGGTTTGCCAGCCTAGGAAAATCCAATCGGTATTCGTATCCGGAGCTTCTTTGATTGATTCTTTTGCTGAGCTGATAGGGGTGATTTCCTCCTGATGTGGTGTAAATTCAAATTTTTCTTTATTTGTTGATTTAAACATTGTAGAAAAAGCTTTGATTGTTGCATCTTTATCAACATTGCCATTTATTGATACTACAACATTTTGAGGTGCAAAAATTTTATTATAGTATTTCAAAATATCATCACGTGTAATTGTTGGGATATTTTTTTCAAAAAGATGAGTCGAATTTGTGTATGGAGTATTTTCAAAAATTAGGTGCTTGTACTCTTCTATTGCAACTTGCATCGGGATATCTCTTGTTTGTTTTATTGTATTTAATTTTTCATTTTTAACTTTTTCGATTTCGTAATCGCTAAATGTGGCGTTATTAATAATTTCATTTAATATTGCAAGAGTTTTTTCATACTCATTTTTTGTTGTAAGAACTGTTACAGAGAATGCATCTGAACGGACTGATGGTGCAATTTTTATCCCGTTATCTTCTAATGTTTCAGCTAATTCCAGTGAAGAATATTTCTTTGTACCTTTTAGCATAGTTGATGCTGTTAGGCTTGAAATTCCGTATTTGTCTTGTAAAAAATTGCCGCCTTTTGCAAAGATGTTAATAGCAACAATTTCATTTGATGTATTTGGTGTAAACAAAATTGTTGTACCGTTTGACAATTCATACTTTTGAGTGTTTTTATTTTCACTTACGAGCTTTGAATCTATTGTCGGTATTGTAACATTTGAAATTTCTTTTTCTTTGGAAGATTCAGGTAAAACTACTGATACAGCAGATTTGTTTATTCCTAAGTATTTGTTTGCAACTCTTTTTACATCTTCAGGAGTTACTTTTTTAATATTATCAACGTAATTGTCATAAATTTTTATATCGTTTCCGGTTACCATAATATAGCCTATTTCTTGAGCTATATTGGAAATGGATTCTCTTTCATAATAGGTATTTCTTTCAATAATATTTTTCGCAAGTTTTACCTGATCTGCAGTAACCCCATCTTTTTTTACCTGTTTGATAATATCAAAAATGTTTTTTTCAAGTTTAGGTAATTTTTCAGGTGTGAAGTTAGCAGAAATATAGAATATTCCATCATCTCTAAATCCTGCATTTGATGCAGAAATTGAATATGCTAATTGGAGTTTATCTTTGATTTCCTGATAGAACATAGATGAGCGTCCATCACCTAAGATGGTTGCAAGAACGTCTAAAGCATAAGAATCATTATCGCTGATTGGAACCCCTCTAAAGCCGATTAACATATAACCTGATTGTGCAGGAAGATATTGGATTTTTTTTGCTTGTTCTGTAAGAGGTTTTTCTTTTGCGTAATTTATTTTTGGAGCTTTTTTATCGTTATTATTAAAGTTTTGTTTGACTTTAGCTAAGACGTCTTCTGAATTTACATCTCCAACGATTACTGTCACCATATTTGCAGGTGAATACCAAGTGTCATAGAATTTTACAATTTCATCTCTTGGAATTGTTTCAATAATTCTTTTTGTTCCGATTACTTTTCTTTTATATGGATGAGTTTTGTATAGCATTCCGACCAAATTATCATAGACTACATGATCTGGAGAATTTTCGTCTTTTGAAATTTCTTCTAAGACGACTTTACGTTCTTTTTCCAATTCTTTTCTTGGAATTAAAGGGTTCATAAGCATATCTGCGTGTAATTCCAATGCTTCGTTAAAGTATTTTGACGGAATTGTTATGTAGTAATGCGTAAAGTCTTTGCTTGTCGCAGCATTTGTAATTGCTCCTTTTGTTTCAAGCAATTTGTCAAATTCTCCAGGTGCATGATTTTTTGAACCTTTAAAGAAAAGGTGTTCTAGAAAGTGTGCAACACCGTTATTTTTATCTGTTTCATTTATTGAACCGGTTTTAATCCAAGTGTCCATAGTGACAATCGGATTTGTCTTAACTTCTTTTATAATAACTGTCTGTCCGTTTTCAAGCGTATAGACACTCTCTGTCGCAAAACAAATTGAGCCTGCTAAAATAACCAATAATGAGACAATAAATTTTTTCATCAATATCCCCTTAATTTTCTAATACTCGTCTTGCAAATATTTTACTATAAATTTTTTCACAAGAAAATAGTAAATATAGAGAATTGAAATGTTTTATAAAGACGATTTGCAGAGGTGTATTGGACTTTTATGGTTGTAAAATTTTTATTAAGATGGTATAAATTTGTTGTAGATAGTTAGGGGGGTCCACCCCGGGGGCAAATGTTTATTTAAGTGTTGTTAATTGAACGGATATTTGCCAAAACAACCCAAAGGACATGAAAGGTTTTATAAAATGGAAAAAAACAAAGAAACTCTGAGTGTTTTGAGACACTCTGCATCTCACATTATGGCACAGGCTGTTCAGAAGCTCTTTCCTTCGGCAAAGTTAGCTATCGGACCTTCTACAGACACCGGTTTTTATTACGATTTTGATTTGACTGACGGGCATGCATTCACTGAAGATGACCTTCAAAAAATCGAAGATGAGATGAAAAATATTATTAAACAAAATCTTACCTTTGAAAGATATGAAGTTAAAGATGTTGATGCAAAGATTGCTGAGTTCAAAAAAGAAGGTGAAATCTATAAAGCTGAACTTCTTGAAGAACACAGAAATGACAATCCTACTTTATATTTGACAAAAGATAAAGATGGAAATGTTTTATTTAATGATCTTTGTGCAGGACCTCATATTCCAAACACTTCTTACATCAAAGGTAATGCAATAAAATTATTAAAAGTTGCAGGAGCATACTGGAGAGGTAATGAAAAGAATAAAATGCTTCAAAGAATTTATGCAACTGCTTTTTGGACAAAAGAAGATTTGGCTGATTATTTAAACTTCTTAGAAGAAGCTGAAAAACGTGACCATAGAAAATTAGGAGCTAAACTCGATTTGTTCTCAACAAGAGAAGAATTAGGCGGTGGGCTTGTTCTATGGCATCCAAATCTTGCTGTTGTACGTGAAGAAATTGAAAACTACTGGAGAACTGAACATAGAAAACGTGGTTATGTAATTGTTAATACTCCACATATTGCAAAATCAAAATTGTGGGAAATTTCAGGTCACGCAGACCATTATCGTGAAAATATGTTCTTTATCCAAAAAGATGAAGACAGTGATGATCAATTTATCTTGAAACCTATGAATTGTCCTTTTCATATTTTGATTTACCAATCAAACAGGTATTCATACCGTTCACTTCCATTAAGAATGGCTGAACTTGGTACAGTTTATAGAAAAGAAAAATCAGGTGCTTTATCAGGCTTGACTCGTGTTCAGGGATTTACTCAAGATGATGCTCATATTTTCTGCACTCCTGAACAGTTAGTTGATGAAATTAATGAAATCATTGATTTTGTAGCTGATACTATGGAAATGTTCAATATGAAATTTGAAGTTGAGCTTTCTACTCGTCCAGAAAGTTATGTCGGTGAAATTGAAAACTGGAACAGAGCAGAAGCAGGCTTAAAAGAAGCTATGGACAGACGCGGAATGGTTTATGAAATCAACGAAGGCGACGGTGCTTTCTACGGGCCTAAAATTGACTTCAAAGTTAAAGATGCTATAGGTAGAACTTGGCAGTGTGCAACTATTCAGTTAGATTTTAATTTGCCTGAAAGATTTGATATCAAATATCAAGATAAAGATGGTCAAATGAAAACTCCAGTAATGCTTCACCGTGTAATCTTCGGATCAATGGAAAGATTCCATGGTATATTGATTGAACATTATGCAGGTGCGTTCCCTACATGGCTTGCACCTACTCAGGTTGCTATTGTTCCTATCAGTAATGAAAAACACGCTGACTTTGCTGCTGAAGTTTATAAGAAAATGCGTGCTGTAGGTATCAGAGCAAAACTAGATGACCGTTCAGAATCTATGAACTATAAAATTAGAGAAAGCTTACAAGATAAGAAAATCCCTTACGTTGTCGTAATCGGTGACAAGGAAATCGAATCAAACTCTGTTGCAGTTCGTGCAAGAGGTATCGGACAGGTTGGCACAATGAGCGTTGA
The DNA here is from genome assembly GCA_949282215.1 of uncultured bacterium. Classification (GTDB taxonomy): domain Bacteria; phylum Cyanobacteriota; class Vampirovibrionia; order Gastranaerophilales; family Gastranaerophilaceae; genus Scatousia. The sequence continues at coordinate 53,952 of CASDPF010000011.1, read as the reverse complement.
TGAATTCATCTCTAAAGTTGAAGATGAAATCAAAGCACGCCGTGCGGATTCTTTTGCAAAAGAACTTGTGAAAGCATAAATTTACTTTTAAGGGGGCGGCATTTACTAATGCCGCCCCTTTTAATAAGAGGGGTAATGATGAAAAAGAATATATTATGTTTTTTTGCAGGTGCTGTAATTACTTTTGTTATATTAGTTTCTTTTACCGCTTTTAACAACTATAAAAAAGAGAATCTTCCTGACATGCAGCAGATTGCAAACGCATATTCAGAACTCGACAGGGCTTTATTTGTAAGAGCAGATAAAAGATTTAATTACGGGGACTTCAAAGGTTCTCTTGAAGATATGAAGACTCGTGAAACCATAAGAAAAGTTATTCACTCCAAAAATAAACTGTATTTGAAACAAAAAGATGAAGCAGTTGATTGTCTTACAAAACTTGTTGAACTGAACGAGAAAATTAAAAAAAATCCGAATGATTACAAACTTTATTATGAGCGTGCTAATCTCCGAAACAAACCAAAAATTTCTTTGTTTGATGATGATGAACAATCATTTTGTTCTGACCCGAAATCAGCAATAAGTGACTTTTCAAAAGTAATTGAAATCAAGCCTGATTTTAAGGACGTTTACGAAAAAAGAGCGGACGCAACGGGCATGAGTATGAACGGTATTAGTTATAAATCTTCCGAAAAAGAAAAATATGATAAGTTATTTAAAGAAAATTTCCAACAAATGATTTCTGATTATGAAAAAGCCGCTGAATATAATGTCGCATCCAAAGAATTGCCGCTTAAGCTTGCAGGGGGGTATTTTAGCGACGAACAGTACGAAAAAGCTCTGGAGTTGTACAAAGAAGTTTCAAAAAGCGACCGCAAAGGATATTTGGGTATGGCAATAAGCTATTATAAATTAGGTCAGTACCCAAATGTTGTGGAAAGTTTAAATCAATATGAAGCAGTACCGAAAGTTTTACAAAATCCTGTTTTACCTGAGCCTGAGTCCTGTTGCAAAGCCATATATTTATTGCGTGCAAAGGCAAACTTTAAACTCCACAGATACAGAGATTGTTTAAAAGATTTGAAAAAAGCGGGTTTTTAAATCCGCTTTTTATCTTAAATAGTTTGATACAAAATAATTTAACACATCATGTGCAATTTTTACGACTTTATTTTGGGCATTGGGGTTTGAATATTTGTCCCGTTCGTTTATAAAATATTTTAAGTCATCACTTAATATGCCAACGGTTTGTAGTTTTAAATCTTTTGCTCTTGCAGGGTTGTGCGAAAGTTCTTCATCCACATACAAAAGTTCCCTAAAATGTTCATACAGGGTGTCAATAGTTTCATTTTTAGCGTCTTGCGTTTTGAAGAAGTTTGATTCGTTTACTTCATTAATATCTTTTAAAATATTAATAAGCCCGTTTTGTTTTTCTTTGGGCATCCTGATGAAGGCATTTAGCGGTTCTATTACTGTTTTAAGGTCGTTTTCAGCGTATTCAAGTAATGCAAATCTTTCATCTTCAGATTTATCCGCAACAAGTTTCACTAGTTTTTTGATTATGTCATTACTCGGTCTTAAACCGGTAGAATCGTCTTTGATTGTAAGAACTTCTTCTATAATATTTTTTTTATCATCAAGGTTTTTTGTTTTTTTTATAGATGTAATTATTTCCATTATATCGTCTTCGGCAAATTTTCTTCTTTTACCATCCCTGACTTTGCGTAAAAGTTGGATACAGGTTTCTTCAGCTTTGTCTATTCCTTTTGCAAGGCTGCCGAAAGATACATTTAAACCTTTTTGGTTATACAAAGAAGTTTGTATATTATTTTCAAACGAAGGTTTTTCTTGTTTTTGATTATTTAATCTTAGTCCTAAATTCGTTACGGGGGTATAAAAATTGATTTTATTAACTTCCATGTTGTTCACCATTCTTTTACAGTTGTCTATATAAAGATAATAAAGCAGATATATTGCTTTTTGACGTGTTTAATTTTTACATAATTTAATAAAATAAAAAGCGGTTTTTAAACCGCTTTTTATTATTTTTTGTTTTCATTATTTGTTTTTTGGGAGGAAGTAAATGTATCTTTTTTCGGGGATCTAACTAGTTTGTCTGGAGCTTTTTCTATATACCTGGTATTTGAATCTTTCTTTACTCTTGAAGTTTCTCCTATTTGAGTATCTTTTTTTAGCCCCAATTTAACCATAATGTCTGTTGCCATATTTCCTCCTTAATATTTACAAAAGATTTAAAGACTTATGTTTATTATATATCTCCTCAATTAATATATCAAGTTTTTCATAATCTTCTTTTTTAGGTTTACCTTTTACTAAAACCGGTTCAATAGTTTCTACTTTCAAGCCTGAAAGCATTTGACCTAAAGTTCCGAATAGGTTTCCGCCCCATCCGTAAGATCCTACAAATGTTGCAAATTTAGCTTTCGGTTTTAAAATATTTGCAAGATAAGCAACATTTACAGCCATTGGATGAGGGCCTGCCAGAACCATAGAGCTTCCAAGTACAATAGTAGTTGCATCAACCAGAGCCATTGCAAGGTCTCCAAGGTCTCCTGTTACTATATCGAAAACTTTTGTCCTTATGCCTTTTTCACCAAGTTTTTCCGCAATATAATCAATCATTTCTTCAGTGCTGTTATACATAGAAACATAAGGTAACAGAACTAAATTTTTACCTTCATCTGCTGTCCAATCTTCATATAAATCTAAAATGAAACTTGGGTTTTTGTATATTGGTCCATGGCTTGGCAATATCATATCAGGTTTCATTTCTTGAATTTGTTTCGTGTATTTTTTGCATAAATTTCTGAATGGCATCATAATTTCTGCATAATATCGTTTTGCACTATGTTCTACTTCGCAGTTGTCAGGGCAGAAGATATCGTCAAATGTGTAATGTGCTCCAAGAAAGTCACATGTACATAATAAATTGTCTTCTACAATATGAGTAAACATAGTATCAGGCCAGTGTACGCCGGGTGCAATAATAAATCTTAGAGTTTTATCCCCAAGAGATAGTTCATCGTTATTTTTTACAACTTGAATTCTATTTTCAGGAACAAGAAGCATTTCCATTATGTTTCCTTTACAAATTGCATTAGTAACGACCATTGCTTCTGGATACTTTTCTAACAATTTTGGTATAGTTCCTGTATGGTCTTGTTCCCCGTGGTTTGCAATAATATAATCTACATGGGTTACTCCGTTTTCATCAAGGTTTTTTAAGTATTTTTCTGCTTTTGGAGGATACATTGTATCAATGATTGCAACCTTTTCACTGCCTTTTACCAAGTATGAATTATAAGTTGTACCATGTTCCAACGGGATAAGTTCATCAAAAATTCTTCTGTCACGGTCATTTAGGCCGCAGTAGAATACATTATTCTTAATTTCACAAAATTTCATAAATTTCTCCTTATATTTTCGGCGTCAGGGTCAATCTTAAAAAAGAATGTTTCTTGCTTTGAGCATAAAGGACAATAGGTAGGTCTTTTACTGTCTTTTAATATTGCCCCGCATACAAAACATTTCCAATAAAAATCTCCGTTTTCATCAGGTTTAATATCCGGATTGTCAGTTGGATAAAATCTATTTTTATTGTTATTTTTTGTCATATCCCCCTCAAATTTTCGCGATTTAATTTTATCATAAAAAAACGGCTTTTCAAGTCAATGAAAGCCGTTTTTTTATTTTTTTAATAGTTTTTAGCTTTCATGAAAAAGTAAGCTTTAGGATGTTTACATACTGGGCATAATTCAAGGGCAGATTCCCCTTCGTATGTGTGTCCGCAGTTTGCACATTCCCAAGTTACCGGATTTGATTTCTCAAATACGGTATTATTTTTTATATTCTCAAGGAGTTTTTTGTATCTTTCTTCATGTTCTTTTTCAATTTTACCTACCATTTCGAAGAGTATTGCAAGTGTATCGAATCCTTCTTCTTTTGCTTCTTTTGCAAAGCGGGCATACATATCTGTCCACTCGTAATTTTCTCCGTTTGCAGCGTCTTCAAGGTTTTTTAATGTTTCAGGAATTTTATTCCCTTCATGCAGATATTTGAACCAAATTTTTGCATGTTCTTTTTCATTATTAGCAGTTTCTTCAAATATTTTACTTATTTGAACAAACCCTTCTTTTTTAGCTTGAGATGCATAGTAGGTATATTTATTTCTTGCTTGTGATTCTCCTGCGAAAGCTTCAAGCAAATTCTTTTCAGTCTTCGAGCCTTTTAATTCCATAAAGTTCTCCTTATATTTTAATTTAACCTTCGTATTTTTCAAACATATCTTTGCCAACATGACATAGCGGACAAGTATAGTCTTCAGGTAAGTTATCAAAGCTTACGTTGTCATTTTCTGCCGGATCATAGATGTAACCGCATACTGTGCATTGAAATTTTTCCATAATTTTTCTCCTTTACTCATTGCAGTCTTTACAAATTCCATGGAATACTATATCTGAACCCATTATTGTAAAACCTGTTTCATCTTGTGCTTTTTTTACTAAATCTGGTGCGACATCAGCACTAATGTCGAATACTTTTTTACATTTATCACAAATAAAATGATAATGTTCATGCGTATTGTGGTCATAATGTGAGGATGATTCTAATCCATCAATCTTTTTTATTATGCCGTTTTCCGCAAGTTGGTTTAGGTTTCTATATAACGTAGCAAGACTAATTGATGGATTTTCTTTTTTTAATACGTCATAAAGATATTCTGCTGTCGGGTGGACAACATTTTGTTTTAATGTATTTAAGATAATTTCTCTTTGTCTTGAGTAATTCATATTTTACCTAAAGTTGATAACTATTCTCATTTTATCTGATTTGCCTTTAATTGTCAATAGTTTTCAAATGTTAAAATGAAGTAATATTAAGTTTTAAATAAGGCAATTTTTTTCTATCAGTTTATTTATTAAAGATATGGTAAGTAGTGTACAAAATAATTCATTAATTCCAAATACCAAAGTTTCGCAACTTAATATTGGTGTCTTAAATCCGCCCGATAATTTTCAAAAAGTTGTTTTGTATTCAGATGCAGAAGCTTCTCAGCAGTTTAAACAACTTAATCGAGATGTTTGTACTCTGCAAAAAAAAGTTGCATTTGAAGAAACTAAAAAAACTCCAAAATCAGTATTTTGGATAGTCGGCAGTGCTTGTGCCGTTGCATTAGGCTTTCTTATAAAAAAGCTTATTAGACATTAGTTTATTTTAAATTTTTAGGTTTAAGTAAGATGGTTTTTCAGGAGATTTTTTAACATTTCTTTAACGAATTGTTTTTAAAACACCGAAGTTCTTTTTTTATTGTAAAATGTAATCATGCTTTAATAGTCGGAGCATATAATATTATAGAAAGAGGTACTAATGAATTCAGTAGTAGTAGTAGGACGAGTAGGCAGAGATGCTGAAATAAAATATTTTGAATCAGGTAAAGTAAAGGCGAATTTTTCTGTTGCAGTGAACCGTTGGGATGCAAAGACTAAGTCTGAAACAACTGATTGGTTTAATGTTGATGTATGGGATAAACAGGCTGAATTTGCAGGTGAGTATGTAAAAAAAGGTACTCAATTAGCTGTAGAGGGGCGTATTGCTCAAAGCAAATGGGTAGATAAAGCTACCGGTAATGAAAGAGAAAATTTCCTTGTAGTTGCTACCGGCATAAGACTATTAGGTTCAAAGAGAGATTCTGAAGTATTATGATGATTAATTCTAATGTAGTTGGTATTGTTGCTGATGACTTAACCGGAGCTAACGATACTGCATTGCAATTTCAATTAAAGGGTGCAAACACTCAAATTTTACTGGATGAAGAAGTTGTACCTGTTAACTTGAAATCGACTCAAACATGGGCTATTTCAACTGAGTCAAGAAATATCGAACCTGAAGCCGCTTATGAAAAAACAAAGTCGGCAGTTCGTTTTTTAAAAGAAAATATTAATCCTGATTACTACTACAAAAAAATAGATTCAACAGTAAGGGGAAACATTGCTGTTGAAGTTTTAGCGATGCTTGAAGCTTTAGAGCTTGATGCTGCGATAATAATTCCAGCTTTTCCTGCTGAAGGGCGAGTAACGGTTGGCGGTTATCATCTTTTGCGAGGTGTGCCTATTGAAAGAACAGAAATGGCAAGAGATCCGTATTCTCCAATTTTTGAGTCGCATTTGCCGACATTATTAAAATCTCAATTAAGTGATGAAAATAAAGATTTAGTTGCCTCTATTGAATTAAAAACTGTTATGAAAGGTGCCGGTCCTATTTTAAGACTGTTAAAGGAATTAATTTCCGCAGGCAAGAAAATTATAGTTGTAGATGCTGTGTCGACAGTGGATATTGAACAGATAGTTCTTGCTATAGGAAAAACTGATTTTAATATTCTTCCTGTCGGAACTGCTGCTACTGCTCAGGTATTAAGTGATTTGTGGTTGCCAGATTTGAAACCTCAACATTTTTCAAAAACATTCCCAGAATTACCAAAGCTTGTTATTTCGGGTAGTGCTACACAAATTACCTCTAACCAAATTAAAAAACTTGAAGAGTCTGATGATTTTGAAAATGTTTTAGTTATTCATTTGGATATGAAAACTGTATTAAATGGTGTTTCTGATGAGCTTGTAGAGCGTATTGTAAACAATTTAGGTACAAATAATATTGTTGTAGTTCACACTTCTGATTTGATAAGAGATTTTGATGGCTTCTCAGAGGATTCTTTGAATGCTGAATTGACAAAGTCAGGACTTGCTAATGTCATTACTGACTATCTTGCTGAATTAACAAGACAGGTTGTAGCCAAGAAAGATGTAATTCTAATTACACTTGGAGGTGAAACTTCCTATAAATGTTGCGAGGCTATCGGTGCTAATCAGTTGCAATTAATTGATGAGGTTGCACCTGCTATTGCATTAAGTCTTGATCATGATGCAAGGTGGATTGTTACAAAATCAGGTAATCTTGGGGGTGTGAATACTCTCATTGATATTTTAAAATATTTTGAAAGTCATGAATAATTATAAAAATAAAATTGCAATAACTACAGGTGACCCGAACGGTATTGGTCCTGAAATTACGGTGAAAGCATTAAAAAAACTTGATTTACCTGAGGATAGAGTTGTTATTATTTCAAATAAGCGTGTTTTGGATTTTTATGGAAAGCTTGATAAGGATTATGAAATAATCGAAATTCCATACTTTGCTAACATAGAAGCTGGGAGAGTTACAGCTGAAGCGGGGGAGTTTTCGTTCCAGTCTTTGAAAACCGTGTGTGAAATAAGACCTAAAGCTATTGTGACAGCTCCTGTTGCTAAAAGTGCACTTCATCTTGCAGGTCATATTTATAATGGGCAGACAGAAGTTTTGCAAAAGTTTTTATCTCATAACGGACAGCTTGCAGAAATGCTTTTTATTGCAAGAGATTTTAGGGTTTTGCTCCTCACAAGACATTGTGCTCTAAAAGATGTTACCCTTACAAAAGATTTTGTAATCAATAAGGTTTTAAATTTAAAAGAGTTTTTCAATAAACATTTTGGTATAGAAAAGCCAAGTTTTGCTCTTTGCGGTTTCAATCCGCATTCTGGGGAGGATGGAATTTTAGGTCAGGAAGAAATTGAAATTTTAAATCCTGCAGTAGATGTTTTGCGTAAATTGGGTGTTAGTATAACCAATCCGCTCCCTGCTGATACTTTGTTTGTGAATGCAGGAAAGGCTTTTTATCAAAATAAAAAATGTCCTTTTGATTGTTATATTGCAAACTACCACGATCAAGGATTAATTCCGATAAAAACTGTTGCAGGGGATGAGACTGTTAATATGACTATCGGACTCGATATTATAAGAACCTCTCCAGGACATGGGACTGCTTTTGATATCGCCGGTAAAAATATCGCTTCAGAGGCTGGCATGATTTCTGCAATTAAAGCGGTTTTAGATTAAAACTTGTAAGGATAATCCTTCGGTACCTGCCAATTATGCATTTGTAAAAGTCTTGAGCAGTAGGGGTTTCCTCCGTTTTTTGTTCCTTTCACGTAACAGCCTCCCCAAGAATCATTTTTTAGGAATTCTTCATCATTTCTGTCGCATGCATAAGCGTCAAATCTCGTTAAACATTTATTTATATTTGATTTATTTGCAGCAAAGCCGAATAAAAAATCGTCTATGCCAGCTTTGGAATTTCCCTCTATAAATGTTTTATAATTTGTATAAAAATGAATATGTAAATAATTCCCTGAAAATCCACCCATATTAGCTACGCTGCCATCTCCCAGAATGAATGTTATTCCGCCGTCTATGAGATCATTATCTTTTAATACTTTTCTATCTATAATTCTAATATTGTTTAGATAGGGAGCCCAATATTTATTGAACCAATATAATAATATTTCGTTGTTTGATTCTCCTCCTTCTGCTACCCAATCCCAAGAGTCAACCTCTCCATTGTCAGCTATAGATCGCAAATGAGCCTGTTGCATTGTCGAATAGAATTTTTTCAGTTTACTCATAGTTACCTGTTCTCGATATTTGCTCATAATAGTTGGTAACGTCAGGGCTGCTATGATCCCAATAATTCCAAGTGTAATTAAGGTTTCAGCAAGTGTAAATCCTTTTCTTATCATATATTCCTTTCGTATCTTTTTTTGACAATAAATTTATAAATTATTATAAAAATTTATAATATATACTATAAATATATAATATTTTGTAAAATTTGTCAATATAACGAAAATAAAGAATATAATGTTATAATGATAAAAATAAAGCTCAGAGAACTTATATGGGATAATGATACCACTGCAACAGACATTCATAAGGCAACAGGGATAAGTCAATCAATTTTGTCTGATATTGTTCGAGGTAAACGCACAAATGTTGGTTTGGATATTATAAATAAGCTATGTGTTTATTTTAATTGTAGTATTAATGATATTTTAGAGTTCATTCCCGAAAGAAAATAAAAAAGCACAAGTTTTATAACTTATGCTTTTTTATTTATTTGATTTTTAATTTTGGTTTTATACAACAGCTGCAGCTTTGTTATCTGGAGTTTTGTTGTTTTTCTTATCTTCCCAAATGTCAACTAGGACTGAGCAGAAGAAAATACTTGAATATGTTCCGATTGCAATACCGATTAACATAGCAAGTACAAAGTCTTTGGTCGTTACCCCGCCGAAGAAATATAACGCAGCAAGAGTGATTATTGTAGTCAATGATGTATTGATACTTCTTGCAAGAGTCTGGTTAACGGACGCATTGACGATTTCGCCGAAAGACATTTTCTTTGAATAGTAACGCAGGTTTTCTCTAATTCTATCAAATACAACGATTGTATCGTGTACTGAGAACCCGACAACCGTTAAGATTGCTGTAATGAATAATCCGTCGATTTGAACATTATATAAAAGTCCGAGAAGAGAAAATATCCCGACTACAAAAAGTACATCGTGTGCAATCCCGAGAATTGCCGCAAGTGCATAATCAAACTTAAATCTGAAAGAAAGATATGCTACAATTCCTAAAAATGCCAGACTTAACGCAAGGAGTGAATTTTTAAACAATTCTCTGCCTAATGTCGGCCCCACTGAACTTACGGAAATAAGATCGGGATTTGTGTAATAGTGATTTTGTTCACGGTATCTTTATCTTCTCCGATAAATTTAGTTTTTATTGAAATAATACTTTTCAAATCAGAATTTTTTGAAGATTCTGCATTTGCATGGAGAATCTGAATTGATGGATTTTCAATTCCTATCTTTTCTAAATCTGTACGGGTTTTACTCATATCCGCATTAGTTACGTTTTTATTAACTCCGTATTGGAGAATTGTTCCGCCGGTATAATCAATGCCGACTTTGAGCGGAATATGATTTTCATTATGTATCGTAGAATATACAAGAGCCACGACTCCGGGCAGCAGCAAAATTGCCGAAATACAGAGCCATACTATTCTGTATTTTACAATATTTATTAAGTGTCTTGATGTTATCTCATTCATTTTTGTTTTACCTCTTAATTTTACTGGTTCATACACGTATTTCGCGAATTTCTAATCCAAAATTCCGAAACGGGCATTTTCACGTTTAGTTTCTGTTGCTTCAAACCCTTTTCCGATTTCATCTTTACGCAAACCGAACAGTGCCGGATATTTCAATTCTCCAGTACCGAAGATTAAATGCATAAAGTTTTTTGTAATAGTTATAGCACTGAACATTGAAATAATTACACCTAAAGCAAGAGTGAGCGCGAAGCCTTTAACAATACTTGTACCAAGCATATAAAGGATTACGCAGGTAATAATCGTTGTCATATTTGAATCGAAAATACTAGTGAAGGCTCTGTCAAAGCCTGAATTTATGGCTGTGAATAAATTTCTTCCTGCTCTTAATTCTTCTTTAGTTCTTTCAAATATAAGAATGTTAGCATCAACCGCCATACCAATACTTAAAATGAAACCTGCAATACCTGCAAGAGTTAAGGTAACAGGGATAGCTTTGAATAGAGCAAAAAGAATTAAACTGTAAATTACTAATGCGATGTCAGCGATAAGTCCAGGTAATCTGTAATAAGCTACCATAAACAACATAACAAGGCCTAGGCCTATGATACCTGCAACTTTTGATTTTGCAATACTATCCGCACCAAGAGTAGGACCTACAGTATTTTCTTCAACAATTTTAGCCGGTACAGGTAATGCACCTGCATTCAATAGGTTTACCATTCTTTCAGCTTCTTCATAAGCGAAACCGCTGTCTCCGCCTGAAATTTGAGCTTTTCCGCCATATATTGGTTCATTTACGTTAGGGGCTGATACGAGATCACCGTTAAAGAAGATTGCCATAGGTTTATTAACAAGTTCTTTTGTTAAATCTGCGAATTTTTTTGAGCCTTCAGATTTGAATTCTAAAGATACAACCCAATGACCTGCAGAGTCTGTTGTTAGAGTGGATTTTGCAAGGTCTTGACCGGTAAGCCCTGTTTCCACCCAAGTTTGTACCCCATCAGGTCCGATAGCTTCTTTTTTGAATTCTAATTGAGCAGTTTCTCCTAAGAATGCTTTTGCTTCTTTTAAATCAGTTACGTTAGGAATTTCGATTAATAATCTTTTTTCACCGATTTGTTGAACGACAGTTTCTGCAACACCTAATTTGTTTACACGGTTTTCAATTGCAAACTGTAATCTGTCCATGACTTCCTGCGTTATTACAGGAACATTTTTGGTCGTTTCGGCTTCGATTACAAGACGGGATCCCCCGACCAAATCAAGACCGAGTTTTGTTGGTTTTACGAAAATTGTAATTATTGAAGCTACTACAATAAGTACAATTGCCCAAAACATGATAATTTTGTTTTTCACTTTTTTATCCTCTTTTATCTGTACTTTTTATTTTATATTTTCAAATTTTAATAAAAAATAAAATTGAAATTGATAGCCTAGAGGGCTAATCTTCTTTTACGCTGTCCAAAACATTGAACAAGGTTGTTTTTTCATCATCAGAAAGTTCTACAAGCGGACGACGAACGTATTCTTCTATAATTCCTTTATGAGCTAACGCGGCTTTTACCGGAACAGGATTAGGTGCCATAAATAGCTTTTTGAATGCAGGATATAATTTTTTATGCATATTTAATGCAGCTAAAAATTCACCTGTTTTGTAGTTTCTAATCATAGATTTTAATTCAGAGCCGAAAATGTGTGATGCAACTGACACAACCCCTCTTGCACCAAGTGATAACATTGGCAGTGTAAGGCTGTCATCTCCTGAATATACTGAAAAATCATCAGGACAAATCAATTTCATTTCCGTGATTGCATCCATATCAGCGAAACTTTGTTTGATGCCTACGATGTTATCAAATTCTTTAGCAAGTTTTGCTACGGTCTCAGGAAGCATATTTACACTGGTTCTTGAAGGTATGTTATATATGATAACAGGTAAATCAGTACTTTTTGCGATAGCAGAGAAATGCTCAATCATACCTTTTTGTGAAGGTTTGTTGTAGTAAGGTACAACTGAAAGAATAGCATCGACATCTTCTTTTTGAGCTAGTTTTGCTGTTCTAATTGCTGTCATTGTACAGTTAGAACCTGCATTCATAATAACTTTAGCCTTGTTTGCATTCGCTCTTTTCACGGTGCTGAGTACTTCAATTTCTTCTTCGTGAGTGAGAGTAGGTCCTTCCCCTGTAGTGCCTGCTACAAGAAGTGTATCGCTGCCGTTATTTACAAGATATTTGGTTAAATCTTCAACTTTGTTGTAGTCTATTTCTCTGTTTTTATCAAACGGCGTAACCATTGCGGTTATAACTTCCCCTGCATCAAATCTGATTGCCATAATTACCTCTTTCCTTATAAACTAAGACTTTCTCCTAATCTAAATTATACCTCAAACATAATGTAGGAACGATTTATATTAAGAACATTGAAGTTGCGGAAATTGATCGCAAATAGATAGAATTTCGGGGGGGGGGGCACCTGCTTACAAGTAATAGTAAGCATTTCAGACTTATACCTCCGTTCGAAAGAAAGTATGCAGAATAGGAAACCGTGCCAAAAGACACGGGGAATTGTCGTGCAAAATTTTTAAAACAGTTAATAAAAAATATTAAACAAACGGAGGACTAAATGAAAAAGAAAAATGCTTTTACATTGGCAGAAGTGCTAATCACATTAGGAATAATCGGAATAGTTGCAGCGATGACATTACCGACTTTAATCCAAAAACATCAAAAGAAAGTGATAGCAACAAGATTAAAACAAACATACAGTCAGTTATATCAGGCAATAAATATGGCACAGGTAGACTATGGTGATATGAAAAACTGGGATGTAAATGATAATTATCATACTTCTATTGATCCTGATAATCCAGATAAAGGTACAAGTATGGTAGAAAATTTCGCAGAAAAATATATAAAACCGTATTTAAAATATTCAGGAAATCCGGGAACATTTAATATAAATGAGCTTGGTTACAGTGGATATACCACAAAGTCCGGACAAGTTTATTGGTCAAATAGTAATAGGGTATCTTATATCATTGAGTTAGTGAATGGTGTTACTTTATTTATAGGCTATAATGGGGATTTTCAAATTTATTCATTCCCTGTTATCTTTGTTGATGTTAATGGTAAAACAAAACCTAACCAGTTGGGGCGTGATTTTTTCATGTTTTCTTTAGATTCTGTAAATTCAATGAAGTTAATTCCGGCAAATTATGGCTTGTCAAGAGATAAATTACTTGAGCTTTGTTCTCCAAATCCATCTGGTAAAGCTTATGATAATTTAGCTTGTACTGCACTAATATATTATGATAGCTGGGAGATTAAGGATGATTATCCTTGGTAAGGTATCTTCCTTGATATTTTTTTACAAAAGATGTCTTTTAAACTTTTTCGTGCTACCATTTTTGTTATGAAGTGGAATAACTTGAGCAGAAAGAAGAAGGCTTATCTTTTGGGATTTCTCACAATTGTGGGACTTTTGATGTGGGCTTTTATTTCTGCAGGAATAATTACACACAACTTTAACAGAAGTCAGCTTTCAGGACAAAAGGACAAGCAGGAAGCTTTGATTAACGGTATTATTCTTACTGAAACTAAGGATGATAAAAAATATTGGGAAATTTACGGTGATACAGGTAATTATGATAGCACCAACGGGGTTGCCATGCTTGATAATTGTATAGGTAATTTTTACGGTGAAGATAATGAAGTCTCTATGAGTTTTGAATCTTCAAAGGGTACATACAACGAAAGAAAAAAACAGATTATAATGTATGATGATACCCGTATTGTGATAAAAGACGGTACTGTATTAGAGGCTGACAGACTCACATGGTCAGGCAGTGACAAGCCGGTTATTGCAAAAGGTAATGTCAAAATTACAAGAGGAAAGGATTTGTATGCTACTGCTGATGAGGTTGAAATCAGCCCAGGATACGATGACTTTAAGATAAAAGGTAATGCTGTTTCAAAATTGTACGACATTAAGGAGAAATAATGAAAAAAATATTATTAGCTGTAACTTTGTTAATGTTCTCGGCAGGTCTGATTGTTCAGGCTTCTGATTTGGTAATTGAATCAAAAACTCAAAGTTATGCTGAAAAAGAAAATAAAATAAAATTTGACGGAAATGTAAATGTATCAATAGACGATTTGCGTGTAGTCGGAGAATCTGCTGATGTTAATATGGACGAAAACCAACAGCTTGATACTGCTACATTTTACGACAAACCTTATGCTTATGAAATAAAGAAAAATAAAAAACGTGAGGTAAAAGCTAATATTTTAAAAGTATCTTTGATTACAAAAATAGTAAGAGCTGAGGGCGATACTCAGTCTGTAGTGTTTGACGGAAAAACTCCTATTGTTGTAATCAACTCTGATGTGCAGGAATACAACACTAAAACAGGTGTTATGACTGCAACCGGCATGGTAACTATTAAATACAAAGAAATAGAAACTTTCTCGGATAAAGCTATTATCAAGACCGATAAAAACGGAGATTTAAAAGATCTTGAGCTTATCGGAAACGGTAGAGTAAAACGTGAAACTAATGAATCTTTTGCAGATAAATTTTACTACAATGAGGCAACGAAAGTTCTAACGGCTACAGGAAATACGACATCTAATGTTTTGATGGAAGATGGGACAAAACTCGTTTTGAAATCTAATATGCAAGAATACACTCAAGATAAGAATACATTTAGTGCAAGCGGTAATGTAAGAGTTTGGTATAAAGATTATTATGCGGTAGGTCCTAAAATTAACGTATATCCTGATAAAACTACTAACAAGCCAAATGATATTTATTTTGTAGGACGCTCAAGCATAACTCAGGGTGTAAGAACTATATATGCAGATAAGATGAAGATGATGCTGGATCCGAAAGATTTCCGAGCTGAAGGAAATACTAGAACCGTAATTAAAAATATCGGTGACGGTTCAGAAGGTCAAGGTGAAGGCGTAGGATTAGGATTGTAAATATGAGTGATAAAATAAAAAACGCAGTAGATTTATATAATAAAGGCGAATATGAAAAAGCTATAGATATTTTTAGCTCGGTTTTAGAAACAGAAAAACCGACTGCTGAAATTTATAATAATGTTGCACAATGCTATGCCAGTATAGGAAATAATGAAAAGGCCGAGGATAACTTTTTAAAGTCAATTGAGCTTGATTCAAAACTTCCTCAGGCTTATATAAATCTTGCCGATATTTATTTTAAGACTAAAGATTATGGTAATGGCATTGAATTACTTTCTCAAGGTATTTATGAAATTCCTGATAATATGGTTTTGCGTCATTATCTTGCAAGATTTTATATGGAGGATTCAAGGCTTGATTTAGCCGTGGATGAGCTTGAACATGTATTGGAAGTCCAGCCTGAAAATTATGATGCATATTATGATTTAGGTAAAGTTCATTTCGAACTTGGTAATTATGCATCAGCTATTGAAAATTTTGAAAATGTACTTGAGTTTAAAGAAAATAATCAATGGATTTATTTTTACTTGGCACAGGCTTATGAAGCTAATGATGAGATTGATAAAGCTATTTCCAATTATTTAAAGACCATCGCAAGGGATGACGGTTTTTATCAAGCATATAAGAAAGTAGCAATTTTATTTCTTGCTCGCGGTGATTATGAGGATGCCGTTGAGTATTTTGAAGATTATATGGATATGGGAATTCCTGAGGAGGAAAAATCTAATATCCAAAAATTGGTAGAGCGAATTAAAAAGAAAACGGCGAATGAAAAATAAATTCTGGATCGCATTTTCTGCAATTGAGCAGATAGACAGTAGTTTTGTACAACGCCTCTATAACTATTTTGGAGATATAGAGGAAGCTTTTAGTGCAGGGATGAATGAACTATCTCAAATTGACGGTTTGAGCGTAAAAAAAGCTGAAACGTTTCTGAAAGAACGCGATAAAATTGATCCTGATAAAGCTTTATTTGCTGTCGAAAATCGAGGAATTAAATATTTAACGCTAGAGGATGAAAATTATCCTAAAATGTTAAAACAAATTTCCGATCCTCCGGCAGTTTTGTATTATAAGGGGGATATTTTCGGATGTAATTTAGAAAAAACACTATCTATAGTGGGGTCAAGAAAATCTACTTACCATGCAAAAGAAGCTGTCAGAAAAATATTATCAGAGCTTTCATGTACGGATATTTGTATAATTTCAGGATTAGCTGCAGGTATTGATACAACAGCCCATGAAGCTGCGTTGGATAATAGTCTTAAAACAATAGGTGTTATAGCAAGCGGGTTTGATTTTATATATCCGACATCTAATAAGAAATTATACGAAAGGATTGAAAATGGTAATGGGGCTATAATTACTGAATATTATCCGACGTTTCAACCTTTAAAATTCAGATTCCCTCAACGTAACAGGATTGTTTCAGGAATGTCTTACGGAACTCTTGTAGCTGAAGCTTCATTGAAAAGCGGAGCTTTAATTACCGCTAATCTTTGTCTTGAACAGGGGCGTGAATTAATGTGTATTCCCGGACTTATCTCCAATCCTAATACTGAGGGAATTTATAAATTATTGAAAAACGGAGCGGCGTTAGTTACCAAATCTGAGGATATACTGGAAGCTCTCGGTTGGGAAATAACACCTGTAGAGCAGTTAAAAATAGATTTGAGCGGACTTACAGATGAAGAAGAAAAAATTATCCAAGCTCTTGAATTGGAAGAAAAAGGTTTTGATGAAATTGCCGCTATAACAAAAATAAGTACGGATGATTTGTTGATGAACTTGACAACCATGGAGCTTAAAGGCATAATAAAACAGGTAACCGGAGATAGATATAAGAGGGTATAAATATAAATGGCAAATGCGGTAGAGGCTGAAAGTAAAGCCGGTAAAAAGACATCTAATAAAAAAGAAAAGGCTCTTGTAATAGTTGAGTCTCCTGCTAAATCTAAAACTATAAGGAAGATTTTAGGGGATAGTTACACCATTGAAGCAAGTTACGGGCATATAAGAAATTTACCGACAAAAGATGCGGCTACCGAGAATTTAGGCTTTGATATAAGTCATGATTTTGAACCTAAGTTTGAAATTATTCCGGGGAAGCAAAAAGTTGTTACAAGATTAAATGATCTTGCTAAAAAGGCTGATAAAATTTATCTTGCATCCGACCCTGACCGTGAGGGGGAGGCAATTGCTTGGCATGTAAGACAAGTGTTAAAAGTTCCAGATGATAAAGTTTATCGAATAGTTTTTAACGAAATTACGCCGAAAGCTGTTAAAAATTCCGTTGAAAACCCTCGTGCCATCGATATGGATATGGTTCAGGCACAACAGACGAGACAAATTCTCGATAAGCTTGTAGGCTTTAAGTTAAGTCCTGTTCTTTGGAAACAGATAGGTAACAGAAATCTTTCTGCCGGTCGTGTTCAATCCGTTGCTTTAAGAATGATTTGCGAAAGAGAAGATGAAATAGAAGCATTCGTTCCTCAAGAATATTGGTCAATTCATGCTAATCTTGATAAAGACGGCAAAGTCTTTGAAGCTGAATTATCAAAAATTAAAGGTAAATCAGTAGAAAAAACTATAAAAAACCAAGAAGAAGCCCAAAAAATTGTAGATTTTTTAACTTCATATCCAGATGATTTTGACGTTTCAAAGGTAACTAAAAAGACAACAAAAAGAAAGCCTACCGCACCTTTTATTACATCAACTCTGCAACGAGCAGCCAGTTCAAAGCTCGGATTTGGTGTTCAAAAGACAATGCAGGTTGCTCAAAAATTATATGAAGGTATTGAAATTGACGGCACTCCTGTAGGTTTGATTACCTATATGAGAACTGATAGTGTGAGAATTTCCGATGATGCACATGCTATGGCAAAAGATTTTATTACCGCAAACTATGGGCCTGAATATTACCCTGAAAAAACAAATGTTTATGTAAAAGGAAAACAAAATGTTCAGGATGCTCACGAAGCAATCAGACCTTCTTATCCTGAAAGAACACCTGATAGTATAAAAAAATATTTGGATAACGATCAATATAAATTATATAAACTTATTTGGGAAAAATTTATTTCATCTCAAATGATTGCCGCAGAAGTGGCAAATAAATCAATCGAAATTACCGCAGGCGATTATACTCTCAAAGCAGGTACAAGCAAAGTTACTTTTGATGGTTTTTTGAAAGTATATAACGATGCAGAGGAAGAAGAACAAGAAGCCGAAGCTAAAATTCCGGATTTGGAACAAGGAGATAAAGTTAAGTGTAAAAAAGTTGAACCGAAGCAACATTTCACTCAGCCTCCTCCAAGATACAATGAAGCTTCTCTTGTTAAAGCTTTGGAAGAATACGGTATCGGCCGTCCGTCTACTTATGCAACAATCATTACTGTTATTCAGACAAGAAAATATGTAGAAAAGAAAAACAAAGTCCTGTTCCCGACACTTTTAGGCAGGACTGTCTCGAAACAGTTATGTGCCCAGTTTAAAGATATTATGGATTATAAATTCACTGCAGGCATGGAAAGTAAACTCGATGAGATTGCTGATAAAAAAGCTGTTTGGAATAAAGTATTAAAAGATTTTTATACTCCGTTTATAGAGAACGTAAATTCAGTGATGAAAACTGCTGAAAAAGTAAGAATTGAAACAAAAATAAAATGTCCTAACTGCGGAAAGCCAATGCTTGTCAGAACGAGCCGTCAGGGAAATCAATTCTTGGGCTGTTCCGGTTATCCTGAATGTAAGACTGTTATGTCCCTGAATGCCATTTCAGAAGAGCCTCAGGAAGATGAAAATAAACCTGCTGAGGAAAAATGTGAAGAGAAATGCGAAAAATGCGGGGCTGATATGGTTTTTAAAACAGGTCCGTATGGAAAATATTTGGAATGCGTTAATGAAGATTGTAAATTCCGCAAACCATACCGCCGTTCTACAGGTGTAAAATGTCCTAAATGCGGAAATGGTGTGATAGTAGAAAGAAAATCAAAACGTGGAACGGTTTTCTTCGGGTGTGATAAATATCCTGAATGTGATTTTACTTTGTGGAATGAACCTACAGGTGAAGAATGTCCTGATTGTGGGGCTTTACTTGTTAAAAAGATTTTGAGAAAAGGTACTACTATAGAATGCTCAAATCGTTCTTGCGGTTATAAACGTGTTCTAGAAGAAGCTGATAAGGAAGGAGGTTCTAATGACGAATAAATTCGGTCTAATCGGTTACCCTTTAGGTCATTCACTTTCTGCTGTTATTCATAAAGCAGGGTTTAAAAGTCTTGGAATTGAGGCAAGTTACGATATTCTTGAAACTCCTCCTGAGGATTTGGTAGACAGAGTCAAATTTCTTAAACACCAAAATTATACAGGTTTTAATGTGACTATTCCATTAAAGCTCCCTATTTCCTTATTTGTTCAGGAAGTTGATAAATATGCAGATATTGCGGGAGCTGTGAATACTGTTAAAATTAATCCTGATAAGACATTCAGTGCTTTTAATACTGACGCTGCAGGGTTTCGTAAAGCTGTACCTTCTGATATTAATTTGCAAGGTGCAACGGCTGCACTTTTAGGTACAGGTGGTGCGAGCAGAGCAGCAGTTTTAGGTTTATCTGATCTGGGAGTTTCTGAGATTGGTGTATATACAAGAAATATTCCAAATGCTATGGATTATATGACTTATATGAGAAGAAAATTCCCTCACATTACATTTACTGCATATCAAATAGATGCCGTCAGGGATTTGTCTAAGTATCAAATTCTTGTTAATACAACGCCTATTGGTATGCTCGGGCGTTCTGCCGATATGACTCCGATTGAAGAAAATGTTTTGAAAACGCTTCCTGACGGAGCTGTCGTGTATGATGTAATTTATAATCCTAAAAAGACAATATTGTTGAAAAATGCCGAAAAACTTGGTTATAAAATTATTAATGGGCTTGATATGTTTGTATATCAAGCAATAGCAGCTCAGGAAATCTGGTTTGGCAGAACTCCGGACTTTAATGCAATGAAGATTGCTGCACTTGAAAATTTGTAGTAGTAAAAATTTTTTATTTGGAGTTTTTATATTTTATGTCGCTTTGTGTATCTAAGTTATCTTTTACTGGTTACCATAAACCTCATAATTATAAGAGGATTGATGAAAATGTTCATCGCTCAGCTCAGCCTAAGGCCGAAGAAATTGTGTGGATAAAGAAACATTTAAAAATAACAGATATCGTAAATTTTAGAACTATGGGTGTGCCTGCTATTGATTTTAATGAAGCAAAATTAGCAGATGCCTTGAATATAAATTATCATTCAATTCCAACTGAGACTAAAAATCCAAAATTAGAAGATGTTAAAAGTTTTTTAAATATAATTGATGATGTTAAGAAGAAAAAAGGTCAGGTTTTAATTCACTGTAAAGCTGGTGCAGATCGTACGGGATTTTATTCTCTTATTTACAAAGTAATGAGCGGGTTAGATAATTTTGAACATGCCAGTAAAGAAATGTTAGAAATGGGCTATCATAAAGATCGTTATCCGTTTTTACTTGATATTGCAAAGAAATTTATAAAAAGTTTAAAGAATAAATAATTATTCATACCTCAATGCATCAATAGGATTTAATAGAGAAGCTTTATAAGCAGGGTAATATCCGAATAAAACTCCTATTGCACCCGAAAATCCAAGAGATAGAGCTATTGAAAATCCTGATATAGAGATACTCATTTCAGAAAATATTTGTATTGCCTTCGCTCCGACAACACCGAGTATGACTCCGATTATTCCGCCTATTACAGATAAAAGGAAGGATTCAATCAAAAATTGGATTCTTATATCGCTTGCTTTTGCTCCGATTGCCATACGAATACCGATTTCTTTTGTTCTTTCTGTTACTGATACGAGCATTATATTCATAATCCCAATTCCGCCTACAATTAATGATACTGATGCAATTGCACCCAATAAAATTGACATTGTCTGTGCTGATGATTTTATTGTTTCCTGCATTTCTGCGAGATTTCTTATTTCAAAGTCTTTTTCTTGATTTTTCCCGAGATTATGACGTTTCATAAGTATTTCGTCTATATCTTCCTGAGTTGAATTGAGGACTTCATCATTTTGAGCTTTAACGTTTATCATTTTGATTGAGCCGGGAAAGTCTGTACCGAAAACTTTCTTTTGTGCTGTTGTAATTGGGATGAATACTAAATCATCCTGATCCATTCCCATCCCGCTTTGTCCTTTTGTCTTTAGCAGTGCAATAATTTTAAACGGGACATTACCTACTCTCATAGTCTTATTTATAGGGTCAACGTCTCCGAACAGTTCATTTGCAACTGTATTCCCGATAATCGCAACTTTGGTATTGTTTTTGATATCTTCTGGAATAAAGTTTCTGCCTGACAGGATTTCATAATTTCTTATAAACAGGTAAGATGCTGTGGTACCACCAATTGTAGTTGACCAGTTTTGGTTTCCGTAGGTTAATTGAGCTGTTCCTGATGAGTATGGTGCGACGGCAAGCACGCCTCTAGCTGTTTTTTCAATAGCTTCCGCATCTTTTAATGTCAAAGAGGGTTTTGTTCCAAAGCCCATTCTAACCCCCCCTGAGGTAGCTGATGCTGAGCGTATCATAAGAAGGTTACTGCCCATTGATTCCATATCTTTTGCAATCTTTTTGCTTGCACCTGTACCTACTGCAAGCATTATAATTACGGCACTTACACCGATAATAATGCCTAAACTTGTCAGTATAGAACGCATTTTATTTATTTTTAAAGAGCGAATTGCCATTATAAGTGTTGATTTGAAATCTATCATAATATGTAATCTTCCATTTTTGTTGTTACCGGATGCGGGTTTTTGTTAATCTCATCTGAGATAATATTTCCATCCTTAAAACGTACAATTCTTCCGCAATATTCCGCGATATCAGGTTCGTGTGTTACGAGAACAATTGTTTTTCCCATTTGCTTATTAAGGTTTACAAAAAACTCCATAACCTCAATACTGGTTTTTGTATCTAAGTTTCCTGTAGGTTCATCTGCGAGAATTAACGGCGGGTCATTTACGATTGCTCGAGCTATTGCAACTCTTTGTTGTTGCCCTCCTGACATTTGGTTTGGCATATGGTCTTCTCTTTTTTCAAGTCCTACAATTTTTAGTGCGTTTTTGGCTCGCACAATTCTTTCAGCTTCAGGTATTCCTTTATAAATCATTGGAAGTTGAACATTCTCAATAGCACTTGTTCTTGATATAAGATTAAATCCCTGAAAAACAAATCCCATTTTTATGTTTCTAACGTCTGCTAATTCATCAGAATCAAGGGAGAGCATATCTATTCCGTCAAGAAAATAACTTCCTGAATTAGGCTTGTCTAAAGTGCCTAGCATATTCATAAATGTCGATTTGCCTGAGCCTGAAGCACCCATTATTGCAACGAATTCTCCGCGTTCAATGGAAAGTGATACGCAGTTTAGGGCGTTAAAACAGTCTTCTCCTGTTTGATAGGTTTTTATGGCATCTTTTACTTCTATCAGGCTCAAGGTTATTTTCTCCTAAAACATTCTTGGTCCGCGTCTTTGATTTTTGCTATCTTTACTTTTAGATAGTGATGAATCAACTATTACCCTGTCACCTTCTTTTATTTCTTTTGAAATAATTTCAGTGTTAGTATCATCGCTGGCACCTGTTTCAATGTTTATACGTTTTGGTTTTCTTTTTTCTAAAATCCAAATCCCTTGATTTTTATATCTTGTTCCATCAGTATTTGGATTAAATTTTAAAGCAATGCTTGGTGCACAAATTACATTTTCACTTTTATCCGTAATGATTGAAACGTTAGCTGTCATACCAGGAATTAATTTTAAATCATCATTTTTCACTTCAACAATTACAGTATATGTAACAACATTGGAAACTGTTGTAGGGGATATTCTAACCTGAGTAACTTTACCTTTGAATACGCTGTCAGGATATCCGTCAAGAGTGTAGGTGACATCTTGTCCTTCTTGAACTTTACCAATATCTGCTTCAGAGACGCTTACTTCTATCTGCATTTTTGTAAGGTCTTGTGCGATTGTAAATAACTCAGGAGCTTGGAAACTTGCTGCTACCGGTTGTCCTACGTCTATTTCTCTCGAAATAATTGTGCCGTCTACAGGTGCTATAATTTTTGTATATCCGAGGTTTGTTTCAGCGGTTTTTAGATTTGCTCTATATTGGTTTACCTGAGCTTGAGCTGCTCTAATTTGTGCTAAATCAGAATAGTATGTGCTTTTATATTGGTCAAGCTCGCTTTTTGCTACAAAGTTTTTTGCATAAAGTTCTTTATAGCGTTCATACATCTTTTTATCATATTCTACTATAGCCTGTAATTTTGATACGTTTGCTTGTGCATTTGCAATTTGGGCTTGATTTTGCTGTACTGTAGCTTCAAAGTTTCTCGGGTCAATCTGTGCAAGAATTTGACCTTTTTTGACTTGTGAATTGAAATCTACATAAATGTCTTGGATTAGACCTGATACGGTTGAACCTACAGAAACTGTGTTTACAGGGTTTATTGTTCCTGAAGCTTCTACAACTTGAGTAATAGTACATTTTTCTATGGGTTTTGTATGGTATTTTACTCTCGATTTATATTTTTTATATACAAAACCTGTGCCAAGTAGTGCTACTATTATTATGCTAATGATTATTTGTTTTTTCTTTAGTTTCATTATCTTTTTTCCTCAACATTTACAGTAATTTCCTGTTGCAGTGCGATTAATTTTTCAAGGTTTGCTCTTGCTACGTTGTAGTTGTAAACTGTTTGAACATAGGATTGTTGTGCGTTATTGTAGTTTACTCTTGCATCTTGTAATTGTATGTAGTCGCCTATTCCGACAGCATATCTACCGTCTGCAAGTTCAAAGTTTTCGTGGGTTTGTTTAACTTTTACCGCAAGCAGTGGAATTTGTTTTTCCAATTGTACCATATTTATGTAGGCATTTTGAACCTCAAAATATATGTTTTGCTCAAGTAAATCTATTTCATTTTTTGCTAAATCTACTTGAAGTTTGCCGTTATCAATTTTATATTTTTGGCTCAGGATATTTAATGAGCTTGATAAGTTTACTCCGACATTAAACGAATTTGTATTGTATTGATTGCGGTAATTGTATCCTGCACTTGCTGAAATTTCAGGGTAATATTCTCTTTTTATATATAAAAGAGATTGTTTCATTGCATCAAGTGTAGCATTGTAGGCTTTCAAATCAGGGCGGTTTTTCTTTGCCAGTTCTACACATTCTTCAAAAGTGTATGGAAACGGTTTGAATTTAAAAGTTTCTATTACATCCATTTTTTCAACTTTTGAAGTTAATGTTGCATCTGAGACCGGTTCCGGGGTTTTGCTTAAATCTCTTTTTTCTGAAATTTTTTGAAGGTTTACGGGGATTTCTTTTTGTTGAAAGTTGAAAGTTTCAGTTGATGCAATTTCATATTCAGGAGTATATGCTACATACATTGAATTGTTTAATTGTACAATGGCATTTTGGTAAGCTTTTATTGATTCTACAAGAGTAACTTTTGAATCACTAAGGTTTACTTCTGCGTTTACTAAGTCAATTTTTGATTTTATTCCTTGGTCAAAATAAGCTTTTGTTCTTTGGTAATTTCTTTCATTTATCTGGACATAAGCTCTGTTTATATCGACTGTAGCTTTTGCAGCTAGTACGCTATAGTAGTATGTTTTTACTCCGAAAATTGTGTCTAATACAACATCATCAAAATTATACATTGCTGCAATTTTATTAAACTTTTGCATTTTTATTTGAGCATTTGTTTTTCCGAAGTTGAAGATTAATTGGCTAAGTGTTGCTTGGGCGTTATAATTGTCTGTATTGTTGCTCATTCGATTGGAACTGTTAGTGTTATAGGTATATCCGGTGCCTATTCCTATTGTCGGGAAGAATGCTGCTTTTGCAATTTTTTCATCATTTTTTGAAACGTGATAGTTATAATAAGCTTTATTTATTAGCGGACTGTTTTTCAGTGCAATTTGAATACAGTCTGACATAGTAAGTTTTGCACCTTTTTGTATAACTGCGTATTTTTCTGCTGCATCAGATGTGCCTATGCTTAAAAAAAGTATGCTAATAATTGTTAATATTTTAAAGCTATCGATAGTTTTCAAAATAATCATCCTCGATAATATATTAACGATTAAAGCATATTAATTGTTCATTTTAATCATTCCGATAATGGAAAAATTTTTATTCCAGTAAATATAATAAAGAACAACCCCAGCCTGAACCTGATTTGCAATCTTCTTCAATGTTATCTTTAGTTAAAATTGGTGTAGCATTTGTCCCGCCTATTGAACAGCCGTTAGGTCTTACATAACTGGTGGTTGTTGACATAATTGTAGGAACCATATGTTTTGATTCGACTAACAAAAAGAATATATCTTTACCTATAGTATTTGGTTTTTTGTATCCGTTTACATCAATAAAAATTTGTCTTGAGCAGTTATAATTTACTAATGCTCCATCTGGTAGAATGTATGATAAAGCTTCATATCCACCATTTAATCCTTGCGGGTTGCCTTTTTTATCATACCATTTTCCTTCTTTATGCCAATACTTTTTACCGGTTGTAGGCCATTCTAAATTATTTTTATAGCCTCCTGCTAATACTTCTTCACATTTAACACCGGATTTCATGACTTTCTGTTGTGCAAGAAGTTTGCAAAAATATATCGGCATTTGTATCCATTCTACCTGTTCATAAGTTTCTCCATCTTCAATATATACTCTTTGCATGGCTTGAGCGAAAACCGAATATTGTTTTTTGAATGCAGTTTTAAATTGTTTTTCTTGTGTTTTATTAATCACAGCAGGCAGAGTCATTGCCGCAACTATTCCAATAATACTAAGAGTTATTAATACCTCAGCAAGGGTAAATCCTGAAAACCTGCGATTATAAAGGGTTACGCCCCCCCCCCCTAATTGTTTTTAAAGCTATTTCTTCGTTTCCCATAGTACCTCCTTTATGTATATTATATCATTATTCTTGAGTTCTTCAACCTGTTAATTGTCTTTGAAATTCCAAAAGTCTGGTTCAAACATAACAAGGAAAGGTATTATTTCAAGTCTGCCGACAAGCATTGATATTATCATAATAGACTTTGATGCTGAGTGCAAAGAACTAAAACTCCCCATAGGACCAATTATGTTTCCAAATCCTGGGCCTATATTTCCGACTGCAGTGATAGAGCTTGTAAGTCCTATTGTCGCATTTTGTTCAATTATACCTATCAATAAAGCTCCGATTGCATAAATTATGAAATAATATATTATGAATACAATGGTTTGTCTGATTACTTCAGGGGCAATTGTTACATTATCAAGTTTTATATTGATAATTGCATTTGGGTGTAGAATTCTTACTAATTCTGCTTTTAATGTTTTAAATAGCAAAAACCAGCGAGTCATTTTTATACCGCCGCCAGCTGAACTTGCACAAGCTCCTAAAAACATACAGAAAAATAATAGTACTTTTGATGTGAAATCCCACTTCGCAAAGTCAATACTTGCACTGCCTGTGGATGTCATTATACTTATTACTTGATAAAATGCGTGTGTTACACCATCAAATATTGTATAATGACTGTTTATTACAAGGGCTGCTGTTATTAATGTCCCAATTGCTAATACAAGAGTTAAATATAATTTGAATTCTTCATTCTTAAAAAACAAAAGCGGATTTACTTTTGTAATAACTTTATATTGCAAATTAAAGCTGGCACCTGCAAAGAACATAAATATAAGAATAATCCATGTTATATAATTGGAGTTATATCCCATAGTGCTTTGTGCATTTGGTGAAAATCCTCCTGCCGCAAGTGTTGAAAAAGAATTACAAATTGCATCAAAAGCAGGCATTCCAGCAGCGATAAGAAGGATTATTAGTAAAATCGTAAGGCTTAAATATACTTTCCATAATGCAGATGCTGTATTTCTTATTCTCGGGGTGAATTTATCTTCAGTAGGTCCAGGTGTTTCAGCAAAGAACATTTGTCTTCCTGCTACGGCAAATTGCGGCAGGATTGCGATAAATAAAACGATTATCCCTAAACCTCCAAGCCATTGTGTCATTGAACGCCAGAAGAAAAATGCTTTTGAATAATCATAATGAGTAAGGATTGTCGCTCCTGTTGTCGTAATCCCTGACACAGCTTCAAAGATTGAATCTAAAGGACTTAATCCGTAAAATAAATATGGAATTGCTGATACAAGACCGAATAAAATCCAAGAAACAGCCACTATGAAAAGTGCTTCTGCTTTTTTTATATCATTAAGGTTTTCCAGTTCTTTTGTCCCTTTAAATATTTTTCTCAAAATAAAACCTGAGGTTGCTGATATTATACTTGCAGTAAGAAATGGTATGATGGAATTGAAATCCTTATAAACAATTGCAATTATAATTGGTGCTAATATTACAAGGCTTACATACATTAAAATTAAACTGATTGCTTTAATAATATAATTTATACGCATTATTTAGAACCTGCTCCGAAAAATTTTTTTATTGAATCTCCATCTTCAGCTTTTGTAAATATTATCATTGTGTCATCATTTTTTAACAATGTTAGACCGTTTGGGATGATTACTTTATTCCCTCGTTCAATTATTCCGATAATTGCAGGAGTAGGAAATTTTAATTCCATAATTTTTTTGTTATCAAATTCCGGTTTAACTTTTACTTCCAAAACTTCGCCAAGCCCCTGTTCAACGGTAGCTAAGATGTCTACATTATTTTCTGCTAAATCATTTTTCACTTCAGCAAGTGCTGAATTTTTTGGTGATACTGCAACGTCAATACCAACTTTTTCAAAAAGCGGTATGTTTAAAACTTTTGCAACCCTTGCTATGACTCTTTTTACTCCCAATTGTTTTGAAAGTAATGAACACAATAAATTCTTTTCATCATTATTTGTAACGCTAATTACTACGTCAGCAGACCCGATTTCTTCCTCATCCAGAAGTTTTAAGTTGGTACCGTCCCCGTGAATTACAAGAGTGTGTTTTAATTCTTGTGCCAAGAATTCGCATCTTGCATAGTTCTTTTCAACAATTTTAGTTTTAATTTTTAGCGTCTCAAGGTTTTTGGCAAGCATAAGTCCTACAGTGCCTCCACCTATGATGGAAACATTTTTAACGATTTCTTTTTCATGGAAAAATGTACCAGCAAGTATATCCAATGAATGTGATGTTCCCATAAATATTAATTTATCGTCTGCCAGAATTTCAGTTTCACCGTTAGGTATGAATAATTCACTGTTTCTTGTAATCCCTACGATTAAGGTATCATTTGTAAAACGGCAATCTTTTAGTTTTTTATTAACTATTCCAAGGTTTGAAGTTACTTTATACTCAAGTAATCTTGCTTTTCCGTCTGCAAAATTTTCTACATCAAGTGCTTTTGCAACTGTTACAATTCTGAATATGTCTTGAGTAAGCAATTCTTCAGGCCAAATAATATAATCTATAAAGAAATCACCTCTGTCTATATTATTTTTTTCAAAATTAAGAGTCTTTCGGTATTCTTCTTTGCTGACAAAACATATTGTCCTAATCCCGCTTATTCTTTTTGCGGAAAGACATGCTACAATATTTGCTTCATCAATCGGTGTACAGGCTATAAATACATCTGCATTTTGAACGTCTGCATTATTTAGTACACTTATATCACAAGCATTTCCTATTACGAAACTTATATCCAGCTTCGAAAATTCATCTGTCTGATTTTCTTCTTTATCAATTATTGTGATATCGTGATCTTCAAAAAATTCTGTCGCGAGCAAACAGCCTACTTCTGTTGCTCCGAATATTACTATTTTCATACTAATCCTCTACCTATGATTAAGATGGCATAGATTACAACATTTTGAATGACTTGTAAAACAATTAATGCAATAATCGGCGAAAAATCTAATCCGTTATATGGCGGTATAAATCGTCTGAATATGTTTAAATAAGCATCAGCGACATTTCTTATTGTAAACCAAGGTTGTTTGTACCAATCAAGATTAGGAATCCAGCTCAGGAAAATTCTTAAAAGAATTATTACGTAAAATAGCAGGAATATATTGTTTATGCCGTTTATTAAGCCTCTAATCATATTTGTTTTTCCTATAGTTGTGATTTAGATTTTGTAAGAGCACATTCACATTCTTTTCTTTCTGCAGGAATTTGCTCTATCATATTGAACAATAAGTTTTTCAAGTTTGCAAGATTTGAATTGAATACTTCAATTACTTCATGATGTGATACAGGTGGAACATCACCTACAAGTCCCGCATCATAATCTGTTATTAATGATATATTTAATGGACACATATCCGCTTCTTTTACAAGGTATGCTTCAGGGAATGCAGTCATATTAATTACTTCCCAACCTTGGCTTGTAAAGAATTTTGATTCTGCTTTTGTTGAAAATCTTGGTCCGTTTATTACGACAACAGTCCCTGTTTCATGAATATTAATACCTAAATCTTTTCCTGTTTTAATAGCCAGTTTTCGTAATTCAGGGCAATACGGATCTGCAGCAGACGGGTGAGTTACAATCGGACCTTCAAAAAATGTAGTTTTTCTTCCGTCTGTCCAGTCTACAAATTGATCACAAATTACAAAATCTCCCGGTTTTACATTTTTTTGTAAACTCCCAGCTGCACAAGGAGAAATTACTCTTTCTACACCAACGGATTTCATTGCCCATACATTTGCTCTGTAATTGATAAGATGAGGCAATATGGTATGATTTCTTCCATGTCTTGGCATAAATGCTACTTTGTGCGGACCTATCTGTCCGATTAGTAAGTTATCACTTGGCATTCCATAAGGAGTTTCAATTTTTACTTCTTCAATATTATCTAAAAATTTATAAAAACCTGAACCTCCAAATACCCCTATAGTTGCTAATTTTTTGCCAGACATATTTATTTCCCTTTCTTTTTATTTTTAAATCATAGAAATTATAACTTAAACATACTTATTGTGCAAATTCAAAAACGGACTAAAATTGTAAAATATACACCCAATAATATAAAATTTACAATTCCCAAAACCCTTGATTTATAAAGGTTTTAACTAACTGCTTCGATTGTATTTTTAAATATAGGGTTGAAATTTAAAAATTTTTGTACTAGACTGTTGCTATAAATTTCATTCTTGAAAGTTAAAACTTGACGCAAAAGAGAGAGTGCACTTGCTTTTAAGGATTTTCAATTTACAACCAGAGGATTACATTTTGAGAAAATTATTACTATTCACTATTACGCTAGTGTTAATGTTGGCTGCACCCGTTCAAGCTTCCGATACTAATACTGTTAAGGCGACTATTGTGAAACACGCAATTTCTATGGGCGTTGATCCTGCAATCGCTTTAAGTATCGCAAAGACTGAATCAGGTTACAGACATAATGCACGAAGCAGTCATGGTGCGGTAGGAGTATTTCAACTAATGCCATCCACAGCAAGAAGAATGGGGTTAAATCCGTATTCACTGAACGACAACATCAAAGGCGGTATTATGTACTATAAGATGATGTATAAAATGTTCGGTTCAATGGAACTTGCTTTAGCTGCTTATAATGCAGGGCCTGGAAATGTAAAAAAATACAATGCAGTTCCGCCTTATAGCGAAACGAAACGCTTTGTAAGCAAGATTATGGCTGATTACCATCAGTTAAAGGCAAATCCTGATCCTGCGATGAGAGCTGCTGCATCTGCAGCAAAGAAACCGGCTGCGGTTTCATCTGTTCCTTCGGCAGCGAGAGTTTCTGCAGCTCCTGTAGTTGCAGCTCCTGTTCCAAAGGCTGTTAAGGAAAATGAGCTTAGTACAAAGCTCGAAAGAGTTGATGAGACTCCTATAGAACTCGAAATTGAAGCTTCCAGTTTAGCTATTTAAGAGTTCTCAAGAAAGGAAACAAAATGCCGTTATCAAAACTGATAACGGCATTTTTATAATTTATTTAATTTACATTTTAAATTTATGCATTATATGCTTTAAAGAATTCTAAAATTAGCTCTTGTCCTTTTAAGATTGATTTGTAGTCCACATATTCTTCAGGTGAGTGCATATTGCATACATCAGCAAGTCCTACAAGATATGGGGCAAAACATTCTTTATTAGAGTTGCATTTATTAGCATAAATATGAGTTTCTGCTCCTGCGTGGAATGATGAAATCTCAGGAGTTACACCTACTTTTTTAGCTACTGCTTCAAAAAGTATTGGAATGTAATCGTCATCAGCTTTTTCAAAAGGAGGAAGATGTTCTTCGAATTTTACAGAGGCTTGTGCTATTCCTCTATATTCTTTATTGAAATCATCTATTTCAAAGCAAATTCTATCTTTTAGTTCTTCTTCGTGTTTTCTGCTGGAGCTTCTTATAGAATAAGTTGCTTTTCCATAAGTATTAATAACATTAGTAACATCAGGATTTCCAGAGACAATTCCGCCAATATTACAAGAGGTTACAACGTTATGGTTTTCATCAGAATAGAATACTCCTTGTGGAAGGTTGGAGACTATATCAGCAATTAATTTAGCGGCATTTTCTCTTGTTCTGTCAGCAATATCTATACCGGAATGTCCGCCTCTGAAGGAGTTAACTTCGATAGTTGCTAAAGTATAACTGGCTCCGGATGTCATTAGTTGTCCTAAGCTGTCACTATCGCATACTAATACATATTTTGATTTTAATTTCTCAAAATTAACATGCTTAATTCCTGACATTCCTGATTCTTCATCTCTTGTAAAGATTACTTCAAGACCGCCATGTTTTATATCAGAATTAGCGACAGTTTTTGCAAGGTATAGTGCATTTGCAACTCCGGCCTTATCATCAGCTCCAAGAGTTCTGCCTTCTGCACGGATTAAATCTCCGTCGAGATATGCTTTTACAGGGCTGTCATCGCCGATTACATCCATATGAGATGATAGCATAAGTGTGGGTTTGGTGTTTTCCGTTGCCGTAATATTTATGTACACATTATGATAATCATCAAATTCACAAGGTATACTATTCTTGTCGCAATAATCTTTAATCCATTGTGATACGTTTTCTTCCTTTAGCGATGGAGATGGGATTTCTGCGAGATTGCAGAACAAATCCACCAGCTCATGCTCTTTTCTTATTTTGTTTAAATCCATAATTTTCTCCTACGTGTGATTAATTAAATTTTATCACATATTACAAAACTTACAATATTTATTAAGATTAATTATATTTCGTAGGAAGATTTTTTCGGAAAATATTCATCTAAAAATTTTTGCATTCTTATTCTGTCATCATCTGTTGTGTCTTCATTGTCGTTGATACAAATAAGTTCAGGTTTATATTTTATTATTTTTTCTTTGTAGTTGTGGTTACAGGTGTGAAAATATATTGAATCTTTGTGGTAATCCTGTTTTAAAATTTTTAAGAGTTTTTTTATAATTGGAAGTTTGTCGTCAATTTTTCTTATTAATTTTAATTCTCCGTGTCCAATACAGCAGGAGTAGGCTGAGTAAATGACCCTTGATATATTATCAGATTCTCTGAATTTACTATATGTAGTCTTTAGTAATTCCTCTTTAAATAATTCATTACATTTGATAATATCTGATTTTAAGTAGGCATCAATAGAATGGTGTGGGTCATAGTAAAATTTTTGTTTAAATTGTTTCTCGATTAAAGTATAGGCATTAACAAGCATGTTTGTATATAAATGCTCAGATGGAAGTTTTAGTTTGTGTCTTGCTCTGAATATTGGTTTATTATTTTTATAGAAAAAATCAGGTTGTGTTAATTTAGTAAAAAACATGTCATCGTTTGCAAATAGAAAATATTCCGATAGATTTTGAATTTTATGAATACAAGTTTCTATTGCAGATGCATTAAAAGTTGGGAGTGCATCTTCGGGCATAATTTCTGTATGATCGACAATATGTATTTTTTTGTGATTTGTATTAAGCCATTTAGGAATTTGGTTGTCAGTAACTATAAAGATATTGTTTATCCAAGGTGCATACTTTTCTAAAGAACGCAGAGAGTATTTCAACTCATTATTATCAATAAATCTACAAGGGTCAAGTGCTTGTGTATTAATTTCTTTTCCGTATTTTTCTTTCCAATAATTTCGCTTTTTTATAATTTCGGGATCACTTCCATCTACCCACAAGTAAACTATATCAACGGAAAGCCCCCCCCCCCTCATTGAAAGCTAAGTCACAGCAAGTGTTTTGAGTTTTTTGTTTTTTGAAATTTTTCATGTAATCCTCCTTTTTATTGTGTTCTGTATAATTATAAAAATTTTTAGTTTATATCTATAATACTAACGCCGTCTCCACCCTCACTATCTTCGCCAGGTCTGAATTTTGCGACATAAGGAGAAGTTGAAAGAAAATCCCTTATTGCACTTTTTAAAGCACCGGTGCCATGACCGTGAATGACAGTGACAGGAGATAGATTAGCCAAACTTGCTTGGTCAAGATAAATTTCCAAATCATCAAGTGCATCTTCTACTCTGTAACCTCTTAAATCCAGTCTGTTTGACAGGTTTGTACGTTTTAGTTCAAAAGAAGTAAAGTTTGATGGAGTATAACCTGATGATTTTTTTTCGAACGATTTGTCATAAGGTGCAAGTTTGTTTTTCTTTATTTTAGTTTTGATATTCCCCATCTGAACAAAGATGTTTCCGTTTTTATCAGGTAAAGATAAAACTGTTACCGGTTGATGAATTTCTTTGAGAATTAATTTGTCATTAATCTTTAATTCATTCCAGTTAATTTCCGCGTATTGTTCTTTTTCTTCATATTTCCCTACTTTTTCATGGAAACCTTGTTCTAGTTTCGCTAGTCTTGCATAAGAGCGGCGAGCGATTTTTTCGGATTTTTCTTTGCGTAATTCCTCCAGAATATCTTTAATCTCGGCTTTTACGGCAAGCATTTCGTGGCTGAATTTTTCTTTAATATTTTTTATTACTTTTTTCTTATCTTTTTTTACTTCTGAAAGATTTTCTTCATATTCTTTTTTTATAAGTTCAGAATCTTCTTTAAGTTCTTCTGCTTCTTTTAGGTTTTCCGACAATTTCTGTTGCGTTTCTTGCAGTTTTTCTACAACAATTATTGATTGATCTTTTTCTGAGGTGAGAATTTCTTTTGCTTTATTTACGATTTCAGAACTTAGACCTAAGTTTGCGGAAATTGATATTGCGTTACTTAGTCCTGGAATTCCTATCAAAAGTTTATATGTTGGCCTGAGCGATTGAGTATCGAATTCTACTGAAGCATTTTTGAAATATGAATTTGAATATTCCAAAGCTTTTAGTTCTCCATAGTGTGTTGTGACAGTTGAGTAAGTTCTTTGTTGAGCAAGATTTTCTAAAATTACTTTTGCGAGGACTGCTCCTTCTTGAGGGTCTGTACCTGCACAGATTTCATCAAGAATTACAAATGTGTTTTCATCACTTTTATTTATTATTTCAATAATATTTGTCATATGAGATGAGAAAGTCGAAAGACTTTGTTGAATACTTTGAGCGTCACCTATATCTGCAAATATCTGTTTAAACGGGTAAACTTTTGCCATTGTGCAAGGCAGAAACATTCCCGCTTTTGCCATAAGAATAAGAAGACCGATAGTTTTTATTGTGACTGTTTTCCCGCCTGTATTTGAACCTGTTATTATTATTGATTTATAATCTTTGCCTATTTCAAAATTGTTAGTGACGATGTTTTCAACAGTCCCGATTAATAGCGGGTGTTTCATGTTTTCAAATTCAATGATTTGCTCTTTGGTAATTTCAGGTTCTACAGCTTGAATTTTAACCGCATAACGAGCTTTCGCAAAATGAAAATCAATTTTTGCCAATATATCTTCACTGTGTTTTATTGATTTTAACTCTTGTTTTACTAAATGAGTAAGTTCCGCTAAAATCCTTACATATTCAGCGTGTATTTGAGATTGAATTTCTCTTATTTTGTTGTTTAAAGGCACAATGTATTCAGGTTCAATATAAAAAGTTTTGTTTGTGGCAGATACGTCATGTACAATCCCTTTTACTTTGTTTTTACTTGGAGCTTTTACCTGAAAAACAATTCTATCATCGCGTGTTGTGTAAATCGTTTCTTGTAAGTGTTTTGTAAAATCTGCGGAATTTAAAAGATCGGTAACTTTTGATTTTAAATTCTTTTCAGTATCTCTTAATGATACAAATAATCCTTTTAATTCCGGTGTCGCATCCTTTTTTATCTGTAAGTCGTCATCAAATGTATCAAAAATCCTATCCTCAAGTTCTTTAAATGAAATAAGATTCATTGCGAGTCCGAATAGCTTGGAGTTTTGTTCGCAATTATCATTAAGGAAATTTTTTACAAGTCTTGAAGACCGCATAGTTTTTGCAATATCTACAAGTTCACTTTCTGTAAGGTAACTTACGAGTGTATTTTTTTGAATTTCGGAAACCTCGGCAACAAATCCTATAGGAATATCGTTTGGGATGTCTAAAATTTGTTTTGCTTCTCTTGTAAATAAAATTTCTGATTCTATTTTTTCGTTATTTTCAAAGGGTAGTAATTCAAGACACAATTTTCTGCTTTGCTTAATTTTAGCAAAGCCTGCTAATTTTTCTAATACTTTGTCAAATTCTAATGATTTTAAGCTATTCGATACAATATCCATATCCTAATTTTACTATAAACATATCACTATGTTCATTTCTTTCTCTTTTATTGCGGGTAAAAGAGAAAGAAATGAACCAAAGAAAGAGAAAAACGCTAAGCTCACAGCATCGCTTTGCGATGCGAAAATCAAATGGTTGTCGTTAAATGCTAACGCATTTAACCGTTCAAGCCTCACTATTGCACAATAAATTGTGCATGTTCGGCAAATTTTAAGCGAGCGTGTGCGAAGCACGATAGCGAGAAAAGAGGTGAAAAGCTAAAGCTGTTCACGAACAGCAATTTGGTCTTGCAATGCCAGAATGGCATTGCTGGAAACTCAGCGTGTTTTTTTTGCTTTCTTTTGCAGTTGAAAGCTTTGCTTGAAACTTCCAAAATGGCCTCACTTTGGTTTTTAGTTGTGAGTTGGTTCACTTCATCTTTTACTCGCAATAAAAGAGAAAGAAATGAACATATTAATAACATATATTATGTAAAAATTTAAAATTCTTGCGTAGATAATATGTTTAAAGTAGAATATTGGTATTGATAAATTAATAAGAAGGGGATATAAGATGGCTATTGAAAGACAAAGAGTTATAGAACAAGATAAAATGGAAAGAAGACACAATTTTGATCCTGTTGAAAGTAATTTGACTCCTGAACAGGTTAAATTGGAAGCTTCAAGATGCTTAAATTGTAAAAATCCACGTTGCGTTCAAGGTTGTCCTGTAAATATTCAAATTCCACAATTTATTCAGGCAATTAAAGAAGGAAATTTGGAAAAAGCAGGCGAAATAATCCGAGAAACAAGCATGTTACCGTCAGTCTGCGGAAGAGTCTGTCCTCAAGAAAGACAGTGTGAAGGTAATTGTGTGCTTGGCATAAAGGGTTCTCCTGTCGCAATCGGAGCTTTAGAAAGATATGTAGGTGATAATACAAAAGCTGATATGCCTGAAATTAAACCTTCAGGTAAAAAAGTTGCAGTTGTAGGCTCAGGATGTGCAGGAATTACTGCTGCTGCTGATTTAAGAAAAGAAGGTCATGAAGTTGTTGTATTTGAAGCTCTTCACAAATTAGGCGGGGTATTAAGATATGGTATTCCTCCTTTCAGACTTCCAAGAACTGTTCTTGATAGAGAAATTACAAACTTAAAACAAATGGGCGTTAAATTCCATACGAATGTTATTGTTGGTAAGTCTATTACTTTAAAACAATTAAAAGAAGATGGTTTTGATGCTATATTCATTTGTTCAGGTGCAGGTTTACCGAAAATGCTTCATGTTCCTGGTGAAAATCTTAACGGTGTTTTCTCTGCAAATGAATTCTTAACTCGTGTAAACTTAATGCAAGCAGGTCAGCCGGATAGCCCTACTCCGTTGAGAGTTGGTAAAAAGGCTGCAATCTTTGGCGGTGGTAATGTTGCTATGGATGCTGCAAGAACTGCTGTAAGGGTTGGCTTTGAAGAAGTTTATATCATTTACAGACGTACAGAAAAAGAGCTTCCTGCAAGACTGGAAGAAATTCGTCACGCTAAAGAGGAAGGTGTTGTATTTAAATTCTTATACGCACCAAAAGAAATTATCGGAGAAGACGGTTATGTAAAAGCTGTTGATCTTGAGGTAATGGAGCTTGGTGAACCTGATGAAAGCGGTAGACGCAAACCTGTTGCAACCGGTAAAATTGAAAGAATGGATTTAGATACTGTGATTGTTGCTTTAGGTACCGGTCCTAACCCTATTATTCAACGTTCTGCAGAAGCTGAAGGGTTAGAAATTATCACCGATAAACGAGGATATATCACTGTAGATGGTGAAACCCGTTGTACAAATATCCCAACTGTTTATGCCGGCGGTGACGTTGCTCCTGTTGGTGAATCTAACGCTATTAATGCAATGGGTGCAGGTAAAAAGGCTGCAAAGGCTATTAATGATTTGTTAAAATAGGTGTATAATGGACAAAAGTTCATTGAAAAAATTTATATGTTCGGCATTGGCAATTTTTATTTGTTTAATGCCGGCATATTCTTTAGAATTAGATATGTCAGTTGATGAGGAAATAAGGAAAAATTATAATCCCTCAAAACTGGAGCTTGACGCATTACCTCCGATTCCTGAAATCAAGAATACTGCTCCTAAAACTCCTGCTTCAACCGCTAATTCAATCTCTGTTCCCACTTCAGTTCCGCAAAAGTCTGTTTCGCAGACCTCGACACAGCCTCCAAAAACCGTACCTTCTACTGATTTCGCAAAGAATACCGGTAAGGTTAAAAAAGATTTGCCAAAAACTTCAACTAAAGATGATTTCGCCGCTATAAAAATAAAAAAAGGTACAAAATTTCTTGTGAAATCTCAAACTGCCGTATCTGATTACTCAAGGGCAGGTGCTGTTTTATCTTTTGTGTCTTTAGAGCCTGTAACAAAGCGTTATATAACAATCCCTGCAGGAACTGTTTTTAAAGGTGTTGTTGTAGAATCTCATCAACCCCAAGCTACCGGTAATGGCGGATTAATTGTCTTGAAAGCTGACAAGCTTATTTATAAAGGTTCAACTTACTCTATGGATGCCAGAATTACAAAAGCCGGAGGGAAGAAAATTTTCTTTAATAACATAAAAGGGAAACGTCAGTACTGGAAAGGGGTCGGAGTACAAATTGATAAGGGTGAGAATTTTTACCAAAAATCAAGACGTGCTTCAAAAAAACTTGCTGACAATCCTGTAGGGGTAATTATTTCTCCTATTCCAACTATCGCAGGAGTTGTTGTTTATGCCGTAAATTTTGTCGGCTCGCCGTTATTTTCAATATACTATAAAGGCGGACATATTTCATTGCCTGCCGGTACCCTCTATGAAATTAAGCTAAACGAAGATTTGTATATATATTAGGATGCAAAATTTTATATTTAAATATTGTCCATAACTCGTTGAACTTCCTGATTACGTTTTTCACGAGTTTTTTGTACAGTATTTATGGTTTTTTCTTTCTTTATCTGTTCTGTTATGTTTTCTTTAGTAAAATCCTCAATATTGATGTTGTTGTAACACCAAGAGTATGTAAAAATTAATATTATAAGGAAAACTATTTTAAAAGCCATCAAAATCTCCTTTTATATAAACCATTATAACTGATATTTTTCTTTTGTGCAATACATTGAATTATTAAGAGTTACAACAGCTTTTATTCTTGTATTTATTCGTCTAAAGCAACTACTATCTTGTGTATAGATTTCAGTATTGATGTATTATTGGAAATTCTTTGTATGACATCATCAAGTAAATTCTGTGGATCTTTTTCAAAATAATCAAAGTCAAAAAGTGATTTTGGACTAATATTCATATTGTCGCATATAGCTTCCAAAACCTCTGCGGATACAAAATTTTTCCCAAGTTCAATCTGACTTAAACTCTTTGCAGATATTCCGATTTTTTCGGCAAATTGCTCCTGAGTCAGCTCTAATCGCTGTCTTAGTTCTTTTACTTTTTTACCAAATCCGCTTTTTATATTCATAGCCTAAGAGTAATATATTTTAAAATGGAAATAAACCTATTGACAAAAGAATAATTCTATTTTAAATTGAATTTATCAATTTTAAATTGGAGGAAAGATGAATAATAAAGCATTCACATTAGCGGAAGTTCTTATTACTTTGGGTATTATCGGTGTGGTTGCAGCAATGACTTTACCTGTTCTTATGCAAAAACAGCAGAAGAAAGTTTTTCTTACTCAGGCCAAAGTTGTATATAATTTGCTGAATAATGCTTTGGAAAATGCAAAAGTGAATTATGGAACGGATATTGATAATTGGGAGTTTCTTGATACCGGCAGTAATTTAGAAAAAAGTATGTTTTTTGCAGAAAAATATCTTATACCTAATTTAAAGGTTGTGGAATATTGTAAAAAAGAGACGAATACTCCTGCTTGCAGCCATAAAATAGGCAGTTATGACTATACAGGTTCAGATTTTACATCTTTTAAACCGCAAAGTAATTATGGAACAACCTTAGTGCTCAATAATTCAGCTATTGTCAGTATACAGGTTGGCACTCTTAGTGGATATACAAAAAGCCGAGTTAGGATTTTGTATGATGTAAACGGTATTAAGGGGCCGAATTTTTTAGGGAAGGATGCTTTTATTATTGAATTAGGCGGAAGACAGGGCGGCGGTGATAAAAATAAGTTTTTACCTTACGGATACAATAAAGATAAGCCTTGCTCATATTATAAAAACGGTTTTCAAGCAAATTTGACTTGTACAAAAGACCATGGCAGGGGTGCTTGTCTTGCATACATAATGTGTAACGGATGGGATATGCCCGATGATTATCCGTGGTAATCTCTCATACGGGTGTAGGATTTATTGTTACAAAATTGTTTAAAATGCTAATTTAGATTATAATATTTCCGTTAAATTTTACATTTTACGAAGGGAGAGATTATGTTTAAAAAGTTGACTGCTCCAAAATCATTGTTAGCTTTTCTTGCTACTTTGCTTTTGGGTATTTCTCCTGCTTTTGCGGGGGAAGCTGATTTGGTAGTCCCAAGTATCAAAGATATCAGCTCTCACAGTTTTAACTTACTTTTAATTGGTATGGTTATTTCTGTAATCGGCTTGATTTTTGGGTTTATCGAATTTTTAAGAATTAAAAAGCTTGATGTTCACAAAGCTATGGCAGATGTTGGTAATACTATTTTTGAAACTTGTAAGACTTACTTAATTCAACAAGGTAAGTTTTTACTTGTATTAGAAGTTTTGATTGGCTTATGTATTGCGTTTTACTTCGGATATCTTCAAAAAATGGGAATATCAGGAGTTTTAACTATTCTTGCCTGGTCAATTATCGGTATTTTAGGTTCTTACGCCGTTGCTTGGTTCGGTATCAGAATGAATACTTTAGCTAATGCAAGAACTGCTTTTGTTTCATTAAAAGGAAATCCTTTGGATATTTTAAATGTTCCATTGAAAGCAGGTATGTCTATTGGAGTTTTGTTGGTATCAGTTGAATTAATTTTGATGTTAACAATTCTTTTATTTGTACCTGGACATCTTGCAGGAGCTTGTTTTATAGGTTTTGCAATCGGTGAATCTTTAGGAGCTTCAGCACTTCGTGTTGCTGGTGGTATTTTTACAAAGATTGCTGATATCGGCTCTGACTTGATGAAAATTCAATGCGGTATTAAAGAAGATGACCCTAGAAACCCTGGGGTAATTGCTGATTGTACCGGTGATAATGCAGGGGATTCTGTCGGACCTACTGCTGATGGTTTTGAAACTTACGGGGTAACAGGTGTTGCTCTTGTTTCATTTATTCTTTTGGCAGTTATCGGACAAGAAAATCAAGTTCAGTTATTAACTTGGATTTTCGTAATGAGATTTTTAATGATTGTGACATCTGTTGTTGCATATTGGATTAACGGTATTGTCGATAAGATTTATGCTAAAAAAGTTGAAAAATTTGACTTTGAACAACCATTGACAAATCTTGTTTGGTTAACTTCTATTTTATCTATTGCTATGACTTTTGGCGTAAGCCACTGGTTATTGTCACCTTTAGGCGGAAAATTATGGTTAGTACTTTCTGTAATTATTTCTTGCGGAACTCTTGGTGCTGCTTTAATTCCTGAATTTACTAAAATATTCACTTCTCCTAAAGCAAAACATACTGCAGAAGTTGTTACAGCTTCTAAAGAAGGCGGTGCTTCTCTTACAATCCTTTCAGGTATTGTTGCTGGAAACTTCAGTGCTTTTTGGATTGGTATGGTAATTGTATTATTAATGGCACTTGCTTATGTTGCAAGTTTGCATATCCCTGCAAGTACGATGATTTATCCTTCAGTATTTGCTTTCGGTCTTGTAGCATTCGGTTTCCTTGGTATGGGGCCTGTGACTATCGCTGTTGACAGCTATGGTCCTGTTACGGACAACGCACAATCTGTTTACGAATTATCTTTAATTGAAGATATTCCAAACGTTGGTGAAGAAATTGAAAAAGAATTCGGCTTTAAACCTGATTTTGAAAATGCTAAGCAATTCTTAGAAGAAAATGACGGTGCCGGAAATACTTTCAAAGCAACTTCAAAACCTGTATTAATCGGTACAGCAGTTGTCGGTGCAACTACAATGATTTTCTCTTTGATTTTGGTAATCCAAAATACTTTAAATATCAGCCCTGAGGCTATACTTAATATGTTAAATCCATACACATTATTAGGTCTTTTAACCGGTGGTGCTGTTATTTACTGGTTTAGCGGAGCATCTATGCAGGCTGTTACAACAGGTGCTTATAGAGCAGTTGAATATATCAGTGATAATATTAAGCTTGATGATGCGGATTCTAAGAGTGCAAATGTTGCAAATTCAAAAGAGGTTGTAAAAATTTGTACTCAGTATGCCCAAAAAGGTATGATTAATATCTTTATTGCATTGTTTACATTTGCATTGGCACTGGCTTGTCTTTCAGCTCCGACAGCTTCGACTTCAGCACCTGTAGCATTTTTCGTAAGCTACTTGATTGCGATTGCCGTATTTGGGCTATTCCAGGCTGTATTTATGGCAAACGCAGGCGGATGTTGGGATAATGCTAAGAAAATCGTTGAAGTTGATATGAAAGAAAAAGGTACTCCGCTCCATGAAGCGACTGTTGTCGGAGATACGGTAGGCGATCCGTTCAAAGATACTTCATCAGTAGCAATGAATCCGATTATTAAGTTTACTACATTATTCGGGCTTCTAGCTATGGAAATTGCAATTAGTGAAGCTTTCCGTGATATTGCTCCTATTGCAGGCTGGGTATTCTTAGTGATAGCATTAATTTTTGTTATCCGTTCATTCTATGGAATGAGAATTCCATCTAATAAATAGGGAAATGAGTATTATCTCATAACAAAGAACCGCTTAGTATTATACTTTGCGGTTCTTTTATTCTATTAGTGAAAAATCTTCTTTTAAATTGTTTTCAAGTTCTTTTATAATTTCCGATAATGGTATATTTAAACCTTGTGCAAGTCTCCAAAGTGTACTGAACTGGGGATCTTTAATTCCTTTTTCCGTATCTGCAAGCAAAGATTTTGTCATACCTACTTCTGCAGTAAGTAGCGATATCGATTTGTTTGTTTTTAGTCGATATTCTTTTATTAATTTCCCCAGTTCTATTTGCAAATATTTTTTTTGTTCTAAATATCCCTCTTGCATAATTTAAATTTTAGTGCTAATATTGATACGAGTTGTGCTAATATTAGCACGGAATTCCAAATATAATATCAGGAGGTAGTATATGAAAAAGGCATTTACGTTAGTGGAATTATTAATAACACTTGGTATTATCGGGATAGTTGCGGCGTTGACGTTACCTATTCTTGTTGAAAAATATCAAAAAATGCAGACAGCTACTCAGTTAAAAAAATCTTATAGTGAAATATCTCAATTACTAAAAAGATCAGAAGTTGATAACGAATCTATGGGAGATTGGGACTATACACTCAGTGGAAAAGATTTTTATTACAGGTATTTAAATTCATATATAAAAAAAGTGAGAGAAATCCCTAATTCTGAATTTAAAAATTATATGGTCTATAAAAATTTAAATGGCACCAAGTGTACAGGTGAAGTTTGGTGTACTGTAGGATCATCTTTTTATACATATTTGAGTAATGGTACTGTAATGGGAATAATGAGTCATCCTGGGCAGACAATGTATAAGGCTGTTACAATTGATGTGAATGGCGATAAACAGCCTAATCAGCTGGGAAAAGATGTTTTTGTGTTTTCTATGTCAAAAACTCAAAAACAATTAGTTCCCTATGGCCTAGGTGATGCAGGTGTGCAGGGTGGACAATTAGGAAACTACAATCGCTCAAAAATAATGAATGGAGGCGGTTATGCTTGTAATAAAAATTCCTTAGGCATTTGGTGTGCAGCTTTAGTTTATATAGATAATTGGGAATTTGAAGACGATTATCCTTGGTAATTTATATTGACATTATATTTTTGTATGTTATAATCTTA
Organism: uncultured bacterium; assembly: GCA_949282215.1. Taxonomy (GTDB): domain Bacteria; phylum Cyanobacteriota; class Vampirovibrionia; order Gastranaerophilales; family Gastranaerophilaceae; genus Scatousia. The sequence continues at coordinate 10,272 of CASDPF010000011.1, read as the reverse complement.
AAAAAGATTTTTTAGTGGAGGCGGGTGGAATGAGTAATAAATTTCGCGGTTTATCAAATGAAAGTGAAATTTTTAGAAATTTTTTACAATAAGGACTTAATGTATCAAGTGAGCAATATAATGCTTTTACGCTTGCTGAGGTATTGATAACTTTAGGTATAATTGGTGTTGTTGCAGCTTTAACGTTGCCTGTATTGATTAACAAAAATCAAGAAAAAGTTTTAGAAACTCAATATGCAAAAGCAAAAACGGTTTTGGCTAACGGATATAAATTAATGATGGCTAAAACTGAAAATTTCAAGGTTGAACACTTGCCTTTTATGAATGACTGCAATCATTTTACGGAAAAAGCTTGTATGTCTAATGAACATAAAAAAGTTTTTAATATAGTAGCTGATTCTGCAACTAGTCTTGATAGTGATTTGTTACCAACTGATTATATAATTCAAGGTGAGAGTGAAAAATCCCCATTTAAATGGAGTGAGGTACCATACATCTTTGCGACTACAGATGGTATGACTTATGGGCTTTTACCAGATGATGAGTTAACTTCTTTTAGTGTTGTGGCTGATGTTAATGGATTGAAAAATCCTAATACCGTGAAAAAAGATTTATATAAATTCAGATATTCAGGTAATGGTGTATTATCAGATGTATCTTTTGAATTAGAAGAGGTTAATAAGTGTACAATTGATAATGTTGATGCTTGTAAAACTCAAGAAGCCTGTGAGGCTTTAAATGGTACTCCTTCTAATGATGGCTACGGCGGCTGTTATTCTGTTGTATGGTGGGGATATTGTTTTGCTGATTACAATAATCCTGATTCCTCATATTGCAGATAGGGTTTTCTAATATGCCTATTTCAGTATTAATGCCTGTATATAATACAAGAGAATCTGATTTAAGAGAATCTATTGAATCTATCCTAAATCAAACATATTCGGATTTTGAACTTATAATTATTAACGATGCATCTACTAATAATGCCGAAGATGTAATTCTGTCCTATAAAGATAAAAGAATACGTTATTTGAAAAATGAAAAAAATATTAAAATCATTGCTACAAGAAATCGGTTAATAAATGAAGCAAAATACGAATATGTTGCATTTATAGATAGTGATGATTGGTGTACTAGAGATAGGCTGGAAAAACAGGCTAAATATTTAGATGAACATCCTGAAGTAGGTTTGCTTGGTACATACTACAAAATAATGCCGGGAGATCGATGGTATCCTATACCTTCAGAGCCTAATGATACTACATTATTTCTCAGATATTGTGGTAATTGTATAAGTACTTCTGCAGCTATGTTCCGTAAATCAATTGTTGATAAATATAGTATCCGTTTTAATGTAGGTGCTTTACATGCTGAAGATTTAAAGTTTTGGACTGATATTAGTGAGTATTGTAAATGTGCTAATTATCCTGAGATATTATCTTTTTATCGTATTTCTCCAGATGGGGTTTCATCTCAAAATAGACAGTATCAATTAAAAATGGTATTGACTATTTTATTTGATAATATTATAAGAGATTTTGCTAACGATAAAGAATATATGTATTCAATTTTGACAAAGTTTGTAAAGGGTACCCCTGTAACAGATGAGGAATTCGTTTATACTCAACAGTTTTTAATTGGTATTGTTAATTTTTTACAGAAAAAAATTTCTTTCCCTATAAATAAGTTTGTGAAAAAATTTGTACTTTCTCGTTTAGTATATTTTGTTAGAGAATAAATTTATAGTTCTTTTTGTGGTAAACTTATTCTATAAGGTATATTATAAGGAATATATAGCATGAGTTTAACAGTATATTTAGGGATAGATGTAGGTTCAGTTACAACAAAATTGGCGTTAGTTGATGAAAAGGGCAAATATGTTGACAGTTATATGCTCAGAACTGCCGGCAAACCTGTTTTAGCTGTACAGAATGGTCTAAAGGAATTGTATAAAAAGAAATTAACGGATTACAATGTAATGGGCGTAGGAACAACCGGTTCAGGTCGTAATCTCGCAGGAGCTTTAGTCGGAGCGGATATTATTAAAAATGAAATCACTGCTCATGCTGTTGCTGCAAGTATTAATGTCCCTGGAGTTCAGACAATTCTTGAAATCGGCGGGCAGGACAGTAAAATTATTATTCTTCGTGACGGTATCGTAACCGATTTTGCTATGAATACAGTATGTGCTGCAGGTACAGGTAGTTTTTTGGATCAACAGGCAAACAGACTTAATGTTCCGATTGAAATTTTTGGTGAAACTGCTTTGAAGTCTACAAATCCTGCTCGTATTGCAGGGCGATGCGGAGTTTTTGCAGAAAGTGACCTTATACACAAACAACAACTGGGGTATCCTGTTGAAGATTTGCTATATGGTCTATGTCAGGCTCTTGTTAGAAATTATCTTTCTAATTTGGCTTTAGGTAAAGAACTTTTGCCGATTATTACATTCCAAGGCGGGGTTGCTACAAACTCAGGTATGGTTAAAGCTTTTGAGGAAGCTTTAGGACATAAGATTGTCGTTCCTGAAAACCATCAGACAATGGGTGCTATCGGGGCGGCTTTGTTAGCTATGGAAAATCATCAATATACTGAAGCTGAAACTAAGTTTAAAGGCTGGCAGGTTGGTGATATGCATTTCCATTCTGTTACTTGTGAATGTAACGGCTGTTCTAACAATTGTGAGGTTATTACGATTTTAGAGGGTGAAACAGAAGTTCCGCATTATGATAATATTAAAGATATTAAAGGGAATATTATTGCTCGTTGGGGCGGTACTTGCGGAAGATGGGATATTTCGTAGTGTAACTTTAAATTTTTAGATAATAAAAAACTCCGTTAAAGTTAACGGAGTTTTTTAATTTTTATAATGTTTTAAATTCTTCAGGGTTGACGTTGGCGGATATATCTTCAAAACTGTCAAATACCTGTCCGAATTTTTTATCATTAAGTTTTAATATGACTTTATTATCTTGAGTATATGCGTATCCGACAGGGTTAGAGTTTTTATCATATCCGAAGCGTATTTCTTTTTTTATTTCTCCGTTTTCTTGGACTGTACAGTTTTTCTTATTATGTGAGTTACTATCTGATACTATTGTTGTTATTCTTGTTTTATTATCAGGTGTTTGTGTTGATAAGGTTTCGGTTGTTTCTTTAGTTTCTAAGTCGTTTATATAGCTTTTGCTTGATTTTTTCTTAAATTCTCCTTCTTTGTCGAATATTACGGTTTCTCTGTATTTGTCTCCATAATCGGAAATTCCTGTGTATTCAACTTTTGTTTTGCCTTGTGGAAGTTCAGCTATATTTCTGTGAGTTAAATCATCAAATTCGGAGAAAAATGAATTTTCAAGATAGTTTTTAGCTTTTGGATTTAATTTATTAACTGCATTATCAGCTTCTTCCGAGCCTAATTCAAAGCCTTGTATAAATTCTTTTGGTTTCTTTTCTGTGTTTTTAAGTGGTGTTTTTTTTGAATTTGATGTTGATGTTGAACCTTCTTTTTCTGAACTAGCAGAGATGCTTTTTTCAGAGGTATTTGAATTTATTTCAGGTTTTGGTTGAGGATTTACATTTTGTGTTCTTTTATATAAATCCGGCTCATGAGCTATCATTTCATTATGAGTTTGATAAACTATACCGTATTTTCTGTCTCTGTATTTTAATATAACGCTGTCGTCAGGTACATTTTTACCATTAATTATACTTTGACGGGTATAGTATGCATTTAATTTGTGGTCGTCTGTGTATGCAAATCCTATATTTTTTTTATCAATTTCTTTTTTTGTATCCCAGTTAAATTCATGTACTTTTGTATCTGCGTTTTCTTTAATTTCCACAGTGCCTTGAGAAATGTTTGTTGAAATTTTAGTTTTCCTTTCATCAGTTTTGTATCTGCGGGTTATGTCTTTAAATGTACCTTTATTGTCAAATATAGAAGTTGTTTGAGAATAAAATGCACTATCTTGCACATTCTCATCCCCATGTTTTTCCATATTTGATTTTGTAATTTGTCTTTGGAAATATTTCGGGTTATAACGACCTCCAGATATTTCGTCAGGCTTTGCAAGAATTGCATTATCTCCTTTATAAATTATTTTAATTTGTTCATCAGGTGTTGTTTGTTCAATCATACGTTGAGTTAATTCATTATTTTTGTTAAAGAACAGCATATCTTTTAGTTCATGACCGTCTTTGTTTTTGCCTGAATATGTAATTCTTGTAAATCCTGTGTCAAGTTTTTCTACTATAGTTTCAGATATGTCTTGAATATCAGATTTAAAATCTTTTAAGGATTCTTGAATTTTTTTATTTACTTCATCAATCGGGTTTTTGATATTTTCTTTACCTGAGGCATCAGATGCAGCTTTTGAAGTTGCTTCCGCAGCTTTCTTTGCAGTTTTTGGATTTCTTGTGATAAAGTAAATTGCTAATGCACCAGCAGCAACGACCCCTGCTCCGATTAAGGTTTTTGTTTTTGTAGTTAATCCTTGTTTGTTATTATTATCTTTAGGTTCATTATTTTCAGCTTTTTTTGATTTATCCTCAACTTGAGTAGTTTGTCTGAAATTAACATTAGATATAGCAGAAATTCTCATAATATAAATCCTTTCATCTTTCAGTTTATTTTAAAATATAAAAATATTTTTTCTTGATATATGAAATTATTTTTTACAGTTCTTAATATCCGTGATATTATAATATTATGAGTAATTTGTATTCGTCTGTAGAAAATTTAAGAAAAGAATATCGAGATATTTTCTCTCAGTCTGTTGAGGAAATTATAAAAAAGGTAGAGGATCTTAGACCTGAGAATTTTGAGGGTGATATTTTTGATGAGTATCCGGAAGAGTCTGTTGGAAGGAAATGGCAGGCTGAGGTTTTGGATATGCTTGAAAATGATGTATCCAAAGAAGTATATAGAAAATTTCGGGAAGTTTTAGCATACCGTAATGAATTCCAATGTACAGGTTGTGCTACTTGCTGTAATCTTGCGTGTAGTGAATTTTCGCCTGAAGAACTAAGATTAAAAGCCGAAAATGGTGATAATTTTGCAAAACAGTTTATAAGTATTTTTATTCCTTACGAATCTAAAGAGGAAGCTCGGAAAGTTTATCCTGAATATATTCAAATGCTGGAGGAAAATAAAGAGGATAAGGTCTACTTTTATCATTGTCCTAAGTTGACAGAGGATAAAAGATGTTCTGATTATGAAAACAGACCTCAAATATGCAGAGATTTCCCAGATAATCCATTGAGTATTTTGCCGAAATCATGCGGATACAAAAAGTGGAAAGAGGAAATTGAACCTGTGACTCTTATGTTACATTCAATGATAGAAATTGTTCAATATTATAAGGAAAATATATGCAAGTACTTTCAGGATTAACGTTATCGGAAATAGAGCAAATAACAGATGAATTGCATGCTTCAAAGTTTCGTGCAAGACAAATTCATAATTGGATTTACTTAAAATCTGTCAAAGAAATTGATGAAATGACTGATCTTTCAGTAAAGTTCAGAGAAGAATTAAAAAAAGTCGCTAAAGTTACTGATATTAAAATTAAAGTAAAACAGGTAAGTTCAGACGGGACTATAAAATATCTTTTGGAATATCCTGACGGAGAGTGTGTAGAGACGGTTCTTATGCGTTTTGACAATCGTGCTAATCTTACCGCCTGCGTAAGTTCTCAGGTCGGATGTGCGGTAAATTGTTCTTTTTGTGCAACGGGGAAACGAGGATTTATAAGAAATCTTTCTTATAAAGAAATTATAGAGCAGGTATTGACTATTCAAAGAGATACAGGCTTAAAGGTTACAAACGTTGTGTTTATGGGACAAGGAGAACCTCTTTTAAATCTTGATAATGTTTTAAAAGCTATGGAGATTTTTAACGATAATTTCCAAATTGGGGCAAGACGATTGACCGTATCTACAAGCGGAATTATTCCACAAATTAATAAGCTTGCAGAACTTGATATGCAGTCGACTTTAGCAATATCTTTGCATGCTCCAAATCATGCAATTCGTTCTAAATTAATGAAAATTGAAGATAAATATGATATGAAAAGCCTTCATTCAGCTTTGAAAAATTATGTAGAAAAAACAGGTCGCAGGATTACTGTTGAATACCTTCTGATAAAAGACCTGAATGATACGACAGAAAGTGCAAAAGAACTCGCAAATTACTTGCATGATTTAAAGTGCAATGTAAACCTTATTCCGTATAACCCGACAGCCGAAAATGATTATCAGCGTCCGTCAAATAATTCTATTATGAAATTTAAATACCTGCTTGAACATTCGGGTAAAAAGGTTACTGTAAGACTGGAACGCGGTGCTGATATTGATGCTGCCTGCGGTCAATTAAGCGGAAAGGTGTAATAGTTATTTGTAGTAATATTTCATATCACCTTTTTGTAGTATATAGGTTGAGCAACCCCATCCATTTTGGGAACTTTTGCAGTCATCCAGTGCGTGAGGTAATATTCTGTTTTTCATTATGTAAAAGCAAAAAACATCTACACCAAACTTGTTTGGAGGGTTTTTACCGTTTGTGTCAAGCCATAATACTCCACAAATATTATTTACACCTGCGTCGGTTAATTCACATTCAGTTTGATTTGGTAAGCTTGGATTGTAGTTGTCTCTAATCCATAGTGTAAGACCATCTGTAAGTATCATTTTATAATATCTTTTACTTCCATCATAGTCAACATTATATCTATTCCCGTTGAGGTAATAAAATTGCTTTGCTATGCATCCAGTATTATCTCCACAATCTTTAGATATTTTTAAATATGGTTTAAATTTACTTGCAAAAGCTGAGCTTGATTTACCAAGTGAACTAACATCAGGAGCATTGGCTCCTTCTTTTATATATGACCATTGATCAATGCTTCCATTATCAGTGATTGCATGTTGAAGTACTTGATTCATTAAAGAATAAAATTTCTTCACTTTTGTTACAGTAATTCGTTCTTGATACTTGTTAACTAATGTAGGCAAAGTCATTGCTGCTATGATTCCTATAATTCCTAGTGTTATCAAAACTTCTGCTAATGTGAAGCCTTTGCTATTTAAATGTATTTTTCTTATCATTTTTAAATTGTTTTTCATTAGTCCTCCGATTGTAATATATTAGTAACCAAGTATAAACTAATTAAAATATACCTTATTATGTTTCTTTTGTAAAGTACATGTTAGAAACGTGTTAAAAATTTTATGAGGTAATATGGAACGTAAATTATTCAGAGCAGGCAACGGGTGGTCTTTATTTTTGCCAAAAGTCATAATTGAGTTATTAAAAATTGACCCTGAAAAAGATACTATTGAAATGCAAATTGAAAATGATATCCTAAAAATAAAAAAAGTAATAAAAGAGAAAGAGGATATTGAATGAAAGCATTAATCCAACGAGTGAAAAAAGCGTCTGTTACAATAGAAAATAATTTATATTCCCAAATCGGGAAAGGACTATTAGTTTTTCTTGGTGTTGAAAAGGTTGATAGTGAAGAAAATTCTGCAAAATTAGCTCAAAAAATTTTATCTTTAAGAATTTTTGAAGATGAAAACGATAAAATGAATTTTTCAGTAAAAGATGTAAATGGTGAAATCCTTGTAGTATCTCAATTTACATTATGTGGGGATTGTAAAAAAGGGACTCGTCCGAGTTTTGATAATGCTGCAGCACCTGAATATGCAAATGAATTATATGAAGTTTTTGTTAAGCACCTAAAAAATGAAGGCTTGCAGGTCAAAACAGGTAAATTTAGAGCTATGATGGACGTTGAATTAATTAACGATGGGCCTGTTACTTTTATGGTTGAAAAATGATAATTTTTGTAAACACTTGTCAATATTTAGTTTTTATGTTATAATATTATCATTAAGTATATTGTAGATTAAATTTTTGGATTACCGAGGAGTAATTACTTTATAACTAGTTGATATTTTATGTTTATGATTTTTAATTAAGAGGCTTTCAAATTATGTATGTTAACAAGTGCGTCAAATGCGGTCGTGAATTCGAAACAAAAAACCCCAAAAGAGTTATTTGTCCGGATTGTTTATACCCTGATAAGAAAATGATGATAAATCCGTCTGTAGAGCCATCATCAGAAGAAGTTTCACCACAACAAAGTTATTCTTCTGAAGCTCCAATGTCTTCATATAGTACTGAAGCTGAAGCACCAAAGTTCTATAGCAGCTATAGTGCCGGAGAAGGTCGTCCGCAACAAGGCGGATATCGCAGAGATAACCAAGGTTATAGTAGGTCAGGCGGTTATAGTCAAAATCGTCCGCAACAAGGCGGATACCGCAGAGACAATCAAGGTTATAGCAGGTCAGGAGGATATAGCCAAAATCGTCCGCAACAAGGCGGATATCGCAGAGATAATCAAGGCTATAGCAGGTCAGGAGGATACAGCCAAAATCGTCCGCAACAGGGCGGATATAACCGTTCAAACTTTAACAACAGAAGACCGCAGCAAGGCGGGTTTAATAGAGGCGGATTTAAAAATAAACGCCCTATGAACAGAAATAAAGCACCTAAACAATTACTTGTCAGCAAAGAACAATTAGAACAAATTGAATTGCTTTATAAACAAATGCTCCCGCTTCCAAACCCTGATGCACATGAGGTTATTGGTGAAAAAATCGGTTTGGAACCTAGAAAAGTATTCTTTGGTATAAATTTAGTAAGACAAAAAATGATGCTTCCGAAATTGCCGTTCCCTAAACGTAAGCTCGCAATTTCACCTGACCAGTTATTTGCTATTAAAAATCTTTATGTGCCATTGTTGCCATTGCCTCCAATCGGATGTCATAAAATTATAGCTGCTCAGTTAAAAATGGATGAATGGCGTGTGCATGTGGGAATTGGTTTAATTCGTTCTCAAATGGGCTTGCAGCGTTGGAATCAGGAAAGAGAAGACTGTCCTGAAGAGTTTAAAAACCAAAATAAAGAGGTAAGCGAAGTTAAAGTTGAAGATGCTCCTGCAGTTGAAGAGTCTGGTGCAGAAGATACTCAAGCTGTAGCTGAAGAAAAGCCTAAAAGAGGAAGAAAACCTAAGAAAACAGAAGAAGCCGCAGAATAATGAGTAAATTCATTTCAGTTGGTAAAATTCTAAATTTTCATGGAATTCAGGGTGAAGCTAAAGTCGGTTTCTCTAAAGGGCAGGAAGATTTCTTATTGTCACTCGATAGAGTTTTTGTAAAAAAAGACAATGATTATTTGCCTTTAAATATATTACGCTCACGATTGAATAAGAACTTTGCACTTGTTAAGTTTGAAGGTATTGACTCTATTAACGATATTATGGAGTATAAAGGTTCTATACTGTTTGTAGAAGAAGATACTATTCGTCAAAAGTTAGAAGAAGATGAATTTCTTATTGATGAACTCGTAGGACTTTCGGTATTTGATACTGATGATAAGAAATTAGGTTTTGTTGTCGGAGTATCAAACAACGGTGCTAATGATTTGCTTTCTATTAAAACTAATTCTAAAAAAATATGTTTAGTGCCTTTTGTGAAAGCGATTGTTGTAAGTGTTAGTATAAAAGATAAGAAAATAGTCATTAATAATTTAGAAGGGCTTTTGGAATAATGAAATTTGACGTAATGACTCTTTTTCCGGAAATGATTGAAAGTTATTGCTCTTTCAGTATCTTGAAACGTGCTATTGAGTCTGAAGTTATATCTGTAAATACGATTAACCCTCGTGATTTTACTTTGGATAAACATAAAAAAGTTGATGATACTCCTTATGGAGGTGGAGCCGGTATGGTATTAATGGCTCAACCTTATGTCGATGCTTATGAAAGTATTCAAAAAGCAGAAAATTCAATAACAGTAATGCTTTCACCTCAGGGACAGCCTTTGAATGATAAGCTTGTAAATGATTTTGCAAAATATAATCAAATGATTTTGATGTGTGGGCATTATGAGGGGTTTGATGAAAGAATTCGAGATATAATTAAGCCAAAGGAAATATCTGTTGGTGATTTCGTATTGACTGGGGGTGAATTGCCTGCTCTTTGCCTTATGGATGCAGTGAGCAGAAAAGTTGAGGGAACATTAGGGAAAATTGCTTCTGCAGATGAAGACAGTTTTTCGAACGGACTTTTAGAGTATCCGCATTATACAAAACCACGAGAATATAGAAGTTTAAAGGTTCCGGAAGTCCTTTTGAACGGCAATCATAAAGAAATTGCGGAATTCAGGCTGCAGCAATCAATAGAGCGGACAAAGAAAAAACGCCCTGATTTA
>CASDPF010000010.1 GCA_949282215.1 uncultured bacterium | reverse complement strand
TTTATCTCCCAGCCATCTTTCATTATAAGTGCAGTACAATCTAAATTTGAAACTGCACTTGCACTGCTGGAGCATTTTTGAAGAAGCTCTGTGCGATCATACTGATGTCCTGAAGGCAAAATCTTCATATTGCTTACTGAATCCAATGTAAACATAAATAAATCTCGTCCAACTATATTTGGTTTTGCCTTTCCATTAATATCTACAAATATAATAGGTAATGAATAATTCGTTGTTGTACCATTATAACTAAAAAATAAAGAAACACCATTAGGTAATTCTAAACAATAGCCATTATTATTTGCTGAAACATATACAACTCCGTTTTTTCCATTATAATCAGTATATCCAAGATTTTTAAGCTTATCTCGTCTTGGATTACCTGTATGTTTCAAATATGGAGTAAAATATTTTTCTGCAAAAACTTCTGCCATTTGTATACTTTTGATGTTCCATAATTATCATTTACATCCCAATTTTTCATATCACCATAATCGGCCTGAGCCATATTTAAAGCCTGATATAATTGACTATATGTTTGTTTTAATCTTGTTGCTATCACTTTCTTTTGATGTTTTTGGACTAATGTCGGTAATGTCATCGCAGCTACGACTCCGATTATTCCTAATGTGATTAGCACTTCTGCTAAGGTAAAAGCATTTTTCTTTTTCATAAATCCTCCGTTTATATACTATTTCTTATTTTAACATTTTTTGCACCAAAAATCACCGTGTCACTTGGCACGGCTTGCTTCTCTGCTCTTTTGCGTCAAATCGGAGGTCTAAGTCGGAAATGCTTGTCTTAACTGCTAGTTGGTAGCCCCCCCCCCCGAAATTCTATCTATACTTGATTTTTGCATATTCGCCTCCTAATTTAGCTTATTTGTTTTTATATTACTATATTAAACTATTTTTAAAATTTTTCAAGACTTTCAACAGCTTGCAAAGGAATATTTTTTCAAGTAACATGTCATTATTAAAAAAAGGGGAATGTATGAGAAGAATTGAGGCTAAGAATCTTATAAAAATATACGGAGACAGAAGCGTTGTAAATGACGTATCTTTTCATGTCGATAAAGGTGAAGTTGTCTGTCTTTTAGGCCCGAACGGTGCCGGGAAAACGACAACTTTTTATATGGTAGTAGGACTTGTAAAACCTAATAAAGGTCATATATTTTTGGATGATAAAGATATTTCAGCAATGCCTATGAACGAAAGAGCTCAGTTAGGTATCGGATATCTGCCTCAGGAAGCTTCAATTTTCAGAAAATTAAGTGTTGAAGATAATATTAAACTCGTACTAGAAATGAACCATAAATTAACGGTCAATGAAAAACGCAGAAAACTTGAAGAATTATTAGATGAATTCGGTGTACTAAGACTTCGCTCATACCCTGCAGTGGCACTTTCAGGAGGTGAACGACGCAGAGTAGAAATTGCAAGAGCCCTTGCTGCCAGTCCCGATTTTATGCTTCTCGATGAACCTTTTGCAGGTATCGACCCTATTGCTATCGGGGATATTAAAGATAATATTAGAAAAATTTCTGAAGAAAAAGGCTTAGGAGTATTGATTACCGACCACAACCCGAAAGCTACACTTTCAATTACAGATAGAGCATACGTAATCTTTGACGGTAAAATTAAAATTCAAGGCCGCAGTGAGGAAGTTGCAGTCGACCCTGTTGCTAAAGAATTCTATTTAGGAAAGGATTTTGAACTGTAATGAAGTTTCCTAAAATAACAATTTACGACCGATATATTTTTAATCAGGTTTTAATCACGACTTTCGTTGCAATTCTTTTGTTCACGGTTGTCTGGATTGCTCCGGAAATGCTTCTCAATACTATTAAAAAAACTCTAGCAGGAGAATATACGGTCAGGACAGCTTGTCTTGTATTATTTTATGAATTACCGAAAATTTTAGGAAAAGCTTTCCCTGTAGGTCTTTTGCTTGGAACACTTTTCACTTTTGACAAGTTAAGCAAAGATTCAGAACTTACAATATTCAGAGCTGTAGGTATGTCTTTTCAAAGAATTCTTGCTCCTGTACTCGTATTAAGTTTTATTGTAACAGGATGCTGTTTTGTCACTTATGACAAACTTATCCCGATATCTGCGAACAAAATTAATATGATTAAAGACAGATATCCGTCAACTCAATATATTTACACTCAAAAAAATGAAGACAGCAGTCCAAAACTCGCTGTAATAATATCCAGATTTAGAAAAGATACAATGAATAATGTTATTGTACTTGATTTTTCAAATAAATATTATGCAGATGTTCACCAGCTTTCAAATATTTATTCTGCAAAAACAGGAAAATATCTTGGTGATAAATGGAGATTAAACGACATTACACAATATAAAATTAATAATGACGGTATTTTTACACAAATAAATACCCTAAAAACAATGGATATCCTAAACGGTGAAGATGCTAAAAATGCTTTCATTTTAATGACATATTCAACAAAAAAAGAACGTGAAATTACTAATTATAACTTGAAAAATTATATTCAACTCCTTAAAAAAGAAGGACTTGATGAAGAATATCGATATATGTTGAATAAATATCTTCAAAGATTTTTCCATCCTTTTGTATGCGTTCTACTTGCAATTATGGGAACTTTACTAGGCTTTAGCAAACCTAGAGAACAAAGATTAGTAGGTTTTACTATAGCAATAGGATGTATCTTTTTATACTATATAACTCTGCCATTCTTTGACTTATTGGCAGAAAAAGGGGTATTGCCTCCGCTTATTACAGCAATATTCCCGCCTTTTGCATTTTTATGTGCAATTATAGCGTTTTACAAATCAAAGGATCTGTAATGAAAAAATTATTTTTATTATTTTTAGGTATTATTCTTTTGCAAACCTGTGCTTTTGCAAAAGATGACATTGATATTAAATACAATGACGGAATTTATCATATTACACTCAGTGGAGATAAAATAATAAAAAAAATAAAAGTATACGCAACTTCAGGTCTGCGTACAAATGCTGAAATTCACAAAGAATCCGGAGCTAAGCTTACAGTTAATGCAGGATACTTTGATCCGCAAAACGAAAAAACCATTTCTTATGTCACTATGGATGGACACATCTACGAAGATCCAATGCTTAACGAAAACCTTTTAGCTAATTCATTTTTAAGAAAAAATCTGAATAAAATCCTAAACAGAACAGAGTTTCGAATTGTAGAATGTGATAGAAAAGTTTATAAATATGAAATGGTTCCACATAATACACCCGTTGATTTTGCTTGTGATATAAAATACGCAGTACAAGGCGGACCGTTAATTTTACCCGAGTTGCGGTTGGAAGAAGAACTTTTTCTTGTAAAAAACGGAGAAGAAATTATAAGAGAATCCTGCTCTGTATTACATAAAGTAGCCAGAACTATTCTAGGTTTGAAAAATGGCGAATTACATATTTTAATAATAACTGACGAACATCCTATGGATATGTATGAAGTCCAAAAATTATGCAAAGATTTAGGATTTGAAAGAGCTATGGCAATGGATGGCGGAAGTTCAACCTCTATGAATTACAAAAATCAATACAATGTAATCTCTACAAAAGGTGACGGTGCCGGTAGACAATTAAAATCATTTATCATGGTATATTAAATTTTAAAATATTTCATCATTTCTTTCATCAATAAATCATTAGCTGCACCAGCTACTTGTTTAATATTAGGCTCAGCAAAAGTTTCTTGAATTCTAGTCAATGTCTGACCCATAAATGAAAATAACGGCAAAATTTTGTCTGAATTAGGCTTTATTGCAGTATAATTTAATGCAAAATTGACTAATTTTGGAAGTTTAAAATTAGGTAAATCTGTTTCAATTACCTGAATAAAAAAGTTATCAGGTTCAACCATTTTGGTATAATAATAATCTTCAGGACTGCCGACTTTCTCCAAAGCCTTTTTAAACCTTGATTTGTCGCTACCCAAATTATCATCGGTCAAATATCCGTGAAATGAATAAATATTTATATTATACGGATGTTTTTCACTAGGAACTGACTTGGAGTGAACTACGCTTAAATTATTTATTCCGGTAAAAGTTATCTTATTCATAGATATCCTAAAACAAGTAAAAAATTTTTTTTGCTATTAAAAAAGACCGTTTTAGAAAAAACGGTCTTTTTTATTTTTAAATTATCTATTTTACGAAAAAGCTTGCATTCACATTTGCATATAGTTTAATCACACCGCTTTGGATTGGAGTAGCAGCTTCCGGAGCTGCAGAATCTGCTGATGCTTCAAATGACAAATTTTTAGCCATTAAACGATATTGTACGGTATTATTTTGATTCATACTGCAGCTAATATTCATTGATTTGACACCTGTTACTGCTGATGAAGCATTTTTAGCAATTACATCAGCTCTGGTCTTAGCCTTTCTCGTTGCAACGCCTAACAATTCATTACATTCATGATCGTAATTTGATACTGAAAATGTTAAATTATTAATATTAGTTGCTCCAAGTGCGATTGCTTTATCTATAATATCGCCAGCTTTAGAAATATTTTTTGTATGTACAATTACGTTATTCGAAACTTGATATTTGTCAAGATTTCTTTTGTTTCCGGAATATGTATAAATCGGTGAAGCTGAGAAATCGGCAGTCTTTACATAATCTCCTGCTGTTGTATTAATCATTTCTTTTAAAGCATTATAGACCTTATCAGAAATCTCCTTATTTTCAGCAGTCGCCTTCTGCAAAGATTTGTTATCTTCTGTTCTTACAGCAATACTGATTTCAACGACATCAGGATTTAATTCGGTATTAGCAGAAGTACTGACTGTGATATACCCTTTTTCTTCAGTAGTTACAACCGTTGCAGCATTAACATTAGTAGCTGCAATACCTGCGATTACACCTAATACAGCAACCGCTACAATTACTTTTTTCATAACTTCTCCTTTTCTAAACTAACTAACACAGGTAAAACATTAAGAATGTTTTTCAGAAATATCTTTGTTATCTATATCTTTAGACTCTTCTTTTTTCTCAAAGTTCTCTTTCATAATCATATTATTTAATCTTCTTGCTTCAGCTTGAATTCTAATTCTATCCATAAGCATTCTCATTTCAGCTTCACTCAACTGAGCCGTAGAACGGTAAGACAAAGCTCTGCTTTTAGAATTAACAATATATACTGACATAGCTATAGCTGACCACAAAAGAAGTCCCTGCCATAATGAAATTGTAGGTAGAGCTATGTAATTTAATGCTATATAATTCCAGGCAAATACAGCAACTTTAGCCGGAAATACCACAAATCCCGCACCTAAACATGCTGCAATAAAAAGAACCATAAAAATTCCACGTATACCTTTTATTTCAATAATCTTTGCATTTTTTTTCATATTCTAACCTTTTTCTTCCGCTTTAATCATTTCAAGAAATTCTTCTTCTGTCAATATTATAACACCTAATTTTTGAGCTTTGTCGTATTTTGAACCCGGATTTAATCCTGTGACCAGAAATGACGTATTTTTTGATACAGAAGATGCCGCTTTTCCACCGTATTTTTTGATAAGTTCATTTGCCTCATCTCTTGTCATATCAGTCAAGGTTCCTGTAATAACAAGGGTTTTACCTTTAAAAAGTTCAGACTTAGGCAGTTCCACAGGTGGAGGGACAACGCCAAGAGTATTCAATTCATCAAGCATTTGAACATTTTTTTCATCATGGAAAAATTCATATATATCTTTTCCCATTTTCTCGCCAATACCGTTAATTGCTGCCAATTCTTCAATCGAAGCATTTCTCAAATTATCAAGAGTTCCATATTCATTAGCTAAAATATCAGAGGTTTCTTTACCGACATTTTTAATCACTAATGCTGTTAAAAATCTTTTTAATGAACGGGTTTTACTAACTTGAATTGCATTATATATATTATTTGCAGATTTTTCTTTAACCAAATCCAACGTCATTAACTCATCAACAGTGAGTTTATATAAATCAACAGGACTTGAGATAAGATTTCTGTCATATAATTGTTGAATAATAGAAGGACCAACAAAATCTATGTCCATAGCATCTTTTGATGCCCAAAACTCTAATTTTGCTTTTTTTACTGCAGGACAATCCGGATTTGAGCAATATAAATTAACTTCACCTTCTCTCATATCCAAAGGGGAGCCGCATCCGGGGCAAACTTTCGGTATTCTATATCTTCTTTTACTTTCTCTTTCTTCTGTTTCAACAACTTTAATAACTTTCGGGATAATTTCGGCAGCTTTTTTTATAAGAACCTTATCCCCTTTTCTTACATCAAGTCTTCTTATTTCTTCAAAATTATGCAAACTTGCACGAGATACTGTACTACCTGCAAGGAGTACAGGTTTTAAAAGAGCAACAGGAGTCACAGCACCGGTTTTTCCAACGCCCAGTTCAAATCCCTCTAAAATTGTTACAGCTTCTTCCGGCGGGAACTTAAAAGCTGTAGCCCACTTTGGTGCACGAGCGGTATATCCCATATCGTTTTGTATTGCAAAACTATTTACCTTAATAACCACGCCGTCTGTCGCATAATCCAATTCAAAACGTTTATTTTCCCACTCTTTACAATATTCAATAGCTTCATCAACATTTTTGCAAAGCCTTATATTAGGATTTACTCTAAAACCGAGCTTTTTAAGATACATAAGACTTTCATAATGCGTCTGAGGCGGATTTTCAATATTATCTAAAATTGATGAATACAGCCATATCGACAAATCTCTTTTTGCTGTAACAGTACTGTCAAGCTGACGTATAGAGCCTGCTGCAGCGTTACGGGGATTTGCAAAAATTTTATCACCGTTTTTGAAGTTTTCTTCGTTTAATTTTTCAAATGAAGTCTTTGGCATATAAATTTCGCCACGAACCTCAATATCTACATCCTGAAATAATTTAAGAGGGATTGCTCGGATAGTTTTTAAGTTTGTAGTAATATTTTCACCGGTGACACCATCCCCTCTTGTTACACCGGTTGTAAATAAGCCTTTCTCATAAGTCAAAGATATAGCAAGCCCATCAATTTTTAACTCACAAACGAGTTCTACATCCTTACCATATTCTTCTTGAATTTTTCTGTACCAAATACCCAAATCTTCATAATTGTAAGTATTATCAAGACTATAGAGTCTGTGTTTATGTTTATACGGGAAGAATTTTTCACTTACGGAACCTACTCTTTGAGTAGGGCTGTCAGGAGTTTTATATTCAGGATGCTCTTCTTCTAGTTTTTTCAATTCGGCAAAAAGCTGGTCATAGGTGAAATCATCTATAGTCGGATTATCTTCAACATAATAGTTGTAATTATGTTTATTTATCTCATCTTTCAAAAAATTTATTCTATCTAAAACCATTTACCTCTCCCGAAACTAAAATTTTACATAATCATTAAAAGTTCTCTGATAACTTTGGTTGCAACAGCGGTAGATACACCTGACGAATCATAATCGGGTGCAAGTTCAACAACATCAGCACCTATTATATCAAAATTTTTCAAATACTCAAACCATCCCATAAGTTCATTAAACTGCATACCTCCGCTCTCAGGAGTACCGGTACCAGACATAACAGAAGGATCAAGCACATCCAAATCCACTGTCACAAATATCTTCTTATTCTTTATACCATCCAAATCAGAATATTTATGACAAAGAGTATTATGCTCTTTCATAAATTCAAATTCTTCTTTCAAACCTGAACGAATACCGATTTGTTTAACATTTTGCGGGCCTACGATTTTCGAAGCGTGACGAATAACTGCTGAATGTGACATTTCCTCACCCAAATATTCTTCTCTCAAGTCAGTATGAGCATCAAAATGGACAATTGCAAAATCTTTGTAAAACTTTGAAACAGCCTTAATTTCAGGCAGAGTAACCAAATGCTCTCCACCGATTCCGAAAACTCTTTTTCCGTCACGGTAAATATCTTCAACATTTTTTTCAATAACCTCAAGGGTTTTGTAAGTATTGCCAAGAGGAAACTCCAAATCACCTGCATCGTGAAAATTTACATCTTGCAAATACTTATCAAACCTCGGAGAATAATCTTCCAACCCCCAACTTGCAAGTCTAATCTGCTCAGGAGCAAACCTTGAACCTGGGCGGTAAGAAACCGTCCCGTCAAAAGGCAATCCGAGCATTATAATATCAGAAGATGCATAATCTTCATTTTGTCCAATCCAATTTCTATCTAAAAACGGGCCTCTCAGCATATTAATACTCCTATTTAAAAAGTTTAACACTATTTTAACATAAAAACCTTATTTATAGCAATTTTTTTCACCCGATTGTTTTAATAGAAATATACCGAATTATTTTAGGAGGAAAAATTATGATTAAACCTGTAGGCATTAACCCATTATATTTTAAAGGTGACAAAGTTGAAGAAAAACCAAAAGTAGAAGATAAACAACCGGAAGCAAAACCGGCTGAAGCACCTAAAACTGATGGCAATGAAGCTTTGGCAAACTATAATAAAGCCACAATTCACCCTTCTCAACAAATAAAAACAGAACCTCTTCCAGAAGCAGAAAAAAATAATCAGAATATAATATATTAAATAATTCGTGTTAAAATACAGTTATGTTCAGTATAGACTGTTTAAATACGAATGAGAATTATCAATTATTTAAAGCAGACGTAAAAGCTGGGATGTCATTTGCCGTAACAGGGCTTTTGACTATCCTAAGACTTTTGCTCGTACAAAAAGCTCGTGAAATATCCAAGAAAAAAATTCTTTTTATAACATCTACAGAGCAAAATGCTCTAAGATACCAAAACGATTTTAAAAAAGCTTTCGGGATTGAAACGAGTCTTTTGCCGTTTCAAAATATTTCAATGTACGAAAGCGTAGCTTCAAACGTATATGATTATGCCGAACAGGTAAAAATTCTTAGAGAGCAGCCAGATATTGTAATTGCACCTGTCAAAACTTTGCTGGAAAAATTTCCTGACTCAAATTTTTACGAAAAAAATAAACTTATAATAAAAGTCGGAGATGAAATTAACCTCAAAGAATTATCACAAAAACTTGTAAATCTCGGCTATAAACGTTCAACAATGGTATCAGATATCGCTGAATTCAGTATTCGAGGCGATATTGCAGATATATTTTCACTTGATAAAAACCCTGTTCGTATTGAGCTTTGGGGAGATGAAGTTGTTGACCTGCGTTATTTTAATAATGAAACTCAAAAATCAGTAGAAAAAGTTAAAGAGATAGAAATTCTGCCTGTATATAAATTTCTGTTGGATAAGCCCCAAAATTTACCGAAAGAAATAAAAGAACAAATTGAAGAAGAAGGATACTTTGAAGGTATTGAGATTTACCAGAATTATTTTAATCAAAATTTAGTATCCGCACTGGATTATTTCAAAAATTATACCGTCATTTTTGATGAAACCCCTGAAGTCTATGCAAAATTTGAATTTATGGACGAAAATTTTACAAAACAACTACAAGAGAATTTAAAACTAGGTCTAAATTATGAACTTGACGGACTAAATCACATAACTTATGAAGAATTTATCCAAAAACTCGCCTGTTTTATAAAAATAGGTTTGAATAATTTTCTTGACGGAGAAATGGATGAAATTGTAGAATTTAATACCCAACCTGTCAAAAGTTTTGCCGCTAATTTAGATGAAATAGCAAAATTCATTTTAGATAACCAAAAATACAGAATAATTATTGCAACGGATTACCCGGAAAGAGTAAGGGAAATTCTTTCCGAAAGAGAAGTTTTCACAGAAATTGATTACACAGAAAGCATAGCCTCACACGGCGGAATTTTAGAAGATTTTGAAACGATAATTCTCACAGACAGAGAGCTTTTCAACAAAAGAACAAAAGAAGTTACCTCGACTAAACGCTCATATTACAAAGAAAAACCTGAATTTATCGAAAGTATAAACGATATTAAAGAAGGTGAATACGTTGTCCACAGCATTCATGGTGTCGGGATTTATAAAGGTTTAACTCAGCAAGAAATCGACGGTCAGTTGAAGGATTATCTCACGATAGAATATGCAAGCAAGGATAAGCTTCACATTCCGGCAGAACAAATTAATCTCCTATGCCGATACAGAGGATCAGGAAATATAAAACCTAAACTATCCAGAATGGGCGGCAAGGATTGGGAAAACACAAAAGCCAGAGTAAAAAAAGAAGTAGAACAAGTTGCCTATGACCTTCTTAGACTTTACGCAAGAAGAAAAATGCAAAAAGGTATCCAATTTTTGCCTGATACAACTTGGCAGGTAGAAATGGAAGAAGCTTTTGAATATACAGAAACTCCTGATCAGATGAAAGCAATAGTTGACGTCAAAGCTGATATGGAAAGTGAAAACCCTATGGATAGACTAATCTGCGGTGATGTCGGTTTTGGAAAAACAGAAGTTGCAATGCGTGCGATATTTAAAGCAGTAACCTCAGGTAAACAAGTAGCAGTGGTAGTTCCGACAACAATCCTTGCCCTCCAGCATTTCCAGACAATGTCAGAAAGATTTAAACCTTTTGGAGTCCAAGTAGAATTACTTTCCCGCTTTAGAACTACAAAGGAACAAAAAGAGACCGTAAAAAACCTTGCAACAGGTAAATGTGATGTAGTTGTAGGTACTCACAGACTATTACAAGACGGAATTGTCTTTAAGGATTTAGGATTACTTGTAATAGACGAGGAACATCGCTTTGGTGTGAGACATAAAGAAAAACTTAAATCATTAAGAGAAAATATTGATATAATTACAATGTCCGCTACACCTATTCCAAGAACGCTTTATATGTCATTATCAGGCATTAAAGATATGTCTGTGATAAATACTCCACCGAAAAACAGACTCCCGATAAAGACATTTGTCGGAGTGTGGAACGAAAATATGGTTAAAAATGCCATTGTCCATGAACTTGATAGAGAAGGTCAAGTATTTTATTTATATAACAGAGTCGAAACTATAGAGGAATTTAAAATCCAACTCCAACAACTTGTGCCTAATGCAAGAATAGCAATAGGACACGGACAAATGGATGAAAAAGCACTTGAGCAGGTAATAGTTGATTTCGCAAACCATGAATACGACGTTCTTCTTGCGACCACAATTATTGAAAACGGCATAGATATTCCAAATGCCAATACAATGATTATACATGAAGCTGATAGATTTGGTCTTGCTCAATTATATCAACTGCGAGGCCGTGTAGGACGTTCTCAAAGACAAGCCTACTGTTATTGCTTCTACAAACGTCAAAAAGAAATGACAAAAGAAGCAGTCCAAAGATTAAAAGCAATCAAAGAATTCACAACACTTGGAAGCGGTTATCAAATAGCATTAAGAGATGTGGAAATCCGAGGTGTTGGAAACATTTTAGGGACAAAGCAACACGGACATATGATAAATGTCGGCTTTGACACATACTGTCAACTTTTGGAAGAAACCGTTCAGGAAATCCAAGGCGAACATGTAGATAAAGAAGTTGCAACAATAGTAGATATAAACGTCACTGCATTTATTCCTGATGAATGGGTCGGCTCAGCTGAACAAAAAATGATTGAATATAAACGTCTGGCAGATGTAAAAAATGATGTGGAACTTGATTACATAACAGAAGAATGGAAAGATAGATTTGCAAAACCACCTGAAAGCGTTGAAAATTTAATAAAATTAATTAGAATTCGTCTTGCAGCAAGTGATGTGAAAATTGCAGCAATTAGAGAAACTCAGGATAATATAAGAATTTATACTCCATACACACAACCTGAATGGAAAATTATTCAAAAAGAACTTCCATCCGAAATTCTAAAACGTATAAAATTCACAATAGCCCCCTCATCCTGTCAGGAAGGCTGTTCAATTTTATTATTAAATAATTCATATATGAATTTTAATGAAGTATTTAACATTTTAACAGATTTGTTTTATTATATACATAAAATTAGTCACGAATACAAAAATTAACCAAAGAAAGAGAGAGTTTATGAAAGGAAAAAAATTACTTGCAACCGTTGCACTATCTGCAATTTTGTTTACAGGCTGCGGTATTAAATCAGCTCAAACAATTATTAAAGTTAATGGTCAAAACATAACACAAGGACAGTTCGACGAAAGCTTTAATAAATCTACTCAAGGCGGTATGATGTCACAATTAGGCATCAATGTTAAAGACGGTAAAAATAACTTTTTATATTATTTAATCAAAGATAAAGTCGTAAACGAACTTATCGTAAAAGAATTATTGAACCAAGAAATCGAAAAACGCGGAATTAAAGTTACAAACGAAGACGTTGAAGATGCAATAAAAGAAATCGTTGATAAGGTAGGTTCAAAAGAACAGTTAAATCAAATACTTAAACAAAACGGCGTATCAACTGCACAATTCAAAAAAGACTTAACTGAAGAAGTTAAAATGAAAAAACTTGCTAAAGAACTTACAGACAGCAACGTTTCAGAAGCAGATGCAAAGAAATATTACAATGATAACATTAAACAATTCAAATACCCTGAAAAAGTAAGAGCTGCACACATCCTTATTTCTGTAAGCCCTCAAGAAATTGAAGAAATCATAACATCAGATAAAGAAAATGCAGGTCTTTCAAAAGAAGAAATTAAGAAAAAAGTAGATGCAGAAATTGCAAATAAAAAAGCTAAAGCAGAAAAAGTTTTAGCAGAAGCTAAAAAAGCTCCGGCTCAATTTGCAAAACTCGCTAAAGAAAACTCAGATGACACAACAACAGCTGTAAAAGGCGGAGATTTAGGCTTCTTTGCAGCACAAGAAATGGTACCTGAATTTTCAAAAGCAGCATTTTCAATGAAACCTAATACGGTATCAAACCTTGTAAAAACGCAATTCGGTTATCACATTATAATGGTAACAGACAGAATGGAAGCAGGTCAGCAACCATTTGAAAAAGTTAAAAATGATATTAAAGGTTTCTTAGAAACACAAAAACAATTAGAAGCTATTGACAAACTTGTTGAATCTTTGAAGAAAAATGCAACAATTGAATACGTAAATAAAGAATACGATCCGAAAGTTATTCAAGAATCATTGCAAACAGAAATTAAACAAGGCAGTGAAAAAGCCAAAGAAATCAAAGAAAACGCAGCTAAAACAGATGCAGCAAAAGAAACAACTGAAAAAAAATAATTTCTAAAACAAATTAAAAAAGAGGATGGAAATAATTTTCCACCCTCTTTTTTGTATCAAAATTTTATCTTAAATATGAAATAAAAAGTTAAAAAAACGGGCGGCAGGAGGTGCCGCCAAAATAAGTATGCAAAACACAAGTATAGCTGTGTACTAATATAATAACAAATTATAATAAAAAAGAAAACCGCCATTAGGCTATTTGGAAATATCTTTATATATCAAAATACATCATAGCTAAATGACTGAATGATTAAATAATTAATCACCAAGACAAATTGCATGTACATTGCTTTTGTTACGGCTTATATCGACGTTGTAGTGCATCGTATATGTAGGAGCGAAGCTTCGAAATTTGGTATTACTATCAGAGGTCTCTCTATCCGACCACAAAGAGAAGGTTGGTTCTGGAAGACCTAATGAAGTTGCTGTGCCTGATTCGTAGGTTAAGTTGGAAATATCTTGATCTGCTCCGACTGTTGGATTGCCCTTGTATATTGCACTTGCTATTTTACCAAGATCAGCCATAGTCGGCATATTTTTTACTCCTCCGCATTGTTTCACTGCACCTGCCCAGTAATCATTATTAAAGCGACAATCTCTTATTCCTAGCACATCTTTTTGAGCCTCACACTCAGCCTCTGTCATTGGGGTTGGCGTAAATGATGAACCGAAACATCTTCCGCTATCCAGTTCTATTGCACAACTTGAACCTAAGCCATTTGCATTGAATAGAGCTACATCCTCGTTTTGTTTATTCGGTTTCTTACTTCCGTTTATTTCAAACACTGCTGCGACACAGTTTGATGTCGCATTTGATACGGGTTTGTTATCCTCTGTTGACCAGCCATAAGTTTTTACTGGATCTAAAGCTTCACATTTGGTATTGTAGGATAGTATCATTGGCGTTCCATCTGCTGTTATTATACCTACATTCGGACTGCTATAATCTGCACTATCGCTGTTTTTCATTTGAAAATTCTTACCTGTCTGGAGTTTTTCTACTTCATATTCTTTACCGTCAAGTAATGTTATCGTATCATAAGGCCAACATTCTCTTAGTTTACTTGACGGGCATACCTTTGCTACTTTTAAATGTTTCTGTAACTCTGCTACAAATGCTGCTGTACTATCATACGGGCCTATTAACCCTAAACTAGCCATTTTTTCCGTTGCTTTCGTAAATTTGTACTTGACTGTTCGTATCTGTTCTGCTCGTACTTTCTTGTTTACTGCCTGATTTAATACAGGTAGTGTTATCGCTGCGACTATTCCGATTACTCCTAATGTTATTAGCACTTCTGCTAACGTAAATGCGTTTCTCTTTTTCATTTAATCCTCCGTTAATTTTTATTATCTGTTTTTCAAAAATTTTGCATCACAAATCACCGTGTCTTTTGGCACGGCTTACTTTTCTGCTCTTTTCTTTACTTCGGAGGTCTAAGTCGGAAATGCTTGATTTAACTGTTAGTTGGTAGCCCCCCCCCCCGAAATTCTATCTATACTTGATTTTTGCATATTCGCCTCCTGATTAGTTCATTTATCTTTATATTATTATATTAAACTATTTTTTAAATTTTTCAAGACGTTAGAATATTAGCAATGAAATATAAAAAATAAAGCAGCCCGTAAGCCGTGTTCTGTTTTAGATAATCATCTGTCTGGTATTGAGATTACTCTCAATCTCTAGCGATTTTTTAGAAGTGGGCGGACAGCCTTTATAACCTTCAATTTAATCTTGCATTCGACCGGGGGTTGCCTAGCCGATATTTCTCAATATCGCTGGTGAAGCTCTTAACTCACCGTTGCACCATCGCTCGTACTTAAAAATAAAGCCGTTAGCAGTATATTTTCTGTAGTCCTAATCCGCCAGCTCACGCTGCCCGGAGTTTCTCCGGCGGTCTGTCCTTGAATGCACGGACTTTCCTCACATTTTTATGCGCGATTATCCGACTGCTTTATTTATTTTTATATTATCACAAAAAATTATATTAAGTGATGTTACAACATTGGTAAATTATTTGTCTTTTTTACACGAATAAAATACAATAGTGTTGGGAAAGTTTTGAGGGATTATTTATTTATGTTAAAAGATGCAATTAGAGAGAAAACTTTATCACCACAAGAAGTTAGAGCAATTTTAAATACAGACAATAAAGAAATTGTCGAGCTATGCAAACGTGCTTCTATCTTGCCGAGAAAAAATAGCAAAGGTCAAACTTACTTTTCTTATGATGAAGTAAAAAGTTTAAGAAAAGTACAAGCACAAAAACAAGGAGTTAGTGTTCCTATGGTACAACAAGCCCAAAAACCGCCTACAGCTATTCAGAATATTCTTACTTCATTACAGGAAATGGAAACAAAACTTAGTGATAAAATCGCTAAAGTTATTGATGAAAAACTTGAAGGCATGGATGAGGTTGTTGTAGAACTTATCAGATGTAAGACTGACAACGAAACTTTAAGACAAAAAATTGTTGATTTAAATAAAGAAGTATATCAACTTAAAAATGATTTGAGTTCTTATAAGCCAATCGGACTTGGTTTATACAGAAAAAAAACCGGACATATATGGGAATAATGCGAGCAAGCTGAGGCTTTAGAGTTTTTGTTAAAAAAAGCTCGAATTTGCCGTTATAAGCAAGTGAGCTACAAAATAAAATTATAAGGGATGAAAATAATGGCAGTTAAAGAAAAAGAAACAGAGACTCTATCTCCATCAGATGAAAGAAGTAAAGCATTAAAATTAGCAATAGAAAAAATTGAAAAAGATTTCGGTAAAGGTTCAATCATGAAACTCGGCGATAAGGCTACAGTTAATGTTGATGCTATACCTACAGGTTCTTTAGCCCTAGACGTTGCATTAGGTATAGGCGGAGTTCCACGCGGACGTATTATTGAAATCTATGGTCCAGAAAGCTCAGGCAAAACAACTCTTGCTCAACACATTGTTGCTGAATGCCAGAAAAAAGGCGGTATTGCAGCATTCGTAGATGCTGAACACGCACTTGACCCTGAATATGCAAGAGCATTAGGAGTAAAAGTTGATGATTTGCTTATTTCACAACCGGATACAGGTGAACAGGCACTTGATATTACAGAAGAACTTGTTCGTTCAGGTGCTGTTGATGTTGTTGTAGTTGACTCTGTTGCTGCACTTGTTCCTAAAGCTGAAATTGAAGGATCTATGGAAGATCAGCAAATGGGTCTTCAAGCTCGTTTGATGAGTAAAGCTTTAAGAAAACTCACAGGTGTTATCGGAAAAACAAATACAACCGTTATTTTCATTAACCAATTACGTATGAAAATAGGTGTTATGTACGGAAACCCTGAAACCACTACAGGTGGTAACGCCTTAAAATATTATGCTTCGGTTCGTATGGAAATTAAACGTACAGAAGGTGTTAAAGGCGATGATGGCGAAATTGGTAACCATGTTAGAGTAAGAGTTTTGAAAAACAAAGTAGCACCTCCATTTAGAACTGCTGAATTTGATATTATTTTCGGAAAAGGGATTTGCAAAGTCGGAAATATTCTTGATGTCGCTGTAAATCTTGATATTGTTAAAAAAGCAGGTTCTTGGTTCAGCTTTAATGACGAAAAATTAGGACAAGGAAGAGATAAAGCAAGAGATTTCTTGACAGAAAATCCTGACATCCTTGCTCAAGTTGAGACTCTGGTTAGAGAAAAACTTGCTCAGTAGATTTTTATGAAAACTTTAGCACAATTTGTTCAAAAAAAACGAGATGATTTAGGCCTTTCCCCAAAAGGTCTTGCGATGATGTGCAATCTCGATTTGAATTTAATTGAAGATATAGAAGCAGGAAAAGAGTTATTTTTACCTGTGACTATTCGTCAGAGCCTTGCAAAAGGATTAAAATGTCCGCCAGAGGAAATAAAAAAATTCGAAAAAGATTTTGATACACACTATCTTGCTGATGATAAAATTATTGACAGCTTAAAGGAATTAATTCTAAACGGAGCCGGCGGATTAAAATGCCCTAAATGCGGAGCTCCTTTGATTACAAGAGTTGCTAAAATGTATGACTTAGAAGATAATTTGGTACTTCATCCAAAAGCTCACTGTACAAAATGTGTTTTCCAAATCCATTAATTTAGTTTACAGATTGCATAGTGGCAGGTAGTATTCCTTATAGAATTAGTAAGTTGAAGAGACAATACAGGGTCAAAAGTTACGCCAATATATCCGTAAGTATCTCCTGGCTCATAATTAATAACTTTAACAGGAGTCAATTCTTTGGACACAACGACTTGAACATTATGAGTCCCTTGCCAAAGCGAAGAGTCCATTTGCTTGACAGCAGGCATATATAATTCCTTGTTAATTGTAAGCAATTCCTCAACACTAGGTAATTTATCTATTCCGCCGCAGATTTTTACAGCAGTCCCCCAGTTATCATTATCATGATTAGAACAAAACGGAATACCATATTGGTCTTTTATTTTTTCACATTCTTTACTCGAAAGCAATTCGCCATCCAGTAAAATCGGACAACTGTATTTTTTCCCGTTGAAAGTAAACGATTTGGTTTTACCGTCAAGACAACCCATTACTGATGAAAATGAATAAACTTCAAGATTATTACTGCATTTGTTTCCTTTATTTTTACGAGCAACAGCAAGAGTCGGAATTTTATTTGAAGTCGGGTTTTCATATAACAATTGAGTATCTGTTGTATCGTTTACAAAAGTATTACCAATATCTGACGGTATAATATCTTGTGTTATTTTATCAGGCATATTTTGAGATTGTTTTACTCCATGCTGCAGCTCAAGCTGAGAATTTTCCGTCACTGACTCATTTCTGTCTGCAAAATTCCCCCAAAATAATACCAATATTGTTACTAATAATAAAACTATAATAAAAATGCCGTATACTTTAGCTGCTTTTTTTTTCATAAATCGACACCTCCACTATACATTTCGGTTACAAGTTTTTTTATATAATCCTTAACAGCAGCAGTAATTATTAAATCAGGTTCCTTTACTGCGAATTCATCCAGTACAACTATTGCATCCCGATATTGACCTTTTTTCTCCAATAATAGTCCTCGCATAATCATATTCAGGGGATTTTCATTTTCATAAGTCTGAGCAAGTTTTGCATCAACAATTTTCAAAGCTTGGTAACATTCTGCAAGATTTAAATAATATTTAAAATTTAAAGTATAAAGCCCTAATGCTCTTTCAAAACAATCTTGTGCCAAGTCTGGAGCTCCGACTTTCATATAGCATTCCCCGAGATTATTGTAATATACAGAAGATGCCTGCACATTAGGACTCAAACTTATTGCAATCTTAAATTCCTGAATAGCTGCATACCACCAATAATCTTTCATATACAAAAGTCCCATATTATTATGTACGGTAGCATTCTTTTCAGAATCTATCACATAAGTATCAGGTTTTCTGTAACCGGATACAAAGATAGAACAAAATAATAAAGTTATTACTAAAATCTTTTTCATCATATTTTATATATATAATTACAACAAATCAATTTCCAAACCTTCATAGGCAAGAATAGCTCTATCTGAAATAGTTTTATATTGTTCTTTAATTGAATCAAGTTTTTCATCATCATATTCCGGATCAAAATGGAAAAATACCAACTTTTCAGCCCCTGTTTGATTTTGACATTCAACAGCCATATCAAAAGTTGAATGCCCATAACCTTGTTTAGGAACAAAAGAATTTAAATAATCCTCAGTTGTATATTGAGCGTCATGAATTAAAAGATTACAACCTCTTGCAAAGTTCGTGAGCTTTTTATCCCCCCCGAGATAACTTTCTTTATCGGTAGCATATACAAGACTTTTACCTTTATAAGATATTTTGTAAATAAATACACCCTCTTGAGGATGAGCATAAGAACGGTAACAGGTTATCAAAACATCGTCTTCTTCAATTTTTAAATCATCTTCCTTTTCAATTCTTCTGATAATAGGTGCTGCATCCTTTCTAAGAATTATACCTTCTGTTTCGTTTATATCTCTTATATTAAGATTTCCTGCTATATCACCCAAATCAAGCGGGAATGATTTTCCAAATAATAGTCCTGCTAACTCATCAGATAACGTCTCATTATAATTAACATTTCCAAAAACATTTAAAACAGTAGATGGGATATGAAGAGGTCTAAAAAATGTAAAACCTTGAATATGGTCAAGATGAATATGTGATAACAAAACTGTAGCCTGTATAGGTATTCTATCTTCAGGTCTCAAACCTGATGATATATAATCTCTTAAAAGCTCATTTCCAACGTCAATTAGTCCTGTACCTGCATCAAGAACAATCAAATGTCCACCTACATTGACTTCTACGCAAGAAGTATTACCACCATAATTTAAAAACTCTTTTTTTGCTAAAGGATAACTTCCTCTGACACCTCTGAATTTAACTTTAAAATCACCCATTTTCATATCCTCAGTTTTTCTTTATTTCGTAAATACCGTTTCTGTCTTTTTCTTCACCCATATATATGCTTGAACCAAATACTAAAAGCTTTGCAAGTTTTTGAATATTTTTCTCTCGGGTCTCACGCATTTCAATATTGAATACTACTTTTTTACGTTCATTACGAACATTGATAACTCTAAAAGCATTAGGATAAGACACCAATGCAGGGGATGCAACATACAATACGTTTCCGTTTTGCGTAATCTTAGCTGCATGATAATGCCCTTCAAAAACTGCAATAGGATTTTTATATTTTTCTATTATACCTTGCACTTCTGTTGCATTTAACAACTTATGCCCGTTACTCGGAAACGGTTCAATAATAGGAACATGCATAAAAATTAGTACAACATCTTTTTTAGCATCATTTAGCTCTTTATCAAGCCATACAAGCTGTTCATCCGAGACTCGTCCGTTTGAAGTTAATTTATCACTAATTATTGTATCCAGCACAATAACTTTATATCCTTTACGTGGGACAAAAGAATAATATGAATTCTTAAACTTAAAATTTTCATTATGTTGTGCAACTATATCAAGATATAATTCTTTTGTAAGATATCCTCCGACACATCTGTCATGATTTCCAAATGTAATATACCAAGGTGCTTTTATTTTTTCCGCATATTTTAAAAATGCCTGCAATTCCTTTTCATAAGGTACATTGACTTGATCCCCCGTAAACATTACAAAATTTACATCGGGAATTTCATTTATTTGGTTAACCGCATCCTCCAAAAGTTTTGGAGATTCCCCTGTCATTTTGAATGTAGTATTTACTCCTGCATCAGAAAAATGAACATCACTCAGCTGTACAAACTTTAAATCCGATGAACTATAACATTGAAGCCCATATACCATAATCCCTGCAAGTCCCAGAGTAATCACAGCATTAAACAGTTTTGTTATAATAGTCTCTTTTTTTCTGTATTTACGCTTCATCTTAATCCATATTTCCTTGTGGTTGAGAATTTAATTTCATTTTTACTTCATTATACTTTGCACTCAAAACTTTATCATCATCAGAGAGTATGATTGCTTTATCCAAGTTTAAAAGTGCATTGTTATAATCTTGAATTCCATAATATGCAATCCCCAAATATTTATACAAATCGGAGGTTTGTATACTTTCAGCTAACGGAGCTAAAGTTTCGATAGCCTGTCTGTATTGATTTTTATTGCATTGAATAATGCCTTTCAAAAGCTTATATTCTATATCATCATTTAGGGCAAGTGCAGTAACTATTTCCGTCTCTGCATCGTTATACCTGCCCATTTTCATATAAGCTTTTGCTCTCAAGGCATAACCGAAATCTTCCTGTTGATTATAATATATAAATCTTGTAACAGGAGGAATTACGCCCTCATAATTACCCATCTCGTAATTACATAAAGCAACAGCTAAATGTGCTTGAGTAAAATCAGGATTTGCCTGTAGTGCCTGATTAAATGCAGCTATTGCAAGATTATATTGACGAGTTTCTTTGTAATATTCACCTAAAAAGTTATAATACAAAAATCCTGCCCCTGATGATGCACTTTTAATATAATTTAAAGTACCCTGCATATCACCGTTTTTTCTCGCATTCATTGCATTATCCAAATTCTGATTAACCCTTGAGGCATAAGATTTTTTTACAGGCGAAACAAATCTTTGAAGCATTTTTATATTATCTTTCACTTCAAGATTATTGGGTTCTATAGCCAAAATCCTGTTAAAATATGCCGTTGCACCGCTATAATCACCCTGTACAGCATAATTTTTTGCTATATCCATATAATCTTCTACCATTTCATTGGCATAAACCGCTGTATATAAAGAAGAAGCAATAATTAAAGATAACAATAAAAATCTTTTCATAATCAAATTATAACATAAATTATTCACTTTCAAAATCTAAAAGCTCTTTAGGTTCTACCCCAAGAACATCTGCAATAATTTTCAGTTTTGAAAGTGTAATATCAGTTCTGGCAGTCTCTACCATTGCTATTGTAGACCGAGAAATACCGCTTATAGCTAGGAAATCATCCTGCTTTATTTTTTTTATCTTTCTTATCCTTTTGAGATTTTCTGCAAATTTTTGTAAAAATGGCTTGTTCATTTTTACATTATCAGCTATACTGACATTATAAAAAATCAGTGACATTGACATTTTTTATAAAAAGGAGGATTTTAATGAAGCTATTAAGAAAAGGATTTACGCTTGCCGAAGTACTGATTACTTTGGGAATTATAGGTATAGTAGCGGCAATGACACTACCAACTATTGTTCAAAAATATAAAGAAAGACAAAGAATTACACAACTCAAAAAAGCTTATTCAACACTATCTCAAGCATTTAACATGGTGAAATTAGAATATGGAGATCCGCGTTATTGGGGCTTTACAAATTCTGTGATTGGGAAGGATGAAGAAGGCAATAATATTATAGACTCAAGCAGCCAAAACCTGGTCAAAACACTATTTAGCCAATATATAAAACAAGCAAAAGGCAAACACAAACATTCCTTTAGAAAATATATTTCTCTTGACGGACGAAACTATGAAACGAATGGAAATGCAGAGCTAAAGAGTGAAAATATATTATACCTAGCAGATGGTACTATGGTAGCTTTCGGTTGGGCAAACGAAGACTGTAATAACCAAGCCGTAAGTTGTGGTGATATTCAAGTCTTTTTACCTGAAAAAACCGCTCAACTTGGAGTAAGTACTTTTTATTTTTACTTAACACCTGAAGGAATAAAACCTTGGGGAGACAGAGAGCAAACAGTCAGACCCTTTAAAGAATATTGTGACAGAAAAAATTCTAAAGGCATTGTTGCTAATAGTCAAGGCAGAAGCTGTACAGCGTGGGTTTTATACAACGATAACATGGACTATTTGCATTGCGATGACTTGAGTTAGGATGGAAAAACTAAGTGTAATTAATCTAAAACCCCTCAATAGAGGGCTTTTAACATTTTATACATTCATAGCTTTTAAAATATCGGTTAAATCCGATGAAGTCTTTTTGACATCCGCGTTTGAATATTTTATAGCGTTATCAGGGTCTTTCAGACCGTTACCTGTTAAAATACATACGACTTTTGAACCTTCTTTAACTTGGTCTTTGAACTTAATCAATCCAGCAACAGATGCAGCACTTGCAGGTTCTGCAAGGACACCTTCACAAGAAGCGATAAGTTTATATGCACTAACGATTTCTTCATCAGTTACACAGTTAATCATACCGTTGCTTTCATCTCTTGCAGCCTCAGCCTGTTTCCAGCTTGCAGGATTACCGATACGAATAGCTGTTGCAAGAGTTTCAGGCTTAAGAATTCTTTCCCCGCGAACGATTGCAGCTGAACCTTCAGCCTCAAATCCCATCATCTTAGGAAGTGATGGAATTTTTCCTGCCTGATACCATTCTGTATAACCTTTCCAGTATGCTGTGATATTACCGGCATTACCGACAGGAATAAAATGATAATCAGGTGCTTGACCTAAAGCGTTACAAATTTCAAAGGCACCTGTTTTTTGGCCTTCAATTCTATATGGGTTAACTGAATTTACAAGAGTTATCGGATATTTTTCAGCAATTGCTCTAACTGCTTCCAGTGCTTGATCAAAATTTCCGTTAATCGCAATAATTTCAGCTCCATACATCATAGCCTGAGATAATTTACCAAGAGCAATATATCCATCAGGGATTAATACAAAAGTTCTCATGCCGGCTTTTGCCCCATAAGCTGCCGCTGACGCTGAAGTATTACCTGTAGAAGCACAAATGATAGCACCTGAACCAGCTTCTTTTGCTTTTGATACAGCCATGGTCATACCACGATCTTTAAAACTTCCCGTTGGGTTGCAACCCTCAAACTTCAAATAAATTTCTGCATCCAACCCGATTTTTTTAGCTAAATTATCAGCTTTAATTAAAGGGGTATTACCTTCATTTAAAGTAATAACAGGTGTTTTGTCAGATACTGGCAAATATTCTTTGAACGTGTTAATTAATCCTTGATAATACATTTTCATATTCCTTCTTTTCATTTTTATTTATAAAAGCCCTATAAAAAACTGCTTATATTTGAACTCTTATCAAGCTGTTTACTTTATTTATGAATTCATCATTTTCAAAAGTTTCAATAGCTTTTTGCATATCTTTTTCTTTGCATAGCTCTGTGATAACCGTAATATCAGCGGTATTGTCTTCTGATACGCCTCTTTGAACAATACTTGCAAGACTTATGTCGTTATCTTCGCAAATTTTCCCGATCTTACCGATAACACCTTTGCTGTTTTTTGCATTAATCGAAAGATAATATTTATTTTGAGTATCAAGTATATTTACAGGAATAGCAGCTTCACTATGATTACATCTCATCATAGGAAGAAGATAATCAGTTGTCCCGACCTCTGCTGCAATCGCTAAAATATCCCCGACAACAGAACTTGCGGTAGGAAATTCTCCTGCTCCGGGACCTGAAAGTGTAATTGAACCTACAGGATGTCCGGTTAATGAAACAGCATTTGTTACATAATCAATATGTGCAAGTGTAGATTTTTTTGACACTAACATAGGATGAACCCTTACATCAGCTCTATTATTTTCATCTAAATATGCAGATGCGATAAGTTTAATTTTGTATCCTAAATCATTTGCAGCATGCATGTCCTGAGCACGGATTTTTGTTATTCCCTCGCGGTAAACATTCTCAATTTTTATACGTTTTTTAAATGCCAAAGTTGCAAGAGTTGTAATTTTGTATGCAGCATCAAACCCTTCAACATCACCTGTAGGATCAGCTTCTGCGTATCCTAAATCTTGAGCTTCTTTTAATACATTCTCATAAGATGCACCCTGTACATCCATCTTAGTTAATATGTAGTTAGTTGTACCGTTCAAAATTGCTTCAATTCTTGTAATCTTATTCCCTGCAAGAATAGTTTTGATAGGCATAATGATAGGAATACCGCCTGCTATCGCTGCTTCATAGAGAATAACTTTGTTATTTGCTTCTGCAAAGTTAAATAATTCCTCGCCCTCTTTTGCTAAGAGTTCTTTATTTGCAGTAACAATATGTTTACCGTTTTTGATTGCAGTTTTTATCAAATCAAAAGCAGGATTAAGTCCCCCGATAAGTTCCACTACTATATCAATTTCAGGGTCATCCACCACTTCAAAAGGATTATCGGTCATAATTGAACGATTAAGTCCTTCAATATTTCGAGGTTTGTTAATATTTTTAACCGCAATTTTAGTAACTTCAACATGGTCAAATGATTTTAGGGTTTTAAAAACACCAGAACCCACGGTACCAAGACCAATTAAACCGATTTTAATTTTCTTATTTATATTTTCCATAGAACAAGCTTAACACAAACACAAAAAACTTACTAAATTTGATAAAGTCTATTCTTTTAACCAATCAAGGCAGGTTTGTATAAATTTATCTTTTTCCTGCAAAAATATATCTTCTGCATGGATACAATTCTCAAACAGTACATATTTTTTCTTACAAACAGCCAAATCAAAAAGTTTTTCTGTATGCCATTTTTTCACGGTAACATCCTTCCCGCCTGCAATAAAAAGGGTTGGTACATCAACTTTTTTAATAACATCTATAGGTTTAATTTTTTTTAACGGAATTATCAAGGGTCGAACTGAAACCCAACGGGAAAACTCAAATTTCTTCATTGTAGGAATCCAGGCATTATAATGCCACATTTGATTTTCTATTTTTCTAAAACTGGAAGGAGCAGAAACAGCTATAATTTTATCCACATTTTGATTAATTCCCCCATGAATTACAGCTAATGCACCACCTAAAGAAAACCCCGCAAGATAAACTTTTTTATATTTTGATTTTGCAAAGTCCACAATTTTTTTAATATCCGCAGTCTCTTTTGCTGTAAATGTATAGAATCCGCTACTTTTTCCATGCCCCCGGCAGTCCATACAAATTACATCCATCTCTTGAGCAAAAGCTTTTGAAATTTTTAAAAAAGCCTTGCTATCTTTTGTCATAAACCATCCCGGAATTATGATTAATACACTTTCTTTTCCTTTATCATAATGATTTATGGCAATTTTAATATTGTCGTTTGTATATAAAAATTTTTCTTGCATAAAAAAAACAGCCTAAAATAATTTTAGGCTGTTTTTTTATTTTGTCAAACCTATTGCTTTATTATAGAACCGTTATTTCTAACTATCAAAGATTTATCATATTTACCGTCGTAATTTCTGGTAACAAGGTTAGTTACACTATTAGTAGTTCCTGTCACTTCTCTTTGCATCATTTTTAATAAGTTACTGCTTTTTGTATCATAAACTTTAACAGAAGAAACATAATATTCCTTAGGATAAACATTTCCAAGAGAATCTAAATGGCTTAATTCCATATCAATTGTTCTTGCTTTTTGACCTTCCGTTTGGATAATACGTCTTATTCCATTTGGAATTTTCTCTTCTGTAACTAAACTTGATAATAATCTTTGGGGTTTAAAATTAATCTTCATAACTTCGTCCTTTTTTATTAGTGTAAATCATACACTAATAATATAATACGAAGTTTTTCGATTGTAAATAGGTTCTACTTGATTTTCAATAGCTTTTTAATTGATAAAATACAATTTGCTATAAATTTTGCAATAGAGAACCCATCATCTTTAAAACCTTCTAAATCTTTTTCAAACACGAAACAATCAAATTCATTTTTTTTCGAGAAGATACTTTCGTCAAACACCTGTTTTCTTTTTTCATCTTCTCGGTTTTCACCTTGCTGCATATAGCCAAGATTTCCACCGCCGCCGTCGTTTTGCATATTTGCGGCTTCCCGAATAATTGGCTTTGTGCTCAAAACATTTACGTCGAAACCACTCATTACCGTATCAATCGGGGCTTAACCCAATTGCCTTTCATATTTTTCCCTATATATATAAAGTATTCTTCATAAAGAAATGTTACAATTTTTAGGAAAATTTTTACAATATTTTACAATTAAATATCTGAAAACTTAATTACAGACTGACATTTAAAACCTATTTCAAACAAATCACGTTTTCTAATTGCAGAAGTAATATCAGGACGGAACTCCGGAGTATTCGGAGTAAGAATAAATTCTACAATGTTATTCTCATCATCGTAATTTATTTTAATTTTTTTTATTAATGAAAGATGTGCTCTATCAAGACCATCAGCTATTCTTAAAATACCACCGAGCTTTTTAACAATTTTACGTTCTTTTTTCTCAAATCCTCCATAGAGTTCATGTTTATTTTTATCAGGTAAATTTCCTCTATGATAACGGCAAATTGATGCAGTCATAAGGGTTTCTTTATCACTGAAGCCTTCCAGACCATGCTCAATTATCATATCTCTGGAATGTTTATTATGTGATTTTGAATCGACGTAATATCCGATATCATGTAAGAGTGCTGCAGACTCAAGAATTTTTCTTTCACGATTAGACATTTCGCATACTTTTTCATTCATTTCATCAAAAATCATCATGCTCAAACGCCTCACTTCTGTCGGATGTGAAGAGCTGTTTGCAAATTTTGATAACATACTTTCTGCATTCAATCTCATTATGTGTAAACTTTATCAAAAAAATTTTTTCTATGCAATTTTTATGGTATAATTAAATTTGTATAGGGAGAGATTATGGCTGAAATTGATAACAACGATTTTGAAAATATGAATTTTGACCTTCCGCCGGAAGTTCTTGATGAAATTCAGCAAAACATTGAAGAAATTATTAGGAATTTTCCTGTACCTGAAACAAACAAACTTGATGTTATAAAAAAAATTAATTTCATGTACTCTCATACAAGGTATCTTTCCTTAACTGATGCTCTCACAGGGCTTTACAACCGCAGACATTTGGATGCAAATTTAGAACGTGAGTTTTTGCGGTCAAAAAGATATCACAATAATTTAAGTATTGCTGTTATTGATATAGATTTTTTCAAAAAAGTAAATGACACTTATGGACATTTATGCGGAGATTATGTATTAAAAGAAGTCGCATATATGATTTTGGATACGTTAAGAAAAACTGACATGGTATTTCGATACGGAGGAGAAGAATTCGTTGCATTACTGACTGAAACACCTTTAGAAAAAGCACTTATTCCACTCGAAAGATTAAGAAAAAGAATTGAAAAATATCCGTTTGAATACAATGATAATAAATTTCAAGTTACAATAAGTATAGGTGTCAATTCAACAGAATCAGGAGTTGAGACAGCAGGAGAATTTTTAGATGGTGCGGATAAAGCACTTTATCTAGCGAAAAATAACGGCAGAAATAATGTAAAGACCATATTATAAAAGGATTATAGCCCTAAAATAATTATACCCAGTCGGGTAATTCTCTTTTTCCATTTATGAGGTTAAAATAGGATAATCTCAGTTAAACAGGAACGGAAGTTTTGTTATGGAAGAAGTAATATCTGTATATATAGTGGAAGATGACAAATTAGCAAGAACAACTTATAAGCATTTATTTAATCAAGTATCAGATGAGATTAATCTGCTTGAATGCTTTGAAACAGCTGAAGAATGTTTAGCTGAACTGGAAAAACAACCGGCGGATATAGTACTTATGGATATAGGTTTACCCCACATGAACGGAATAGAAGCAACAAAACTTATAAAAAAACAATTCCCAAAGACAAAAGTCTTAATGCTTACATCTCATGAAAGAAGTGATGAAATATGTGCCTCAATTACAATAGGTGCAAATGCTTACGCAATAAAAGATATTCCATTCCCTACACTTATTACGGCAATCAAGTCAGCCACAAACGGTGTAGTATGGTTTGATCCGAGAATTGCAGATATTGTTGTGGATCTTTTACCAAAACCTGAATCTACGGATTTGGATAATTTATACGTAAAAAATAAACCAAAGAAAAAACCTAATATTAAGTTTTCAGATCAAGATATTGAAATCTTGAAACTCATCCATGATGCAAAAACTAACAGACAAATAGGAGAGACCCTCCATATCAGTCGACATACCGCAAAATCTCATGTATCGAAAATTCTCCGCAAATTATCGGTCAAGGCAAGACTTGAAGCTGCCATAAAGGCAAAAGAATACAATTTATTTTAGAGAAAATTTCTATGAAAAAAAATCCTTTAAAAGCAAAAATTATATTTTTGGCTCTTTTTGCACTCCTTTTAGGTCTGTGCATATACGATGACGCAATAAAATCATCACCAAGAAGCCTTGTAAATATGTTTATCCTTGCATTTATGATGAATGCATATCTTGATAAAAATGAACACTTGAAAAAATTAAAAAATGAATATAAAAACATAAAAATTTGTCATAAACCTATAATTAAAAATGTGGAAAATGAAATTCCGCAAACTTCTATTTTAAATAATATTCCTATACCGGCATTCATAATTGATTTAGACGGTAAATATATAACAGGAAATAGCAAACTAAAAGAGTTAATCGGAGTAAAAGAATCAGAATTAAACAAAAAAAATATTTGCACAAAATATTTCGGACAAACTTGTAAAAAAATAAAAGAAGAAATTGCTTTCATATTAACAAGTAAACAAAATATATTGCTTGAACATTATTATAAATTTTCTAATCATAATCCATCTTGGTATCGGATATGTAAATCTCCAATAGTTGACATAAATGGAGGAATAAATCAAATCGCAGTATTTATAGAAGATATAGGTGCTGCAAAACTCGTTAAAAGACAAAAGGAGCACTACATAGCTACATTAAGCCATGACTTAAAGACCCCTATCATTGCTCAAATAAGGTCATTGGAACTTATTTTAAAGGGATGTTTCGGTCAAATAAATAATACTCAGCAAGACTTATTACAACTAACTCTAGAATCTTGTAAAAGCATGTATTCTCTTGTATCTGCGACATTGTTTTCATATAAATTTGACAATAATGAAATTAAACTAAATTCAACTGAAATTAATATGACAGATTTGTTATTAGATTGTTGCGTTGAAGTATCCAGCCTTGCAAAAGAGAGAAATATTGAAATAATTATCAATCATGAATTACTTCAAAATAATATAAATGCAGATGAAAAATTTTTAAAAGATGCAATACTATATTTTATAGAAAATAGTATATCTCATGCCTATGAAAATACAAAAGTAATAATAAATCTCTATGAAGAAAATGACGAAATTTCATTGACCGTAAATACTGAAGGTCCATATATTCCACCAAAAGATATTCGATATATATTTGACCAATATTTAGGTCAGACTAAAACTTACAATAAAATAGGATTCTGTCTGAAATTATATTACTCAAGCCAGATTATCAGAGCTCATAATGGTAAAGTTTTTATCACAAGTGATCCTTCAAATAAAAATATTTTAGGATTTAAAATACCTCGAGCTGCAGAAAAAATTCCGGCTATTGCATAAATATTTCTGATATAATCTGTTTATGAATTTACATCTTGAAATTAAAAATAAGCTGTCTGCAGAAATCTTTCAGGATATGGAAAAACAATTTCCGCCTGAAGAAATAAAATCCTTTGAAAATTTTAATAAACTTTTTGAAAAAACACATTACAAATGTGAAATTCTCTTTGATGAAAAAACGCCTGTAGGTTATATTTTATATTTAGAAAATGAATATATTTGGGTAGATTACGTTGCAATTTTTCGTGAATACCATTCAAAAGGATACGGGAGTAAAATCCTTGAAAGCCTTTTTCAAAAATATTCACATCTTAAAGGTGTTTTTTTTGAAGTCGAACCTGAAAATCAAGAGAACATTCAAACAATAAAAAGAATGAATTTTTATAAAAAATTAGGATGTAAAAATTTAAATTTTAATTATTACTTTCCAAATGATATTAAAAAACTAAAAATGGAACTTTTATTCAAACCATTACAAGAAAACTTACCGAAAAAAAATGAAATTATAAACCAAATATTATTTGTATTTGAAAATTTACATTCTGATGTAAAATCAAAAAATCAAACCTTGGAATTAATAAAATCAAATAACTAAAATGCTCACAATACTCGCAGTAA
Source organism: uncultured bacterium (assembly GCA_949282215.1). Lineage (GTDB taxonomy): Bacteria > Cyanobacteriota > Vampirovibrionia > Gastranaerophilales > Gastranaerophilaceae > Scatousia. Next base: position 57,213 of record CASDPF010000010.1, on the reverse strand, counting down.
TAATAAGAATATGTTCTAATTCATTATCAAATGTTTTTCAAAAACGGCTCACAAAAAGCGGATTAAATTCGTTTGCGATAAATTTTTATACATACACAGGACTAAGTATTCTTTCAATTCCTCTAATAAAAAATATAACTCCACTTACACCAGCAGTATTAACCAATGCATTAATCGGCGGAATATTCGGATCCTTAGGCAACTACTATTTAATAAAAGCATTAAGCAAGGGGGAATTATCAATTCTTGGGCCGATAAATGCTTATAAAGCTTTAGTTGCAATGATTTTTGCAATCTTCTTAGCTGGAGAAATTCCGTCAATTATCGGAATTTTTGGAATTGGATTATTAATTTTCGGAAGCTATATCATTTTCAACGGAACAAAAGAAGGGTTTTCAATTGAACTTTTAAAACGCAAAGATATAAAATACAGGATTTATGCACTAATTTTCACAGCAATAGAAGCCGTTTTCATAAAAAACGTAATAAACAACTCGGATATTTTGACGTCATTTATACTATGGTGCATTTTTGGTGCAATATTTGCATATTTATTGATACTTATACATAAAATCAAATTAGTAAAAATCAACACAACAAAAATTATTTATATTATAGGCCTAATTGCAACAGCAGGGATAATGCAGTTTAGCACGAATTTTGTATTTGAAAAAATGAACGTAAGTTACGCACTTGCATTATTTCAACTATCTGCATTGTTGAATGTAATTTTGGGCTGGAAAATATTTAAAGAAAAAGATTTACTAAAAAAATTAATAGGTTCTTGCATAATGGTAATCGGAGCTACAATTCTCATTATTTTCTAAAATTTTGAAAAAACTGTTTATGCTATACTCAATAAAAACAAAAGGAGCATAAAATGGGAGAAAAAATGAAAGCACTTATATGGCATAAAGACGGGTCTATAGAATTAACCGAAAAACCTATTCCAAAACTCGAAAATGAAAAAGATGCTATAGTAAAAGTAACATTATCCACGATATGCACAAGCGACTTACATATAATGCATGGTGCTGTACCTTCTGCAATTCCCGAAACTACTTTAGGACATGAATTTGTAGGTGAAATAGTTGAAGTTGGGAATGGTATCATAAATTTAAAAAAAGGAGATAGGGTTGCAGCAAACTGTATAACATTTTGCGGAGAATGCTTCTTTTGTAAAAAAGGATTTATAAATAATTGCGAAAACGGAGGATGGGAAATAGGATGCAAAATTGACGGCTGCCAAGCTGAATACATAAGAGTCCCTTTTGCAGATACAGGACTTTCTAAAATTCCTGATAATGTAAGCGATGAAAATGCATTATTTACAGGAGATATTTTATCAAGCGGCTATTTCGGAGCTGAATTATGCGAAATTCAAAAAGGAGATATAATAGCTGTAATCGGCTGCGGACCTGTAGGATTATGTGCAATGATGTGTGCTAAAATTCTTGGGGCATCTAAAATAATTGCAATAGATATTGATAAAACTCGCCTTGAATTTGCAAAAAAACTTAATCTTGCAGATTTCATAATAAATTCAAAAATTGAAAATACGGAAAAAACAGTTAAAGAAATAACAAACAATCACGGAGCAGATGGCGTAATAGAATGTGCAGGGGGAGAGAATACACTTGAAATGGCTTGGAAAATTGCAAGACCAAATTCTGTAGTGGCAATAGTTGCAATGTATGAAAAAACTCAAAAACTCCCTTTACCTGAAATGTATGGAAAAAATTTAATTTTCAAAACAGGCGGCGTTGATGCTATCCATTGCGAAAAACTTTTAAAAATGATTTCTGATGGAAAAATTAATACAGACTTTTTAATTTCAAAAAAACTTCCACTGGAAAAAATTATAAAAGCATATAAAATGTTTGAAGAAAAACAGGATAATTGCTTGAAAATTGCTATTTATAATAAAAACTAACCCAGTCGAGCAATAGAAATTTTTCATATATCGACACATAGTTTGTATATGAAAAAATTTATTGCAACACTTTTAATAATTATGCTAGGAATAAGTGCTTATGCAGAAACTTGTAATTGTGAAGATGGAATTATTGCACGAGAACACATGTTTTGCGAAAAATGTGCAGAATGCAATCAGGTATTGATTAAAAATTTGGAGAATGTAATTTGCAAAGGCAATGCATTTAAAATTGTTTTTGATTGCAAATTCTGGTCAGAATGTTCGAAAGCAGGGGACAAAGTAAATTTCAGTGTACCGGAAGCAATTTATACTCAAGAAGGAACATTGTTAATTCCTGCAGGTTCCAAAATAGTAGCAACCGTAATAAGAATTGAAAAACAAAGAGTTCCTAATAAAAATGCACGTGTTTACATGACATTTGACTGTTTATTATTACCGGACGGTACAGCAATAGCTATGAATGCAAAACCATGCACAAAAGATTCTTCCCTAAAAGAGGGTCCTTGGCATACGGCAGGCAAACTTGCATCATGGACTCTTGGACTTGGGATAGTCGGTGCAGGAGCAGGTACAGGCTTTGCATTCATTCCAAATCCTGCAAAACTTGGTGTCGGTTATGCTATAGGTATTCCAGTAGGTACAACTGTCGGCTTGATAACAGGACTTATAACTCCCGGATTAAAATATCATGCAAAAGCCGGAGAATCTATTATAATAATGCTTTGCGAAGACTTATGTATAAAAAAACAATGTCAGTAAATTATCCGTATCAACTAAAAATTCTCCTTCTCTCAAAACAAATTTACCTGACATAAAATTTTTGATTATATACTTGAATTTTATGTCCTTCAAATTCAAGTAGTCTGGCTTTATTGTTAATTCCCGCGGAAAATCCTGTTAAATTTCCATTTGCACCAATAACTCTATGACATGGAATCATAATCAAAATAGGATTATTAGCAATAGCATTCCCTACAGCTTGAGAGGACATTTTTTCTTTATTTAATTTTACTGCAAGCTTTTTTGCAATTTCTCCGTAGGTCATAACTTCACCATACGGAATTTCGGTTAAAATTTTCCATACATTTTTACGAAAATCACTGCCTTGAGGAGCTAAACTAATTTCCTCTAAACTAGGATTTTTCGCTGAAAAATAATTCTCAAACCATTTTCTTGCATGCTTTTGAATATCCAAATCCGGTTTTTCAACAATTTCTTCTTGTGAAAAAATTTTAGCAAAAATTTCTTGTCCATCAAGTCCAATTCCATAAATAGAATTTTCATCACTTAGTATAAGCAACTTTCCCAACGGACTAAAATAACAAGATGAATACAACATCAAACATTAATCCCAAAATTTAAAAAATCTATGATGTTTAGGATCTTTTTTATGTTTATGTGGCTTTGGTGGCTTTGGAGGTTTTTTATGATGGCATTTATGCTTAGGTTCACAATGCCCTAAATGACGACCGTTATCATGATGAGCATCACCGCTGCGGAATTCAATTTCAGTATTATTACGCCTTAACCCAAACCAAGTAAAAGAGCCGTCATGTGCATATACTGCCGAAAAAGATGATACTAACGTAATACAAATTATTATTCCGAGTAATTTTTTTAACATATACCCTCCAATCTTATTAAGCAATTTTCTCATTTTACGACCTGTAATGTCAAGTAAAAGTTTGCAACTTGTAAATTTTAATAACAAAAATAAACCAAAATAAGCGACAACCATTAGAGTCCATATAAATCTGTTAAAATTCTATCTCAAAATAAGCATTAAAAGACGAAAAATTAAATTGGACATATAAAAAGCCCTTCTGTTACATTGCCAAAAAGGCTGTTTCTCAAAATATTTAATAGAGTCGAGTTCAGAACTTGGTTGGTTGAAAATGTGGCGTAATCAAATCTGGGGATTTTTTATTTAGATTTATATATCAAATAATTGTGTAGGATCTAATTTGAATTGCAACATTTTAGAAGTATTTCGACCACCATCTCCACCTTTTCTTTGCATAGTCACATGTCCTATATGCATTGAGCCTTTTGGACTAATTTTTACATCTCCTGAAGAATAATGTTGTAATGCTTGATTAATATTAACTAACATCCAACGAGCATTATTATTTATCTTTTGAACCACTAAAATCCATTCCGCACTGAATTGACCTCTCCCCTTAATAATATCACTTAATATTAATGTTTTATTATTAGAAAACCAATCCAATAATAACTCTTGTTCTTCATTTGTGAATTCATCCATAAACATTCTACGAGAATCTCTTACACCTGTTTTATATGGCTTGTCTTCTCCAGTATAATATTTTAACAAACTATAAATATTATCAGGCATATTCCACATTTCTTTATAGTGCAATAACCAACGTTTATCTACTTGATTAAACCCTTTTCGATTTGATACTAATTTTACCTGTATATTTTCCGAATCAATTGCGGATTTTAATCTTATTTGCACCTGTACATTGACATCAGCTTTATAACCATGTAAAACAACTGCTCTTACGTATTCAATTTTACTTAAATCATATTGCATAATGGTCAGCCATTGCTGAGCTTCATTGTCAAATTGCCAATTGTTAAACTTGTCACATATATTTTGCTCGTTATGAAATCCATCTCTAGCAGTTTGTGAGCCTCTTTGTACTAAATTCATCTATAGAATTCCCTTCTACATAATTAAGCAAATTTTTTCCTATTGCACTTATTACATTAACCGTCATTGCATTACCTGTTTGAGCCAATAATTTAGAATTTGTTATGTCAATTGCTTTCATAACATATTCCTTAGGAAAACCCTGTAATAACAAAGATTCTAGGCCTGATAATTTATGTAATTTTTTATTACGCACATACAATATTCCATGTCGCCCTGTTCTTAATGTTGGACATTTATCAATATAAACTCTTAAATCAGATTGCCTTGTATCAATAATTGTATAATCTTGTTTTAAAAGTTCATTAATATTAATTCTATCCTTATTGTATTTATTAGACAAATACTTTTGGAATGTTGGATTATTTAAATCTAATATGTCATTATTATTTGATAACAAAAAATCCTTTATACTTTTATGCTTAACAGGTGTTGGAAATTCAAAAGGTTTCGTATATAAATCTTTCCTTATCCCTACAATATAAATCCGTTCTCTTAATTGAGGAACACCATAATCAATGCTATTTAAAACTTTATATGATATATTATATCCTGCTTGATTTAACAACTTGATAATAGAATTTAATGTTTGCCCTCTATTATGATTAACTAAACCTTTGACATTTTCAAGTATAAAATAAGGTATGCTTTTGTGTTTTAGTATATCCTTTAAATAATATATTATTTGTCCTCGTTTATCCTCAAAGCCAGCCCTTTTCCCAACAATTGAGAATGTTTGACAGGGAAAGCCTGCTATTAATATATCACATTCAGGAATACTGTCATAATCAAGAAGAGTTAAATCTCCTATATTTTTATTATCATTAAAAAATTTTTGGTAAGTATAGTCAGAATCAATATTAATTTCACTATGTGCAACACAAATCAAGCCTAATAATTCAAGCCCTAGTCGTCCTCCACCAATACCTGAGCAAAAATCTATAAATTTTAATTTTTTTATTGCTTTTTGCATAAATTAAAGTCCTATTATAAATATTAGCATAAATATGTTAGATTAACTTATTAATTAGTAATAAATTATTATATATTGCCTGAATATAGTAAATAAAAAAAGACTAGTTTAAACTAGTCTTTTTTAAGTCTACCCTCTGGCACGCAAGATTCGAACTTGGGCGATACTTAAAGATGTTGCTTAAAAATATCTCACTTATATGAATGTCTTTACAATGTATTGACATTTACAACACAATATGTAATAATATTAATATGCAGTACAAATATAAAATGTTCAAAATTAAAGGACAAAAATTCGTTGTAAAAATGGATTTAAACCCTTTGACAAATGAGTTTGAATATCATATGTACATCAGACATTTAGTTACCCCGCAACAGGCTATCGCGGCTTACTTTTCTAAAACATCTGAAATCTACAATGAAGAACGCAAACGATATGAATTATACAGCAGCAGTTTAGATATAACTGTTTTTTATACTTACCTTAAAGAACAAGATATATTGTTAATAACAGCTTTTCACCAAGGAGGTCAAGATGGATAAAAATAGAATTGAACATATTCCTACTGTTGGCATGGCAGAAGTTTGTGACTACACTCCGTCACCAGCAGAAGAACAACTTATTCAGGATTTTGAAGCTCAGGCTGATTCTGATATTGCGGAAATGAAACAAACTGCCAACGTTAATTTCCGCTGGTCCGAATTTGAGATTAAAAGAGCAAAAAAAATCGCACAAAAACTTGGTATGCCTTATCAAACATACATTAAATCCACCCTAAAACAAGCTATGGATAGAGATGAAAAGAAGTTTATGTAAACTCTATTTTATATTCTTTTGTCCGGCATAGTCCATTAAATATTTTTTTTAACTAGTTTCTTAATATTTAAAAGAGACATCTTAAATATAATTTTTAAGATTTGAAATAAAAATCGTGGAAGTAATTTTATTAAAGTATATATAATATAAAGCAATAAAATCAATGGGATTAGAATTTTTCTTATAAATTTTTGTATAAACTTAGGAACAAAAAATCTATAAATAGCTATTATAAAATTAAATATAACTTCATATATAGTTAAATTTCTATCAAATCTATAACTGTCTAACTCTCTTAAGGCAAAAAACGAATTTGCTCCAGAACATAAGAGTTTATAAACAATTATCAATCTTTTCTTTATATTCTTATCCTGATTTTTTAATTGTTCCAGATTGTTTATAAAGTGTTTTAAAGAACATAGAATCATTTCATAATCGGAATGACAAATTAAATAAGAATTTTCTTTTATTATATCTTTTATTACATTTACATATTTCAAGACACTGTTTATAAGATTAACCTTATCTTCACTATTCAACAGTATTTTATTAAATTCTTCTGTACAACTTTTTAATGGCTTATAGATTTTGTTAAGCATTTTTTCGGAGTATGAAATATACTCATTTCGTTTATTAATAAGCCATTGCTGATAAGCTATAATAGCCATAAATAATGTAACTAAAAATGGTAGTAACGTTCCAATGGCTTTTATTAAATATTCATAATCTTTTGCAAATTGATTGAGTTCTGATAGCATATAATATATTACTCAAATGTTTTTAGGATTTCAATAACTTGTTTTTGTTGTGCAGGGGTTAGGGATTTTGCTCGGACAATTATTTGATGTAACAGTTTATCCTCAACACTATAGTTTTTGACCTCTATATTAAATAAATCCGGTGCTGTTACATTAAGAGCAGAACATATATTTTTTAAAGTCTGGTATGTTAAAAAAGTCTTTCCGTTCTCAATAGAATTGATTGTATTAGTAGAAACCTCAGATAATTCCGCTAATCTCTCCTGGCTATAACCACATAACTCCCTATATCCTTTGACTTTTTCTCCAAACTTCTCTAAAAATTCATCCATAATAAAAGAATATATTAGTTTTCAGGTTCTTTCTATATAATACAATTTGTATATATTAATACAAATTAAACTTGTATATAAAATATTAGGGACAATTTTTGTCTATAGTTTTTAAATAATATTTCCGTAAAATTGAATCAGGATTATGGTTTTAGAAGTTTATCTTCCACTAAAATATAGTAATATTTTAAACTTCATAAAAACTTACTCAATAATATTTAAACGAAACGCATTTGATACCGCCTGCGTTATATTTTTGGAATTTAGTTTACGGCATACCTGCGATAAAACATAATTACAGTAATTCATATTCAAAAGATTAAGTTCTTCTATTATCTCATTCTTGCGTTTACCCTGTGACGATAACTTTAAGTATTCAATTTCCATTTCTGTAAGGGGTTCTTTTAGGACAGGTTCTGCATATTCGTATAGCCTTGATTTTTTACAGAAACGCTCACGAAATTTGTTTGTAACCGCGGAATATGGAATTATATTAAATTTCAATGCCACAGAGATTAAGTTCTGTCTATTATTCACATTGAACTTTTTATATAAAAGCTGGGTTCGTTTTTGTATGTTGTTATATGAAGTGTTTAGCTTTTCTGCCGTAACTTTTAGGGTATAACCCTTAGCAAGAACTTTTAACAATTCCACCTGACTTCCTATTATAGTAATCGATTCTTCTTTGGAGATTAATTGTTCATAATATTTTCTTATATGCCTGTTCATTGTTTGCAAAAATCCTTATTATAAATGTAGGTATGCACAGGTTCAAATTCATGTAGCACATGTATTTTAGATATTATATATCCTTATAAAAATCCCCATGCCAGTCGGATAACACAAGTTAGTACTTAATATTATCTAACAGGTTTAACAAATCAGCGGCATAATATGAATATTCTTTACAACGCTCATCATTATAGTACTGACATAGTGCTATTACCGTGATAAAGTCTTTTTTGGCTAACTCATATTGCTTCGTATATAAATAGGAATATCCTCTATAAAGATACCCGTCCGGAACTTTATGTATCTCTAAAGCTTTGGAATAATTTTCTATTGCGACATAATAATTCTTTGAATAGTATGCAGCACTAGCTTTCTCTGCATAATAACGCAGCGGATTATTTTTAGGTAAATCCTTAACTGTTCCGGCATAACTAAATGTAATATTAAAAATAAGAACAAATAAAAAACAAAGTAATGATTTTTTCATATAACACCTACTTACCACGATTAAGAACCTTTTCTAGAATAATAAATATACAAGTCTTTCGCTTTTTTAGCACCACTAGTATCTAATAGCTGATTGTACTGCTGCTCTGCCCACTGCAAATCCTGTAAACCTGATTGTATTTGCTTTAATTTTATCTTTGCCTGACCACGTATGAGATAAGCATCCGGATTTTTATAATTTAAAAGAATAGCTTTAGTTGCGTCACTTATTGTTTTCTCATAATACCCTTTATGGTAATTGCACACGGCTCGACCATAATACGCCCCTTCACTTTCATCACCGCTTTTAATTGCAGTATCAAAATCAGAAAAAGCCCCTTCAATATCCTGTAATTGCTCCAGTTTTACATACCCTCTATTAATATAAGCACCACCACCTTTAAAATTAAAAGCTATTGCGGCATTATAATCAGAAAGTGCTTTTTGATACTGCCCTAAATCTCTTAATAGATTAGCCCTATTATAATATGGTGTAGGATAATCCGTAGCTAAGAATATTGCATGAGCATAATCGTCAAAAGCTCCGTAATAATCATGTAATGCACCTCGGACTAGAGCTCTTGTGTTATATAGCTGGGGAGCATTTGGCTCTACTTTAATAGCTTCATTAATTAAAATATACGCTTTTTCAGGATTTCCGGAATATAACTCATTTATTGCTTGTATTGCAGTCTGCTGCTCATTCAAATCATATATATTAATAGTATCATTTCCAGCACTAGATATTAAAAAAAATTGAAAGCCCAAACCACAAATTATTAATAAAGTCACACAAAATTTTCTTTTCAAAATATCCTACCTTTCATTTAATACGGTTTTATTTTTACTGTATTACCGTTAAAATCTCTTAAAGTTCCATATCCGAAAGAATCAACAGTGCCTCTAAATGTATTATTGAAATTTTTTATTTCCACTTCAGTTTGTCCTCCAAAAGTAGGTCTTTCAGTAACATCATATTTTTCATGATTAAGCCATACAGTTCCAGTCCTTTCACCATTAAAACCCGATGGGTAACTATCATAATTAATCTGTGCGGCCAATAATGGAGAAACAGAAAAAACTAATAACGAAATAACAATAGTAAAAATTTTCATACATGTCCTTTCTACATAATAAACTTTCTAAAAATTAAATATTATACCAATATATATTGTAAATTACTATATAAATTGTCTTAATGTCAATATTTATTCAAATAATATCGTTCAAATAATGGAAAAGAACAGTTATTCTTGAGGTAAGGTTATGAATGATATTAAAAAACTTTTAGGTAAACGAATTAAAGAACTTCGTAAAGCTCAGGGAATTTCTCAACAGCAGCTTGCTGAGCTTGCTAATATTGACCAGAGAAATTTAAGTCATATTGAATGCGGCGACACATTTCCGTCTAAGGCTTTATTAGAAATTGCAACAGCTTTAAATATTGATTTACAAGCTCTTTTCGACTTTCAACATTTGGATATGAATCAACAAAATATGGCAGATTATATCAAAACAAACATTGAGTATCTTACTCCGGAAGATTTAACCGCTGTATATAGAATGGTTAAATCTTTACGTTAGAACTAAGCAGAAACTTTACAGCGTATTTTGCAGATTTTGAAGCCTTAAAAATATAATCTGTATCGTTTTTTAATTCTTTTATCCAGCTTTGTATATAAGCGGCGGTATGCAAGTCAGCCTTTACTCCATACTCTGCAAACAAATATGCAGCTCCTATTTCTGCAATTAATTCTTCTAATGCTCTATTATCATTCTCCCAGTTACATCTGCAGTCTTTCATTGTAGAATGGATTAGCTCATGTGCTAACGTTTGGTAATATGCAGTCTGTGTTTTAAATTTTGATTTAAATGGCATATTTATAAAATCGCCTTTAGCTGAATAATAAGCTCGCTCACCCTGATATCTTACCCTCATGCCGGTATGGATTACCAGGTTATCCAATTCTTTTATCGGTCTGTACGCATGCAATTCTGTATCAAAATCTACACCCTCAATCTGGGAATATAGATTAAATACATAATCAGTTTTATAATAATATCTTTGAACATCTTTATCATCCTCTGTTTTTTCAATCCTTAACGGACAACATACAGTTATAGGTGTCCCCTTTTCACCTTTTCTAACCCTTCCACCAATCTGATTAGCCTGCCTAAACCCTATCCAGTAATTTCCGGTATAGCCCCGCACCATACCTGTAACCCACAATGACAATAGATTTACACCATTGTATGGTCTTTTGGTCAGGTAATTAATGGAGATAAGTTGTTGTTCAAATGGAGAAACCCAAGGAATTTTATCTTGTTCAAGTGCTTTAATAATCTGGTTAGTAATTTTTTCTTTATAAGCTTGTTTCATAATATAATCCTTTCTGTTCTGTGAACTTTTAAAAGCTGATTAAACTGTGTAGAAAAATATTCCATTAGTAAAATAGACCCGAATAAAATAAGCACGGCTTAAAAAGTAATTTGACATTCCAATGTAAGTATGCCTATTCCGCTAATCGCTTTAAATATAATATGTATTGGGGATATAATAAGTTACTGTCGTTAAACATATAACTGATACGTTGGTGTGTCGGACTAACATATTCTATTTGCATACACATTATATGCTGACGTTCATTCAGCCAAAGTAAAATATTTCGCCAAGCATAGGCCTTCCACTTCTCAACAGTGATACTAGCAGCCGTTTTGTTTAATGAATTTAAAAATAATTCACCATAAACATAACGTAACAAATTAAAACTTTTCTCTACAGGCATAAAACCCTCATTTTATTCTGTAAAACTTATGTGCTACAGCAAAAGCAGGCAATTAAAAACTATTCAAGGCGGAACCTCCGGCAGGTATAACGTGCCTTGAATAGTTGAATTTGTCTGCTAATATAAGCCATGAGTTGTCAGAATCAATGAGGGTTTTATGCCTGTAAATACCGGATTAAAAAGGCTTTACTGTGAATTAGTTATAATTCATACATATAAAACATCTAAACGCTTATTGATTGTTTTTATAATAATATGTGTTAATAAATTATTGAGACAGGGACAGGTATAAGAAAGTTAGATATTTTTATTCACCGAGACTTTTCCCCAACTTGTGATTATAAATAAAAAAAAATTACAATACACTCTTCCGCCCTAAAGGGTGGCGGGGTGGGTTTGGGATAGGGAACGAACAAAGCAAGGGTATGTTTGTTGTTCAGGAATTTGTAAGTATGCACTCTGATTAGGGTGGTTAAGGTATTTTATACATCTTAAAATAAAAATAATATGTGTAAAAAAAAAGATTTAAAGAAAAAAGGCAGCTAAAAACCTTAACCACCTCACTCATTTTTGTATTTACAGTAAAGAAAATTCCCAGTCTTTAAAGTTTTCTCCGGCTGTGATTCGGTAAAATGTTATATTCCCACGGCGTTTCTGAGTATCTATTTTTATAAACTCTGCAACATCTTCTTTAATATTCTGGAGCCGTTTTGCAAGGCTGACTGGATTATCATATTTTGCTCTAAAATCGTTTTTCAATAAAGTATCAACTACTTCCACAGCTGCAAGTCCATCAAGTTTTCGGTAAAGAGTTTTGGCATTATACCAACCATCATCCTGTACCTCGGACACAAATTTTGTAAGATATGTAAATAGAATATCTCCCTCTGTAGCAAGAGCTTTTTGATTTTTAGAAACTTTTTTGAGCAGAGTTTCCGCTTGCTCTTTATTTCCGAAGTATAATGCCGTAAAATGTGCGAAGTCTGACATACGTAACGCTGAGGTGTATTCAACATCACTTCCCTCCTCTTTCATTCTTTTCAAGATTATTTGAAGCATATCAATAACCTGTGATAGTATTTCATTCCGGTGCTTTATTATTGGTTCAATGATTGCTGCTTCATTTTTATATTCTTTTAGCGTATCAAGATAAATTATCAAAACTCTCTGTGCAACATCATCCCTGCGAAAAACAGGATTTCTTGTTGAAATTCCAATAAAGGCATCAATTTTTTCACGATATACCTCTCCATTTGAATATAACCTTCGCTTTTCATTGGTTATGCCTGTTGCATAGGTTGCTAATTTGTCATTAATAGTATCCTTGTATGTGTCAAGATTATCAATAAAAACGACATGCCGTTTCGCGGCAATAGTATCTAAATCTTCTAACTTATTTGTCATCGACAACACATCAGGCAACCTGCCATAAAGACATTTAATCATCATACGTAACAGGGAAGTTTTGCCGCTTCCTTTAGCACCTACAGTTGAAATTATTGGTTTAGTTCTAAGAAAGTCCGGCATAAACATTGCTAAGAAATATATCTTACATAGCGTCTTTAATTCCTCAGGGCTAAGATAAGATGTTGCATTATAATTAGGCTTGTTAAATAAATATTTATCCATATAATCCTCTGAAAGATTCGGAATATATTCAAAAGATTCAACAAGTACATCATCTGCAAACATCACCTTATCCGTACCATTATCACAAAGTTGCACACTATCTGGGCTAATTTTAAGTATTTTAATACCTGTTTTAATATATAGATTAAAATTTATAGTATCAACATGTGCAAACTTATATACTTCTGTTTCATCACCATTAATATCACAGTGTGCACACAATGCCTCAAATATATGATTATACATATCACTCGCTGGATTTATACCACAAGAATATATAAGTCTTTTAAAATTTCTATTACCTCTATCCAACCAGATTAATTTTTTCGTTTTGCTATCTAATATATAAAAATTATCGTTTGCCTTATAAAAAACGTATCCTTCATTAATAAGATATTTAATAATTGTAACACATATCCGTCGTTTCTTAACCTCTGGTTTTATTTTTGGGAAATTGAGGATACTGTCTATTTGCTCTGTAATATTCATCTTATTTTTATTCTGCAGTATTTTTTGATTATAATTATCGTAACGGCTAACACTGTTAACTATAGCGTCGATTTCTTTTTCAGGTAAAGGAACGTCACATTGTTCCTCATTCACTTTTTTTATTAAAGTAAGTACCTGCTCTTTGTTTAAACCCATTGCAAAAAACTTGCCCGCGACAGATGTTAATGTTATATTACGCGAACCAGTCGGAATAAAGGTTGTTGTTGATGTCAAAAATCCTCGAGATGGGTTTTCGTCAGCCGTTCCATCATCGATACACAGCTTTAACAATATTGGCGGAATTTCTACTATCTCATCTATACTTCCCTCTGCAATAACATACTTATTTCCGTTTGGATGAGTACTTCCGGGGGCAATAAGACACATTGAAGATGTTTGTATTTCTATAGTATTATAACCTTTTATCTTTCGTCTTAGCTTTTGATTAAAATTTTTCGGACATTTGTAGTAGTAATGTTGCCCGTTTCCGCCACTTTTAACTGTAAATGTCGGAATAAAATATTTTTGAATTTCACTGTAATCCTCATCACCATTATGCCGGTCAATATCTAAAACAATCCAGTCGTCAAGAGGTATAATAGCCATATTGGTTTTAGGCGTTGCGTGAAGATATTCTCTTAAGGCCACTTCCGTTCTAAAATAAGCGTTTCTCCAATCTTTTAAAATCGGATGTTTACTTTTATAAGGAACCGGTACAAGCTTATAACCGGCTCTGTACATTTTAATTAAATTGTCAGTTTCAAAAGTATTCATTAAAAACCTCCATTTTTCATAAGTCTATTACATCATTTTCTTTCTCAGCATTCTTTTGCTTATACTGTTGTTGTGCAATTTGAAGGACTTCGTTAAACCTATCAGGATTATTTTCAATCCATTCAATAGTTGCGTCATCAAAATCATATGCGGGTAAAACTATCATTTTTCCGCTGCTCATATCCTCAAAAATTAAATATGGCTGTGATTTTTTATTTTGTTTTTCAGACATCTTTACTCCTTTTCTTGTATTTCTTTGTAAATTATCGAAAGAGTCTTGGCAAAATTTTGCAGATTATAGTTAATCTCGAAAATATCTTCTTCCGAGAGGTCGTGGTCTGTGTACTTCTGCCAGAAGTCTTTTTCATTTTGAAAATTTTTATACATACTTTAAGTGTATGGTTCACTTAAAAATCTAAAAATGATTTGCAGAAAATTTGTGAATATTTTTTCCGTCACATCAAACAAATCGGGGTGGTTGCTAAATAAAAAATCTTCACAAAAAGTGAAGATTTTATTTTAGTGTGAAGATTTTTAATTACTTTCTAATCAGGCTCTGTAAATTTGTAGGTTTTATTTTTTTGATTATTGATAAAATATTTTTTGTTATTATTTTTCAAAATTCTTTGAAGTTTTGTTCGTGCTTTTGAAATTCTTTTAGGCATCTCTTTGTCAACACCTATCCTAGATTCAATCGAGCTGTATGAATAATTCTTATATGGCTGTTTAAAAAACATCTCAAATAAACTGACTTCTATATTATCGCACCGGAAGAATTTCCCTTCTTGTGCAGTATCAATTATTCCGTTTTCATATAAATGAAGAGTTATAAAATTGGCTAATTCTCTACCCGACGGTGCTTCTTTTTTCACAGGTTCATGGATTTTTTGATTCAAAGTTTCAAATATTATAAGCGGGAAGCCTCCCTGAACGGATAATTCTGATATTTTAATACTTCCTGACTTTTCAAGCTGATATAAAAAATGAAAAAATGCATATTTACTTATATTCTCTTCCTGAATAAATTGAGAGAATCTGTCAAAACCTATTTTATACGGTGCTGTCATGCCGGTAATCGCCCATTCTTTTAACTTCTTAAAGATTTTTATATGTTTTTCATAGTTGTAAAAGTATAATTTCCGGCTTGATTCTGAATTTGTAAAATATTCATCAATTTTTTCTTGTAATCTTTCCGGTGACCTGCAGGTAAATTGAGCTTTAGCAGCATAAGGTACTAATTTTCTTGCAACAATAGAGGTTTGTTGCACACCCCTTTCTCCATTTAGAAATTCTTTAATCTCAATTTCATATTCTTTAATTTTCTCCAGTGTTTTAATATCGATATTTTCGCTTGGAAGATATGTCAGCATTGTTTCAATCCCAAATTTTTTCAGATTGTCAACTTCTATACAAATTTCTTTAAATGGCATTTCTCCATAAAGTATTGAAAGTATCGGTACATAAAGCCACGGCTGTTTCGTCAGTGCATACATAATAAAAAATGTTCGGTCATCAATTCTTTTCAAGGTGTCCGGCATGTTTAAATCCTTTACTTAACTTCATGAAATTCCTGCAATATTATATTTATGCAGATACAAATTTTATGTAAAATTATATTATAAACAAAAAGGAGTAAAAAATTTGAAAAAAGCTGTAATATATGCCAGAGTTTCATCCGATGAACAGGAACGGCAGGGATTCTCTATACCGGCACAGATTAAACTACTCAAAGATTATGCTCGTCATAATAATATTCAAATAGTAAAAGAGTTCACCGAAGCTGAAACCGCTAAAAAATCTGGACGAAAAGAATTTAATGCTATGGTGAAATATCTTAAAGCCTCAAAAGAAGTAAATACCATCCTTGTTGAAAAAACCGACAGACTTTATCGTAACCCGTCAGACTACGGGCTTATTGATGAAGGAAAATTTGAACTACATTTTGTTAAAGAACACGAAATTATTAATGATGAAGCATCATCTCACCAAAAATTTATTCACGGTTTAAAAGTCTTAATGGCAAAAAATTTCATAGATAACTTGCGTGAAGAAACTAGAAAAGGGCTAAAAGAAAAAGCCGAGGAAGGAATTTTCCCGAACCGAGCACCTTATGGTTACAAAAATGTAAGAAATGAACGCGGCAAAAGTATCATTGAAATTAATCCCGCGACCGCACCATTTATTAAAAGAGCTTTTGAAATATATTCACGCGGAAACATTTCTATTAAAGACACTGCTAACCAGCTTGTTAAAGAAGGATTCTTCTACCGTTCCTACTCTCCTAAAATTTCACCAGGAGCTTTGGAAGATATATTAAAAAACCCGTTTTATACAGGCATGTTCAGATTCAGAGGGCAATTAATGCAGGGTATTCATACTCCTCTTGTGTCTAACAATCTTTTCCTTCAAGTACAACGGGCATTCGGTAAAGATAACAAACCGCTTTACAGAAAGCATACCTTTCTATTAGGCAATTTTATCACCTGCGGAGATTGCGGATGTTCTATTGTTGCAGAAATAAAAAAGCAAAAATATATTTATTATCATTGCACCTGGGCTTATGGAAAAGACAAATGTAAAAATCATAAATATTACAATGAAAAGGAACTGTTAGACCAACTTGGCAACGCTGTAAAGGCTGTTCAATTAGACAATGCCTGCCGTAAAAAACTATTAGACGCAATTATCGAACTTAATAATCAGGAACAGAATTTTCAACAAGAAAGCCTGAAAAGACTAAACGCTGAAGCGGAAAAAGTCAGAAAAGAAATTCACGCAACTTATCAAGACAAACTTGATGGCTTAATTACAATAGACCAGTGGCAAGCTGAAAACGAACTCCGACAACAACGGTTAATCTCTATTAGAGCAAGAATTGAAGCTTTTGATGAAACAAATCAAAAATTCATGGATGATGTAAATTCTATCCTCGAACTTCTAAATGATATGTATAGCAAGTATTTACAGGTTTCAGATGAAAACAAGGTTAATCTACTCAAAACTCTGCTTTCGAACTGTACACTAAAAGACGGAAAATTAAGCTGGACATATAAAAAGCCCTTCTGCTACATTGCAAAAAAGGCTGTTTTTGAAAATATTTACCCTGGATGCGATTCGAACGCATGACCTACCGCTTAGAAGGCGGTTGCTCTATCCAGCTGAGCTACCAGGGCTTGTCAGAGGAACTTTCCAGACGTTTGGTTTCTGTGGGGTATCTGTATTCATCCCTCATTGATTTTATATTAACATAAACATTTTCTTTTGCAATATTTATTTATTTTTTTCTTTTATTTTCCCACGATATATCGGTATAAAACCTAATAAACAATACTCTATAATATCAGGATAATAATAAAAACGTTTCAATAAGGTTATACCTAAAAATCGATAACGATCTCTTTTTGCATATTTATAACCGTCTAATAATTTTAGACCCTTTTCTTTCGCGAACTCTAACATTTCTTTTTCAGATGTAGCACAATCTATTGCATTTTGTTTAGCTTTACTGGACATTACAGACGTTGGGTTTTTACGATAATAATATATTGCAGATGGAACCGTAACTACACCATCCAAATAATATATAGCTTGAATAGACCATATTATATCTTCATATACTCTGCCTATCGGAAATTTTACTCCGGATTGAATTAATTTATCCCGTTTGTATATTTTATTCCATACATAACTATAAATAGGTACATTAGTTAACTCATTTTTCTTATCTATATCTCTAGTAAATTCTTCTTTTTTATAAATAAGTTTATTTCTTCTTCTTCCTCCGGTAACTCTTATTATACTACTGCAAGCAACATCACTATTATATTTTTTTGCAGCATTATAAAGCTCTTCTAAATAATGAATATCAACCCAGTCATCAGAATCAATATAACTGATATACTCCCCGCAAGCAATTTCCGTACCTTGATTTCTTGCTATAGATAAGCCTTCATTTTCTTTGTCTACCAAAACTATGCGGGAATCTTTTTGTGCAAATTCTTTTAATATATCTAGTGTATTATCTTTTGAACCATCATTTATACAAATTATCTCTATTTCTCTAAGAGTTTGATTGACAACAGAATCAAGACATTGTCTTATATATTTTTCAACATTATACACAGGAATAACAACTGAAACTTTTATATTTTCACTCATTTTTATCTCCAACTATATTTTGCAAAAATAATTTTTAATTTCAATTCAAAATAAGAAATTCCCTTTTGAATTTTTAACCTAGTCCACCAACATTTTGGATAGTTATCGTTTAAGTGGCGTTGTAACTTTAAAACAGCCTCAAAAAACTCATCTGCAATCTCTTCACTGGATTTAGTATACCAAGAAAGCGATTTTTCAAAATATTTTCCTAATATAAATTTCTTATAATTATCATCTATATTTAAACCATTTAACAAAGCTTCAATTTCATAAACATTATAAATAGGTGATAAGCTCGTTTTTTTATTAACCGCAGTAATAGCCCCTGCTCGACTTTTTATATAATAATACAAATTATCACTGACAACTTTAATTTTATCAGCACATAACATTGAATGAATAAAAAATAATTGATCTTCTCCATTCTTTATTTCTTGAAATCTTATATTATGTCTTTGGATAAAATCCACACGATACATCTTACTCCAAGCTGTAGGAGGAAATTTAAATAAATCTTTATGCAAATCCTTGCATCCGAACATTTTTTTCTGAAATTTTAAAGGAATTTTTGAATAATCATATCCGCCTCTTTTTATGACAGGCTTTCCGTTTTTCTCTCTTACAGAAAATGCTCCGAACACGACAATATCAGGAATATCAGAACCTGCAGCAGTCAAACATTTTTCCACCAAATTTTCACTAACCCAATCATCAGAATCAACAAAAATTAAATATTCTCCGTTTATATACTTCATTCCCTCATGTCGAGCCGAAAACAATCCGCCATTTTGTTTGTTAACAATTTTCACACGAGAATCTTTTTCCGCAAAAGAATTTAAAATTTCTAACGAATTATCAGTAGAACCATCGTTTACACAAACGATTTCGATATCCTGAAAAGTTTGATTAATCAAACTATCAAGACATTTTGTCAAATACTTCTCAACATTATAAACAGGAACTATTATTGATACCTTAGGCATAACATCCTCATAATATTAGAGTCCTGATATAATGTCAACTTTAACTATCGACTTGATTTATGTAAAAAAAATTTAATAATAAGCAAAATTTTTCAACTTTAGCTTTAATATTAAATAAATAATATCAAGGGGTATAAAGAATGAAAATTTCAAAAATTAATGCATTAAATTATGTTTCTGCAATTAAAAATTCAAAAGCATCCGAAACTCAGAGATATCAAAATCAAAGTGATTATTTTGAAAGACAAAATATATATAATGCAATTCCATTTACTGGAGTCGACGGCAAAGGAAAAGTAAAACAAAGAGGAATGCTTTTTCATATTTCAAGCCTTCCTGCAACACGTTCTTATTGCGGGCAATTCTTAGATCCACAAACAAACCAGTTTATTGATTTTTTAGAAAAATCACATCAGACACACTGGATTATGAACCCGCTTTTTGCATTGGGAAACGACTTATGCCCATATAACGCTTCCGGTCGTTTTAGCAAAAATAAATATCTTGTTAACCTAAATGAACTAACAAAAAATAAATATGGAAATTTATTAAAACAATCAGAACTTCCTGATGACATTACTTCACCAGTGTTTACTATGGATATGTTGAAAAAGCAAAAAGACCCACGTTTTACAAAAGCTTATGAGCGTTTTAAAGAACTTGATAACAATCATCCTTTAAAAATTGAATACAATAAATTTGAAAAAGAAAATAATGATTTATGGTTAGACACTTATGCCGCTTATGATACTTTATCCGTAAAATACGGAACAAACTGGAAGAATTGGCCTGAATATTTAAAAAATCTTCCTGAAAATATAAAAGAGGAAAATCTTTCCTTTGAAAAAGCTTTGAATGATGATGAACTAGATAAGTTTAATCAATACAAGTTTGAACAATTTATTTATGATAAACAATTCAATGAATTTAATAACCAATTAAAATCAAAAGGAATAAGACTTATACTCGACTTAGCAATAGGGGTTGATCCAAATGGAGTTGACACTTGGGCAAATAAAAACATATTTCTTCTTGACGAAAACTACAACCCGACAAAAGTAAGCGGTTGCCCTCCAGAAGCGGCCTATCCTTATACACAAGTCTGGGGACATGCATTGTATAACTACGATTCGCCTGATTTTTGGACATATCAGGAAAACTCATTAAAAAAACTTTTAAAAGAAGGTGATCTAAGGCTTGATCACTTTGTAGGATACATAAACAGAGCTGAAATTCCAACAACTTACCAAACTTCAGATGGAAAAATTCTAAAAGACAGTGAAATATTTGCACCAAAAGATAAAGGTGGAATGGGCAAAGACTTTTTTGAAGAAGACTGGATTGTAAGAATTGATAAAAAAACAAACTCACAAGGCGAAAATATGTTTGAACTATTCAAACGTGTTGCAAAAGAACAAGGTCTAAAGCCTTCCGATTGTTATATATTAGAAGACTTTGGGCCACTGGCAGAAACAAAAGCATATAAAGAATTTAAAACCAATTTTGCAGAAGATTTTGTAAGCCAAAGAATTCCTATCGCAATGGGTATTGGAGAAAATATAAACAAAGCTCAAGACAAAAATAATATATCTAACCCTGAAAATATTGAAAAACAAAAGAATATTGCAATATTAACGGGCAATCATGATCTACCACCACTTAGAGAATATGTAGATCTGCTTTTGGATAATAAACCAAAAGATATCAATGGAAAAAATTCTCCAGCACTATTTAGAGAATTTTGCAAAGATGAATTACACCTGACAAAAAATGAAATGGCAGATAGAGATTTAGTCCTAAAAGAACTAATGAAATGGCACTATACAAGAAATGTAAAACAAGTTCAAACAACACTTCAAGATGCCTTGGGATTATATTTCAGGCCAAATATCCCAGGATTTTGGAACGGGATGGAAGATAAATATAAAATGAAAACAACTGCAGAAGCACTCCTACCTTTCTGGAGCAGAGTATTTCCAAAAGATTTCTTGACTCGTACCGATAAAAGCGGAATAAATCCAGGATATAAAGATTTGGCTGACAATTATGTGAAAATGATGGATGAACTATACAATCCATAACACCAATAATTTGGATAATTTCAAAATTTCTCCGAATAATTTAGTTAAGATTAATGTTATTTTCAATTAAATTTATTGGTAATTTTGTTATGTTTTCGTTACAATCAAAACATAGATTACTCAATAAAAAAAGGAATAAGAAATTATGCTAACCGGAAACGAAATAAGAAAGTTATATTTAGATTATTTTAAAAACAAACACCAACATACCGTAGTTGAAAGCTCAAGCCTTGTGCCTGACAACCCTACAGTGTTATTAACTACAGCTGGTATGTTGCAATTTTTGCCTATATTTTTAGGAATTGTTAAATCACCTTATGACCCAGCCCGTGCAACATCTTGTCAAAAATGTGCAAGAGCAGGCGGAAAAGACAGTGACATTGAAAATGTAGGACGTACTCCAAGACATCATACTTTCTTTGAAATGTTAGGTAATTTCTCTTTCGGAGATTATTATAAAAAAGAAATTATCCCTTGGGCGTGGGAATTTGTAACAGAAGTCTTAAAGCTTGATAAAGACAGATTATGGATTACTATTTTTGAAACAGATGACGAAGCTTATGAAATTTGGAGAAGCGTTGGAGTACCTGCTGAAAGAATTAAAAGAAAAGGGAAAAAAGATAATTTCTGGGGGCCTCCTGGAGCATCAGGTTCTTGCGGTCCTTGCTCGGAAATTCACTACGATTTAGGCGAACAATACAAATGTGATGACCCTAATTGCGGAATAGATACCTGCGAATGTGATAGATGGGTTGAAATTTGGAACTTGGTATTCACTGAATTATATCAGGATGAAGAAGGAAACCAATCTCCGTTAGAAAGCAAAAACGTCGATACAGGAATGGGCTTGGAAAGAATTACAATGGTATGTCAGGGCGTTGCTTCAACTTTTGAAACTGACCTTTTAAAACCAATATTGGATAAAGTTTCTGAAATGAGCGGAGTTCCATATAAAAAATCTGAAAAAACCGATGTATCATTGAGAATTATCACAGACCACGCAAGATGTGTTTCTTTCTTGATTTCTGACGGTGTAATCCCTGGAAACGAAGGTAGAAGTTATGTATTGAGAATGATTTTACGTCGTGCACTTCGCCACGGAAAAATTCTTGGTATGGATTTACCATTCTTGTACAAACTTGTTGATGTCGTGGTTGAAAACTACGGCGAAGCTTATCCTGATTTGGTTAAGAATAAACAAAAAATCATTGACACAATCAAAAAAGAAGAAGAAAGATTTGCTAAAACCCTTGATAGAGGCTACAAATTGCTTGATGAATTTATAGCAGATAAAAAAGATATTGATGGGGAAAGTGCATTCAAACTATACGATACATTCGGATTCCCTCTTGAATTAACAAAAGAAATTGCGGAAGAAAACGGATTAAAAGTTGATGAAGCAGGCTATAAAACAGCAATGCAAGAACAAAAAGACAGGGCAAAAGCTGCAACTGCAAAAATCAGCGTAACAGGTGATATGAAGTACGCAAAACTTGAAGATGAAGTCGGTTCTACCGAATTTGTCGGATATGAAGAAAATGAATGCGATGCAAAAATTCTTGCAACAATAGAAGGGGATGGATATGTTGATATCGTACTTGATAAAACTCCGTTCTATGCAGAATGCGGTGGTCAAATAGGTGATTGCGGATTTATTGAAAATGAAAACCTTAAAGCTGAAGTGCTTACAACATTCAAAGTTAACAACTTGTTTGTACATCGTTCAGAAGTAATAAACGGTGAAATTACAATCGGTGAGACTGTAAAAGCTAAAATCGATGTTCCTCGTCGTGAACAGATAAGACTTCACCACACATCAGCACACTTATTGCAATCAGCATTGAGAAAAGTTTTAGGTGAAGAAGTTCATCAAGCAGGTTCTCAGGTTGAGCCTGACAGAATGCGTTTTGACTTTACATTCTCAAGAGCAATGACTCCTGAAGAACTTGTTAAAGTCGAAGAAATTCTAAATAACTGGGTAGCAAAAGGATTGAACGTTCATACTGATGTAATGGATATTGAACAAGCAAAACTCACCGGTGCTACAGCTTTATTCGGTGAAAAATATGATGAAGTCGTAAGAGTCGTTTCAATTGGAAATGAAACTTGCATATCAAAAGAATTTTGTGCAGGAACTCATGCCAGAAACACTCGAGATTTAAGACTTGTAAAAATTGTATCAGAAGGGGCAATCGCAGCTGGTACAAGACGTATTGAACTTGCAGTTTCAAGAGCGGCATTTGACTTTATGAATGCTAAAGTAAAAGAAATGGACAAACTTTCTTTGATGTTCAAAACTCACTATGATGAAATTGTAGAACGTGTAGAAAAACTTCAGGAAGAAAATAAAGAATTACAAAAACAACTAACTGCAGCAAAAGAAGAAAATACTCGTGCCAGATTTGCAACATTCTTATCTAAAGCTGAGGATATTGACGGCGGAAAACTATTTATCACAAAAGTAGAAGATATCGACGGAAATGCCTTAAAAACCGGTATAGAATTTGCTTCTCAAAAACTTGGAGAAAGTATTATCGTACTTGCTTCAACAAAAACAGTTGCAGTAAAAGTATCAGACAGTTTCGTTAAAAAAGGCGTAAATGCAGGCAAAATTGTCGGAGAAATTGCTCGCTTTACCGGAGCTAACGGAGGGGGAAGACCTAACTTTGCTCAAGGCGGTATCAAAGATGCTTCTAAATTAGATGAAATTCTTTCAAAAATTGAAGATGATTTGAAATCTGTAAAAGTTTAATAATTTTAATTGTAAATTTTTATTTATAAACTGACAAAATTTTTCTTTCAAACTCTTTAACAAATAAAGAATTTATAATGCAACTAAATACTCAAAATGGAGAAAAAAATGATTAAATCAATTATGGACTTTGATATACTAAATAGATTCGGACAACCAACACTTGAATGGGCAAAACATGTTAAGACATCAACACCAGCTAAAATGACAAGTATTGATGATTTTAATAAATATTTTGATAAAAAAATGTACAATTATAATTTAGAAAAATCACCTAAATCAGATGTTTTGGTAAAAAGTTCTCAAGAAAATGAAAAATTTTCTGACATTCCGGATATATTTGACAGACTTCCTAATTAGGAAAAATAATTTAATAATTTTACAAAAATCTCCTTATACTCTATTATGAATGTATAAGGAGATTTTTATGACAACACTAAAAATAAAACGCTTATCAAATAACAGATTTGTACCTGAATATAAAACCGAAGGTGCTGCAGGAATGGATTTATGTGCAGCAATTTCAGAACCTGTAACATTAAGGCCCTTAGAAAGAGCTCTTATACCAACAGGATTAACAATAGAATTGGAACACGGATATGAAGCTCAAATAAGACCTCGTTCAGGACTTTCTATAAAACATGGGATTACTCTTATAAATTGCGTAGGCACTATTGATGAGGATTATCGGGGAGAAGTATGTATTCCTGTCGTAAATCTTTCTAATGAAACTTATACAATTCAACCTGATGAGAGAGTTGCACAAATGATTATTGCAAAAGTTGAGCAGGCTGACATTGAAGTAGTTGCGGAATTAACAGCAACAGGAAGAGGTGCTGGCGGATTTGGCTCAACAGGGAAATAAGAAAATCAAACTTATTTTTATAATTTTAATGCCGCTATTATTTTATATAGCGGTAATTGTTTTATCCCATTATAACTTATTAAATTGTGTCTGGAAAACGATTACAGGGCATGAGTGTTTAGGTTGTGGTATAACCAGAGCTTTTTACAGCCTTTTTCAAGGCAATTTCAAAAATGCTTACGAAAATAACCATCTCATAATTATCATAGCCCCGCTTATGGTAGTTTTATGGATTAAGCTTTTGATAAAAAATACTCTAAATAAATGACTATAAAAAGCCTATAAAATGCTAAAATCGTTCCGTATATTTACACAAGAAAGGATAGAATTAAAGTAATGGAAGAAAACAACAATATTGAGCATTCTGAACAAGTAATTGAAGAAAAACCTCCAAAAAGTTATACGGTAACATTATTATTGAACTTTTTCTTGGGGTTTTTAGGTATTCACAGATTTTATACAGGATATACACTTATTGGCGTAATCCAGCTTTTAACACTCGGCGGTTGTGGTATTTGGAGTTTAATAGATTACGTTATGCTTGTATCAAATAAGTTTAAAGATTGTAAAGATCAACCTTTAGCTGACTATAATAAAAATTTAGCTATTGGTTCTTTAATCGTGTTTATCATATCTATATGGATAATTATATTGGCAGATTAAAAAATAACGATTACTCAATTAACAAATTATTGAAAGGAATTAAGTATTATGACAATGTATCGAGACACACAAGCATCTCAAATGCAAGAACAACCTGTTGTTTACGGAAAAAAAGAAATTGGTTAGCAACAATGCTATTATGTGCATTCATAGGGCCATTGGGCATTCACAGATTTTATACCGGATATCCGATTATTGGAATTATTCAGTTATTAAGCTTTGGCGGATGTTGTATTTGGATGCTAATTGATTACATAATGATTGCTTTAAACAAATATAGAGACAAAGATGAGAATGAACTTAGTGAATACAATGGAACTGTCGGATTTATATTTTTAATCTTGTTAGTCGTTGGTATTATAATTGGAATTATGTCACCGAGCAAATAAAAAAAGCCTCATAATGAGGCTTTTTTTATAAGAAGGAGGAAAATTTATTTTTTATTTGATGTAAATACTGAAATCCCTTTTAGATTTTCTACATCAAAATTAGTTTTTATTAAATTATCAAACAAATTTGGTTCAGACTTTTCTACCTGCTTTTGGTTTTTCCAATAATCCTTGTCAAGCTGTGGAAAGCCTTGCGGTTCAGGCATATTACTGTTAAATTCAACCATATCTGTATTTCCTTATTTTTATGTGTACTATAACGGCTCTGATAAAAATTTTCTTTAATTAGATAGCTTATTTTTTACAAATTTTTACATCTAATCCCTTTTAATATTTAACAGCATTTCATTAGGAATAAAGACATCATTTATTCCGATATTTGCGTTAACAAAAACAAATTCCAAACTCTCACCATGTGCTATATCCAAAATATTAAACGGAATTTTTAAATCAACAACTTTATCAAATACCGCTACAATATCTCTAGGATTTTGCATTACCCAAAGATTATTCGGAATTGCTTTTATTAGCCTCAAAAGCCTCAATTTGCCTTCATAAATTGAGAGTTGAATTTCATTATGAAATTTTTCTTTGGAAACAGGCAATATATTCTCCGTTTTATTAATTAAACGTATAGGTGAAAGAGAATGTTTACGTTTAGAATTCCTTGTATAAATATACATTTGATAAGTTTTTTTTAAATAATCAGGATTATTTTTTATATATTCATTGACATAAAAACGTAAATATAAATTATCCCTGTCATATCCAAAACAAATCTTGTCAAAGAATTTATTTTCTTTTAAAACAGGGCCATCAGGAATAGATATACAACCAGCATTTAGCCAAGACTCATCGCCTAAAACATCTTTTCCGTCAATAATAGGGTTTATTTCGCCTTTAGGATATCTTGACGGCTTAGACATTGCAGATAACAATGGCATATCCAAATAATCAGGAATTTCAATTCCCAAGTATGCATAAATATTTTTTAAATGTTCTCGAAAAAGGTAATCGAAAACGTTATCTCGACCTGAATCATTAGGTTCTCCATACCACCAAAACCAATCACTTCCCTCTGCGATAAACAATTCTCTTCTTGCAAGTTCTATATTCGGATTATAAGGATTTTCTTTCACATACTTGCAAAAATCATCACGAACCTGTTTCAAATAATTCCAAGCCATATTCTTTAACGGTTCATCTATCCACAACTTAAAATTTCTGTTTATCCAAGACCCTGAAGCTATATTCTTTAATGGTTTATGGAACTTTTCTTTTTCTATGTAATCACTAATTAAAACAGTCTCAAGAGAATCATCTTTTTCAATCAACTCATATAGAGTTTTTAAAAAAGTAATCCCGTCATTAGGATAGTTTTCCCAGCAATTTTCTCCATCCATAGCAACTGTTAAAATATGATTTTCATCAGGAGAAGATAAAAGTTTGCTTTGCATTATTTTAATTCTGTCATACAAATCATTTGCAGCAGCAATCGAGTCATAATTCGGATATTCAAACCCGATTAGATTTGAAATAAGAGAGTTTCGAAAAATCATCTTGAGACCATTTTTATACTCATAAGACTTTACAAGATGATATGGTTCTTCTAAATATCCCTTAAAATCTCTAACAAACTCAAAATTTATTGATTCAGAAAGAATTCCCTCATCAGAAATCGACCATTCCGCACCAACGTCTTTAAACAAGTCCAATTCTTTTTTACTAATGCAATGTTCAGAAGGCCAAATACCTTTCGGACGTTTACCAATAAGTTCTTCTATTCTATCCAAGGCTGATATCATTTGCATTTTGGCATCTAAAGGCATTTTCAAATCTACGGGCAACCCCTCTTTATTAGCTATTTTTATGCTGTTTATATCTAAAAGAATCGGTAAAATCGGATGGTAATAAGGACTTGTTGTCACTTCAATTTTACCATCCTCAACATACTTTCTATATGATGGAATAATTCTTCTTATAATATCTCTTTGAATTTCAATAATTTTTTGACGATCTTCAAGAGTATAATCTTTTCCTTTTTTAAACAACTTTTTAAGTTCAATATATTCATTTTTATAAGAAGGGTCAAACCACGCGAGATTAAACAAAGCCATTAAATCTGAATACTCTTGCTCTGTAAAAGCATTTATATCGGCTTCCGCCATATTTTGTCTTTTTTGAAAAAGCCTGTTATACTCCTCATAAGGAAAAATCATTGTACGATAATTTGAATCAAAAAAGTTATTTAAAATAAATTCTTTATCATCATTTGTCAAATCTTTTATATCAGTAACGGTTAATCTTGAATGAAGATCATGCAGCCCTTTTTCTCCATAATCAATAAAAGCATCAAGCAAGACAGGCGCAAGATTAATATTTAATTTAATATCCTTAAAATGGTCAAGAATAGTTACCATATCAAGATAATCTTTTACAGCATGCAACCTTGTCCAAGGCATTAAATAATCACCTTCCGGAGTAAGTTGATAGACAGGCTGGTGCATATGCCAATAGAATGCTATGGATAATTTTTTATTCTGACTCATCATAAGATCTTAACTCCGTTTGAGATAATTATATCATGCAAACGTGAAAAATTAAAATCATTCAATTACGGGAACTTCCGCACATAAACAATGTATACCGCCTTGAGATTTTTCAAGACTGACAGGAATATAACCATCTCCGCATACAAAATGAATATTCTCAGGTCTTACATAATCTTTGATACTATTTTTGAATAATGAATGAAAACTAAATCCTATTTTCTTTTCAATATCCGGTGTAATATGAGCCATATCGTCTAATAAAGATTTATTTGTAATATACACAAGTGAACCGTCAGACTTTTCATGCACAATAGCATTCATAAAATTTGCCATATAATGATTTTCATCATTTACATCACCTTGAAAAGAAGGTCTAATGAAACACCCCGGAACTCTTACAGTTTTGAATCCATAATCTTGCAGCTCTTTAATAATTTTTTCATTATTTTTATAACGATTTCTAACTCTGCCTATTTCAAAAACTTCTTTCATTTCTTCAAGAATATGTTGTACTTCTCTTACTTCCGGATCATAATTCTTATATGCAAAATCTTTAGCATTTGTAATTGCATTATGCAAAGCGTCTGAAAGAACATTATAATCATTTACAAGTACAATACTATCTTTTAATGGTCTGACTCCAAGGTCTATATGAAAATCAGGTTGAGATATAGGATAAATATTTTTAACATCTAATTCTTTTTTTATTGTATCCAGTTTATAATATTCAAGTTCGTCTTTACCTATCAACAAAGAATTTTTATCATTATTTTTTATAATAAAAAAGTTTCCGCCCTGAATGTGATGCTTTAAATCAACGAGCGGTCTTTTAGTAAAATTTTCCACAACCTGATTAATAGATCTTAAAAGATATGTAGCGAGCATTTTTCCGTTTGGCAGGAATGTAAGATTATCTTGAGCCCAAGGAAAATAAAATTCATTAGGCAAAACTTTAAAAGGGTTAAACTTATAATCCTTACCTTTCATAACTTTTTCCGCATTTTGTACAAAAACGTCAAACCCTGAATTCTCACCAATATTAGTAATTTCATTTACTAATTTAGTAAAAGGTTCTCCTGCTCCAATATCTCTTAAAACTAAAGCTTTAATAGGACGTGCATCAAATCCTGTAAAATTTATTTTATCCGTCTTCATATTAGTAGTAAAAGCAATAAAAATATTTTTTGCTATTAAAAAATATATTTTTGTCCTATGATAATAATATAACTATTTAGAAAAGGGAGTAATATAATGGTTAAAAACAGAATTGGTATTGATGTTGGCGGAACTAACGTAAAAATAGCATTAGTAGATTCAAATGGCAAAATCGGATATTCAAATACGATTCCGACACGTGCGGAAATGGGCTATGAATATACAATCAACAATATGAAACAAGCAATTAAAGATTTGATGACTGAAACAAAACTATCAGCAAAAGATATTGAAGGAATAGGTTTTGGACTACCGGGACAAGTTGATTTCAAATCCGGTATAGTAAGATTGATTACAAACATTCCCGGATGGGTTGAAATTCCTCTTGCAAAAATGATTGAAGATGAATTTCATATTCCGACACGCATAGATAACGATGTAAGATGTGCAGCACTAGGAGAATTGAATTTTGGAGCAGGTAAAGGGTGTCAGAATTTAATTTGTATTACAGTAGGCACAGGTATCGGTTCAGGTTTAATTATTAACGGAAAACTTGTTCGCGGAGCATCAAATGCTGCAGGAGAAATCGGACATATCAAACTACAAATGCATGACGGTCCGATTTGCGGATGCGGTGATACAGGATGTTTGGAAGCTTTTGCATCAGGCCCTGCAATAGTTGCAATGGCTGAAGAATATATCTTGGGCGGAAAATCTACAAAATATCGTGAAATGGCAAACGGAAACGATATTACACCATTCATAGTTGCAGAAGCTGCAAAAGCAGGAGATGCAGTTGCAAAAAGAATCTTTACAAGAATGGGTGAATATATTGGTATCGGAATGGCAAGTGTAGTAAACCTTCTAAACCCTGAAAAAATTATTATCGGGGGAGGCGTTGCAGATGCAGGAGATATCTTGTTAAATCCTTTAAAAGAAACTATTAAAAACCGAGCAATGAAAATTGCAGGAGAAACAGTAGAAGTAGTTCCGGCACAACTCGGAAATACAGCAGGAGTTATCGGAGCAAGCTTACTTATAGAAAGTTAAAAAAAGGAGGCAAATGCCTCCTTTTTTATTGATTAATTAATTTGTAATTTATAATTTTTCATTCATCAACAAAGTTTTTACTTCATAGGCTTTATTCCATTTTTCAACAGGTCCATATACATCACCAATACCGATGCATACGCCGTATTTACAATTTGTATCATATTTAGCAGCATTTTCCCCTAAAATTTTTGCCAAATCTTCCTTATTTAAAACATATAACCCCATACTGCCATTAGTAACATCCTGCCATTTTTCGTATAATGAATTCATGACTTTTTTCATCATTGCTATATTACAGTTATCAATGACTTCAGTATTTTTCTCTGCTAGCATATTAACCACTTTTACAACTTCTTTATTATTTAAAGCTCCTTGAAAAGAAGTATTTTGTTTTTTGTTGACATTTGTCATTTTGTTATTGTTACAATTACGATTTACATAATTTGGCATTACAGGTAAAATTCTCATAATTTATATCTCCTTCTTTTACTACAAAAATTGTAAAAATAAATTTTGCTATTTCTTAGAAAAATTTTACTAATAATTTATTTTTGATTAAAATAAAGTTAATGATTTATTTTTTCTATGGTGAAGAAGATTTTAATATAGAACAGGAAATCGAAAAACTTAAAAAAGGTCTCGATAAAAATTTTCTTGAAATGAGTTTCAAGACTTACAATAACCCTAAGTTTCCGGATTTGATTTCCATTCTCAGAACACAACCTATGATGTTCGGAAAAATGCTTATTATAATAAACTGCATTGAATATTTTTCAAAAACGTTTGATGACAAAGAAATAAAAGAAATCTCTGAAGCATTGGAAAATAACAACGAAAATTTAGATATAGTATTTGTTGCACAACTACCGAGAGATGAAGGTAAAAAATTAGACAGCAGAAAGAAGTTTTTTAAAACCTTATCCAAATATAATGCAAAAGAATTTCCGACAATTCCGACATACAGAACAGCAGAACTTGAATATTGGATAAACAAACAGGCTAAATCGAAAAAGTTAAAACTTGAACCAAAAGCTGCAACTGCAATGCTTACACAAATCGGTAACAATCTAAGACAAATTGACACCGAACTTGAAAAACTAAAGTTAATGGCGTATCCGAATGATTTAGTAACAGTTGATATGGTAAGAGAAATTTGTATTTCCAATGAAGATTTATTCGCCTTCTCAGATTACTTGATGGAAGGCAAAAAAGATTTAGCACTAAAAGAGTATCGCAAATTATTGGAGAAAAAGTATTGTCTTGAGATAGTTTCAACCCTCCAAACAATGCTCAGACGCTGGATAATTTTAAAAGCTAAATATTCAGAATGCACCCCCTCTGAATTATCTCGTCTGACAGGACAGCATGAATACGTTGTAAAATTGACTCTGCAAAAACTGAAACCAACAAACCTTAAAGATTTAGTCAAACTGAAACAGAATATTACAGAAGCAGAATATAAAATTAAATCAGGATTGTCACAAAATCCTGAAGCGGAGGTAGAAAATGCCTTCTTTAAATAACCTAGGAACAGAAAATATAAGAGAAAAATATCCTTTTTTAATAAAATATTTCACAAAAGGAATAGAAAAACCTAATAAAAATATTGCTCACTGCATACTTTTTTACGGAACAGATATTCAGGCACAGTACGACTTGGCATTAGAAATTGCAAGAATGCTTAACTGTAATGGAGATCACACTCCTGAATGCAAATGTCTTAACTGTAACTGGATTAGAGAAAACCAACATCCGGCAGTTCTCACAATATCAAAGGTTGATAACAAACCATCTAACGACGAATCAAAGACCGTAATCTCAATTGATCAAGCAAGAATGATAAAAAACGATTTATTGGTAACTTCAGAATATCATCGGGTATTAATATTCTGTGACAAAGATAAAGACGGGAATGTATGCGGACTAAATCCTAATAACTTCCAAGAGCCGACAGCTAACGCATTACTTAAAACCTTTGAAGAACCGCCGTCAAATACAACATTTTTCTTTTTGACAAAAGACAAATCAGATATGATTTCAACAATTATATCCCGTGCTCAATGTTTCTTCGTACCATCAATGCAAGAAGACTCTCGTGACTTTTCACTGGTGAAAGATTCAATAGAAAATTACCTTGAACTGGAAAGAAACAAAGTTCTTGATTTGAATGACAAACTTCTTACCCTGACAAAAGACAATGAACCCATGGAAGTTTTAGTCCAAATCCAAAACTTTATGACAGAACTTTTAAAATCAAATGTACATAATAAATTGCTAAAACTAAAACTTCTAAAAGATATCAACTCCGTCGAAAAAGCAAAAAAAGAACTTCAACTAAACATGAATATTCAAACAATAGTAGAAAATCTATGCTTTGACCTAATACTTAATGATTAACAAATTGCCCGCCTAAACTTGTTAGAATATAATATTATATATGAAAAAGTTTGATATCTTTAATCAGTTTAGGGATGCGGTAATTATAGTAAACAACAAGCGGGAAGTAATTTATCAGAATTATACCTTCAAACGCTGGTTTGCAGATTTTTCAAACTTAAAAAAATTTTCCCACAATTATAATTTTGATATCTGCCCGCTCACAAGCGAAAACCTCGAAAACTATTCTCCTATCTATCATGCACTAAACTGTGAAGAGAACTTTTTTGCCTCTGTTTCCTACCAGCATAATCGAGAAAAAATATCCTACTATGATATGTCGGTAATTAAAAAAGGCAAATATGCAATTTTCTTTTTTTCTGACACAAGTGCTCAAACAGAATTACTAAAAAAACAAAAACAATACGAAAAATTACAACATAGCTATAATTCTCTTGAAGAAGAAAATGAAGATTTACAAAAAATTAAACAAAAAGCTCAATCACAAGCCATCCGAATTGCCCTCATAAACAAAGTTTCAAACCTAATAAGAGAATCTACGGATATCTCAAAAATTCTTAATTCTGCATTAACAGAACTTGCACTGATGTTTGGAGCGTTCAAAACATACTACGCAGAAGCTAAAAATAAAACTTTTAATATTATTGAAATTTACGGCAGCAAAAAACAATCAGAAAAAAGCTCAATATCCTTTGATAATGAAACTTTTGATACTATTTGCAATAACAAAATTTCAGTAGTTCACTGCCTTAAAGAATATCTGGATGCAGAACCGTATAAACAATCAGTAATGCGTGTTGTCGTTCCGGTATTCCATCTGCAAAAGCTAATCGGTGTAATAGTTTTACTAAGTTACCACAAACGAGAATTATCAGAAGAATTGGAAATTTTAGAAGCAATTTCTTTCCAACTGGGCAACGCAATAATAAGAGCACAACTCTATCAAAGGAATATTCAAACAGTCAAAGAATTAAAAAATGCACTTAAAGAGCTTAAGGAAACTCAATTACAACTGATAAATTCAGAAAAAATGGCATCTCTGGGACAACTGGTAGCAGGAGTAGCACATGAAATCAATACTCCAGTTGCCTCAATTAAATCAAATAACGGACTTTTAGCAAAATTTATTCCACAAATTAAAGATACCGAAATCGCAGATATAATGCAGGAAATCAACCATATTGACAGCGAAGCAATTCAAAGAATAAGCAATATTGTGGTCTCACTAAAAAAGTTCGTAAGACTTGATGAAGCCGAGCTTCAAGAGGCTGATATCAACAAAGAACTTGATTTGACACTGGAATTGATACGTCATGAAACAAAAAACAGAATAGAAATAATCAAAAACTACGGAAAATTACCTCTTATTAATTGCTACCCTAATATACTAAATCAAGTATTCACCAATATTTTAGTCAATGCTTGTCAAGCTATTGAAGGAAAAGGTACTATCACAATCACAACAAATTTTGAGGGCGAAACCTTGACTGTGAGCATAAAAGACACAGGTAAAGGTATTCCGAAAAATGAAATTGACAAAATTTTTACAGCCGGATATACAACAAAAGGTGTAGGAATCGGCACAGGACTTGGATTAGCAATTTCTGCAAAAATTATTGAAAAGCATAACGGCAAAATCTGCGTAAACAGTGAGCTTGGCAAAGGTAGTGAGTTTGTTATTACTATCTATAGTAAGTAGTGTTTATTAAGTTATGTTACGTATTTTACTTAAATATTGTTGAATTAAACCTAATTTTAATTAAACAATCGTATTATTTGTATAAATAATACATTCAAACTAAGAAATTTTATAAAAAATATGTTATTATACAAATATAAACAATAAAGTGTAAGTAATACCCTTAATCAAATAGAAAATATTTATTTACACTTGCTCCCCAAAAGCAAACAGCAGTTGACAAATGACTGTAAAAAGACAACAGTAAAGGTTAGATTTGTTACAAATATTTAATATAAATAAGGTAAAAAGGCAATAATATTCTCAAAAAGTTTTTTATAAAAATGTAAGTGTAGAATATTATTTGTGGTGTCGGAGGAAAATTTAATGACAATTAGTGTGAACAGTAAGAAAAAACAAGTAAAAAAATCATTTGATGAACTACTAATGGATTTGAAAACAAGTAATTCCGAAAAAGTCAGATACAATGCAGCCCGTGTTTTAGGAGAAATGGGCGACTCCAAAGCTGTAGAACCTTTAATTGAAGTATTAAAACATGATAAAAACGGTTCTGTTCGTTTATATGCAGCAAGAGCTCTAGGAGAATTGGGAGATTCAAAAGCTACAACTCACTTAATTGAATCTTTAAGAGAAGATCGCAATGTTGATGTACGTGTTCGTGCAGCTAGAGCATTAGGACGTTTAGGCGGCGAAATTGTTGTAGAGCCTTTGGTAGAAGCTCTTAACGATGAAAATCCTCAAGTTTGTATTACAGCAACAGATGCTTTAATTGAAATCGGAGATGTTGCAACAGACGCATTAATAGATTCTTTAGACCACGAAAAAGTCAATGTACGTTGCGACGCAACAAGAGCATTAGGTGAAATCGGAAACAAAAAAGCTGTTGATAAAGTCATTAATATGTTATATGACGAATGGGTGAACGTTAGAATTTATGCTGTAACATCACTTGGTAAATTAAATGATACAAAAGCAGTTCCGGCATTGATTGACGTTATGAAAAACCGCAACGAAAATGAATTAGTAAGAGCCGGTGCAGCTGCTGCACTTGGTGTTCTTAGAGACCAGAGAGCCTTACTTCCATTAAGAGAATTAATTATGGAAGCAGAAGAACTTGGTGAACTTGAAGATACAGCATTGAAATCCTTCAAGAAAATTATGGCAGCTAACTGGCAATCAATTCCGGGAGCTTCAGTACAGAAGAAACCTGCTGCAACATTTTAATTGATAAAAGTAAAACCAATTAATATATAAAAAAAGACCACAATTTATTTGTGGTCTTTTTTTATATCATAAATTTTTTCATATTCAGATAAAAACTCAGACACTTTCATATTAAATGCAAACGAAATACTTTCTAAGATATTTAACTTTATACCTTGTTTTAAATTTTCTATTCTGCATAAAATGGCAGGGTCAATCTCCGCATCCATAGCTAACTTGTTAAGTGAAATCCCTGCATTTATTCTTTTATCTTTAATAAATTTCCCTAATTCTGAATATTGCATTTATTGAGATTATGCAATATAATATTATTAAAATCATTGAGATTTCTCAATAGGAAAGGAAGGCTATATGAAACAGGGTTTTACACTTGCAGAAGTTTTAATAACACTGGGCATTATCGGAGTAGTCGCTGCAATGACACTTCCGACTTTAGTACAAAAAAATCAAGAAAAAGTAACAGTTAATAAGGTCAAAGTAGCATATTCATTATTAAATCAAGCATATATGTTAGCTAAAAATCAAAACGGAGATATTAATTACTGGTTTACAGAAAATTCTACATTTGAAACAAATGAGGATGGGTCTGCTGTTCAAAATGATTCGGGAAGAATAAACCAAGACATTTTTTGGGACAAATTATCACCATATTTAAAAATAGCTACAAGATGCAAAGCAAATGAAAGCTCATGTAAAAAACCTGATAACTTATACACTCTAACAGGAAACATACGAAATATTGACCTAAAATCATATTCAATAATCAATTTAGCAAATGGTATGACAGTAATCGGAGGTTGGATTTCAAACATAAACTGTAAGAAAAAAGATATTTGCGGAGATTTTGCAGTCGATATTAACGGAATTGAAAATCCACCAAACAGCACAGGCAAAGATATTTTTTATTTTTCAATATTACAAAGTTCAATATCCACAAATTTCAACAATTATGAAATGGAAACTCATTGCAATATTCAAAATACATCTGAAAATAAAGTTAACGGATATGCCTGTACAAGGTGGATAATTTCAAATGAAAATATGGATTATCTTCACTGCAGTGATTTAAGCTGGGATGGCAAGACAAAGTGTAAATAAATTTTCGTAATTACTGATAATAATATTCAAGCTCAGTATCCAAATCAAGTTTTTTAGCATCAGGCTTAAATATTTTCGACTTTATTCCGAGCTTTGCAAGTCTATATTTTAGACTAACAGCCAAAACTCCGAGACCATACTTACAAGAACGAACAAAATTAATTGATGATGCTTCCTTAAAATATTTTGTCGGACAGGATAACTCCCCAATATT
This sequence comes from uncultured bacterium, assembly GCA_949282215.1. GTDB lineage: Bacteria > Cyanobacteriota > Vampirovibrionia > Gastranaerophilales > Gastranaerophilaceae > Scatousia. The sequence continues at coordinate 19,539 of CASDPF010000010.1, read as the reverse complement.
GTAATTATGGTAGAAAAGAAGTGCAATCATTTCATTATCAAAAATGAAATCATCATCACATTCTCCGAGAGGCAGCTTTTCCAAAACTTCCTTGGTAAAACCTCTAAATCCCGTATGATACTCAGACAATTTTTCTCCTGTAAATAAATTTTCAAACCAAGTAAGGAAATGGTTTGCAACAAACTTATAAAAAGGCATACCGCCTTTAAGAGCAGAATTTCCAAGCATACGGGAAGCTAAAACAGCATCATACTGTTCAAAAGCCATCATACAAACTATTGCTGGAATTAATTTCGGGGTATATTGATAATCCGGATGCAGCATCACCACGATATCTGCTCCGGATTTCAAAGCCGCTTTATAACAGGATTTTTGATTAGCACCGTAACCTTTATTTTCTTTATGGACAATAGTTTTTATATTCAACTGTTTTGATACAACTTTTGTATTGTCCTGAGAATAATCATCCACAAGAATAACTTCGTCAACAAAATCTTTATAGATTTCATCGTAGGTTTGTTTTAAAGTTTTTTCCGCATTGTATGCGGGCATAATTACGACGACTTTTTTCCCGTTAATCATTTTTTTTAATTATTCTTCTACAGCCTCATCAGCTTCTTCAGCCACTTCTTCTTTATTATCAGTTCTGATAGAAGCTTTATCTGAGCCTAGTGCTTTATCTTTGAATTTTTTTACCTGTCTGTCTAACTTATCAGCAAGTAAATCTATACTCTCATACATAGAATCTGCTGCTTCTTCACAACGAACAACGCCAGTATTCATTTTGCATGAAACTTCAGCAACATGTTTACCGGAAGCTGACGGATTTTTAATAACTGATAATACAACATCAATACCTTGGATTTGGTCGTAATGATTTGCGACTTTTCCAATTTTCTCTTTTACATAAGCTTTAATAGCGTCAGTAATTTCAATGTTTCTTCCGTTTACGTAAATGTGCATGTCTACCTCCATATAATATACTGCCTATATATTATAGCACAAGTTACATAAATTTTAAAGCCCAAATTAATCTTCTATAAGAAATTGTTGTAATTCAACATTAGGAGTTCCTATAACTCTAACAAGTTCAAGAACAGAAGCTTTCATTTGACATTTTTGAGAGGAGCCGCTAAAGAAATCTCTATAAAAGCACCCTTCACAATTACAACCACGTTTATAACATTCAAGAGCGGTCGGAGTCCATCTTCTAACAGCTACTGCTCTACCCATATCCCTACTTCTAAACAATTTTATAATCTCCAAATTGAACTATCTACTCATAAAAGCAAACCCTAATCATCACGAGCCTGCACCTAGCCCATACAGAAAAACCTGCTGGAACTACCATCCCCGGCGGTATATCGCCTGTCCTTAATTACATTATAGAAAATCCCTCTGCATTTTCAAGAGAGGGACATGAGTATGTGAACATTTGTAACAAAGGTTTTAAACCTAGCAATACAGCGGGTTTTCAAAAGTCAATCATGTCAAATCATGCTCAATGACATGGTTTGAGAAATTTAAACCATGAAATCATGCTCACTGCATGCTTTTTCATGGTTTAAATTATTATTAAGTTTTGTAAAATATTTAATAAGAATAACCTGAAGGCATGGTCTGAAAACTAAGCAGTCAAAAACTTTAAGAGCTTTTTAATATCCTTATCCCAAATCCCGTTCCAATTACGAATAATCACATCAGCCGGTGTAATCCCTTGCAATGCATATTCTTTAATAAAGTCAAGATACCTTTCGTCACCACAATTTTCGCTAATAAGAGCTTTTTCAGAGATATAAAGAATTTCTTTAACGATTTCTTTTATAGGAACACCTGCAATTTTAGCAGCTAACCCGCTTTTCGGGACATTATAACGTAATTCTGCGAAATCATTATAGCTATAGGGTTTTAAAAGTTCTTCGATTTCATCCATAGAAGATTCACTTTGCAAAATACCTTTATACAAGGCTAAAATTGCATAAGGAGTAGCTTTTTTACCGCAATCATGATTTCTAATTTCTATAAAGTTACGGAGTCTGACCTCAGGAAAACAAAGATTAGCCTGCAATAAATAATCATCAAGAGTAGGTTCAAACCCTTCCCAACCCCGTTTCATAAAATCTTTGAAAGTAATTTTGCCATTAATATATATAGGTAAATTTTCACGATTAATAAAAATTACAGGAGTTTCCATTACATAATCAATATAATCTTCAAAAGAATATTCATCACCAAGCCTGTATGTAAAACCGCACCTGTCGTTATCCGTATTAAGCCAGCTTAATGCTCTAAAGGATTTATATCCTGTATCAACTCCTCCTCTGATTGGAGAATTTGCAAACATTGCAGTAACAAAAGGAGTTAATTTATTAGTGATTTTAAATTTTCTCACCGCATCCTCTTCATTGACAAAATCAAAGCAAGCTTGTATTCCTGCCGTTTCACGCATCATAACATCAGAGAGAATGCCCCATAAATATTTTGCCATCAATGCATATCTGCGTTTTGGCAAAAGATTAATATTTTTATGAGTAGATAAAGGTGATACGCCATACCCTAAAAGTGTAATCCCCATCTTATCAAGTATTGGCTCCATCAATTTATCAAGTGAGTTAATCTTTTTTTCTAAATCAGAAATACTTTTTTCAGGTTTAACACTAAGTTCCATCTGGCAGCCCGGCTCAAGAGTGATAGTGTCATGCTCCTGCTTAAGCCCGATTATATTGTAATCATCAGTGATATAATCCCAATTTTCAGATTTAGCAAAAGCTCTCAAAAAATTACACACACCGAATTCGGAAGAATAATCAACAGCTCTGCCTGTAACCATTGATATTGGAAGTCTTTCATATTCAAGACCGATAGTATGCAATGATTTTTCTTTACAGCCTGAAGTATAAATATTTAATATATCCTGATATTCCAGACGTTCTTGTGTTTTTAGACTACTCAAAATTTACCTCCGCATTTTTATTATAACATTATTTAAAATAGCAAAGAAGATTTTACAAAACATTTACCTGCTTGTGGTATTATAGTAGTTAAGATGGACTACTACAGCAGAGCAAAATATTTTAAAACAAAAAAAAGACTCGGACAAAACTTCCTTATTAATGGAGAAGTAATAGCTAACATTATTGACTATGCAAAAATTTCTCCTGAAGATACCGTAATTGAAATAGGTCCCGGAGTGGGCTTTGTCACAGAACAACTTATAAAACATGCCAAACAGGTCATAGCTATTGAACTTGACGAAGAAGCTATCAAGGAATTGGAAAAATTAAATGCCCCTAATTTAAAAATTATTCATCAAGATATCCTAAAAACAGATTTATCTGAATTATGCGATGGCAAAGTAAAAATTGTAGCAAATATTCCATACTATATTACAAGTCCAATTATCGCACATTTACTGGGCGAGATTGACGACTTAGACAACAAAAACCGTAATAAAATAACGGATATACTTTTGATGGTGCAAGAGGAGGTTGCAAGAAGAATGGTTGCGACAGAAAAATCTCCATCCAAGCAGTATGGACTTTTGACAATCTTATCACAATTTTGGGCGGATGTAGAAATTAAAGAACTTGTCGGAAGACGTTCATTTTTCCCTGCACCAAAAGTCAATTCTGCCCTTGTGAAACTCTTGGTAAGAGAAAAACCAAAACTTGAACTATCTGACTACACCCATTTTAGAAAAACTGTTAAAGCAGCATTTTCACAAAGAAGAAAAAATATTAAAAATTGCCTTCTTAGCGGAGGATTTTCAAAAGAAAATATTCAAAATGCAATGTCAAAATTAGGGCTTGATGAGAATACACGTGGAGAAAAGCTTTCTATAGAAGATTTTGGAAAACTTTCCGAGGAATTAAAAAATGGAAATTAAAATTCAATGCCCCGCAAAAATTAATCTGACTCTAAAAATTACAGGTAAAAGAGATGACGGATTTCATAATATTGAAAGTATAATGCAGACAATAAATCTTTTTGATTATTTAACAATTTCCAAAGAAGTTTCTGACAAATTTGAAATTGTATTATCCGGCACAAGTACAGAAATTCCGTATAATGAAAAAAATCTTGTATATAAAGCTGCATTACTGTTTATTGAAAGGACAAACTTACAACCGCACAAAATAGATATTTTTATAGAAAAAAATATTCCGATAGCAGCAGGACTCGCAGGCGGGAGTACTGATGCAGCAGGAACTTTGTACGGATTGAACAAAATTTTTAATAACCCTTTAAATAAAAAAGAATTACATGAATTATGTGCAAAACTCGGCTCTGATTTAAATTTTTGTTTGGAAGGCGGCAGACAAATGACAACAGGCAGAGGCGAAATTCTTGAAGAATTGCCTTATGAAGAATTTTCACTTTCACTTATAAAACCAGAAAATTTAGGAATAAGTGCTAAAGAAGCATATACCAAGTTTGCACAAAAACCTAAAGTCGGACGAGAAAATTTTGTAAATGATTTGGAATGGGCTGTAATAGATGATTATAAAGAATTGCAAGAAATAAAATCTGAATATCCGACTTCAATAATGTCTGGCTCAGGATCGACTTACTATATTATTTCAAAAGAATTTAAACCTAAAAACAATTATTGGATAAAAAATAATTTAAAATCTATTCCTTACGGAATAAAAGATGTATAAAAAATCCCTCCAATAATGAATGGAGGGATTTTTTTATATTTATTACCAGAATTTCCACCAAGGCTTGTTAGCTTCACGATTTTTCTTTGCTTCGTCAGATATTTCTTGGATAGATGGCATTCTTTCCTCAGTTTTAACTTCTGTAGAGTCTGACTTTTGAGAAGTTGAATTTCCAGGGAACTGTGCAACCTCAAACTTAGGCGGTTCATACGCCGGCGTATCGTCTGATGGACGTAGCGGAATTTGGACTCCATTATATTTATCTTTTGAATCTGCAGGTTTCTCTTTTTCCGCAGGAGTTTCAGGTGCCTTTGGTGTTTTTGGAGCTTCAGGTGTTTCTGCTTCATCTTTTGGTCGCAACGGCATTCAGGTGTTTCTGCTTCATCTTTTGGTCGCAACGGCACTTGAATTTCTTCTTCTTTTGGTAATTCTGCACCAGGGAATTTCGGTGGCTCAAATTTTGGAGGCTCATACGCTTGCGTATCTTCCTTTGGACGTGCAATGTACGGATATTTTTCACGGAATTCCTCATCACTTAACTCTTTATCTTCAGATTTCACAGGTTCTTTTGGAGTTTTAGGATCTGTTGGTGTTTCCGGAGCTTCAGGTGCAGTATTTCCTGCTTCGTATTCACTTTTAGTTCTTATATTATGTTCTTTACGGAAATTTTCATCCATTACACGGTATGATTGAGTTCTATCATCGCATAGCTCTTTGTCAAGCTTTTTCATTGATTCTTCGTATTTTTTACGCTCTGCTTCAACTGTAGTTTTTAAGTTTTCTTCTACAGCTTTCATATTAGCGTTTGCAGGCAATTTAATTCTAGCACCTACTAAAAATCCTGCATATTTTTTTGTATCATCGCAATCTTTTGCATTTTTGAAATACTTAATCTGCTTTTCATTTAAATCCATAATCTCTTTTACGGACACACCATATTTTTTGGCAAGTTTTGCAATAGATTCACCATTTTCGACAGTTACAGTAAGTGTTTCCTCTTGTTCAGCCGATTTTTCTTTTTTGCCGGCAAGACCTTCAGTTAATTGTTTTTGCTCAAGTTCTGTACGCTTTTGTTCATTTGCAGCACCATCAACTTGACCAACACCTTGGCCAGTATTACCGGTAGCACCCACTTTCAAATCATCACTCATAGTAATATCCTTTCAAGTTTGTTATATTAATAATGTTTATGTTTTTATAAACAATTTTTGTATATAAAAATTGCTTATATAATATATATTTCCCTCAGACAAATTCCCGCTTTTACTTGATAATAGTCAATTACAGGACATTGCAAAAAGTGTTAACATAATTTAACATTTATTCTTTTAGGGGATTATATTTTTTATAACTGGTATAGTATAATGCATTTATGAATGTTTTAGATGTCGAAAATTTGAATTTGGGATTTGACTGCGAAAACGGATTCAATCAAGCATTATGGGATGTATCATTCTCACTAGAAAAAGGTAAAATGCTTGCATTAGTGGGAGAATCAGGATGCGGAAAGTCAGTCAGTGCAATGAGTATTTTGCAACTTTTACCTAAAACCGCAAAAATTACATCAGGAACTATAAACTTTGAAGGCATAGATTTAATGAGTGAATCCCCTAAAAATATGCAAAAAATAAGAGGTTCAAAAATAGCTTTAATTCCACAAGACCCCATGACATCATTAAACCCGCTTTTTACTGTTGGAGAGCAACTATTAGAAGTAATACGCATTCACCAAAACTTAAGAGGAAAAGAAGCTTGGGAAAAAGCAATTAAAGCTTTTGAAGCTGTCCAAATTCCTTGTGCTGAAAAAAGATTAAAGTCATACCCCCACGAATTTTCCGGCGGAATGAAACAAAGAGCAATAATTGCAATGGCACTTGCTTGTGAAGCCGAAATTCTAATCGCAGATGAACCAACCACAGCACTTGATGTAACCATTCAAGCACAAATTATGAATTTGCTTGAAAAAATTAAAAATGAACGAAACACAGCGATATTGCTTATCACACATGATTTAGCACTCGTAAGAGAACATGCCGATAACATAGCTGTTATGTATGCAGGCAGAATTGTAGAAAGTGCAGCGGCTAAAGAATTTTTTGAACATCCTAACCATCCGTATTCAATTGCATTACTGAATTCATTACCGTCTAACAGAGACAAATCCTTAGAAACAATCAAAGGACAACCCCCATCTATTCAGCAAAAAATACAGGGCTGTAAATTTCACCCACGCTGCAAAAATTGTATGGAAATCTGCAAAAAAGAAGTCCCTTCTGAGTACAAAATTTCTGAACACCATATTTCGGCTTGTTTTTTAAATGACAGCTTTAATCGCAAGTCCGATTAGGATTAGTCCTCCTGAAATTTCAAGAACACGTGACGGAAAATTTTTAAAGCAGTTTCCAAACCAAAACCCGCTTACTGACATCAAAAAAGAAGCTGCTCCTATAACCAAAGCAGGCAAAAGTAACGCCGTATCTGATAATTTCAGACTCACTCCTGCAGCGAAAGCATCTATACTTGTCGCAATCCCCATCGAAATTAGACATTTCAGCCCGATGCAGCAAATTGTATCTTCTTTTTGCTCAAAAGCTTCTTTTATAAATTTTACCCCTAGAATAAAAAATATTATAAACACCAAAAAGCTTGAAAAGTTTTCTACGTAAGAACTAACTAATCCTGTGCCTAAATATCCAAAAACAGGCATTAATCCTTGAAAAATCCCCATAGTTAAAGCAAGAGAGAAAGAATTTCTAATTCTGTTACTATTAAAAATTAACCCCTGAGAAAAAGATACAACAAGACAATCAATTCCTAATGCAATTGAAAGCAATAAAATTTCAAATAAGCTCAACTTCCACCTCGAACAATCTGTTCCAAGGGAAAGAATATTTTGCATTAATATTTATCCCTAAAAACTCTGAAACTTTTTTTTCAAAAGGCTTCATAAGATTTGTAATTTCTTGGATATCAGGTGAACTAAGCTGTTGACGAACATTTGCCTGATACGCCCAGTCATCAAGCAATCTAACTGCTTGCAACTTTTTAAAAGCTAATTCATCATAATTTTTTGCTAGGAATTTCACTTTAGCTCCGCAAATCAAACTTCCTAAGGTATTTGCAGAAGTATTCCAAGCAGAATAACCATAAAAATTATTGTCAGAAAAACCAGAATTTAAAAACTGTTCCATAAAGGCATTATCCGCCCCATTAGCAAATCTTACATCCGCTACCATATAATTACCGTCGGGATTTACAAACTCTCCTTTAAAAGGCTCCGTAGGGCGTTTCATAACGATTTCACCCTGAGCATTAATGAAATTGTTCACAACAAGGAAAACATCTGATTTTTCAGAAACAAGACAATCTGCAAGTTCTAATTGACCCAAAACAGATTTTTCGATGGAAACATCCTCATAATTTGATATCAGGGCTTTACTGTCAGGTTCGGTAAATATTGGAGAAACTTCCATTTTCCCCTGTATAGCACGAGCAAGAAGGGTAAGCGGGATTTCATCCGCACCTGTTTTTACAAAACCGCCGAGCTTTTCTAAAAATTGAGCTTCCTGAACATTAAACCCGTATTCCGCACAATCATCCTTTGAAAATACCAAAGTATCAAACAACCCCTCTTTTTGCCATTCAAGATAAATTTTATTTATCTCAAAATTTCTTTTCCTTGTATTCAAGTAATCATCAAGAATTTCAGAAGGGATAATATTTGTAATACAGCTTTCGCACCCGAGTTTATGAGTTTGGTAAGAGTAATCAAAAATCTTTTTCCCCCAGCGATTCCAATATTCTTTTTCTTCTTCATTAATATTGTTGTTGGAAATCCGCATAATACTTGAAAACGCATAGATTTTAGCATTTTTCTTTTCTAAAAGACTCTTTAATCTTAGAATTCTAGCTTTTATTTGCTCAAAAGTTTCAGGACATCTTCTTGAAGATATAAGTCCGCCATAAGCTACCGTATCAAGTGAAATTACAATAGCATCAACTTTAGGAAGTGCCTCCAGCCAGTTAAATATTCCATCAATATCGGCATATTTAGTCAAATCACCCAGCAAAATCCTATCAGGAATGAAGAATTCTATGTCACTATCAATTTTTACAATTTGTTCAGGCAAAGTATAGCAAACCGGCCTGTTATCAATTGGTACAAACCCTATCTTCATAAAATTGATTATATCATAAAAAATTAAACAATACGTTTCATTTTACCGCCCCGAATTACATCAATAATTCCAAGCATTGTCTTTTCAAGAATATAATCAATGGAATCCTGTGTATCATAAGCAATATGCGGAGTTATTATAACATTATCCAATCTGGAAAGTTTTTCTACATATAATGCTTCATTAAAACAATCCCTAGGTACAGCATCTAACTTTTGGATTAAATTCTTACATCCGAAATTAATACTCTCACAAGCTAACACATCAAGTGCAGCACCTGCAAGCTTTTTATCCGAAATAACCTGATGCAAAGCCATCACATCAACAATTTCACCGCGAGAAGTATTTATAAAAATCGCATTTTTCTTCATTAATTTGAACTGCTCGTCCCCGAACATGTGATAATTATCCCCTGTGTAAGGAAGATGAAGTGATACAATGTCAGACTGTTTTAATAATGACTCCAAATCCATATAACAAGCACCAATCTCATCTATTAACTCTTTTCGTTCATTCAAATCATAAGCAACTATCCCCATATTAAAGCATTTAGCAATCCTGCACACCGCAGCCCCTATAGCACCTGTACCGACAACTCCGATAGTTAATTTTGAAATATCACGCCCGGTAAAATCGTAATAACAGTTTTTTGCTTCTTTTACATAATTAGCAGCAGGAATAATTTTCCGCATTAGAGCAATTATTAGTCCAAAAGTATATTGAGCAACAGAAGTCGCACCATAATTTTCAACATTAATAACCGCAATATTCCTATTTCTTGCACTCTGGATGTTTATATGATCATAGCCCGTAGAACGTGTTGAAATAATCCGCAAATTTTTAAAAGCATTCATAACCTCAGTCGTCACTTCAGAATTAATAAAAACACTGATTACAGTTGCACTATCTTTCAAATCCTGAGGTAAAGTCTTTATAAAATCCTCATTAAGACATTCTTCGTAAAAAATTATATTAAAATTTTCAAACTTATTATCCTCAAAAAATTTCTTCTCATTTTCGCGGAACTCAAACACAATCATATTTATAGACATATAATTCTCCTTTTGAAACATTATTTCCCGCTGAAAAATTAATTCTATTACACAAAAGTATAGTTTTTAAATCTATAATAATCCCACTTAAAGCCAATGAAATAAGCACTAAAAAAATATATTCTACTAATATGAATGAAAGGAGCTTCCTAAATGAAAAATGAAATAATGATTAGAGAACCCGAATTATATTTCGACAGCATCCATCAAGAATTAAATAACTTTTTACGAGATACATTCCTGACAAATGCTTTCGCTAATCCGCTAAATATAAAAAAGACCTCAATATGGCGTCCGGCTATTGAAGTAAAACAAAATGACAAAAATTACAAAGTAAAAGTCCAATTACCGGGAATAAAAAAAGATAATATAAATATCGAATTAGACAATGATTTTATGACAATTAGTGCAGAAATCCACGAAGAAAAAGAAGAAAAGAAAGAAGAAGAAAAAAATATAAAATACCATACAAGTGAATTTCGTTACGGGAAATACATGAGAACAATATCCTTTGATCAACCGGTCAAAGCAGATGAAGCAAAAGCAAAATATAAAGACGGAATCCTCACAGTAACAATTCCAAAACAGGAAATTGAAACAAATACCAAAAAGATTATAGAAATCAAAGATGATGAATAACTAAAGATTTCTTCGAACCCAAAAGCCGAATCCACCTGGGATATGTTCAGGGAAATCCGAAATAATACGGTGGTGAACGAAATCGGCCTTGGTTCACTGAAAATGAGCGGTAAGGTTCGGAGAAACCGGTGAAAAAGCCGATTATACCGGTAGAAAACAAGGTGCGGTCAAAATGACTGCACCTGTTTATTTTTAAAGAATTATTAATGTATTTATTGTTTTTGTAATTTAGATATATACTTAATTTATGATAAATCGACGACTAAATAAACTGACAAAATTTTTAAAAGATAATAATTTAACCATAGCAACAGCAGAATCCTGTACTGGAGGACTTCTAAGTTCAAGACTGACAGATATTTCAGGAAGTTCAGAGTTTATCAAATTAAACTTTGTAACATACTCATACGAATCAAAAGAAACTATACTCGGAGTAAAGCATGAAACCCTAACAAACTGTTCTGCAGTAAGTTATGAATGTGCAAAAGAAATGGCGGAAGGCTTACAGAAAAGAACCAATTGCGATATCGCACTATGTACAACAGGCATTGCAGGTCCAACAGGGGGTAGCAAACAAAAACCAGTTGGAACAGTATTTATATCAGCATTATACAAAGACAAATTATTAGTTAAAGAATTCCATTTGCCGACATTTTTCCCACGAAGACTAATGAAATTTATGTTCACCGAAATGGCACTTAAAACAGCACTGGAAGTTATTTAGCAACTATTTGAGCCAAAATATCAGGACATTTATTAATTAAAATATCAGCAAAATCCCTTGCATCAATCTGAGTAATAACGATTGATAACAAGTCATTAGGAAGCTCTTTAAGCATTTTAATTTTTTGATCTTCTTCAATAACTGCCATAGCTTTAACCAATTCAGGCTGTTGTTTGTAAGTATTAATCATCTTAGTATATGCATGCGGGTCAAAAAGCTGGAATAATTCGGTATGTTCCTTAGCCAGACCAAGTGTTAATTGCTGCTTAGCTATAGGTTGAAGACTTAATAGAGCATTTTTAAATTCCAAAGGATTGAAATCATTAACTTGAGCGAGCATCTTTTTTTGATCCATATCTTTCACTTCTTCACCTGTCACATTCTCAATCATTTGAGCAATATATTCAGGCGGAATTTCTTTCATATGTTCAAGAACTTTATTTTTTTCAATATCCGTACTTGTTAAAAACTTATTTAATTGCTCCTCAGGCAGATACTGTATTATTTCTTCTTTGGAAAACATCTCAAAGACAGTATTCACAATCTGCTCAGGCGGAATTCTTTCAAGCATAGCAAGGAGTTTGTCCTGGGTAAAATATTTTAAGCCTTCAGATAAGTCTGTTTCATCCATTTCAGGCAGAAAAAGATATAACTGCTGAGCAGTCATTTCGCTTAAGATTTCTAATTTATTGTTAGGGTCAGACAGTTTAAAAATTTTAACCAACTTTTCAACATTAGTGAACAATTCAGCAGCATAATCAACAGCTTGAGAATTTCCATTTTCAGCTTCAGCCTCAACAATTTCCTCAATAGTCATCGTAGCATAAAGCTGCATTTGAGCTTGGGAAATATTTAATTTCTGCATTAATGTGGTTAAGTCGGTATCAATAACAATCATTATAAACAGCCTCTCTTAAATATAATAACGTTTTTCAAGCAAGCGTATTTCAAGCAAAGAGATTTTTGTAACACTTGTTAACAATTCAGGATAAAAAAGTTCTTGATTTTAAAAAATGTTCATGGTAGATTAGAAATTGCCGAAAGTAAGGGCTGCTAGCTCAGGTGGTTAGAGCGCACCCCTGATAAGGGTGAGGTCGGTGGTTCGAGTCCACTGCGGCCCAGATTAAAGAAGACTCCTAGTTTAAGGGGTCTTTTTTAATGCAAATAATAGGTTTCTGGGACATTGAGACGGGGAAATTTTAATAAAAAATCAAACAGACAGCACGATTGAGGCTGTTTTTTAGTATTGAAATGTATGGGTCTTTTCTTGCACTTAACTACTCATTTCTTGCACTCTTTTGCACTCCATTTGCAAATTTTTAAAACCACATTAGGCTAAAATCGGCAAGGTGTTTAAAGTTAAGCCCAGTGCAATAAAGTGCAAAAAAGTGCAATCAATGAGATTTAGATATTTATATAATTTAAAAATATTAATAAGAATAGAGCCATTATAAAAAGGCTCTATTCTTATATTAAAAATCTAAAATTATTTTAGATTGCTCTATAATATCCACAAACTTCTGTTCCATCACTTCTCGTATACGGTTTGACATAAATCGCTCCACCTTTCAAACTTGCAGTGCGGAGTTCATTTTCTGTTGGAACTCCTATTGCTTGAAGTTGTGCCATAATTTCGGGTTCATTTGCCAAGTATTCATCACCGGTCATTTTGGAAATAGCTTCTCTTGAGAATATTTTTCCGTTACCGCTTAAGGGGTTCAGATAACCGGAGTAATCCTCAGCTGGTGTTTCTCGTTTTATTAATCCGTCTTTTAATTGCTGCATGATAGCTGGTTCATGTTTTATAAATTCTTCGGAAGTCATATTGCCTATTTGCCTTGCGGTAAGTACATCTGTTATTGGTGCTGCTCCTCCGGTAGGTTTCGCTGGTTTATAAAACAGCTTTTCTAAAAAACCTTCAAACTTCCTTTTATCAGACGGATGGGTTATCAATTCACCATTTCGCATTTTCATTATTACTTTTGTTGCAATAATGGCATCTTTTTCTTTATCTGAAAGTTTGGCAAAATCTTTTCCATATTCTTTTTTTATTTCATCTGCAATTTTTCTTCCTTCATTGTTATTCCAAGAATCCATGTTCCATTCATTCTTTGGATTATTTGGAGTTATTAGTTCATGGTGTATATCTCCAATAATACTCCCCCAGTTCCCCATATTCAAAGCCATTTTTGCACTTCCAAAGACATGTTTAAATGCATCAGCTTCATTATTCCAAAATTCGTGTCCTTGTCTTGGACTTGTTTCAAACCCAAATTTCTTCTGATATTCCCAAGTTTTTCTTATCATTTCATTTTTAAAATCTTCCTGTTTTTGTTGATTATTTTTCATTTCTTTAAATTTTTTAATTTCATCGTATAATTTTTTCATTTTGTTCTCCTTTCCTTTGATTTTTATTTGTAGTAGTATCCGGTTATGAAATTTTTACAAATCAGAAAATATTTTTTCCTTAATTTGGCTGCAGCAATTAGTGTTCTCTTCTGGAGGTCTATTTATATTTGCTTTGTGACAGACTATCCTCCAAAATTTGTAGATTTTGCTAATACCTTTCTCTGGGCAATTACTGTTTTATTTTTTTATGGATTGGCCATAATTGAAATATTAATCAGAGAATTTGTTATTAATAAATATTTTCATTTTAAACTTAATTTTCCTATCAAGTTGCCAAATTTTTTGGATATTCTTTATTACATTCTTTTCTTTACAGGGCTTTTGCTATCTATTGGGCCTGCTTTATTTGCTGCTATATTGATTCTTGAAGCAAATTTTATCATTTAATTAAATACAAATTATTGGTCTCTATTTAATTTGTCATAGGCATCACCGCCTTTCGTTTTCATTGCAAAATTAAGGTACTTTTATACCTTTCTGATTTTCTGATTATATTTCGGTATTTTGAGCGGTGATAAAGCATTATATCATCCGGTTCATGAATCCGTCAATGTTCTGTTTTTTGTCCTCACACGTAATAATGTAAGTGGTCCTGATATACTATAGAAAACTCTTCCTAAATACTGTTGATCTGAAATCTGTAACATATCTCCAACTACTTAAAAACACAGCTTATTTAATAACTTTTTACCTTTAGGTGGATACTGCTATAATTTTTATAAGACAAGCCTTTCAGGGATCTTTAAACCTAATCCATTTTCTTACTCAAAAATCTTTTAATAATTAAAAAATCATTAAAAACCTCCATAAATTCTTAATCATAGTGAATAATATAAAAGGTAATACACCTCTTGTTAAGCAAAATCCCAGATGATTTTTGTGTTTGCAAGGAGTAACTGAAAGTTTTTTAGCACAGTGAAGCAGCTGCTTTGCTGTGCTTTTGTGTAGCTTTTTATAAGGAGAACTAATGGAAAAAGAATATCATATTTTATCTCTATCAGGTGGGAAAGATTCTACAGCACTAGCTTTTTTTATGAAAGAGAATATACCTGAAATTTTTGAGAAACTAGAACTTGTGTTTTGTGATACAGAATGCGAATTGCCTGAACTGTATGATTATCTAAATAAGATTGAAATATTTTTGGATAAAAAAATTATTCGAATAAAACCACCTGTGAGTTTTGATCAAATTCACTCCTGCTATGGGTTCTTACCACACCCAGCAAATCGTTGGTGCACAGTTGAGTTAAAAACAAAACCATTTCAAAAATATTTAAAAGAAAATTATTCTAATGGAATTATAAACTTATATATTGGTATCAGAGCTGATGAATCAAGCAGGGTAGATACTGCGACCAGTAAAATAAAATATATCCATGAAAAATTCCCATTTGTAGAAAATGCAATCAATAAAAAAGAAGTTATTCAAATTCTAAATGATTCAGGAATAGGATTAGCAAGTTTTTATAGCTGGAAAAGACGTTCAGGTTGTTATTTTTGCTTTTTTCAAAACAAAATGGATTGGATTTCTTTGTATGAGCATTATCCAAAACTTTTTGAAAAAGCTGTTTCTATGGAAAAGTATAGCGAAAAAATTAAACAAAACGGTTACTTTGGTTGGAATTATAAAATGCCAATCTCAAAAATGATTGAACCTGAGACATTAAATCAAATTAAAGAAAAATACAGGAAAATACATCGACTACATCAAGAAAAAACAGACTTAAATCTTCATTTGATAATTTAATTTGAAGTTAATTTTTAATTTTAATGTTATAAATTTTAGAAATCGTGGAGTATAAAATGAAAAATAAAAAAGAATATCATATTTTATCACTATCAGGCGGAAAAGATTCTACAGCACTTGCTTTCTTTATGAAAGAGAATATGCCTGAAATCTTTGAAAAGTTAGAGCTTGTGTTTTCGGACACAGAATGCGATCTTCCTGAAACGTACGACTATCTGAATAAAATTGAAATTTTTCTTGGTAAAAAGATTAGAATAATAAGAGCAGAAAAAAACTTTGAGCACTTGATCCAGATATATAAAAATCTACCTGCTCCACATAGACGATGGTGTACAGTAGAAATGAAAACTAAGC
The DNA here is from genome assembly GCA_949282215.1 of uncultured bacterium. Lineage (GTDB taxonomy): Bacteria > Cyanobacteriota > Vampirovibrionia > Gastranaerophilales > Gastranaerophilaceae > Scatousia. The sequence goes on along the minus strand of CASDPF010000010.1, from coordinate 3,775 downwards.
CTTTTAGTAAATATCTCCATTCGCTTAATGCAGCTGCAGTAAAAAATTTGTATGTAGGTATTAGAGCAGACGAAGCTCATAGAGCAAAACCAGAAGACTATCAAGGGAACAATATCAAGCAACTGTATCCGTTTATTGAATATAGTATTAATAAACAAGATGTAGAAGAAATTTTAAAGAAATCAGGAATAGGACTCCCTGCATATTATTCTTGGAGTGGTCGTTCCGGTTGCTATTTCTGTTTTTACCAACCTAAAATAAGTTGGCTTCAACTGCATGAAAAGCATCCTGATCTATTTAAAAAAGCTATGGAATATGAAATAGATGATGGCGTAAATAAAATTGGTTGGAATATGGATATGCTTTTAAGAGAACTCATTTTGCCTCAAAATATTGAAAAGATTAAAACAAGTTACCTGAAAAATAGCAGCAAGAAACAAAATAAAAAAGACTGTCACTGCAATCTTATACAGTGTTATTCTGACCATCTTAGTCGATAAGCTTTAGAATAGTCAAACCCTGCACAATCAGGATCTTGAGCATCGTATTTCCAATCGTGGTCATTATCTAATCCATCATTACAAGAATTGCCTGAATCTGGACTTTCTGCTTTTGGAGTACCTGCCAACCACTTATCAGGAATATCATTCCATAATGTTTCAAAAATACCTCTTGCTTGTGCTGCGTGTTTGTTACTCTCTATAAAAACGATATTCTCATCATTCTTTTCTGATGCTGTCTTGGTTGCATTCATTGATCCTACGGTTACTAATTTATCATCAATAACAATTGTTTTCATATGCATTTTACCAGTCCAATTCTCAACTTTTAGAGGAATACCCTTTTCTCGTATCTTTGTATGTTTAGAGTATTTCTCATTAGCAGCAGATGCACAAGTAATAACTTTTACATCTACACCCCTTTGTTTTGCATTTGAAAGAGCTTCGATAACTCTATCGTGAGTTAAGAAAAACATCGACACATAGACATACTTTTCAGCAGAATCAATCTTACTTACTAACTCATCGATAACATCAGGATTAGGACAAAAATATACAGACAAAATTGATCCATCATCCAATTTTACATTTTTGATATGATAAGGAACTTTTGTGTAATGAAATTTCCCTGAATACATCTGTTTTGCTTCTTGGATATATGCGTAAGTAATTTCAGGGGAAACAATTAAGACATTTAGGTTACAATTTAATCCGCCTGTACCAGAAGAGCTTAAATTTGTAGATCCTGTCCATACTCTGTTTTTACCGAGAGTAACAAATTTATTGTGCATTATATTACCATTGTAAGTTCCCTTTTCAGCATTACGCCCTTCTGCTGTATCTTTAATAATTCTATCAGCAATAGCTCTATCTACTGCGTAATCAGTTTTCCAACTCCCAAAATCTCTCATTGCATAAAAGGTATCTTTATAAACACTTCTATTGTAGATATCAACATCTGCAATACCAAAAATTTTATTCTTACGTTTTTGAGCTTTTATGAAAGCATTAACTATTTCTGGTTGTTCAGCTATACCATAAGTCGCAAGATAAATATCTTCGCCCTTCAATTTATTCAATTCATCAATTAAAACTCTACCAGATATAGTTCTGGTTTTGTCTGATGGGAACATATTGTATTGAATTGGGCTGTTGAATAGCAACATTACACTAGTCTTTATTTTTTGTTTTTTATTTGCGTCAATGTTAGGAACTATTTCTACCGAATGCTTATAAGGAGTCTGATAGATGTCAAAATCTTCTTTAAGTTCGTGGCTAATAGCATCTTTTTCACTATCCTTACATGCAAAACAACAACATGAAGGTTTGTACTTTTTATTCCAAAATTTAGGTTGCGGAACTAATTCTGCTTTACTTGCCATCCAACCATATTCACAAGTTGTTTTGTGGTATTTGCCGTTTTTCTTATTCAATACAACCAAATCAAGCTTATGTGATTTTTTTGCATTAGCTTTTATTTTATCTAAGTTCTGATAAGTTTTTAATTCATCTGTAAGGTTTGATTTTGTATAAATTGTCGCAAGTCCTGCTTTCAAAACTTCTTGTTCATAGCTTTTGCATTTACCTTGTCTATTGCAATCATAGTAAAGCGACATCAGGTGTCTGTTATTCTTATCAAACTTTTCTTCTGCTGTGTATTCAGCTCTTACAGGTTTATTCAGTAGCTCTTTTTCAGCAAATTCTTTCCCGTAATACCCAAGTCCTAAAGCTTCATCTTGAGTAAGGTTATAAAGCTTCATTTGCCAATTAAGCCCGTCATTGAGTTTAGTTTCAAACGTATCAATACCATTGATGCGGACTTTTTCATCTTGTTCTGCAATGCCGTTATCGTTAAAGTCAACATATACAGTATCGCCATCAATAACCTTGATTATCTTATGTTCAACTGATGCAGATACAGGTATAATTGACACTGTTGTCAGTATTAACGCAATTGCTAAAATCTTTTTCATTACGGTTATTATAGAACAAAAATATCTTTTACAAGTATTTTTCATCTCAAAAAATTTTTATTATCTTTTAAATATATTTAAGTATTCTCTTAATATTAAAGCTCTTTGTTTTAGAATTTCTGTTCTCCAACCTTCTCTAGTATTAAAATGCATTGTCCCTTGAGTATAAGAAGTTAGAGAATTTATAAATCCATATTCTTTATCTATGTAGTTTTCCCATGAGCTTTGCGAAAGTTGTAATTTTTTATAATCTTCGGAACTTAAAATTTTCTTTAATTCAGCTAAGTTTTTATTTATATCCTTTTTCCATAATTCCTGAGCCTTTTGACTACACTTGTTAATTTCCTGAGTATCTGCAGTTTTTGATATGCAGTCCTGCTCTATTTTATCTATGGGATCTAGGACTTCTATTATGATATTCTGATTATTTTGATTATTTGTATAGTTGTTTATTTCAAATGCATTACAACTACTTATTGTAGCTATCCCTACTAATACTATAAAAAGACCTGCTATTATAATTTTCATAAAATTATTTTATATTAAAAACATATTATTGTTAATTTTGTAAGTGTTTATTTTTAATAAGTTCTTAATAAAAAGTTTTGAGCAAATGACTTGACTTTTATTGCTACAAGAGCGATTAATGTGTATGTAAAAGTTTATAAAGAGGTATTAAAAAAGAACAAATTAAGATAAATTACATTTTTAACTGAATAGATATGAGCTGATGGTCCCAGTCCACTGAGTGCATGTATAAATATATAAATCTATATATTATGAACCTTTATTGGATGCGAAATTTTTGCAGGTTAATAATAGGTTTCTGGGACATTGAGACAAAGAAAATTTAATAAAAAATCAAACAGACAGCACGATTGAGGCTGTTTTTTAGTATTGAGATGTATGGGTCTTTTTTTGCACTTAAGTACTCTTTTCTTGCACTCTTTTGCACTCCATTTACAAATTTTTAAGACCATATTAGGCTCAAATCGCCTTGGTGTTTGAAGTTAAACCCAGTGCAAGAAAGTGCAAAAAAGTGCAATTTTATTTTTGCTTGCAAATTGAGATACCCTAAATTATCAATAAGATTTGGATATTTACGCAATTTCTAATTCATAACCTAATTCATGGAATATCTTTACAATGGTTGAAAATTTAGGTTCTTTTTCATTTTTGAATAAACTGTATAAATGAGTTCTGGACATTCCAATTTTCTTTGCAAAACCTGAAATTGAATTTCTTGATTTAATGGCAATTTCTAATGCACGATAAAAAGAATTAAAATCACCATCTTCAATA
>CASDPF010000009.1 GCA_949282215.1 uncultured bacterium | reverse complement strand
GATAGTTCAAAAAAATTATGAAAAAGAAACGGTAGCAAGAGTAAAAAAAGCCTATTCAATTTTACAGCAGGCATACTTAATGGCATCTCAAAAAGACGGGACTCCTGATGAATGGGGAGCAACAGACATGTATGAAGCGAGCAGTCATATTTTTCTTGCCAAAAAATTTGCACCCTATATAAAAATAACGACGAATTGTGTTGGTATGAGTAATGCGGATGTTAAAAAGAATTGTACATCAGTTTACTATGATATTGCATCTTATGCCAGTTATAAGATAGCTGACGGAACAACATTTATTTTCAGAATATGGAATGGACAATGCAGTGGTCAATATGGTTCTGCAAAACAGCTAAAAGAAGTGTGTGGGATGATAAGTGTGGATACAAATGCTACAGGAAAACCTAATATATTTGGGAAAGATATTTTTGTTTTTTATCTTATAAAATCAGGAATATATCCTATGGGAACAGAATTTGATAGATTATCAATGAAAGACTACTGTACAAAATCAAGGATATGGGGACAACTTTATGATAGTTACCATAATGGTATAGCATGTACCGCCTGGGTATTGTATAATGAAAATATGGACTATTTGCGATGTGAATTGGATTGGGATAGCGGTAAAAAATCTTGTAAAAAATAATCCCGCTTTTTTATGATATAATTCCATAAAAAGGAGGGTTGAGTATGATAGAGAAGGCAAAAAAAGAGTTAGAAAAACTTTTGAAAGGTAATGAGAATTTTATTAACGGTAATCCTCAGGCTGTGACAAAGAGTTTAGAAACTCTTCAAAAGTTTGAAAAATATCAGGCTCCTTTTGCTGTTGTGCTTACTTGCTCTGATTCAAGAGTCGTTCCTGAGATTATTTTTGATTGCGGGATTGGTGAACTTTTTGTGGTAAGGGTCGCAGGGATGACTACAGGCCCTAATGTTGTTGAAAGTATTGAATATGCCGTAAAAAAACTCCGTGTACCGCTTTTAATTTTATTGGGGCATGATGATTGCGGGGTTATGAAATTTGCAGGTGAAAACTATCCTAATGTGACTGAAAACTTTAGGGCTTTTGCAAAATGTGTATATCCTGTAATTGAAAATTACGGGCCGTCAGTTTGCAGTACCGAGTTTGCCAAAAAACATACAGTTTGGGTAGAAAAGTTTTTACTTGAGCATTCAAATATTATTAAAAATGCCTTTGAAAACCAGGATTTGTATATTGCAAAATGTCATTTTAATCATTCTACAGGCAAGGTTGAAATTATTGATTAAAAATTTTCTCGTGTTAGACTAAAGACGTAATTTGTAGAAAGAGAGGATTTAATATGATTAGCGAAAAAATGGAACAAGCTTTTAATGAGCAAATTAATGCAGAATTTTATTCTGAATATCTTTATTTATCAATGCAGTCTTACTTTGAATCTTTAAATCTTAAAGGTTTTGTAAACTGGATGACAGTTCAAGTTCAAGAAGAACATGCTCATGCTATGGGTATGTTTAATTATGTTCATGAGCGTGGCGGGAAGGTTGAGCTTCAAGCTATTGATAAGCCTGAAACTAAATGGAATTCTCCATTGGAAGTTTTTGAACATGTTCTAAGACATGAAGAGCTTGTAACTTCAAAAATTAATGCTTTAATGGATGTCGCAGAAGAACAAAAAGATAGAGCTGCACTTTCATTCCTTGATTGGTATTTGAAAGAACAAGTCGAAGAAGAAGCCAGTGTAGGCGGTGTGCTTGCAACTCTAAAACTTATCGGTGACGATAAAAAAGCATTATTGATGCTTGATAAAGACCTTGCTGCAAGAACTTTTGTCGCTCCTGTTATCGGCTGATTTTTTATTGGATAAATTATCTGAAAAAGACCTTGAAAAATTTTTCGAGGTCTTTTTTGTAAAAAAAAATGTTACGTTCTTGCCCGAAGAATTATCATGAGGTAAAATATTGTTAAAATAGATTGGGGAGGGAAAATAATTCAATGCCGGAATTAGCCAGAAAATACGAGAGACGTGAACGCTATTACTATGGAAATGTTTATAATGAAGCTCAAGTGAGGCCTATAAGTTCTCACGCTAATCCGTATTCAGCTCCTCATCCTCAAGCCGTTCCCGATCCTAGCCGTATTGTTAGGCAGAAACCAAAGGTTAATCAAAAGAAAGTTAATCGTTATAATTTAATTCACAGATGTATTTCGGTTGCTGTTATGGTAGCGATTGGCTGTACTATATTACCTTTTTCTTTCAACCGCGTAACGAAATCAATGTTTTTCAAATCCCCATATCCTGAAGTTAAGTCAAATTATGCTGAACAAGGATTTCCTACTATTGGTTATTTGAATAATCATTTATTTAATAATATTCCTCAATTCAGAGGTGCAGAGCAAAGAAAGCCTCTAATGACGCCTTTGACTGAAAATGCTCATATTGTGGGAATTGAAAACGGTATTAAAAATTTGATGGCTCAGTATCCTACAATTCAGCCTTCAGTTTATGTTTGGGATTATGAAACCGGACATTTTGCAGATATTAATGCCTCTCAGCAGTATTCTGCGGCAAGTATTATAAAAATCCCTGTTTTATTACAATTATTCCGTTCTATTGAGGCAAAACAAGTATCTCTTTATGATGAGATGACTTTGACAAATTATTATCGAGCAGAAGGATCAGGCGGATTACAATTCAAAGCTGAAAATTCAAAGTATACTCTCGATGACTTGGCTCGTGTTATGATTACTGATTCTGATAATTCTGCGACTAATATGATTATGTCAAAACTAGGTTCTATGAATGATGTAAATCAAGGAATAAGAGATTGGGGTCTGAAACATACTCATGTTCAAACTTGGCTTCCTGATCTTGGCGGTACTAATCATACTACAGCAAGAGATTTGGCGACTATGTTGTATAACATAGAAAACCCTGAGTTTTTGAGTATGTCCTCTCGTGAGAAAATTTTTGATTATATGGGACATGTTAAAAATAACAGACTTATTCAGGCAGGACTTGGCCCTGGAGCATCTTTCCTCCATAAAACAGGTGATATAGGGAAAATGCTCGGTGATGCAGGAATTGTTTATACCCCTAGCGGTAAAAAATATATTGTTGTAATTTTGGCTAATCGTCCTTATAATTCAGTTGCAGGAAAAGATTTTATTGTACATGCTTCTGAAATAATTTATAATTACATGGCGAAATAGTTAATATAATTTTTTTAAGAGTAAGAATATGACTAGAATTTTAGATTGTACAATTAGAGATGGCGGACATCTGACTGATTGGAATTTTACTGATGAATGCGTAAGAGAGACTTTTGAGGCGGCAAAATCTTGCGGTATCGAATATTTTGAAATCGGATACAGAAATCATGGTGAGGGTAGGTTTTCAAAATGTTTAAATGAGGATTTGCGTTCAATTATTCCTGACAAAGGTAATGTAAAACTCGTTGTTATGGTAAATGCAAGAGAGTTTCAAGAAAATTTGTTTTTTGAAGGCGATTATGCAGATATTGTCAGAATTGCATGTCACCCGAATGAAATTTCTCGAGGGATTGAATATTGTAAAATTCTTGAGGATAAAAATTATGAGCCTATTTTGCATTTAATGGATGTAGCTCATATTTCTGATGAGCAGTTCAGGGAATTAAAACAATATAATACTGATAAAATACTTTATTTTGCGGACAGTTACGGTGCTCTTTTACCTAAGGATATTCAAAACTGTTTTAAGCTTTTTAACGATAAAGGTTTTTATAACTTAGGTTTTCACGGTCATAATAACAAACAATTAGCTTTTATAAATACCTTGACTGCGATTGATTGCGGTGCGGTTTCTGTTGATGTGACCGTGTATGGTATGGGAAGAGCTGCGGGGAATACTCCGGCAGAATTGCTTTTAAATGAAATCGGTATGCCTTGCGAACCGTATTTTGATTTAATTAAAAAATATTATATTGATTTACATAATAAAAATCCTTGGGGATATTCTTTAAAAAATCTTGCAGGCGGGATTTTAAATTCAAAAGTTGTTTAAAATCGGATGTTTAAATGATTTCAACTCATTTGACTCAAGCTATTATTAGAAAAATGAGGTGAATTATGGAGTTATCGGAACACGTTCAATATATTATACATTCTGCAAAGACAATCGTATATGCGAGGGATTATGATGCTGTAGAGCCTGAACATGTAATGCTTGCTTTATTTAAAGATGAGAATGATTTACCAAAAATTATTCTCGGAAAAATCGGTCTCGATAACCCTCGTTTGATAAGAGATTTTAGTGCAAATATTCCGAAAAGAAACGGCTATGCTCCGCAAAGGAGTCAGGATCCTCCGTTATCTCAAAAGACAATTAAGTTACTTGAAACTGCTGAAAAAGAAGCTTTATCGTATGGCGATAATGTTGTAAGTATTGAACATTTATTTTTAGCATTGTTTAAAACTCAATCCGTAGTTATGGATTATGTATTCAAACAATACAGTATTAAGCAAAAAGAGCTCTACGGAAAAATGAAAGATGTTATAGATGGTATGACATCTGTTGATATAATCGACGGAAAAGCCGTTGAATCAAGTCCGAAAAAGGTTAATGAAAAATCTTCTGATAAAATAAAAAATGATACTAAAGATGATAAAAGTCCTTTAGAAAAATATACAACAGATTTAACTGCGATTGCAGCCGAAGGAAAACTTGATCCTGTAATCGGCAGAGATGATGAAATTAGACGTGTTATTCAAATTCTTAATCGCCGTTCAAAAAATAACCCTGTTATTGTCGGTGAACCTGGGGTCGGTAAGACTGCAGTTATTGAGGGTTTAGCTCAAAGAATTATAAAAGGCGATGTTCCTGAAAGTTTAAAAAATGATAAAATTCTTTCTCTTGACTTAGGTGCATTACTTGCTGGTGCTTCATACAGAGGTGAATTTGAAGAGCGTTTAAAAAGTGTCTTAAAAGCTATTGAGGAAAAAACAGATGACTTAATGCTTTTCATTGATGAAATTCACACAATAATGGGAATGGGCGGCTCAGAAGGTTCTGTTGATGCAGGTAATCTTTTAAAACCGATGCTTGCAAGAGGTATGATTAGAGTAATCGGTGCAACAACCCTTGATGAGTACAAAAAATATATTGAAAAAGATAAAGCACTTGAACGCAGATTTCAGCCTGTCAATGTTGATGAGCCTTCTGTAGAAACTACGATAAGTATTATGCGTGGTTTAAAAAATAAATACGAAGTATTTCATGGAATTAAAATTCTTGATGATGCGATAGTTCAAGCAGTAAAACTCTCAGACAGATATATTTCAGACAGATATCTTCCTGACAAAGCGATTGATTTGATTGATGAAGCTGCTTCATCTTTAAGAATTAATATTGATACTATGCCTGAAGATATTGATATTTTTACACGTGAAAAGTTTCAGCTTGAAATCGAAAGAAATACCCTTCTGGAAGAAAAAAATAAAGATGTAGAAAATAAGATTAATAAGATTAATAAAAAAATTGATACTCTTGATCAAAAGATAAATAAATTGCGTGATCAGTGGCTTCAAGAAAAGAGAGTTATAACTTCTGCGACAACTGTTAAAAAGAATTTGGAAGTTTTAAAATCGCAAATGGAAATAGCTCAGAAAAAGGGGCTTGTAACAACACTGTTAGAAGATAAATATAAACAGATGCTTTCAATGGAACAAAAATTAAAAGAGCTTCAATCTGACAAATCCAAAAAGCATTTAATAAAAGAATATCTTGACGGAGATGATATTTCAAATATTGTTGCAAAATGGACAGGAATTCCGACAACAAGACTTGTTGAAGATGAGTCGAAAAAACTGTTAAAAATGGAAGATTTTATCCATGCAAGATTGATAGGGCAGGAAGAGGCTGTAAATAAAATTGCAAACGCAATACGTCTTTCTCGTTCAGGCTTGCGTGATAATAGGCGTCCTATAGGTTCATTTTTATTCCTTGGTCCGACAGGTGTCGGAAAAACTGAGCTTGGCAAAACTCTGGCGGAATTTTTATTCAATGATGAAGATGCTCTTATCCGTATTGATATGAGTGAGTTTATGGAAAAATCTGCAATATCAAGATTAACCGGTACAACAGCAGGTTATGTCGGCTATGAAGAAGGGGGACAATTAACTGAAGCTGTCCGCAGAAAACCGTATTCGGTCGTTTTATTTGACGAGATTGAAAAGGCTCATCCTGATATCTTTAATATTATGCTCCAAATGTTTGATGACGGACGTTTGACAGACGGTCAGGGCAAACTTGTCAACTTTAAAAATACCGTACTTATTATGACAAGTAATCTTGGCAGTGATATTTTATTGAGTAACGAGTTATCTAAGCAAGAAAAACATGATAGAGTTCATGAACTTTTGCGTTCAAAATTTAAGCCTGAATTTATTAACAGAATTGATGAAATAATTACATTTACACCGCTTTCGCTTGCAGAGCTTGCAAAAATTGTTGAAATCCAAACATCTTCCCTAAGAAAACGTGTCGAGGAGCAGGGAATGGAACTTGAAATTACTGAAAATGCTAAAATCTATCTTGCAAATGAAGGTTATGAACCGCTTTATGGTGCAAGACCTTTGCGTCGTGTAATTCGTCAGGCTATTGAAATTCCTCTTTCCATGAAAATTCTCGGGAATGAATTTAGACACGGTGATAAAATTGTGATTGATTGTATTAATAATGAACTCGTGTTTAATAAAGTTGAAATTTCAGTGTAATTTAATTAATAAAAAGGCCGAACATAATATGTTCGGCTTGTTGTAATACATATAAACTTCTTACCGCAATTTGCGGTTTGTCACTAAAAGTAGGTAGGTAGTTGAGCTTTATATAAGCTCTTATCTTTTTCATATCCTAATCGAACAGCTAAGCTTCGTTGATAGCTTTTTCTGTTTCTTCAATCTTTTCAATCAAATCGTCTACTTGTTCTTTAATAAAAGCGATGAACAGTCCGATTTCTTCTTTAAAACTATAGGCACCGGGCCAAACTGTATATCCGTACATAAATTTTGCACTCCTTTTGTTGTCTAACCTCACATTATTTGTTACGGAATTCCATATAAAAAACTTGAGGGAAATTTGTACTATGTAAATTTTCTGTTACAATATTTCTATGAATAAAGTAGAATTACTTGCACCTGCTAAAGATAAAGAAACTGCATTTGCCGCTATTGATTGCGGGGCAGATGCCGTATATATCGGGGCTCCTGATTTTGGGGCAAGACGTTCTGTGCCGAACTCTTTAGAGGATATTAAAGAGGTCGTGGACTATGCACATAAATTCTATGCAAGAGTTCACGTGACGATTAATACGATATTAACTGATGAAGAATTAGAGAAGGCAAAAGATTTAATAAAAAATTTGTACGAAATCGGTGTAGATGCAATTATTGTTCAGGATATGGGAATTTTAAAACTTGCAATTGAGGGCGAGCTTCCTCCTATTCCTATTCATGCAAGTACGCAGTGTGATAACAGAACTCTTGAAAGGGTAAAATTTTTTGAACAGCTTGGAGTATCTCGCGTAATTTTGGCAAGAGAGCTTTCTATTGAGGAAATAAAAAATATTTGTAAGAATACAAAAGTCGAGATTGAAACATTTATTCATGGTGCATTGTGTGTATCATATAGCGGGCAGTGTTATATGAGTTATGCGATAGGCGGACGTTCTGCTAATAGAGGCGAATGTGCTCAGGCTTGTCGTAAGAAGTATTCCCTTATTGATGATGAAGGTAATTTTATTGCTAAAGATAAATATTTGCTTAGCCTTAGAGATTTTAACGCATCAAGACATATTCAAGAATTAATAAAAGCGGGTGTAAAATCATTTAAAATCGAGGGACGGCTTAAAGATATAAATTACGTAAAAAATGTCGTAGCTTTTTATCGCAAAGAAATTGATAAATATACGGAAAAAATCTCATCAGGGAAAGTTAATCTTGATTTTGAGCCGAATTTGAATAAAACTTTCAATCGTGGATATACCGATTATTTTCTTGATGGGCGTAAAAAATGTTTCAACTTTGATACTCCAAAATCTTTAGGAGAAAAGCTTGGAAAAGTTATCAAGGTGAATAAAGATAATTTTGAACTTGACGCAAAAGTTTATCCGCAAGATGGGCTTTGCTGGTTTATAGACGGTGAAATGCAAGGATGTCTTGTAAATAGAATTGAGGGTAAAAAAGTTTTTCCTAATAAAATGCCTTTAATAAAGTCTGGTGTTTTGATTTATCGAAATCAGGATGTTGAATTTGAGCGTATTTTAAAAAATTCTAAAACTAAACGTCAAATTGCTGTGGATATTGAGTTTTCGAAAAATACCCTAAAAGCAACTGATGAGGATGGCAATTCTGTATCAGTTTCGGTCGATTTTGATGAAATCCCGAAAAATCCTCAAAAAATGCATGATACTTTTATTTCACAGATGAATAAAACAGGAGAGAGTGATTTTTATATCCGTTCTTTAAATATAAATTCAGAGCTTCCGTTTTTGCCGGTATCTGCTGTAAATGAGCTTCGCAGAAGAATTTTTTCTGAACTTATGTATGAAAGATTAAAAAATTATCCGAAATCTTCTCAAAATCCTATGCATTATGTTGAATTCCCGAAAAAAGAGCTTGATTATCTAGCAAATATTCATAATCAAAGTGCGAAAGATTTTTATGAAAAATGTAGCTGTCAGGTTTGTGAAATGTCACTGGAAAGGGGTGTTTCGTCAAAAGGTAAATGTCTTATGCAGACAAAACATTGCTTAAAATATGCTTTTAATATGTGTAAAAGTCCTAAAAAACTATATTTAGTTGATGAAAAAGGCAAAAAATACAACCTGAAATTTGATTGCAAAAACTGTACCATGCTAATTTATAATTGATTGACTTTTGGCTAAAAATACTTAAATAAAACATGCAAGATTTCATACGAAAGTATGAGTACTGAAATCTTGATTTAAGCTATAGTAAGTACGTAGAGTAATGTAAAAATTAGCGGATAGAGGTAGTCAGACACAAATGGGGTTGAATTTAACCAATATTAACCAACGACCATATATAAAAGACAGCAGAAGTCTTGTAAAGAAAAAACAGGATGAAGAAGCTTCGAAGTCTGCTGCCCAGACTGAGCGTGAGGAACAGGCAAAAAGTGATTCTCATAGCAGAGGGCTTAGCTATATTGAACAGGAAGCTCCCAAGTATCAGGAAATAAAACCTGAACAATGGCAGCAAATGTATGCCAAAACTCAGGCTTCTGCACAACAGGTAAAGACTTCTGTTCAGCAGCAATCTTCTGCTCAAACTCAAAATGTTGGATCTGCAAAATATAGTTCTAACCGCAGTTCAAATATCAATATTGCTCAAATTATCAAAGATTTTAAAAATACAGCTGTTGCAATAGCAACTCCTGACGATTTGATGGAAGAAGTAAACGGATATCTTACCCTTATTGATTCGCAGGTTAGAAAAGATAATCCGAATGTAAAACTTATCAAATCAAACTTGAAAAATGCTTCATCAATACTTGACGGTTTTATTTCAACAACTCTAAATAAAGATTCTAAAGTTGTTGAAAACTGGGTTGATGCACTTTTCTTGCAACAAATTGATTTTAAATATAATGAGGATGACATAAATCCTCAGTTCTTGGTAAAATTCCCTGAAGGCTCTACTGATAAGACTAAAAAAACTCAAGAAACCGCTGCTGAAACTGAAACTGTTCAAGCTGAGACAGTTGCAGAAGAAACTGTTGCAGAGGAAGCACAAGAAAGTGTCGCCCAAACCAAGGTAACAGTTCCGCAGGATAAAGAATTAAAATCTCTTTTCATCCAATCTAAGAAACTTGCCTATGCAAATGAACCTAAAAGAGCTATAGAAACTTTCCAAAAGGCATTGCAAAGAGCTGATGAGGTCGGAGATACTGAAACTAAATCTAAAATTTACTATGAAATAGGTCAGATTTACGATAATCACGACTATCTGCCTCAAGCACTAAAAAGTTACGATTTATCTATAAAAAATACGTCTGATAATAATGTAAAAACCAGAGCTCATTACTCTATGGCTCAGATTTATGATGATGCAAACGAAATTGAGCCTGCTCTTGATCATTATTTTGTATCAGTATCTTATGGCGGGGAAAGTGATAATCTTGCTGCACAGTCAACTTCTTTGACAAGAATAGGGAATATTTTCTCTGATATGTATGAGCAAAATGCATTTGAATTTTTCGGCGTGGCAAATGATTTGGCTGCAGAAACTGATAATGCAAAAGTGAAAGGTTTTGTTGCATCAAGCACAGGCCGTGCTTACGAAAAATTCGGCGAGCCTCAAGAAGCTTTGAAATCTTATTCAAATGCCGTTAAAAACTATACCGAAGCTGAATCTCCTTTAAAAGTTGCTCAAAATTACGTGAGTGCTGCTGATATTATGATTGATTATAATAGTATGGATAAGGCTCGCGGGCTGTTGAAGAAAGCTCAAAAGTTTGCACAAAAGACTGATGATACAAGTCTGATTAATGAAATTAACGACAGATTGAGTCAAATAGCTTAGTAGTTGGCTTTGTATCTGTCAGATTTATTTAAATTTTGGATTAGTTTTCGGGGGGGGACTTATGTTCAATAAAATTAATGGTGGTTTGAATATTTTGACAAAGACGTGTATAATAACTGGTTTATTTTTGGTTATAGTCCTGTTTTTATTTGTAACTGTAAAACCGGTAGAGCAGGCTTATACCCGTGTAGAAACAATTTCATGTAATACTATTGGACAGCTTATGTCTTGTAAAAACCAATCTTCACAAAAGACAGACTGCAAATCTGAATGTAAATTTTATGGGAAATTAGAAAAAATTAATATTAAAAAAATACTTCCCGCTTGGTTTAAAGTTATTGATTTGAATGGAAAGCATACTTACATAGCTGCTGAAGATGTAATTTTTGAAAATACGCCTGAATTTGAGCAGGTAAAAAGTCAAAATACCGATTATCAACAAAACGATACTAATATTGCCAGAAAGTGGGCTGAAGCTGAACCTGAAATTAAAAAAGTTTTCGTATCAACTGATATCAAACCCGATTTATATTGTTGTTATGTAAAACAGCATATATGGAATGCATTTTCCTTTCCTCAAAAACAAAAAGCCTTTAGACTTTGCGGAGAATATGGAAAATACAAAAGCAACCAATTAGGAGAAGAACTTTCTGAAATGCAAGTTAAAACTAAAATAAAGAATTTTGCAACAAAAAAAATTTTTGCGGAATACAATATTAAAAAAGGAATTATAATAAAATAAAACTTGTTGTAATTTAGGTGTAATAATATTAACAAAGTAATTAGAAAACGACGGATTTATAAAAAAAGCTCCTTATTAAAGGAGCTTTTTTATTACCAAATAACTTTTTCAATTAGTTCAATTTCGTTCCCGTCAGGGTCTTTGATGAAAGCAATTTTTGTACCTTTGCCATTCAAATCAAACGGTTCATAAAGGTATTCATAGCCAAGTGAGTGAAGTTTTTCAGTGAATTCATCCAAAGATTTTACTGAAAATGCAAAATGTCCGAATGCATTACCGTTTTCGTAGCCGTTTTCAGGTGTTTCATCGTTGTAAGTTAATTCTATTTGGCAGCAGCCTTCTTCATCATTTAAAAAATATAATTCGCAGTCATCAAGTCTTTTTTTCTTATCCAAAGACATATTTAAAAGTTCTGTATAAAATTTTAATGATGCATCAATGTCTTTTACTCGAATCATTGTGTGTAAAAATTTCATTTTGCCTCTCCCTGTGCATTAAGCACTATAATACTATTAATCTGACAAATTTTGATTATTTATTGTTCGTCCATATGAGATACTACACCACCTGATGCGTTATTGTCAATTACTATGGTGTGGCGGATGATTGTATGAGCCATTAACAGTAAGTATGGATTAATTTCATTTGTGGAGGACATATTAATTTTTGCTTTGGTTTGTTCTCCTTCAGGTCGTTCTAAAGGTGTTGATTTTGTCTCAAAAGATACTACAGACTGCATTGAATAATGTTTTTCATCACTTTCAATCCGTGCAAGAAGCTCGTCTTTCGGAAATTTTTCAGAACATTCAATATTTACATGAACCGAATTTGCGGTTTCTAATATCAATGTTGCAATTACACGTCCAAAGTTTATAGTTGATATTGTGACAACTAATATGCAGTCATTTTCTTCTCCGCTTTCTCCTGATTCTATTTCAATATCAAAACCGCTTCCATCAGCGAGCGGGAGCCAAGGTAAGTATAGTAAAAGCAGAGTTTTTAAAGTCTGCTGCGGGTTTTCAGGTGAAGCAAGTGCAATACTTGCATTAATTAAACGTGCGGTATCTTTCATTCCTGAAAGGTCTGTAACTCCTTGTTTTGCTGCATTTGCCATGCTTAAAATAAGCTTTGTCACGGCATCTTTTCCGTTCGCTTGGATAAGGTTTGCAATATCAGCTAAATTAATCATTCCGTTGGCGTTTATCTGCAAAGTTTTTAATGATGCGGATAATTGGTTTGTAAGCTGGGTTTTTAACATTGTCTGTAATTCATTTGTGGAAAGTCCTTGCAATTGTGCAAGAATTTGAGCTTGAGTTTGTGATAATGCCTGTCTATTTGCCATCTCAAACATTCGATTAAATTGCATTTGGTTTAAGTTTTTTTGGAGCATATATATGAATTCATTGAGATTTCGTGGAAGTTTCATCAAATCTTTTATATATGCAGCAGCATCTGAGCCGCCCATTTGTCCCATTTGAGGTGCTGCTTGAGGTGAGGATGTTTGTGGAGCATTTGAAGCCGGTGCGGGCTGTTGCGGGGTAAATGATTGTGCTGATTGGTTTACATTTGCATTACCAACCATACTACCTCTCACTTGTTGAGATTGGTAGTTAACAAAACGTGAAATCATATTGCCCAGATTAAACTTATCCACATATTTATATTAAATGATTTTTTGTATAAAGTCTAGTCTAATAATCTATTTTGCCCTCTGCAAGTACTTTTGCTGTACATGCTGCTCCATAATATAGTGGTGCTGATTTGCATTTGGTAGAATCGTCAATACCTGCTGGTACAAGTCCTTTATTTGTTAATATGAACAAGAAAATATCACGACCTATTATATTTGGTCTTTTATCCCCGTTCACATCTACCCAAAATACATAAGTTGATTTGTTATAATTTGAACCCATATGGACAAGATTGCCTGGTCCGTGATCATCAATACTTATATTACTTCCGTCTGCAAGTTTAAATATTAAAATGCCACTGCCTATTCCTACTGAATCCCTTGCAATTACAGGATTTCCATTGAGATCTTTGGTTATACCTTTATGCCAGCAACCTGCTTTATCTTCACACTCTTTGATAACTTTTAGTTCAGGTTTTATAATTTCATATACTTTTTTCATATTCGCAGGAGTACCGCCTCCTTCAGGATTTTGTCCTGATACATCAACAATATCCCAAGTTTCAAAAAAACCTAGTTTTAATTGTGATTTTACAAGTGCTTGAGAAAGTATAGAATAATTTTTCTTTAGTTTTGCTATGTTTTCTGCATCATTTTGTTTTTGAATAAGTGTAGGTAAGGTTAATGCTGCAACGATACCGATAATTCCAAGTGTAATTAATACTTCTGCCAATGTAAATCCGTATAATTTTGTAAAAGCATTCCCAATGAAAAACGGTTTTATAAAACCGGTGTGCTTTTTAAGTTTTGTGTCAGGTGTGTCCAAAAGGGCTTTCCTGAGTTTAGATATGCCCCCCCCCCCTGTGTGGAATTCAGTCATGTCAAGTGTTTTCATACTATCTCCTTTCTTTTTACTCTAAGTATGCCTGCGGATAATTGTAATCTTCTTTAAATCCAAGATGGCGATATAACTTTAATGCTTGGAAATTGTTTGTTTCTGTTGTTGTATTTACTTCTGTGATATGACGAGTGCCGACTTCTGCTGTGTTTATAAGTTTTCTCAAAGAATTTGCAAGCATAATTTTTGAAAATCCTTTTCCCTGATGTTCTTTTGTTAGTCCGAAAATAGGAATATTTGCAATTTGCCCGCCTGTTAAGTTCATAAAACAAAATCCTACAGGTTTTCCGTTATGTAATAATACGCTTGTCGCTTCAGGTAAAAACTCTGCATAAACATCTTCAACAATTTTATGTATAATATCGTTTGTTCCTTCTTCGGTTTTAAAACGAGGGTCAAATAGTGCATCTGCACTGTTTTCAAAAGCTTCATTAATAACTTTTACGGCATCATCAAAATATCTTTTATCCCATTCTGTAATTGTGTATTCATAAGGTAGTGGCTCAGGTTTGTACATATTAAAAATTTCTTTTGAATTTGTCCCAAACATCATAAACCTTAGTACGACAATACCTATAAATTTAAAGTGGAATTTTGCCATTTCGTGTATAAGATTTTTTTGTTCCCCAAGCATTGGATAGCAGACGACTTTATCTTCTCTTTCGTATTCTGTTTCTTTAAGGAATTCTTTGACTAAATATCGGCTGCGTTCTTCGATATTTTCCATGTTATAGCAGTGAATTATATTAAGTTCTACCGCCTCGGAAATTGAAGTTGTATATATCAAAAATGCAGTAGGAATACTGTTTTCTAAAAGTACTATACATTTGATAAGTTCTTTTCTGACAGCGTCTATAAACCCTTTATAATCAAGCGGCTCAAGTTCAAATTTGTATTCGTCTTTAGCTCTGTCTCGAAAGTCGTTATATAAGCTCTCAAAACTTTTATATTCATCTTCAGTTATTAATTTTGCCTGAAAGTTTGTACTCATAATTCTTAATTCCTTGATATTTTATACATTATAACATGTGGTGCATTTTTTCTTTTTTTGTTTCTAAATATCTTTTATTATAGCATGTTACTTCTGATTGGAGTTTTACGATGTCATGAATTGTTAATCCGTAACCTTTTAGTCCGACAATTTTTTTAGGGTTATTGGTAATCAGGTTGAAATTATTAAATCCCAAATCCAATATAATTTGAGCTCCTACACCGTAATCTCTTAAATCCGGTTGAAAACCCAGAGAAATATTTGCTTCGACGGTATCTTGTCCGCATTCTTGCAGATGGTAAGCTTTAATTTTGTTTATAATTCCGATACCTCTGCCTTCATGACCTTTTAAATATATAAGAGCACCTTTTCCATATTCTTCAATCATTTTTAATGCACCATGCAATTGAGAGTTGCAATCGCATTTTAAACTGTGGAATATATCACCTGTCAAACATTCACTATGCACACGAATTAAAGGAATTTTGTTACTTCCGTCATTTTTTACAAGTGCTACATGTTCTTGACCTGTGAGATTATTTCTATAACCGTAAATTTTAAAATGACCGTATTTTGTCGGCAGGTCAGCTTCAGCCTCGCGTGTTACAAATTTTTCTGATTTAAGACGATAAGCTATTAATTCGGCTACTGAAATAAATTTAATGCCATGTTTATCTGCGAATTTTCTCAAATTATCTCTTCTCATCATATGTCCGTCTTCGTCCATAATTTCGCACATAGGACCTGCAGGAATATGTCCGCATAATTTTGCCAAATCAACAACAGCTTCTGTATGTCCGGTTCTTGTCAAAACTCCTCCCTCTCTTGCAACACAAGGGAAAAGATGACCGGGACGTCTCAAATCTGATGGCATTGCATCCGGTGCAATAGCTACTTCAATTGTTTTTGCTCGGTCAAATGCCGAAATACCTGTTGTAACGCCATATTTTTCTGCTGCGTCAATACTTACGGTAAAGGCAGTTCTCATGCCTTCTGTATTTTGTTCTACCATTTGCGGTAAATCAAGTTTTTCTGCAATTTCTTTTGATATTGCAAGGCATACAAGCCCTTTTGCTTCTTCTGCCATAAACTTTATAATTTCAGGGGTAACCATTTGACCTGAACATATTAAGTCACCTTCATTTTCTCTGTCTTCATCATCAGCGACAATTAACGGTTTTCCTGCTGCAAAATCTTTTAGTGCTTCTTTTATTGAGTCAAATTTGAAATCTTCCATTATATAAATCCATTCTCCTTCAAAAAGTCTTCGTTGAGTTTACTTTTATTATCGTTCACGGACATAAATTTTTCAACGTATTTCCCTAAAATATCTGTTTCTATGTTTACATTATCACCGATTTTTAATTCGTGAAGAGTTGTGTTTTCAAATGTGTGAGGGATTACCGCTGCTTGAAATATATTTTTGTTAAGTTTTGCAATTGTAAGGCTTACTCCGTTGACTGCTATTGACCCCTTGTAGACCAGATATTTGCTCTCATAATCAGGGATTTCGAAGGTTAAATTATAAAAATCTGTCAATTTTTCAAATCTTAAAAATTTACCTGTACAGTCTACATGACCCTGTACTATATGTCCGCCAATTCTGCTTATTGGGGTTAAAGCTCGTTCAAGGTTAACCTTATCTCCTAACTTAAAATTTCCGAGTATAGAAATTTTTAATGTTTCATCGCTTATGTTTGCGGTAAAAGTATTTTCGCCTAGAGCTACAACAGTTTGGCAGCAACCGTTTATCGCAATACTGTCTCCAATCACAGTATCTTTTAGAACCTTTTGACATTCTATAATAATGTCCGCTCCGTTAGTTCTTTTAGTAAATCCTTTTACTATTCCAATTTCTTCTACAATCCCTGTAAACATATCTATAGTTTATCACAAATACTGGAAAAATAAGAGTTAACCTATTTTTATATATATTAAGAAATATAACAGGGGTTTAAAATGTACTGAAAGCCCATTATAGTGCCTTATTAGATAGATATAATAGTATAGATGTATAACAATCTTGTTGGGCAAATAGTTTTTTAAATAAATATAAGCAATGTGTGCTTAAGACAGAGAACATGGAGGACCACTATGGGATTTGAGTATACTGTAAACAGTAACGACAAAGGATTAACGTACATTTTTTTGGAACAGGCAAAGAAGCAGCAAGGATTTGATGCGAGTAAAAAAATTGACTGGAACAAGGTATTTACAGTATTTGACCAAATACAAAAAGAAGAAGAGGCAGAAGGACAAAAACTCTTCAGCGGTGGTACGGATAAAACACGTTCCGGCTGGGGAAAAAGCTATATTATAAAAGCTGGAGATAAAATTAACTTGTCAGACGAGCAGTTAAACAAGATATATGGAGCAATGGGACTGGATTTATCTAAAGTTAATAATACACCGGTGCAAACTCCAGCTCCGACACAGCCAGCTAAACCGACGCAACCACCAGCACAAACCCCTGCTCCTGCACCGACGCAGAAAAAAGAACAGCCGCCTGCAAAGGTTAATCCGCAGGCAGCAGATCCTAATAAGCCAAAAGCAGATCCTAATAAGCCAAAAGCTTCCGATCCATCTGATATACCTGCTCAAAATGCACCTTTAGATGCGAATGAGGGAATCAGACATTCTAAATATGCTAACCAGTCAGTTCTAAATCAAGACGGTACAACATCTTCATACGACGAAGAAGGGTATTTAGAAAAAATTATGGATAAAAACGGAAACGTTACAAAAGAGATTAACAGAGCAATGGGTTGTATGTATGACTATGAATATGACAAGGATGGAAAGGAAAGTCGTAGCATTATTCGTTATATAGATGGAACTATAGTATCTTATGCAGACTCCGAATATGGCAAAGATGGAAATAAGACAAAAGAGGTACGTTATAATCCTGATGGCAGTGTTGACAGCTGGACTACTTATGAATACAACCAAAAAAATTGTACAAAACAAGTAACATATGCCGCTGATGGCAGTGTAACTGGGTATATCAAATCCGAATATAATAAGGATGGAAATAAGACAAAAGAGGTAAGTTATAATCCTGATGGTAGTGTTAACTACTGGACTGATTATGAATACGATCAAAACGGCAATAGGACTCTTGAATTATTATACAATGGTGATGGTACATTATATTGTTATAACGATTATGAATATGATGAGAATGGCAACAAAATAAGTGAAAAATACTATGAATGTGATGAAAATGGTAAAGTAATAGAAGAATAATATTTACCGAACAGGTCTGGCTTAGCCAGACCTGTTTATATTTTATAGACATTTTATTCTACATCTGTAATTTTGCCGCGATTATCTACTCTTGCTTTCCAGCAAGCCTGTAAACTTTCACTTACACCTGATTTATCAAGCCATTTTTGTATATATTTTTCATCAGGTCCTAAGGAACCATCCATTTTATCCATGGTATTGATATTGTATTTTACTTCTGAAATCCCTACTGTGACCGTTACGTGAGGGATTTTATCTTTTACTACATCCATACTTAGTTTTAAGTTGTTATATCGCTCAGGTCTGAATTGAGATTTTTTATCATTACTGGATTTTGCTTCAAGAATATATACTTTTAATTCTACACTAAGCTCATGCAAGGTTTTAGCCATCAAGTGTCTCCTTTTAATTATTTAGGCTATGTATAGGTGCAGGTATGCGGCCTCCTCTATTTACAAATCCTGCAGAGGAAAGTTTATTCACTGGCATAATAGGAGCTTCTCCGAGTAATCCGCCATAGCAGACTTTATCACCAACAGTTTTTCCATAAGCAGGAATTACACGAACCGCTGTTGTCTTTTTATTAATCATTCCAATAGCCATTTCATCTGCAATCATTCCCGCAATTGTACTTGCAGGTGTATCACCAGGAATTGCAATCATATCAAGTCCGACAGAACATACGCAGGTCATAGCTTCCAGTTTATCAAAAGTCAAATATCCGTTTGTTGCAGCTTCAATCATTCCTGCGTCTTCAGATACTGGTATAAATGCTCCTGAAAGTCCTCCTACATGCGAGCTTGCCATAATGCCTCCCTTTTTCACAGCATCATTAAGCATTGCAAGTGCTGCTGTCGTCCCATGTGCACCGGCATGTTCTAAGCCCATAGCTTGGAAAATTCCTGCTACACTATCACCTTCCGCAGGTGTCGGAGCTAATGATAAATCAATTATACCGAATGGAATATCTAAATTTTTAGCAAGTTTTCTTCCTACGAGTTCTCCTGTTGATGTTATTTTATAGGCTATTTGTTTAATTTTATTTGCAATTTCTGATAAATCTGCGTCCTTTGGCATGGATTCGATTGCAGCTCTTACAACTCCGGGGCCTGAAACTCCGACATTTAATGCACATTCAGGTTCTCCAATTCCGCAAAATGCCCCTGCCATAAAAGGATTATCACTTGCTGAATTACAGAAACAAACCAGTTTTGCTGCACCTATCCCATCTCTGTCTTTTGTTAATTCAGCAGCTTTTTTTATTGTATCTGCCATTTTTAAAACAGCATCCATATTAATTCCTGCTTTTGATGAGGCTAAGTTTATTGATGAACATAATCGCTCTGTTTTAGCTAAAGCTTCAGGGATACTTTCTATAAGTAGTCTGTCACCTTTTGTACATCCTTTTTCTACTAATGCGGAGAAACCGCCTATAAAATTTACCCCGACTTCTTCTGCAGCTTTATCAAGTGTTTGTGCTATTTTTACGTAATCAGGATTTTTACATGCTTCACCGATTAATGATATTGGGGTAACTGCTATTCTTTTATTTATAATTGGAATAGAATAATCATTTTCTAATTCGTTTGCGTATTCTACCAAATTTTTTGCATAGTGTTTTATTTTATTGTATATGTTTTCGCAAACAACGTCTACATTACTGTCTATACAATCTCTTAGACTTAACGCTAGTGTTACAGTCCTGATATCAAGATTGTATAATTTTATCATATTTATTGTTTCTAAAATGAAGTTTTCGTTAATACCCGCCAAAATTTAACCCGAACATTCTTGATATGTTCTTTGCCTTTACTCTTAGTTTAAGTTCTACACGACGGCTTTTTGCTAAATCTTCTTTCCCGTCAGCCGTTAACACGGGTTCTGAAAAACTTTTTCCTTCTACTACTACCATTTTTCTTAATGTTTCATCATATTTTTTGTCATAGGCAGTTTTAAACATATATTTTTCTACAGCATTTGCACGTAAAAGACTTAATTCCATGTTTTTAGTAAATTGTTCGTTTGGTGAATTCAAACCTTTGAACATTTGAGAGTCTGTATGACCTTGTACTACAACGTTTACAACATTTTCATATAATGATGGATTTGAAAAAATTGTGTTAATATAAATTGGAACAAATTTATCAAGATATTTTTTACCTTTTTCAGACAATGTGTAGCTTCCGACTTCAAATAATTCCAATTCTGAGATTTTTACATTTCCTGTCAATTTGTCTACTTCTGCATCAATATCAGCTTCTTTAAGTTTTTCAGCCATTTGCTCTGATGCTTTAATCTGGTTTTGCTGGAGTTCTACTGTCTCTTGCGTAAAACCTGTCATAGCCAGTACGAACAAGGTCATGAAAATAATTGCCAAACCTAACATAAGGTCGGACATCGTTGTCCAGAATACGTTATTATCGCCTTCTTCTGTATGTTTACTTTTTCCTGCCGAAATTCCCAACGGTTTCCTCCATTAAAACAAATCGTCTACTGCATCTGATTTGCTGGCTTTAGCTACTTCTTTCATTTGTTTGTTCATTAAATTCATACCGAAAATCAAGTTTTCAAGGTATGGAACAAGGTTTCCTGCTATTCCTGAATTTAAAGCTACTTTAAAATGGTTCGGAAGTTCAGTTATAAGATGTTGCAATGCATTATTTTGAATTTTTGTTTCTTTCAAAAGTTCCAGTAAGAATTTTTCAGAAGATATGTTATCAAATAGTTTGCCCACAACACCTATGACTCTTGAATACGGAGAATGACATAAAATAGCATAAGCAAATTTTTCATAAATAATGAAAATCAATGATGCACATAATGCAAATACTGATACTAACGCTGCAATCTGCATGGAACTCATCAGGTTTGCAACTGATGCGATTGTTGCTTCTTGGCTTGAAAAGTCAATTTTACCGAATGCTATTGCGATGTTTAAGAATGTGAATAACGGTCCTAAACCTGTTAGAATGGTTGGCCATGATACCATAAGTTTATTATTGAACTTTCCTGTGACCAAAGATTCTTCGTTAAAGAAGTATGCAGGGTCAACGGTGGTTTGAATATTTTGGATGGTTGATGATACTTCTTTATAAGTTAAACTGTTATTCTCACCTTTCAAGGCAACTGACTCAGAGAATACAAGAGTATTTTTAAATTCAAGCCAAATACCCGATACATAAGGATTTAACGACATCCATTCATCAATTTCTTTAAAACGATAGTTCAAATCACTTTTTTTAAAGTTACTTGTAAATTGATATAAAATGTTAAGATTCTTTTTTACTTGTGAATATTTAACAGTACAATATGTCATTGCTGATATAAAAGCAAAGATTACAACCAAAATCGGCGGATCGCTTAATATATGTCCTAAATTCATTATGTTCTCTCCATTCTATAAAAAAGTTTAGCATAGATTGTTCTATAGAGCAAAATCTTTACATTGTAAATTTCAATATCTCATACATTTGGAGGATATTTTCAGCTTTTTATTAAAGAAAAATTTTTCTCAGACGAAAAAGTGAATATATGATACAGGAACTTTGTTCTTGTATTACCTCCCCAAGTCTGGTAGCCGTTCTTATCTAAGACGGCTTTTTTTTGTGTAAAATTATTACAATATGCATGAAGGATATTTTTATTTCAGTTTTGCAAGTTAAAATTTTCAGGTTTACAATGATATTTGAACTATTTGTTAGCTTTATATAATTGTTAATATGTGTTATAATAACTCTATGAGTGAAAATGATAAAAATTATGAAGATTTTATCTCGACTGTAAGCCATGAATTACGTACGCCTTTGACATCAATCAGGGGATTTTCACAAACTATGCTTGCATCTTGGGATAAGTTGGATGATGAGAGTAAGAAAAAATTTCTTAAAATAATTGAAGAACAGTCAAACAGGCTTATTAATCTTGTTGAGAATATGCTTTCTGTCTCAAAAATTCAATCTGCAAAAGAAATGTTGATTTTTAAAGAAACCGATGTCGCACCTGTTGTGAATATGGTTGTTTCCATTGTTAAAAACCAATATAAAAATCGTAGCTTTAAGGTCGATATTAATCCGAAAACCCCAACAATTATGGTTGATAGGGATAAATTTATGCAGGTTATGACTAATCTGATTGAGAATGCTGCTAAATATTCGGATGAAAATTCCACTATTAAGATTAAATCTGGTTTTTGTAAAAATTGTGAATTTGTTTCAATTAAGGTTATTGATAATGGAATTGGAATTTCTGAAGAAGATTATGAAAAAATTTTTACAAAATTTTCCAGAATAGATAATCCGCTCACAAGAAAAGTTCAAGGCAGCGGATTAGGGCTTTATATTACTAAAAATCTTGTAGAAAAAATGAAGGGTGAAATTTCTGTTACTTCAAAAGATGGTGAAACGACTTTTGAAGTAAGATTTCCTGTTTGCAATTTAGAAACTATAGCGAGGGAAAAATGCAGACAGTAACATTGATTATTGATAAAAGACGTGAACTTTCTGTTAAATATAAAAAATTGTTGGAAAATCAATTCTCCGAAGTATCAATTTCTAAAAATCTTATTTCAGCAATGAAAACTATTCAGGATAAAGAACCTGATTTAATAATTATTTCAGACAGTATAGACAGTGATTTGTCAGATTATTGCAAAAAAATCAGAGCATTAACATATAATCTGCGTCCTATAATCATTGCAATGTCAAAATCGGCAGAATTGGATGATAAATTAAAAGTGCTTGAAAGCGGTGCTGATGATTTTATAAGTGAGCCTGTTAATTCTGAAGAATTTGTGATGAGAGTAAAGGCTCATTTACGTCGTGAATTTGAATCTAATTTGGATATGAAAAAGATGCTCCCTAATAAAAATTATTCTCTAAGAGCTTTAAAACGAATTTTAAGCAGTAAATCAAATTGGGCCTGTTTGTACATTACTGTTGAAAACTTTAATAATTATCGTGAAAGTTATACAAAACTGGCTTCCGATAAACTTTTGCAGACATATACAGCGATTATTTCATCTGCACTTAGTGAGAGTGATTATTTGGGTTCACTTGCTGAAAATGAATTTTTAGTGATTACTGATACAATTAAAGCCGAAAAGATAGCTAATTTCTTAACTTTTGCATTTGATACGGTTATTCAAAAATTCTACTCGGCACAGGATTTAAAACGTGGATATATGATTATGCAGGGTGATGAGCAAGCCGGCAGACGTTGTGATTTTATGCATACAACAATTGGCATTGTGACTAATGAATTTAAAAAATATACGGATACGCATGAAATTATAGCTTCACTTATTAATGTAAATTCAATTGCAAATTTTCCGTCAAAATCAAACTATTTAATGGAACGAGCTAAAATATCGGCAGAAAATGCTGTTTTGGATAAAGTGTATAATAAAAAAATTATGGTTGTGGAACCTGATGAAGCTATGACTCTTTTATTATCAACCATTTTAGGCTTGCAGGGTTATGAGGTAAATACTTTTAAATCTTTTCAGGAAGAGTTTGACCCTCCTGCCGTAATTATCCTTGATGCGGGGGATTTACAAGATAAAAAAGGGCTTGAAATTTGCAAACAAATAAAAAATAATATAAAATATAAAGATACAAAACTGATTATTACATCAATTTTCCACGACAAAGAGCTTGTATTAGATACCGGTGCGGATTTGTATCTTCCAAAACCTTATGAGATATCAAGTCTTGTAAAATGGGTAGAGGCTTTTATGAAAGAAGTAAATGATATATAAAAAGAAAGGAGTTAGTATGAAAAATGCAGTAATAGCAGGAATTTCGGGGGGGGGGGCTCTCTCAATCTAAGCTATTTCTTCTATACAGAGATATACAGACTGATATTTGTAAAAAAATAAACCGTGAGTTTTTATTTAAATCTTTTTTTAAGAATGATTTTTTTTATTTTGCAAAAAGTTACGGTTTCACATTAGCAGAAGTTTTGATTACTTTAGGAATTATAGGTGTAATCGCTGCCTTGACATTACCATCAGTTGTGAATTCATCTCAAAAACGTGAAATAAAAGCAAAATTAGAGAAAAATTATTCTATAGCACAACAGGCACTTCAAAAATTGTATTATGATGAAGGTATGATTAAAGGCGGATCTTACGATGGTACAACTTTTGAACCTAAGTATGTAAAATATTTTAATGTTTTAAAAGATTGTGGCATGTCATATTGTGTTTCGCAAAGTAATCATGAAAACGATGACGGTACTGTATCTAAATGGTATATAGAAAATTATAAAACTTATTCAAGAAAACGTAATGTCAAAACCTCAATGTTTGATGACGGTCAATTTTATACGACAGATGGAAGTTTTTATATGATTGAAAATCCGAACCTTAGTGCAAGTTCTGGAGAAAAATATGTTTATATTTCTATTGATGTAAATGGGGCTGCTAAAAAACCTAATGCTTGGGGGCATGATTTATTTACTTTTCAGGTAATGGATAATGGAAAACTATTGCCAATGGGAGCTCCTGATACGGTGTATAATAATAAACAAAACTATTGCAGTGCGACTTCCAATTCAGCCATAAATGGTGTTGGGTGTGCATATTATGCATTAACTGATGAGGATTATTTTAAAAATTTACCATAATAATAAACGGGCATTAATTTTGCCCGTTTAAATACTTTTGTTCTGTAAAGATAAACTGTTTGACTACTATCCTAAAAGATTTTCCAAAATTTTTGCATTATCCAGTGCTTTTCTGGATTGACTTACAGTGACTCGACGCATGTATGTACGTAGAGCCTCACGGATTAATTCACTCCGTGTCCTCTGTTCATCATTTGCAAGACCATCTACTTTATTTAGAAATTCATCAGGCATAGTTACTAAAATTTTAGCCATTTCACTAACCCTCCTAATTAATACAATATCATTCTAACATATCTTTTATATTTCCGCAATATTTATATAAGAAAGTATTTTATTATTTTGTAATGATTTTTTAAGATTTTTCAGGAGTATTGAATATAGCCTGCCTTGGCTATGGACAAAAGAGTTAGTGTTGAAATATTATAATCCTGTTAATTTAAGAAAGGAGTTTTTAATGGACGAACAAAATCATCATGATAATTGCTTTTTATGCAATCATCCTATTTTAAAACATACCCTTATTGGTATTTTGGTATTTTTAGGAGCATTTGCTGCTTTTTATGTAGTGACAGATTGGCACTTTAAAAGAATGCTTGATCCTGCTGTTCAGATGAGAAAAATGGAAAAAATGATGATGCATGATCAACGGAAAATGGATCATATTATAAGACGTGAAGCCATGAAAGATTTCAGGTTTGAGAAAAAAGCCGAAAACTTTATACGTGTCGAAAAAAATCCTGATAATTATAAGATAATTATTGATTTGCGTCCGTTTGATAATGATGAGAAAAATGTTGAAGTGACTGCAAACGGAAATGTCTTAACGGTTACTGCTGCGGGAGAATCTAAAAAACATGGGCATGAAATGATTACAAAAGTTTCTCAAAACTTTATGTTTGATGAAGATGTTGATTTGAGTAAAATTAACAAAATAAGAGAAGGTAAGGATTATATTATTTTTGTGCCGATTGAACCTTAGTTTGGTTGTCAATTTACGAAAAAGAAAATGTCCGAAATTAGGACATTTTCTTTTTTGTGATAGAATTCGTTTATGAAAAGAATTTTGATTGTAGATGATTCGCAAAGCTGGGTTGACTACCATATAAATGCTATTAGAAGCCTCTTTAAGAAAGGAATTGCTATTGATAAAGCAAATTCGGCAAAAGAGGGAGTTGAAAAGCTCATGCTTTCAATAGATGAACCTTATGATATTATTCTCACTGATATGCAGATGGAGTCTGATTTTCTGCCATTGTATGCAGGAGAATGGTTTATAAAACAAATTCAGTATATGAATGAATATAAAAATACAAAAATAGTAATAATTTCGGCAACATCAAATATTCGGGCAATTGCGGAAAAATATTCGGTTAATTATATTCCTAAATATAATTGCAGAAATGAAGGTGCTTACGATAAGATTGGAGAATTATGATTAAAAATTTAGCAAAAATTTTAATGGGTTTAATGTTACTTACAAATATTTCGTTGGCAGCAGACGAAGACGTAACGCAGGTTTGTGCAAGCCATATTCTGGTAAAAACTGCAGCAGAAGCTGTCCAAATTAAAAAAGATTTGGCAAATGGCGGGGATTTTGCAACTTATGCAAGATTGTATTCATTGTGTCCTTCAGGTCAAAACGGCGGTCAGTTAGGATGCTTTGGCAGAGGTCAGATGGTGCCGTCTTTTGAGAAAAAAGCATTTTCAATGAATGTAGGTGAAATATCAGAGCCTGTCTTGACTCAGTTTGGCTGGCATTTGATTAAAGTTGATGCTAAAAAATAATTTCTATTTTCTCGCCTAAGATAAATAATTTGTATGGCTTAATGTCTGGGAAAATGGCAATTTTTAATACTTATTACGCACATGATTTTGTAATATTATAAGCTTTTGAATAAAATTATTTATTTAATTAGCAAAATTTAATATTTTTGGATTTTTATACAGCATACGTACCAAATTTTTAATATTACTTAAAAATAATATTGAAATTTGATATATACGAGATTATAATAATCCATGCGGTGAGTAACAGAAAGGATAATATTTAAAATGGTTTTAGAAATGGCTTTCCCTCAGCTTGAGCGTGCAATTAACCCGACGCACGATATCAGACTTTTTGCAGGGCGTTCAAATTCAAAACTCGCACAAGAAATTGCTGATTATTTGGGTACGACTATCGGACCTATGGTTATAAAGAATTTTGCTGATGGCGAAATTTATGTTCAAGTGAAGGAAAGTGTGCGTGGCGACGATGTTTTCATTATCCAACCGCTATGTAATCCTGTTAATGAAAACTTGATGGAATTATTGATTATCATAGATGCTTTTAAACGTGCCAGTGCAAAAACTATCACTGCAGTAATCCCATATTACGGTTATGCAAGACAGGACAGAAAAACTTCAGGCAGAGAAGCTATTACGGCAAAATTAGTCGCTGACTTGTTGACTACAGCAGGTGCTGACAGAGTTCTTGCAATGGACTTGCATACAGGTCAAATCCAAGGATTTTTCAATATTCTTGTAGATCATATTTTTGCAACGCCAATTCTTGTAAATTATATTAAAAGTTTAAACATAAATGCAGATGATATGGTAGCAGTAAGCCCTGATACAGGCGGTGTCCAAAGAACAAGACACTTTGCAAAAGCTATCGGCTGCTCATTGGCTATTATTGATAAACGTCGTGACAAACATAATGAAGCAATTGCATCTCATGTTATCGGGGATGTAAAAGATAAAGTTTGCGTGATGTTTGATGACATGATTGATACTGCAGGAACAATTTGTGAGGCTGCAAAACTTCTAAAACGTGAAGGGGCTAAAGATGTCTATGTTTGTGCGGCTCACCCTGTATTTTCAGGCCCTGCGGTAGAAAGAATTGCTAATGCTCCGATTAAGGAATGTATCGTAACAAATACAATTCCGTTGGATATGGAAAAAATGCCTCCTAATATCAAACAATTATCTGTTGCTCCGCTATTGGGTCAGGCAATTTCAAGAATTCATGATGATGAATCGGTAAGTTCATTATTCGGTTTTGAAAAAGATATGCAAGTGTAGTTGCAGTTATATTTTAAAATTCGGATAAGAAAAAATATTAGCTGGGAATTGAAAAAGAGAAAAGCCGGTAGTAATGCCGGCTTTTAATTTGTATTTGCAGTATACAGGCTGTCTTGAAATGCAATTTTGTTTTGTATAAAATTAATGTGCGGTACATTTAATAGGAGAGAAGTACTTATGAAAAAATCAATTAAAGATTTAGGCGATGTAAAAGGTAAAAGAGCGTTAGTCAGAGTTGACGTAAACGTACCTTTGGATGCTGACAAAAATGTTACAGATGATACAAGAATTCAAGCTATCATTCCTACAGTAAAAGCTTTGAAAGAAAAAGGTGCAAAAATCATTTTGATGGCACACTTGGGCAGACCAAAAGGTGAATGGAATCTTGAATTTTCGTTGGAACCTGTTGCAAAATATATGTCAAAAGTTCTTGGCGAAGAAGTTTTATTTGTAAAAGAACCTGTAGGTGAAGGTGCAGATAAAGCTCTTGAAGGTTTAAAAGAAGGTCAGGTTGCGTTATTGGAAAACATCCGTTTCTATAAAGCTGAAGAGGCAAAAGATGATGATATGACTTTTGCAAACGAATTGGCAAAACTTGGTGATTTCTATGTAAATGACGCATTCGGAGCTGCTCACAGAAACCACACATCAACTGCTAAATTGGCTAAAGTTTTAAAACCTGCAGTATCAGGATTGTTGATGGAAAAAGAATTGAGATGCTTATCTCAAGCTCTTGATAATCCGACAAGACCTTTTACAGCTGTAGTTGGCGGTGCAAAAGTTTCTTCTAAAATTGGTGTTTTAGAAAACTTGCTTGATAAAGTAGATAATATGATTATCGGCGGCGGTATGGCTTATACATTTGTAAAAGCTAACGGCGGTAAAATCGGTAACTCAATTTGTGAAGATGACCAATTAGAAGTAGCTAAAGCTATCGAAAAGAAAGCTGCTGATAAAGGTGTTAAATTAGTTATGGCTACAGATGTTCTTGTTACAGATGATTTCTCAGGTAACGGAACAAACAAATTCGTTAAAATTAACGAAATTCCTGACGGATTTGAAGGTGTTGATGCAGGTATGGATTCAAGAAAAGCGTTTGCAGAAGTTTTAAAATCTTCAAAAACAATTCTTATGAACGGTCCTGTAGGTGCATTTGAAAATCCTAAATTCGCTGAAGGTACAAAAGCTGTTTTAGAAGCTATTGTAGAAGCTACTAAAAATGGTGCAGTATCGGTTATCGGCGGTGGAGATTCAGTTTCTGCAGCGAAAAAATTCTGCAAGGCAGAAGATTTCACTCACGTATCAACAGGCGGCGGAGCTTCCTTAGAATTCATTGAAGGTAAAGTTCTTCCGGGTGTTGCTGCATTGGATGACTAATTGCAGATTTAATAAACATAAAAAAGCCCTCTCTTTACGGGAGGTCTTTTTTTATGTTATTATCAAGAAAAAAAGAGGAGTGCTATGAAAAATATTATTGTAACAGGCGGAGCAGGTTTTATCGGGTCACATCTTTGTGAAAAACTTTTGAATGAAGGTAATCATGTAATTTGTTTGGATAATTTCTTTACCGGTTCAAGAAAAAATATTGAGCATTTGCTTGATAATAAAGAATTTGAATTAATAAGACATGATATTGTGGAACCTATTTTGATAGAGGCAGATGAAATCTATAACCTTGCCTGTCCTGCAAGTCCTATACATTACCAATATAACGCTATAAAGACTATAAAAACAAATGTACTTGGTGTAACTAATATGCTTGGT
Organism: uncultured bacterium; assembly: GCA_949282215.1. Taxonomy (GTDB): domain Bacteria; phylum Cyanobacteriota; class Vampirovibrionia; order Gastranaerophilales; family Gastranaerophilaceae; genus Scatousia. Next base: position 68,066 of record CASDPF010000009.1, on the reverse strand, counting down.
CTTGCAAAACGTGCGAAAGCAAAAATTTTGCAAGCTTCAACATCAGAGGTGTATGGAGATCCGATAGTTCACCCGCAAAGAGAAGATTACTGGGGTAATGTGAATTGTATCGGTATAAGAAGCTGTTATGATGAAGGTAAGCGTGTTGCCGAAACTTTAATGATGGATTACCACAGGCAACATAATGTTGACATTAAAATTATCAGAATATTCAATACTTATGGTCCTCGTATGGCAGAAAATGACGGTAGAGTTGTTTCAAACTTTATTGTCCAAGCTCTAAAAGGACAGGATATTACTATCTACGGTGACGGTTCTCAAACTCGTTCATTCTGCTATGTTGATGACTTAGTTCGCGGTATGACTGCTCTTATGAATAAAGACGGTTTTGTGGGGCCTGTAAATGTGGGAAATGATGGCGAATATACAATTAAAGAACTTGCTGAAATGATTATTGAATTGACTAATTCAAATTCAAAAATCGTATATAAACCGCTTCCGTCTGATGACCCGTGCAAACGTCGTCCTGACCTAACTCTTGCACGCAAAGAGCTGGGTTATGAACCTACGGTTCATGTTCGTGACGGTTTGATGAAGACAATTGAATATTTCAAATCAACTTTGTAATGTTATAAATATGTCCCTCCATTTGCTCAACCAGCATTAAATAAGGGTATATATTCCCTTTCCCCTCAAATTCTTTTAAAGAAAATGAGTCTTTCAAAAGTGTTTGAATATTTTTTATTGCAAATATTTCTGACGCAATAATTTTGAGTTTGTCATCAGGTGTAAGTTGATCCATTTATACTCCTTAATCTTATATGTAATAAATTGAATGTAAGTGCAATATTTTACATTAAAAATAACATTATTGAATATAAAAGTCAATCATTAGGAAATTCTGTATAATGTTTTTTATGGGTATAAATGAAGATTTGCGAGTTATATTACTAAAAGAATGCATAACAATTAAGAAGCTTGCAGAAAAAGCAAGTCAAAAGTCATCAAAGCAAATAAAACCTGAAAGTATTGTACGTAAACTAAACAACGGGACTATGCAATACGATGAAGCCCAGTTCTACGGCGATGTTCTTGGTTATGATTTGAAATTTGTAAAGCGACAATAGTTAGTCTACTTCCCCCTTGCAAATCATGGAAAAAAAGACTATAATACCCATGTGCCGTAAGGGTTTTAGAACCTTTCACGGATTAGGTGAGCCTTTTACTGCAAGCGTCAGCTTGGTGTGGCAGGTGACACTGGATTAGAAATAGAAAGGAGAGTTTTTCTATGTGGGAAAAGGATATTAACATTAACGACATTAAAGAAATCCGCACAAGAACCACGGTTTATTTTGGTGTTGGTGCTATCAAAAAAATTGATGACATCGCAAAAGTTTTGAAAGATAAAGGTATTGATAAAGTTATAGTAATGTCAGGCCGTAACGCTTATAAAGCAACAGGGGCTTGGGATTATGTAGAAAAAGCGTTGAAAGACAACGGTATCGGATACGTAAATTATGATCAGGTTACTCCAAACCCTACAACGGATCATGTTAATGCAGCAGCAAAAATGGCAAGAGAATTTGGTGCAAAAGCAGTTATTGCAATCGGCGGGGGTTCTCCGACAGATGCAGGTAAATCTGTTGCAATCTTGCTTGAATACCCTGATAAAACTGCAGAAAATATTTACGACTTTGAATTTGCACCAGACAAGGCTGTACCGATTGTATCAATTAACTTAACTCACGGTACAGGTACAGAAACTAACAGATTTGCTGTTGTAACTAATTTAGCTAAAAACTTTAAACCTGCAATCGCTTACGATTGTATTTATCCGATGTATGCAATTGATGACCCTCAATTGATGACAAAATTGTCTCCAAAACAGACAAGATATGTGTCAATTGACGCTGTAAACCACGTTGTAGAAGCTGCTACTTCTGCTGTTGCTTCTCCATATTCAATTTCTCTTGCAAAAGAAGTTATTGAACTCGTAGCTAAATATTTACCAAAAGCACTTGAAAATCCTGATGATTTGGAAGCGAGATATTTCTTGGCTTATGCTGCTATGATGGGCGGAGTAAGCTTTGATAACGGTCTATTGCACTATACACACGCACTTGAACACCCTTTGAGTGCTGTAAAACCTGAATTGTCACACGGTTTGGGACTTGCAATTCTCTTGCCTGCCGTAATCAAGACAATTTACAAAGGCAGACCGCATGTATTAGCTGATATTCTTGCACCGATTGCACCAGGGTTAAAAGGTGAAGCTTCTGAAGCTGAAAAAGCTGCAAAAGAAGTACAAAGCTGGTTAGCTTCCGTTGGTGTTCCTGAAAAGTTGACAGATGAAGGCTTTACTGAAGCTGATGTTGATAAACTCGTTGATTTGGTTTATACAACACCATCTCTTGGCGGATTGATTGATATCGGACCTTCAGGCAACGGACGAGATGTTGTTGAAGCAATTTACAGAGATTCAATAAAACCTCTATAAGTTCTAAAAATCTTAAAAAAAAGAAGCGTTCTTTATTTTTTAAAGGACGCTTTTTTAGTACAAAAAAAACACCTTCAAATTTTGAAGATGGTTTTTGAGAAATCATTACTTAAAAATATAAAAGACGCCCTGTTAAAGGGCGTCTTTTTTTTGTATGCAAAAACTTATACGTTGCACATAACAGCTTTCATAGTATTAGCGATAATTTCGTTGAAGCTTTCAGCTTTCAATGAAGCACCACCTACTAATGCACCGTCGATGTCAGATTTTGACATTTGTTCTGCGATTGTAGAAGGTTTTACTGAACCGCCGTAAAGAATTCTGATAGAATCAGCAGCTTCAGCACCTGCAACTTCTTTTACAACACTTCTAATCATAGCGATAACTCTGTTTGCTTCGTCAGAATCACAAGTTTTGCCTGTTCCGATAGCCCAGATTGGTTCGTAAGCGATTACTGATTTTGCAACATCTTCAGAAGAAATTCCTTCTAAAGCAGCTTTGATTTGTCCTGCAATCCAAGAATCTGTAACGCCTTCTTCTCTTTGTTCAAGAGTTTCACCGCAGCAGATAATAGGGATTAGACCGCCTGCGAGGATTGCTTTTGCTTTTTTATTAATCATTTCATCTGTTTCTGAGAAGTATTGTCTTCTTTCTGAGTGACCGATGATTACATAATCACAGCCTGCATCTTTTAACATTTCTACAGAAATTTCACCGGTATATGCACCTGATGATTCCCAGTGGCAGTTTTGACCTGCGATAGAAATTTTATTTCCGCCGCATCCGCAGTCACATTTAACTGCTTCTACTGCTGCGATTGATGTGAATACAGGAGCTATAACTACTGTAGGTAATTCTTTTGCTGTGTAATCTTTTACGAATTCTTTTACGCCTTCAAAAACTGATTTAGCTTCTGATTGAAGCAAATTCATTTTCCAGTTTCCTGCGATAATTGGTTTTCTTGACATAATTTCTCTCCTTTTTTTAGTCAACCATTGACATGATTATACTACAAGAAAAATTTGTAAACTTCAATCTCCAACGCATCGGCAATTTTACATAATGTTTTCAAACTCGGAACTCTTTTTCCGGTTTCAATTAATGAAATGTAATCTTCTGAAAGGTCAGTTATTTCAGCCAGTTTGAATTGCGAAAGTTTTTTCTCAGTTCTATATTTTTTGATATTTTTATAAACATTTGTTAACGTACTATTTGTCATATTTTTATTTTAGTGATAGACTCTGATTATTGGAACTGACTACGAGTACGGGAATGCTTATGAATAATACTTTTAGTAAATTTTATGATATTTATGCAGAGCAGAATAAGGAGAGCTTTTCTGAGGAATTTTTGAAAAGTAATAGTTTTGAGGATATTATTTGTCCGAAATTTAAAGATTTAGGTATGCGGTTTGCGGTGTTTACTGCGAATGTTCAGTTAGTTCGTGAGATTGCTGAAAAAGTTAAAAATTCTCCGCAAATTTATAATTCTTATTCTGATGAGGATAAGAAAAAAGTCGAAGATTTTCTTAATCTTTTTGGGAATATTATTGATGAAACTAATTTGCTTGCTATGAGTTTTGTTAATTTGTCAATGTTGCTAAAAGAATGTAGGTAGTTATTTTCCGTTTTTCAAAGCTTTTGAGCGGAGATCTCTATGGTATGTAATCGCAAATCGGTGTGCTTCGTCACGAATTCTTTGGAATAAGAATAATGCTCCTGAATCTCTTGGAAGAATTACTGAGTCTGATTTGTGCGGGAGAAAGACTTCTTCATTACGTTTTGCCAAGCTGACGACATCAATATCTTTTGCTCCAAGTCCTTCCATAATTTCCATTACGCTTGATAGTTGGCCTTTTCCGCCGTCTATTATCATCAAATCCGGTTTTTCCCATTTCTTTTCCCCAAGATGTGACATTCTGCGGGTAAGGACTTCTTTCATTGATTGAAAATCATCAGGTTTACCTTCTGTAGAGCAAATTTTGAATTTTCTGTATTCGGATTTTTTAGGCAGACCGTTAATGTATACTACCATTGAGGCTACCGTATTTGTACCTTGAATGTGTGAAATATCATAGCATTCCATTCTGTGAGGGAAGTTTTTAAGATGAAGTTTTTCTGCAAGGTAGGCTCCGATTTCGTTAAAGTCCTCGTTAATTTTAACCATTTTTTTGATTTTGGCATTATCAAGGACTACACGGGCATTTTTATCGGCGAGCATTTGAAGCTCTTTGCCTTGGGCTGATTTCCCGTAACTTATTTTGACTTTTTTATGTGCAATAATTTCAAGCCATTCTTCATAGAGGGCTTTTTCTCCGACATTTTCGAGTTCGTTTGAGACAATTTTGTCAGGGAATTCAAGTTGGAGAGTGTTGTAGTATTCTTTGAAGAAAGTTGCGAAAAATTCTGTTTTATCTTCTTCTTCAACTTCGTAGACAAAATCTTTTTTATCAATAAGACGTCCTTCTCTAATCATAAGGATTACGATTGCAAAAATTCCGTCTTCATTAAGCATAGAGATAATATCTTCGTTTAGTTTGGTATTTTCGTAGACGACCTTTTGTTTTTCGAGAGTTTTTTTAAGGTCGTTATAGCTGTCACGAAGCCTTGCTGCTTTTTCAAATTGTTCTGTAGCAGCGTATTTTTGCATTTGCTCCATAAGTTGTGCCATAAGTTCGGATTGTTTACCTGCAAGAAAAAGTTCGGCTTGTTTTACGAGGTTTTTATATTCTTCGCTTGTGACTTTTTGCTGACATGGTGCCATACAGCGTCCTATTTGATAATACAGGCAAGGTCTGTCCTTGAATTTCGGAGTTTTGCATTGTTTAAGTGGAAAGATTTTTTTCAAAAAATCCAATGTTGAATACATTGCCCTTACATCCGTATATGGCCCGTAATAGCGGCCTTTTTCGGGGTTCATGTTCTTTTTCCTTACAACGGTTATTCTTGGAAAGTCTTCATCCGTAATAAGAAAATAAGGATACTTTTTATCATCTTTTAATAAAATATTATATTTTGGTTTGTGTTTTTTGATAAGATGACTTTCAAGAATGAGAGCTTCAACTTCTGTATTTGTGATAATGTATTCCATTCGCTCGATTTGGGATACAAGAACTTGGACTTTTACGCTGTCGTAGTGCTTTTTATTGAAATAACTCATTACACGGCGTTTGAGAATTTTTGCTTTGCCAACGTAAATGATTTCATTGTCTTTGTTGTAATAAATGTAACACCCCGGAAGCGAGGGCAGAAGTTTTAATGTCTGTTTTAAATTATCATTCATGTTTTGAATTATAGCATATTTTAACGAGTTGAAAAACTTTCCGAAATAATTTATAATGATAAATATAAACGCAAACGAAGGAGGATGTATGCAAAAACCGCAAATAGATAGGATTTCGGGGGGGGGGGCTACCAGCTAACAGTTAAATCAAGCATTTCTGACTTAGACCTCCTATTGAACAAAAAAGAGCTGAAAAGCAAGCCGTGCCAAGTGACACGGTAATTTTTGGTGCAAAATTTTTGAAAAAGTTGCAATAAAAATAAAGATAAACGGAGGACTTATGAAAAAGAAAAACGCATTTACATTAGCAGAGGTGCTAATAACATTAGGAGTAATCGGAATAGTCGCAGCGATGACATTGCCGACATTGATTGCAAACTATAAAAGACAAGAATATTCCACTCGAATTAAGAAATTTTACAGTACGCTTTCTCAGGCTATCATACGCTCAGAAGTAGATAATGGATCTGCTGTCTATTGGACAAAAGCTGATCAATTAAAAAATGATGAAGGTAAAGTTGATTATGGTGCAAATGCAGATTGGAACAAAGCTTTTGTTGAAAAGTATATTTTACCGTATTTAAAATATGTTAGTGCAGGTATAAAAAAATGGGATAGTAATAATAATTATGAAACAATTGTGCTTACAGACGGGTCTGAATTTATGTTACATAATGGTGCTTGTATTGACATTATATATGATATGAATGGGCTTGGAAAATCTCCTGATAAAGATGGTTATGATAGGTTTCGTTTTTTAATGTGTTTTAATGATACTAAAAGAAATTCATTTTGGGGAAATAAGAGTAAGTTTTTTGGAGCTTATGGGCATTGCGTCAATAGAGATACAGCTTTAACTAATTGTAAAAATGATCCTATTAGGTGTTCAGTACTTTTAGAATGTGATGGATGGGAATTTAAAGAGGATTATCCTCATAAATTATGGTAATAAAAAACAGGCAAAATGCCTGTTTTTTTATTTTATGTCTTTTGCTATAACATCGGTTATGTCATCACCGCCAAAGTAGACCATATTTTTGGGTAAAACTAAATCATAGTTTAGGTTTCTAGCTTTTTCGATTACTGTTGATCTTATTTCATTATCAATTTGTGTTAATTTATTATTATATTCGGTGTCAAGTGCTATTTTTTGTGCATTTACCTGATTTCTGTATTTTTCTTCTATTGCGGCAATTTTTGCCGGATCTGTTTCTTTTGAAAGTTCTGCTTTCGCTTTATCCAATGTTGTTTGAATTTCTTTTACTTTCTTTTCCTGTTCGGCTTTTAAATTCTTTACTGCAGTTGAATTTGCAACAATCTTTGCTGCATCAATTACGGCTACTCTTGGTGTGGTATCAGAAATTGCTATATTATTCACTGAATATCCAAGTGCAAATGATAATGCGATAATTATCACGATGTAAAAATTTTTTTTCATATAAATCCTTTCTCTTACTTTGTATTGATAAGTTAATATGTATTACCATTTATTTTAATTCCACACTTGGACTATTAACTGCATAGTTATTAAATATGTTTATATATCTTTCTCTTTACTTCACATCCAAAGAGAAGGATATATTATGTAAAAATTTGCATAAAATTCGTTTTTAGTTTAAAATAGTTACACTTGTTAATATAGGAGAAAATTATGGCACAACAGTTTAATCCGCAAAATATGAATACCCAAAACATTAAAAAAAGAACTTCAGTTCTCGTTTTTTTGAAAGGGTCAACAGCTCCATTAGTTTTGTATGTTGAAAATCCTCAGGATTTGTATTCTGAAATCACTCAACTGATGAAATCAGCTTCTGCAGTGCTTGTAGAAAAAGAAACAACAGGACCTTTGAAAAAAGTTTGTTTTGTATCTAATCAGGTTGCAGCGGTTGCTATGCAGGAAGAACAATATGTCTAAACATCTTATTTCAATTGAACAAATTGAAGAGTCTGATGAAAAAACTCTTGAATATCACTTTTCGGACAAAATTAAAGAAATTGATTCTGATGGCCCGATTGAAGCTGATTTGGTGATAAAATCTTTAGGAGATTTTATTGAAATCAGTGGTGATATCTCAGGTATTTTGAATTTGGAATGTGATGTATGTCTTAATCAATTCAAATATGATTTGAACTTCACTATTGATGAAATGTTTGCAAAAAATGCCTTGTCCGATGAGTATTATCAAGAAACTGAATTGAAAGAAGGACAGTTTATTACAGACTTAAATGGTGTACAAGAAATTGATATTTATGACTTATTGTATCAATCTGTAATATTAAATTTACCAAATAAAAAAGTTTGTGGTATAAATTGTAATGGGAAAGAATTTCTTAAAGAGGAAGACTTGACCGACCCGAGACTTGAAGTTTTTAAAAATATCAAGCTCGATGGGGCAAATTAGTTTGTGGATGCTGATTTTGCCTGTATAAAAGAAATATAAGTAGTAGTAAAAATAAAAAAGGAAAAAGAAAAATGGCAGTACCAAAGAAAAGAACAGGACATTCCGCACAAGGACACAGAAGAAGCAACTGGAAAGCTACAAAACCGGAAACTACTAAATGCCCTAACTGCGGTGCAACAGTTTTAACTCACACCGTATGTACAGCATGCGGAACTTACAAAGGACAACCTGTAAGCTTGAAAGATAGAAAAGAAGAAGTAGCAGCAGAAGTAAAACCTGCTAAAAAATCATCTTCTAAAAAAGCTGAAACAGAAGCTCCTAAAGCAGAAGAAGTTAAAGCTGAAGTTGTTGAAGAAACAAAAGAAGCTGAAGTAGAAGAAAAAGCTTCAGAAACTGAAGAAAAATAATTATTGATCCCGTCATCTTTATGGTGACGGGAAATAATCACTTTTAGATAAGACTTTGAGAGGGAAAGATGACAAGAATAGCAATAGACGCAATGGGTGGTGACCATGCTCCGCACGAGATTGTTGCGGGTGCTGTTTGGGGTGCACAAGAATATGGTGTAGCAATCGAATTAGTTGGTAAACAGGATCGTATTGAACAGGAATTGGATAGAATTGCTCAAGAAGGTATATATTCGGATTGCGGTTCAGGCGGAAAGCAAAGACGTATTAAAATAGATTTGAGCAAATTGGATATAAAAGTTACCCATGCTTCTGAAGTTATCGAAATGGGCGAAGCACCTGGTCAGGCTATTCGTAAAAAGAAAAAGTCATCAATTGTCCTTGCAGTTGATGCTGTTGCCAGCGGCAGTTCAGATGCAGTTGTTGCAGCTGGCTCTACAGGGGCAGCTATGGCTTCAAGTTTGTTTGGATTAGGCAGATTAACAGGTATTGAAAGACCGGCTATCGCAGTTACGTTGCCTACTATGAAAAAACCAATTGTTCTGATTGATGGCGGTGCTAATAGTAATTGTACACCAGAAATGTTATATCAATTCGCTATTATGGGTGTTACTTTTTCTAAGAATGTTCTTGGTATTGAAAATCCTCGTGTAGGTGTTTTGAATATAGGTGAAGAAGCAGGAAAAGGTAATGAATTGGCTCAAAATACCTATAAATTATTAGAAGAACACCAAGATAGGATTAACTTTGTTGGAAATATAGAAGGTAAAGAAATTTTCTTAAGTATTTGTGATGTTGTTGTTTGTGACGGTTTCGTAGGTAACGTTGCGTTGAAAATCACAGAAGGTACTTCTTCTATGTTATTCAGAATGATTAAGTCTGAATTTAAATCAGATTTGGCCGGTAAAATTATTGGACTTCTTGCAAAACCTTTCATGAAAAGAATTGGTAAAAAGATTAATTATGAAGAATTCGGCGGAGCTTTACTGCTTGGTGTTAAAGGTATTACTGTTATTTCGCATGGCAGAAGTAAAGCTTACGCAATCAAGAACGCTGTGCGTGTTGCAAAAGAAGCAGTCGAGACCGGCGTAAATGAAAAGATTTCCAGATTTAATGAGGACTAAAATAAATGACAAATAAAACTATTCCATTAAGAATTGCAGGTGTTGGTTACAGTTTACCCGAAACAGTCATTACTAATGATGATTTGACTAAATTATACGAGACATCTGATGAGTGGATTTATACAAGAACCGGTATAAAAGAAAGACGTGTAGTTTCAGGCGAACAAAACGCAATTGATTTGGGTTTTGATGCTGCAAAAAAGGCTTTAGACAGAGCAAAAATTAATCCTGATGAGATTGAATTAATTATTGCTGCATCTTCAGCTCCGCCTGATTTATATCCTGCTATTGCTTGTCATATTCATCAAAGATTAGGTATAAAAGAGCAAATTCCTGCTTTTGATATTACTGCTGCATGTTCAGGTTTGATTTACGGCTTGAGTATTGCAAAAGCTTATATCGGTTCAGGAATGTACAAAAAAATTCTTATTGTTGCTACTGATAATAATTCAAGATTAGTAGATTGGACAGATAGAGGAACTTCAATTCTTTTCGGTGACGGTGCAGGTGCTATGGTTGTAACTGAAGCTGAAGATGGAATTGATGATATCATTGCAATAGATATCAAAGCTGATGGAAACTATGGTAACCTTATTGAGCTTTCATTTGACGGAAAAAATTGTCCGCTTGTTGAACAGTATGAAGAAAAACCTAAAGGTATCAGAATGAATGGCCGTGGGGTTTATACATTTGTTGCTAAAATTCTTCCTCATTATGTTGAAAACTTAATCACAAATGCAGGTTTGAAAGCAGAAGATATTGATTACCTAATTCCTCACCAAGCTAATATCAGAATTATTCAGGCTGTTCAAGAACGTCTCGGATATAGTGATGAAAAAGTTGTTACAAATATCAAATACTACGGAAATACATCCGCTGCTTCTATACCTATTGCGTTAGCTGAAAGTGTAGAAAAAGGGAACGTAAAACTAGGTACGACCGCTGTGCTTTGCGGGTTTGGAGCAGGTATGACATGGGGCGGTGCTATAGTTAGACTCCGTGAAGGTATTTGCTAAATTATAACAATAAAATATATTTAAAAATGCAGGTTTATGACAGCCTGTATTTTTTTGTTAAAAAATATTAATTATAGGTAAAACTGCTTGAAACCCTTTAATAATATGAGTTTCGTTGATTTGTCTTAAATTTCTAGGTAAATTAATATAAATTTATTTACTTATATATAATATATAAGCAATGTGTGCTTAAAAGAGTATAAACACGAAAGGAGATTATTATGGGATTTTTATCCGTTGGTAACATTGGACCTATGGACAATGGAAAGTCTAATGTCGGACAAACAGGAAAAATTGATACTGAAAAACTAAAGCCATTATTTCAAGATAGATTGGGTCAACATTCTGAGCCTGCTGATAATAGCAATGCTGATAATTACGATGATTTTAATTCTGCAATAAAGTATTCACCAGTTAAAAACAAATTTATGAGTAAAGATGATTTAACAAAATTAGGCTATACTCCGACTCCCGGAGTGAAGCTTGTAAAAGATGAGAATGGTAAGCTGAAATCTGTTCCTGATCCTGATAATCAATTAATGGATATGAATGGCGGCTTGCATTATGAAAATAAGAAAACAGGTGAAACCATAAGAGTATGTGAATTTGAAAATTCAGTAGAGTATCAAAAAGATGGTTTGACACATACGCAATGGTTTGATGATAACGGCAATCCTAAAGGCGGTGTTGTTGTTATTAAAAATAAAGACGGCAGTTCTGTAGAATACCACTATGAAAATGATATAAACGGCAATAAATTCTTGACAAGTGTTAAGCAAAACGAAGCGGAAAATAAAGCTCCAAAAGACTTTAACGGAGCATTAGAACAGAGTACGCTTGGTGCTAAATTCCAGACCCCTGAAGATTTAGAGGCACAAGGTTGGGTAAAAGAACCATATATGGATAAAAACGGCGGAATATATTATAAAAATCCAGAAACTGGTGCAACTATAAGAGTAATGGAATCACGTTTATTTGGTGAAGGCAAAACATTAACTTTAAAGACCGGTAATATGTCACATTTTGTCGAATATGATAATAACGGGAATGAAACTGGCGGAACGGTTCAAGTAAAGCTGGATGATAATACGATTAAAGTTTATGATTATTCTGTTGATATAAATGGTAACAAGTTTATTAAGTCTGAAGAAATTGTTCACCAAGATTATTTATCAGATTATGAGTAAACAATAATTTTAGATGCGTCTTTATTATTAAAGGCGCATCCTTTTTATATATTTACTTTTGCCGTTTTTATAGTATAATTTTTGCATAGAAAAGTTAAGAGAGGGATGTGTGTATGACAAAGAAAGTTGCTTTTTTGTTTCCTGGCCAAGGATCTCAATCTGTAGGTATGGGGAAAGATTTGTATGAAAACAGTGAAAGTGCGAAAAATGTTTTTGACACTGCTGATGAAGTTTTAGGTAAAAGTATTACGACAATGTGTTTTGAAGGACCTGAAGATGCTTTGAAACAAACAGTTAATACTCAACCTTCAATAGTAACTATGTCCATTGCAGCTCTGGAAGCTTTGAGAGATAGTTGTGAAGTAATACCTGCTTATGTTGCAGGTCACAGTTTGGGTGAATATTGTGCAATGTATGCTTCAGGTGTCATGTCTTTAGAAGATACATTGAAAGCTATTCAAAAAAGAGCTGACTTAATGGGAGCAACTCATGGAGGTGCAATGTCAGCTATTCTTAATGCATCAGAAGAAGCATTGAAAGAATCTTTAAAAGAAGCATCAGAATTAGGATATGTTGATGTTGCAAATTACAACTCACCTGTGCAGGTAGTAATTACGGGAGATGAAGCAGCTGTAGCTAAAGCTGGAGAATTATTACTAGCAAAAGGTGCAAGAAGAGTTGTTCCTCTTCCTGTATCAGGTGCTTTCCATTCGAAATTTATGGAATCCGCAGGTAAAGCGTTCGAAACCTTTGTTTCAGGTCTGCATTTGAATAATGCTGCAATTCCTGTAATCACAAACGTTGATGCAAATTCAACAACTTTAGCTGAAGAATTCAGAGTGAAAATGCCAAAACAAATTTATTCATCTGTACATTGGACTCAAACAATTCAAAAAATGGCGGCTGATGGAGTGGATATCTTTGTTGAAATCGGGCCGGGCAAAGTTTTGGCAGGTCTGAATAAGAAAATAGTACCTGAAGCAAAAGTGTTTAATGTATTTGATAAAGCATCGCTTGATGCAACAGTCGAAGCTTTAAAATCAGAGCTTATGTGCGGAGTGTAGATGAAAATTTTCGATATGTTCGGAAAGAAGCTTGCAAATAATTATTATAACAGCAAGGAATTTTATAAAAGACGTCCTGACCTTGCACCGAGAAATGTGTATTTGCGAGAGGGCAGAGTAATAACCAAAAAACAAGTTGATGAATATTTTACAAAAATTACCCGCAAAACATTTTCCGAAAAAGTTGAAGAATTTATTAGAAAAATAACAAGTTGGTTTAAGTCTGACAAATAATTAAGGAGAAAATAAATGTCTGAAAAATTAGCATTAGTAACGGGTGCATCTCGAGGAATAGGTAAAGCTTGTGCAATTGAACTTGCAAAAGCCGGTTATGATATTGCCGTAAATTACGCAGGTAATGTTGAAGCTGCTAACAAAACAGTTGAAGAATTAAAAGCATTAGGGGTTAATGCAGAAGCTTTCAAATTTGATGTTTCTGATAAAGAAGCTGCAGCAAAAGGTGTAGATGAAGTTCTTGCCAAATTCGGACGTATTGATGTTTTGGTAAATAACGCAGGTATCACAAGAGATGGGTTATTTATGAGAATGAGTGCTGAAAATTGGGACGCTGTTATTAATACAAATCTTTCAAGTGCATTTTATGTTTCACAACCTGTTGTAAAAGTTATGATGAAACAAAGAAGCGGTGCAATTGTTAATATGTCAAGTGTTGTCGGTGTGTCAGGAAATGCAGGTCAAGCAAATTATTCTGCTGCAAAAGCAGGTTTAATCGGCTTAACTAAAACTCTTGCAAAAGAATTAGGTTCTCGTGGTATTAGAGTTAATGCTATCGCTCCTGGGTTTATTAATACTGACATGACAAAAGATTTAGATACTTCTAAGTTTACTGACTTCATTCCGTTGAAACGTCTTGGTGAACCTGAGGATATTGCAAAAGCTGTTAAATTCTTGGCGGTTGATGCTGAATATGTGACAGGACAAGTTTTGGAAGTAGATGGCGGTCTTATTATATAAAGATTTTTAACAATATCGCAGTGGAAGTGTAAATTTCTTGCAAAAAAATCTTGTAGAATATATAATATTAAAGAAAATGTATTGTAATACAATTAATTAAATGAGGTAAAGAAGAATGAGTACATTAGAAAAAGTAAAAAAAGTTGTTGTTGATCAATTAAGCGTTGATGAATCATTAGTAACTCCTGAAGCTAGCTTCACAGCTGACTTGGGTGCTGATTCATTAGATACAGTAGAATTAGTTATGGCTTTCGAAGAAGAATTCGGTTGCGAAATTCCTGATGAAGAAGCTGAAAAAATTCAAACAGTTCAAGACGCTGTTGATTATATTGATTCACACTCTAACTAGTTATAGTACCCTGTTAGCAGGAAGTGTGTAGATCGATTTCGATTAAATTTTATGCGAGGGCGAAAATTGAATATTATTTTCTCCCTCGCACATTTATCAAAAAGAAGAGATTCTAATATAGTTAGAAGGATAACAACGGCGAAAGTCGAGTTAGATTTTAAAAAGGTAAAGAGATGACTAAAAGAAGAGTAGTAATCACAGGATTAGGTGCGGTTTCACCTTTTGGCGTAGGTGTTGATAAATTTTGGCACAGTCTTGTTGAAGGAAAAAGCGGAATTAGCACTTCAGAATTAATCGATGTTTCAAAGCACGTCGTAAAAATTTCGGGTGAAGTTAAAAACTTTAATCCTGAGGAATATCTTGATCCAAAAGAAGCTAAAAAAATGGACAGATTTATTCAGTTTGCAATGATTGCAGCTGATGAAGCGATTAAAGATGCTAAATTGGAAGAAGTAACAGACGTTGATCCTTATAAAATAGGTGTAATGGTTAGTTCTGCTGCTGGTGGTTTTAGAACTTTTGAAGAAAACCATGTACGTATTTTGGAAAAAGGACCGAATAAATGTTCTCCATTCACTATCCCAATGATGATTGTGAACATGGCTTCAGGTCGAATTTCAATGAAATATGGTTTTAAAGGTATTAATAAAGTTGTAGTTTCTGCTTGTGCAACAGCTACACATTCAATTGGTGATGCTTTCCGTTCTATTCAGTATGGAGATGCTGATATTATGGTTGCAGGCGGTTGCGAGGCTACAATTTGTGATGTAGGAATCGGTGCATTTTCGAGTGCAAGAACATTGTCAAAACGTAATGATGAACCTCAAAAAGCTTCTCGTCCTTGGGATGTTGATAGAGACGGTTTTGTAATGTCAGAAGGTGCAGGGGTTTTGGTATTGGAAGAATATGAACATGCTAAAAAACGCGGTGCACATATTTACGCTGAAATTGTAGGATACGGACAAACTGCAGATGCTTATGATGTTGTAGCTCCTTGTCCTGAAGGTAAGGGTGCAACTCAATCAATGAAATTTGCATTAGAAGATGCAGGTATGAAACCTGAAGAAATTGATTATGTAAACGCTCACGGTACAAGTACCGGTTTGGGTGATGTTGCTGAATCTCATGCTATTGCTGGTGTATTTGGTGATAAAAAGAAAAATCCTAAACTTATGGTAAGTTCTACTAAGAGTATGCATGGTCATTTGTTGGGTGCAACAGGTGCTGTTGAATGTATTGCTTGTGTTAAAGCAATTAATGAAAACCTTGTACCGCCAACTATTAACCTTGATAATCAGGATGAAAAAGTTGCTGATTTGGATTACGTTCCTCATAAAGCAAGAAAAGCAGAAGTTCATGCTGCTTTGTCAAATTCATTCGGATTTGGCGGTCAGAATGCAACTGTAATAATAAAAGAAGTGAAGTAGGAAAAATTTTCCTCGTGTGTGAAAAAGAAACCGCCTCAAAAGAGGCGGTTTTTCAATTAATCTTTTTCATATCTTCACTGTCAAATTTGTTAATTAGTTTCTGCAATTTTTCTTTAGTAACGAAGAGGAGTGTTGCTATTTGAAAGTAGTCAAGTTTTTTAAAGTCTTCAGATTTAAAAACATTGATAGTGATGTCAAGTAGTGCCTTCACTTCAAGTGCATCTGACATTAGTTCTAAGAAGTTATTTTCTGATTTTGTTATCTTATCCATGATATATCATAAATAATTATTAAATATCATTAACATTATAATTTATTTTTCAGTTTTTGTCAAATAATTTATAATTTTATTAATGGACATAAATATCAAAAATTTTATAAAATCCTTAACATCAAAGAACGGGATGACATTGACAAAGTTGGCTAAACTCTTAGAAGAAAGAACCGGAAAGCATTATACGTTGCCGAGTTTGACGAGTAAGATGAAAATAAAAAGCCTCAGTTTGTATGAGGCTTACTTGATTGCTGATATTTTGGACTACGAAATTAAGTTTCATAAAAAATCTGCTGACGGACATGAAGAAATAAGCTTTCCTTAGAATGTTTAAGGTTTAATTTCCGACAAGGTAATTTCTTGCAGCTTTGAGTTCGTCGGCTTTTGACATATCAGGGGATTTTAGTTTTAGTTTAAGAACGTAATCAAATATTTCCTGATACTTGGGTGATGGTGCTATTCCTATTTCCTGTAAGTCGTTACCGTTGATTTGAATTTTTATATGTTGCAATTTATCAAGATATTTAACTGCTATTTTTTCATTCTTTAATATCGCATAAAGAAGAATTGTTTCAATATGGACTTTTTCGAAAGCTTTATATGCGTCAAAATCAGATTTGATTTTTCCTATTGAATTTAAATCATCAAGAATTTTTTGCTCGGTTTTAGTCAATGGTAATTTTGAAAGGTCTTGTAAAACTCCTGCATATACAATCCAGATATTATCTACAGGATATTTGTTTATAAGTTTTTCTATATTAACGTGCGGGAGCGAAACTTTTTTATCTGTGATAAGTTTGTATATTCTGTCTTTTATAAATTTTTCAAAAGCTTTTTGTGAATTTAGGTTAAATGTCTCAATCAGCTCTTTTTTTACTCTTTTATAACACATGTCATAGTTTATATTTTTTAGGTATTCATCTTGTAATTTTTTTGTTTGTTTATTGAGTTTGAAACCAAAACGAATTGAAAATTTTAGACCTCTGATTATTCTTGTCGGGTCATCAATAAAACTTTTGTCATGAAGAACTTTTAGAGTTTTATTTTTTAAATCTTCAATTCCGCCTGTAAAATCTTTAATTTCTCCTGTTGCTGTGGATTTTACAAGGGTGTTTATTGTAAAATCACGGCGTTTGATATCATCTTCAAGCGAGCATCCTATTTTTGTAACTGTTGGCAGGTGTCCTTTTTTATCATAAATTTCTTCTCTTGTGGAAGCGATATCAATTTCACGTCCATCGATTTTAACTCTTACAGTACCAAAAGGTTCATTAATTTGCAGAATTTCAATGTTTTTGAGATTTTGTGCAAATTCAATGGCATTACCTTCGTATGTCAAATCAACATCAAAACTTTCAATCCCTAAAAGTTCATCTCGAACTACCCCGCCAACATAATATAGTTTAGTATCATTTATATTGATGATGTTCATATTCTCTATTTTAGCGTAAAATGGAAGAAAAAGGAAGATATCATGTTACAGGAAGCATCAAAAGCAATTAATTCAGCATTTAACAATAGTTTTATTAAAAAATTAAGCCAATATCTTCACGATTGTGTTCGTGAAGAGGTAAAGAGTTCTACTTTTAGAAACTTAAAAGGAGATAAAGACAACAAATGGATTTTCTTGAAAGGTGAGGAAGAACTTTTTACGAAATGGGATGAATATTTGCGTCTTGATGGCAGTGACAGCAAGCTTACCGAACTAATGATTCAATCCGACCGTGATCAAAAAGATAAATATCTGATTTACGGATATCTTTTCCTTGTCGGAAAAAGCTCAAAAACCAGAAAACAAAATGAGTTTTTAACTCCGCTTTTATATATGGGATGTCACCTTGAAAGAAACGGGGTGAACATAAATTGTATTCCGCAAGAAGAAGTGCTTTCTTTAAATACGGGTGCTCTTACAGCTTTGATGAAAAAAAGTGATGATGATGACGAAGTTGAATCATTGTTGGAAGGTCTGTTAGAGGTTGTTCCGACACTTCCGATTACTGACGAAAAAATGAATATTTTCCTTACAACTTTAAAATCAATTATCCCTGATATAGATATTTCTCTTGACCATAAAGATGATGTTGATGAGGATAATATTACAAAAGATTTTTACAATGAAAAAATTGATGCTGAAAATGTAGATGAAGTGATAGAAGAGGAAGAAACTAAACAAAAACAGGTTACAAAACTCGAAAAACTTTCTCTTACTCGTCAGTGTGCTATAATTCTTACTAAACGTCCGACAGTGACAGCAGGGGTTTTGCATGAATTAACTCAGATTGCTGAAAAACCGAGCGGTATTTATAGAGAAACTGCTTTGAATATCGTAAATGAAGAGTTTGCTCTTTCTAAAGAAAAAAGTGTTCCGATTAAAGAAATGAGAGAGATTAAAGATTTTTATCCTGTAACTCCTCTTTCATTAAGCGATTCGCAAGAAAAAGTTATTAAAAATATCGAAAATAACAAATTCATTGCAGTGCAAGGGCCTCCGGGAACAGGTAAATCTCAAACGATTGTCAATCTCGTGGCACACTTAATAGCTAACGGAAAAACCGTTCTTGTTGCTTCTCGTATGGATAAAGCAGTGGATGTTGTTGCTGACCGTCTTAATGAGCTCGGTGCTCCATTCCTTGCTCTGCGTGCAGGCAGATTGAATTACCAAAGACAATTAAGCTATCAATTGCAAGATTTATTATCAGGTAAAGTCGATATTGATAGTGAATATGAGGATAGCCTTTTTGTTGATGTTGATGATATGAAAAATCACTACAACGTGCTTCATGATAGTGAAAATAAGTGTGAAAAGATTATTAAACTAGAAAATGATTGGCGGAAACTTTCTGAAGAAACTTCTATCCAAGAAAGTTCTATCGGGGAAATGCAGTTTATAAAATCAACTCTTAAAAAGCCTGAGTTGGATGCGATTTCTGCTATTATAAAAACTCTTGAACATAATATGGAAAAAACAGGGTTTTTCGTTAATATTGCAAATTATGGTGCACTTAACAGCTTGAAAAAAATGCTTAAATTGAAATCTTTTGATGTGGATTTTGAAAATCTTACAAGACTGAAACAAGAACTTGATGTCGCTGGTATGATTTATAATTTGAGAAAGATTGAAGCTGAAATTCAGAAAACAGGCAATCTTCATGTTTTGACAGAACAAATTAAGCAATTAAAGAAAAAGCAAAAACCTCTTGCGATAAATATTTTGAAAAATCGTCGCAGAGAAGCTTTGAAAGGTATTTTAAGAGATCAAATCAAATGTCAAAGACTAAAAGTGCATGCACTTTCTTTGGTGTCGACTAAAAAACGTCAGCAAAGTCATATTATGGAAACAGAAGACTTCAAACCAATCCTTGAAGCTTTTCCTTGCTGGTGTGTAACGACTTTTGCTATTTCAGGTTCGTTGCCTTTGAAACCGGGGTTATTCGATGTTGCAATCATCGATGAAGCATCTCAATGCGATATTGCTAGCTGTTTCCCTATTCTATACAGAGCAAAAAAAGCTGTAATCGTTGGGGATGATAAACAGCTTCCGCATTTGTCTTTCCTTGAAAAAGCAAAAGAACAGTCATTCTTATCTCAATATGGAATTCCTGAAAAATATCAGTTGATGTGGCGTTTCAGAACTAATTCGATGTTTGATTTAGCTGATTACTATTCAATGAATTCGGTTATGCTGGATGAACATTTTAGAAGCCTTCCGCCTATTATTGAATTCTCAAATCGTGAATTTTACGGTGGCAGAATGCGTGTTATGAAAAAAGATGTAGGTGATGAGCTGGTTTTAGAAACAGTTCATGTTCCTGAAGGTAAAGTTGATTTTGATGCAACAAGGAACTTGCCTGAGATTGAAACTCTTGTTAAAAGGTTATATGACATTGTAGTTGAAGATGAACGCAAAAATCCTGACAAACCTGTATCTATCGGTATAATTTCACCTTTCAGAGCTCAGGTAGAGCAGTTGAAAATTTCTGTTGCTAAAGTTCTTTCTGATCACATGATTAAAAAACATCAGATAGAAATCGGTACTGCTCACACATTCCAAGGTGATGAACGTGATATTATTCTTATGTCGTGGGCTTTTGCAAATAACAGTTTTCCGCAAAGTCTTACTTTCTTGCAAAAACCTAACTTATTTAATGTTGCAATCAGTCGTGCAAGGTATAAGGTCATCAACTTTGTATCTAAAGATCCTAAAGAATTGCAAGAAGGATTGTTTAGAGATTACATGTCTTATGTTGAGGAATATATAAATAAACGAGAAGCCTTAAAAAATTGTAAGATTGATGAAAATATTTATAAAAATAGTCTTGAAAAAGAAATCGCTGAACAAATTCGAACTCTTGGACATACGGTCAAAGCCGGTGTAGAAATCGCAGGGTTGAGTGCTGATTTGCTGGTGGATGACAAACTTGTAATAGAAGTCGACGGTGTTGAAGATAATATGAAACAGTCAGTTTCTAATATGAAAAAGCAGGCAATCATTGAACGCTGCGGTTTTAATGTTCGACATGTAACTTATCGTGAGTGGCAATATTCCTCAAAAGCTTGTCTTGATAGACTTCTTATAAGCTAATTAGGAGAAATTTTTATGGAAGAAAATGACGAATTTCAAAGGCAAACCAAAAATACTAATAGCAAATTGCCTTATATAATGGTATTTGTGCTTGCCTTTCTGGTTTTAGCCTTGTTATCTTCCATTCACAATACAGTTTCTGATTTTGTCAAAAAACAAGCCAGCCTTACTCAAAATTCTCCAAGAAAAGCTTTTGATACGAAAAGTATTAAAAATTCAGATAATATATTTTCTAAAATCAGAGGAAAAAATTATCAGAGTAATAATGTCAAAACATCTGAAAATGTTATAAATCTCCCGATAAATGACCCAATGTGTTTTAACGGGATGACTAAAAAAGAA
The DNA here is from genome assembly GCA_949282215.1 of uncultured bacterium. Lineage (GTDB taxonomy): Bacteria > Cyanobacteriota > Vampirovibrionia > Gastranaerophilales > Gastranaerophilaceae > Scatousia. The sequence goes on along the minus strand of CASDPF010000009.1, from coordinate 47,138 downwards.
GTCTATGAAATCCGAAAAGCATTTGTAAAAAAATCTATTTTTAATAGAAATGGTTATGAGCCAAATGGAGAAGTATTTGGTTCTATTGTTGACGGTAAAGAGTGGTGGGGATTGGAACCTCTTGTATGCAGTAAAAAAGGTGAAAGTACGACTTATGGTGTTTCTGCGGTGAGCAGGTTTATAAATAATCCAGATTTACTTGTGCAAACTTATTTCCCGTTTAGTTTGCCCTATTCTGATAGGTGGAGTGAGTATTGTACCGGTAGGTTTTCCAGAAATATTCCGATAGAACTTACTTATGATGCTTCTAAAAAAATGATTACCGCAAAATATGAGATGTCCCCTTTTATTTATAAAAATAAAGTGAATTATTTTAATCAAAAAGATATTCATTATCCTTTGATATTAAGCGGGTTGAACGCCAGAGATTTTGGATATGATTATATGTATATATCAGACTTGCAAAATATTACAATGCTCAATGAAAAAAACGCTTCAAAAAATGTTCATAAGTTTGCAGATTTTATTCATGTCGGGAGTAGCTGCAAGGCTTCCGGAGGATGTAATAATATGTCGCCACGTCAGACTGAACTTGAATTTAATGTGAATAGTCTGCCTGCTGAAATGATGGTAAAATTATGGAAACGAAAACCTTTGTTACCAAACTTTCCTGCAGATATGTATTTTAAGATAGAATTTGAAAAAGTTCAGGGTTGATATTTTTATAAAATGTTTTATAATGTAGTAACGGAACTTTGAAATAAGAATATGGGGACGTTTTGGATTAGACAGGATGTTCGGTGAATGCAGGCTGCGAGTCCGAGTGCTGTTCTCGGTTATCAACGAGCAAACTAAATTAAATGCTAAAAATGAAAACAACGTAATCAAAGGCGTATTTGGCGCTGAAAGATATGCATTAGCTGCATAGTCTAGATTACAATAGCTACTCATATTGCCCAGCTTGCCGGTGATATGGGTCCATTATGCAAGACGCAGTACGTTGATGATGGTAGACGTATCAAGATAACCATTAAGGGTTTAGAGTTTCCCTCAAATAAAACCTTGGACTGATTTGTAGGGTAGTGATTTTTTCCTGAATCAGTCGAGAAAATAAAAATCTACACTCGTAGAGGTTTGTCTTTATCCATTTTGGACAGGGGTTCGACTCCCCTCGTCTCCACCATAATAAAGGACATACTTGTTATGTCCTTTATTATGGTCAGATGAGTTCGGTGGAGAACACTATTTGGGGGTTCGGCGAATTTGTGTACGGACGTAGCAGAGCGAGTCCGGATAGCGAATGGATTGAGCCGGCAAAAGCAAAGCTTTTTAGGCGAAACTCCATGAGCGTGAAACAAATTCAAGAAGACTCCCCTCGTCTCCAGTATTATTTATAATGTTAAAATTGGACTCTTTTTTATTACTAAGAATTTTTGCATTAATTTTTGTCCATTGTGCAAATTTAAGTATCAAACAAATTTAGTTGTTTTATTTCATGACCATCTTTTTTTATTCTGTTTATGTATCCAAGTCTTGAATATTTTATCGCATCAGAGATTTTAGAATATTTATTGATGTTTTTTGATGTAATATTAGTTAAATCAGATGATAATTCATCGATATAGTTATCTATTTTATAATGGTTTTGTAATTTTTTATTTGGAATTAGGCTGTATTTATTTCCATTCATATCAACTACATAAGCTTTTGGTCTTTTTATGCTGTGTATAATATCACTCTGAGAAAAAGGATGAAAACTTTGATTTATTGCTTTATATTCTTCTTTTGTATAATCGATGCCAAATTGTATAGGATGATTATGTATAGAGATTAAATTATTATTTTCAGTTCCTGGGCAATGTCTGCTTGAATGACAATTCCCATAGTAACGAATTTGTCCATCTGTTGTTAATCCAAATGCTTCTTCAACTCTGGATTTTGATATATCATTCATTATTTTATTGGAAACTAATTTCTCATATCTGTTTTTGACTATAAAATCTACTTTTTGCTCTTCTGACATTTGTGACCACAATTTTGGTATTTCATTTTTATTTTCGCTTTCAAATTTTTTAATAAAATATTTAGAATCTGACAATGTGCATGTTTTTTTACTTAATCTTCGTAAGGGGGTATATTTTTCTATTATTTCAGCAGGAACATTTCCGTCCATATAATGTCGAGTTCCAAAAATTTCAATATCTTGGACTTGTTTTGCTAAAAACTTCTGAGGCTTTTGAGAGGCATAAACATTTTTGAAATATGATGCTAGTGATGATATCGTTTTTAATTTTGTAAACATTCAATAGTCCCTACAAAAATATAAAGTTTTTTATTGTCCAAAAATTGCTTAATATAAAAAATATAATTATAGAAATTTTGTCAATTATTTTGTTGATAATGTTTTTAATAATATAAGGGATATTTGGAGAATAAAAATGTTATCAATTTCTGCTTTTATGAATAATACAAATCCTATTGCGGAAAAACGACAAGTTAGTCAAAATAATCCAAAAAATTTGGTTTCAATTATTGACTTTAAAATGCCTCAGGAAAAGTATAAGGATTTTATACCTAAATTTTATACTGTGGATTTTGACTCAATTGCAGGTTGGCAGTATGTAAATAATTATACTAATACCGAAATTACAATAAACGGGAATATAGAAGCTATAAAACAAGTAAAAAATGATTGTTGGCTGCTTGCCGGAATTAATGCACTGGCTAACACACAAAAAGGTCGAGAATATATTAAAAAATCACTGGTAAAAACTGATGACGGTGTGGTTGTTTGTTTTAAAGGTACAAATACAAATATAATTATTCCTCAAATGGTATTAAGTGCCGCAAAACAGAGTAAGAAATATGTAAAGGGCAGCGATGATATGTTAGCAATAGAGTTAGCAGCCGAATATTATAAAAAAAAGCTTATAACAAATAATGATTATACGAAGAATGAAGATCCTAATGTTGTTAATGGAAAGTTCGCATTAGGTAATCCTAAAGATCCTCTTGCAGGCGGGTTCTCGTCAGATATAATATATTTAATTACAGGTAAAAAAGCGAAGACTTTCTTTAATGCAAAAATTGGTTGTTCTAAAAAAATTAAGGATTTGGTTATGTCTTTAAAGGAAAATCCCGAAAAGTATGCTATTACCTGTAATTTTAAAGAAAAACTGAATGGTTTGTATATACATCATGCGTATACAATTAAGGGAATAGATGGTGAATTTGTTACTTTAATCAACCCTCATAATAGTGCCAATGAAGAAAAAATTCCTATTAAAGATTTCTGTGGAAATGTACGCAGTATAACATTTTTAGACTTGAAAAATTCATAACTGCTTTTTTAGCCATTCCATAATTATGGAAACTAAATGTTCTTGTTGACTTAATGTTAACTCCTTACCTTTAGGAATTTTATGCCATTTTTCAATACAACCTCTACAGCAAGTTGCAGTTGCGTGTTGTGCAATAAAAACAGGATGACCTCTCATTGGGGTTTGTTTTCCGTCATTTGGAATTTCCGCAGGTGCAATTCTTTTTTTTATAAAATCTTTAGCATGTGTATATATTTTATCAATGCCTTTATCTTTTATATATTCAAGGTCTTTTGCTTTTAGTTTAAATCTGTTTCGAAATTCTGATTTTGCTAATTTATTTAAAATGTCCATGGTTAATTTAATATCCTTTTACAATTATAAGTTTATTTTTTAAAAAGTACAAATATTATTAGTAAATGAGTTATATTCAATTAAAAATAAGAAAGAATGTTGGATAAATTTACTTTAATAGCTTAATTATTTTGATTAGTAATTTAACATAGAATTTAGTAATATTTTATCCTTGACTGATAGTTACTATCAAGTAATATAATTTTTTCATAGGAGGACTTTATGAATAATAATAAAATTATATTGGAAACTCCTGATGGAAATCAGGTAATTAAAGAAAAAATCGAATTTATACATATATCGGGTGAAAATAATATTGTTAAAATAAAAGTTGAAAATCCTGAAGATTTTATTCACCAAAAAGGTCTGTTGATTGCAATTTTTGGTAAAAACAATTCTGTTAATATCGGAAAAGTTTTTTATCCTGTGAATGATACTATCGGACTGACAGGACTTACCATAAATATTGGAAATCCTCCTGAAGATACAATTGACCCTGGAGTTGCCCGTTATGCAAATAATTGTTCAATTAATATTGGTGATAATATTATCTTTTGCGGTGCTCGGTTGTTTTTGCAGGACGATAATTCTTCTATAAAAATCGGGGATGATTGTATGTTCTCTTGGGGAATTGACGTTTGGTGTACGGATGTTCATACAATTACTGATTTAGAAGGAAACCCTCTTAATTTCGGTAAAAGTATTGAAATAGGCAGGCATGTTTGGGTCGGAAAAGATGTTAAAATCGGTAAAAATACTAAAATTTCCGATGATAGTATTGTAGGCTGGGCGAGTGTTGTTACTAAGAAATTCAATGAGTCTAATGTAATACTTGCCGGTAATCCTGCAAAAGTTGTTAAAAAGGATATCAACTGGAATTTTCGTGATTTACAAAATTACCAAATTTATAGAAAATCTCATAGTTAGATTTTATGTGGAAAATATTTCGATTATGAGTTATGCTATAAGTAGAAATATTGATAAGGTAAAATTATGAAATCAGTTAAAGAAGTATCTATTGAATCGAAAATATTAAAAAGACTTGAGAATAATCCAAATTGTCTTAAACTTGTTAATTATCTTTTTGCAGATGAAGAACTGCAGGAAATGCAAGAATATGCCAATAATGTTTCAATAAAACGCTTAGGTTTTAATGACCATGGGCCTGTGCATATGAGACAGGTTGTTGGCAATGCTATTAAAATGCTGAATATTCTCCAAGAGTCAGGAATAAAAACTTCTCTTGAATTGGAAGAAGTCGGGACTTTTGAAGATAGTATGTGTGCTGTAATTATGGCAGGTATGATGCACGATTTGGGTATGATGATTGGTCGTCAAGGTCATGAGGAAATGTCTGCCATGCTTGCTCAACCATTGATTGATAGGACTTTGATGCATGTTTTTCCTGATGATTTGCACAAGCGTATTGTTATAAAGTCACTTGCTACTGAGGCAATTATAGGTCACATGTCTTCAAGAAAAATTCATTCTATTGAAGCAGGCATTCTTCTTATTGCTGATGGGTGTGATATGACAAAAGGCAGAGCAAGAATTCCGCTTTCAATTAATAAAACTCCAAAAATTGGTGATATTCATAAATATTCCGCTAATGCAATTAATCGTATCGGAATTCATCACGGTGAAAAGAAACCTATAAAAATCGAAATTGAGATGTCAGGCGATGTCGGATTTTTCCAAATTGAAGAAGTTCTTTTGACAAAAATTAATTCTAGTCCGGCAAAAGAATACGTTGAATTATATGCAGGAGTTGCTGGTCAAGAACCTAAATGTTACTTATAATTTTATTTCACTAAGACATAAGTTTGTTTAACGACTTCTTTAGCTAACTTTTTGATAACTTCATTATCCATTCGAACACATCCAAGGGAAGCGTATTCTCCAATACTGCTCGGATTATTATTCCCATGGATAAATTGACCGTTGTTGCCATATATTTTTCCGGTTTCAGGATTAATGTTTTCAATAATAATTACGTTAGGACCATAGTCGTCAGGATTTTTCTTCCTTTTAGTTCCATAAGCCGTTTTGTATGGATAATCCTCTACATTAGTAATCATTTTAATACCTTTTCGTGTTGGAGTTCTTTTTTTGCCTGTTGCAACAGAATAGACCATTTCAGCTTCGCCTTTGTCGTTATATTTGTATAACAGATTGTGTTCGGTATCAACCACTATTGATGCAAATTTTTCTTCACCTGCAACAGTAATAATAGGACTTGGAGCATTTTTTAAATGCTCGGGACTATTACTGCCTTTGGGCGGAACTTTTTCATTCTCCAGAATAAGCCCTGTCTGAGGTATTTCTTTTGTTTTTGTGGTATCTGATGTAGAAAAAATTGTGTTTAATTTTGTGTTTGTATCACCAAAACTTTGTGTAATTGATATTTCTCTATTGTTTGTTACTGGATTTATTTTCATAATCTTCCTATTTAATTTTCTTTAATGATGAAAGGAAATTGTTATTTACGACATCTCCATCAACTTTTGTCAAAAATACCTGACTATCTTCTTCACCGACTTCTAAAGGTGGTAATTGTTCAAGTTCTGCTGAATAATACTGGGCATCATTACGGCTGCTTAGCGGAATTCTGTTTGCTAGACTGCTTAGAGAAAAACTCCTTAATGCTCCGGCAAATCCTTTTTTAGTATTACTGAATTTTGTATAAATTCTTAATGTAGCATCGCTTGTTTCCATATCATATCTTCCGATTATGAAACTGCTTAATTGTGGGGATGATGATTTTATTTTCATCATTTCAATTACGTTATTTCTGATTTTCATATCACCCGTTATTTTTTTGAATTTTCCTTCAGGGATATTTACTATATCAGATACGGTTGATGGGCTAATCATTGCAAGCGGGTTTCTGAATAATGCTGCAAATTTCATGACATATTCGACCAGACCGATTTTTTGTATCTGTCCGTCATTGACGACAAATTTAATTTCTCCGTTCAATTTTAGCGAATCATCAGTATATAGATCCATTATTCCGCTTGCTTTTCCTGAAATTTCTCTTGGAAGATTTAAAAGTGTTGTTGACATCAAGTCTGAATTGATATCTTTAACTCCAAGTTTGAAATTATATTTATGATTTCTTAAATCACAATGAACTTTTAATGAAGAAATTCCATCTGCAATGTCAAATCTGTTAGATTTAAGCTCAAGAATATTATTTTTATCAAGAGTAAGATTTGCTGCAATATTACCGAAGTTGATATCTTTATATGTACCTTCTTTAAGTCTGAAAATACATCTTTCAATGATGATATTATTCACATCAAATACATAAGCTTCATCAGCTGCAGTATCATCTTCTGCGGCATCAACACTTACGGCTGAGGCGGTTTTGACTGCTTCTGTATTTTGCTTATTAAACGATTGTAAAAGTCTGTCTAAATCAATTTTATCCATTCCAAAGTTTACATCTTTTATTACAATCGGATATTTCAGACCGTTTGCTATATCACCCGTAAAATCAAATTCATTACGTTTGTAACGACCCTCTGCGACAAGATGTATTTCGTCTTTGTCAGTATATAATTCACCGTTTCTGATAGAAAGTCTTTGGGATGGTATTCTTATTTTTTGGGCTTTCATATTGCCTTTTATAACAGGATAAGGGCCGTTATTAAGGACTTTCAAATTCCCTGAAAACTCTCCGCCTCTAAACATTCTCTGACCGATTAATACATTCAAAAATTCACTCGGCAAAGGTTTTGGAATATTGAAGCCTAAATCTTGAATAACCGGAATTGGCTTTGAACAGTCGACATTTCCTTGAAGTGTTAGTACAGGTTTTACTTTACTTCCTTTTACGATTTCTTGAGCTATATAATAATTTATGTCTTTTATATTTAAAATATTATTTTCAAAATGAAGATTTGCTTGGACTGCTCTATCCCATCCTGTCGGAGTTAGTGATGCTCCATCGATTAGGATATCTTCGCCTTTTGCGAGTTTGGATGCCCAGTCGACGTCTATTTTGTTATATATTGATTTTACAATAATTCTTGTACCTGCATTCCCTACTATTGTGATAGGAATACCTACCATTTTTGATAAATAATTTTTTGCGAAATCATTAGTTGCAACTGTCGTGACATTAAATTCCGTATCGCAAGATTTTGTATAATCTTTTATAATACCGTTCATTGAAAGTTTATTTGAAGGTAATGAGCCGTAATAGCCTGAAAAATCTTTTAAAGTTATATCGTTATTTGTTAAAAGAACTGTTCCTTTAGTTACATTGATTGGAAGATTATTGACAGGAATAACTTTTAATGATGACGGATTTATGTTAATAGTACCGTTCATTTTCTTTTTTGAAAGGTTTATATCAAAGTCAAAATCCCCTTTCATATCTTTGAAAAAGGCAAGCATTTCTTTTCCGTTACTGATAATTATATTTGAGTTAACTATATCAATTACATCTTGTACTTTGAATTTTTTGGAAGAAAGATTGATATTCATTCCTTGTTTTCTTGAAGCTGTGGCATTAATATGAACATTTGATTTGTTAATATCAAGAACGCAGTCATTTACCATTAGTGTTTTATTTTTAATAACTACACGGTTTTTGTCTGCTATTGCAAAATGAAGTATGCTGTCTTTCTTTTTGATTTTGGTATCGATGTCAAAATGTAAATACTTTTCTACTTTTTGAGTGTTATCTATTTTTAAATTATTTGCCTGTAATTTTACATAGATATCAGGCTCTAACTTGTATAGAATTAAACTTTTTTTCAAATAAAGTACGGAATCATAGAAATCAATATCCCATTCGCTTTCTTGTTTTGGTTTTTCTTCTTTTTGTTTTGGTGCAAGTGCCATCAATTTGTTTACGTCAGCAAAGATATAGTCAATCCCGAATTTATTCAGGATAATTTTTTTCTTAAATACATCTTTAAAAGAAATTTCAGTATCAAGATTTTGAGCTTCAAAAATTTTGATGTCATTTTTAGATAATTTGATATTATCGGTTTTGAATGAAATAACCGGCGACCAATCTGTTTTTAATACAGGGTTGGTAAGTTCTAAATTTATATCTGTGAATTGATTAATTTTATTTTCTACAAAATGTATAACTTTAGGGTTTGAGACAGCTGCAGGTAAAACTTTTAGATACAAGACAAACGGAATACTAGCTAATACTGCTGCTGTACATATAACACCACCGATAATTTTAAATTTTCTTGCCATAATATCCTCAAGTAAAATTATATCATAAAACAATTTTATGTTATTATATGTTTATGAAGAAAATTATATTGCTTATAAGTTTAGTTTTATTGTTGGGTAATGGGTTTGTAAGTGCAGAAAATGCGGATAATTCTTTATTGGTAAATTCATGTGTAAAGCTTTTTAAAAATGATGAATCGCTTTGGGGGCTTAAGACTTGTGATGATAAAGTTATAGTTGAGCCTGAATATAAAAAAATGATTAGGCTTGGCGAGTCTTCTTATATAGTTCAGCGAAAATCTAAATTTGGGATGATTAATTCTCAAGGTGTTGAATTAGTGCCGATTAAGTACAATCATGCTGAAAGAGTTTTAGGAAGATATTTAAAAATCGGCAGTGGAAACAGATATGCTTTATATGATGAGAATGGAAAAGAGCTTTTGGCAAGAGAATATTCTTCAATAGATTTGCTGTTTGGCGAGATGTTTTTGACTTGCAAAGATTTTAAATATGGTGTTGTGGATAAAGATGGTAACACCATTTTAGAAAATAAATTTGACGATATTTATATGCCAAAACCGAATATTATGAGAATAAATTATAACGGACAATGGTATGAAATCGAGCAAGTTCGTGGCGAAACTTTAGCTTTGCCTCAGGATGTAAAAAATATTAAAGGTGATGAAAACTTTAAAATATCTGAAATCATTGCAAAGCCAGGAACTGCTACGGGTTATTATGGCGTAACTTTTACAGATTATTTGTTAAAGGTTTTTTCTTCAATTTCACCTGCTCATGAGCAGACGATTGATGAATTAATGCTTTCTCAAGGGGCTGATACTGTAACAATATTTTTCAAACTCGGTTGGCTGCCTAAGTATCCGTTTGTTTATGTGAGAAACTACTATAACACACTTAGAACTCCAAATAACGGGCCGTTGTCTGATGTTAAATATGAGTTGAAACGTAGATTACAGTAAAACAAATTTCTTACTCAAATAAATTTGTGACTTCAAATTTATTTACATCAATCAATCCTTTGTCAGTAATTTTAATTTCAGGGATTACAGATAGTGATAAAAATGCCATACTCATAAACGGATCAGCAATTTTGCATCCGATTTTTTCAGAAGCTTTTTCCAGTTCTGAAATTTTTGCCATAACTTCATTTGCGGGTTTATCAGACATTAGACCTGCTATTGGTAGTTTTAAGTGTGCTAGAGTTTTTCCGTTTTCTACAATGATTTTACCGCCTTGTGATTTTACAAGTTCTACAGCTGCATAATACATATCATCATCATTTGTACCTATTACAATCATATTATGGCTGTCGTGAGCAACAGTTGAGGCGATGGCTCCTGATTGGAGTCCGAACCCTTTTACAAACCCGAGTCCGATATTGCCTGTTGCTTTATGTCTTTCTATTACCGCAATTTTTAAAATGTCATTTTCTGTGTCTGAAATTGCAAATCCGTTTTTGTTTTTTGCAGGTTCTATTGAAAGTTTTGTAATCAGTTGTTTTGGGATTACATTAATTACTTTTATTTTATCTTTGTTTTCAGGAATTTTTATTTGCAAATCTTCTTTATATAAATATTTTATGTTGACTGAACCCCTTAGAGCAGGTGGTTTTAATTCTGTCATATCGATGGTTATTTTCCCGTCTTTAGCGACTAGCTGACCGTTTTTGAATACCATTTTCGGCTCAAACGTTTCTAAATTATCAAATACTGCGATATCAGCCTTATACCCTGGAGCTATTGCACCTATATCGTTGAGTTTAAAATATTCAGCCGTGTTAATGCTTGCCATCTGTATTGCTTTAATTGGGTTAATGCCAAGTCGTACAGCTTTTTTTACCATTCTTGAAATATGTTTTCCAAGATGTTTTGGATGTCTGTCATCAGTTACAAACATACATTTTCTTGTGTTATATTTCTTTAATACAGGAATTAACGGTTCTAAATCCCTTGCTCCTGTTGCTTCTCTTATCATTAAGTTCATTCCTAAACGGAGTTTTTCAATAGCTTCTTCAGGAGTTGTGCATTCATGGTCTGAAGTTACTCCTGAGGCAATATAGGCGTCTAAATCTTTTCCGCATAAGTGTGGTGCATGTCCGTCTATTCTTTTATTTTTGTCTAGTCCAAGCTGAATTTTACTTAATACGCTGTTATCGCAATTTATTACTCCTGGGAAATTCATCATTTCTGCAATTCCGAGCACCCAAGGAGCATCAATTAAAAGTGCTAAATCATAACTGTTTAAATCTACCCCCGACGTCTCCAGATTTGTTGCAGGAACGCACGACGGAAGCATCATATAGACATCAAGCGGAAGATTCTTTGTAGCTTCTCTCATAAAACTAATCCCTTGCAATCCCATTACATTGGAAATTTCATGCGGGTCTGCTATGACTGTTGTTGTACCTGAGGCAAGTACGAGTTTTGCAAATTCTGATGGCATAAGCATTGAGCTTTCAAGATGGACATGACCATCTATGAAGGATGGTGTTACATAGGCTCCTTTTACATCTATTTCTTCTTTCCCTTTATAACCTTTAGAAATTCCGGCAATTTTTCCGTCAATAATTGCAATATCTGTGTCGTAAATTTCTTCTGATAAAACATTTACTAATTTTGCATTTTTAATTACTAAATCTGCTAAATTTTCACCTTTGCTTACTCGTATAATTCTTTCAATATTTTTCATTATCTTGCCTTTCGTGAATTTATAATATCACGAAATCATTATTTAGGCAGGTTTTTGAAGTAATCTTTTTCAGTAAGTGCTCTGTAGGTGCATGCAATACCGTTTATACTGGAACTGCTTGTTACCGAGCAGTAAGTATCATTATCAAATAGGGTTCCGTCACTGCCCATAGGTAACAGCTTACCGTCATCCATAATTTGAAAAGTGAACAAATCATGCCCCCAGCGGTTTGGTTTTTTATAGATGCCGTTTACATCTACAGAAATTAATATGGTACCATCCAATGCTATCACTTCATTTTGAATCATAATAAAGCTTCCGTCCGGAAGAATAAGCTGTCCATCATCAAGATATTGATTTGTTAATTTTTTATTATTGTATGTTTTATAATTGGAGGAATTATTGGTCATTACTAAATCACCATCTTCATTTTCCTCATATCGGGATTCACATTTATCACTGTTGCAATCACTTGCGACTAATAAATATTTTTTATACGTACTTATAAAAGTTCTTTGTGCATAAGAACCCGGTTTTGCTACAAAACCCTGCTCATTATTCATCATTTGCAAGGCATTCTGCATAACAGAATATGATTTTTGAAGCTGTGTTTTCAGTATATTACCTTTGTAATTTGTAACCAGAGCCGGCAGAGTCATTGCCGCAACAACACCTATAACACCTAAAGTAATCAGAACTTCAGCTAAGGTAAAACCTGATTTTTTGCGGGTTAATCCCATAGCGTACAAAAGCCCGCCGGCTTTAAATGAGCCCCCCCCCCCCTGTCAGAAATTCAGTCATATCAATGATTTCCATAAAATCCTCCTTTATTTTACCATATATAAGTATAACTGATATTATTAAATTTATCAAGTGATTTTAGGTTTTTTAATAAATACAAGCATCGGGATAAGCATAAAAGTTGCAAACGCAAACCAGCGGAATGTATCAATATAGCCCCAAAGGTGAGCTTGTTGTACCAGTTGTGAGTAAATTTGACTTTGTGCCATCGTATGAGCTGTCATAGAATCTGCTATTTGTGAAAATGCACCTGAAAGTTCTCCTATGCGTTCCACATAGACATTGCTTGTCTCATGCAAATGATTTGTCATAAGATGTTGATGTGCTTGTGCAAATCTTGCAACCATTGTTGTACCAATTGAAGTCCCGATTGCACCACCTATATTTTTAACTAAATTCTGAAGCCCTGTAGCATTAGTCATATTTTCATTTTTAATTGTAGAAAAAGAAAGCGGTATAAGCGGAGTTAAAGCAAGGAATAGTCCTGAACCGTATAGAATATTCGGTACTGCAATAGTAGAAAGGTTTATTTGCAAGTTTATATCGCCAAAGAATACGCTTCCAAACCCAAGAAGAATTAAACCTATCATAACAATGCGTCTGTCGCCTAATTTTTTTGATAAAGTTAAATACAAAGCAACGCCGATAAAACTCCCTACACCTCTTGACCCCATAGATAGACCGCTTAAATATGCGGTGTATCCGAGTAAATTTTGTAACATTGACGGTAAAAGTGCCGCTGACGATAAAAATACACCCATTAAAATTACCTGAACAAGTGTTCCGAAAAAGTATGTTCTGTCTTTTAAAACTCTTAAATCAATAAGCGGTTCTTTACCTTTTGCTTGAGATACAAAAAATAGAATTGCAAATATTAAAGATATTGCACTCAACCAGCAAATCCAAGCTGCTCCGAACCAATCGGCATCATTCCCTTTGTCAAGAACTATTTGCAAGCATATTAACCAACCTGAAAGAAACATCATTCCTTTATAATCAAAGTGAACATTTTTTTGTTTTTTTGCATAAGGCGGTTCTTCCAGTAAATTTTTAGAAAGATATAAGCATAAAAAACCTAATGGTACGTTAATTAAATAAATCCAAGGCCAAGACCAATTTTCGGTAATCCATCCGCCAAGAACAGGCCCGATTAATGGTGCAAAAATTACTGCAATACCAAAAATTGCCATTGATTTTGGGCGGTCTTTTTTAGGAAAACTTTCAAGCATTATTGATTGTCCCAAAGGTAATAGTCCTCCTCCGCCGAGGCCTTGCAAAAATCTTGCTAAAACTATCATTATCATTGATTTTGATACTGCACAAAGAAATGACGAAAATGTAAATACCATTAAACAAATCATGAAATAATTTTTTCTTCCGAAAAGTTTTGATGCTGATGCGACAAGTGGTATTGCAATTCCGCTCGCGATTAAGTAACTTGTAAGCACCCAAGTCGATTCATTTAAACTTACAGACATTGAACCTGCAATATATGTTAATGCTACGTTGGAAATCGTTTCATCCAATACAAACATAAAAATTGCAAGCATTACCGGAGTAATCATTATCCAAGGGTTAATTGAGGGGTGCCATTCTTCTTCTTTTGCTATTATATTTTCTGCCATTTTCTTTACCGTTTTTTTATCTATTTATTTTTACTAAAAATTTTATCCCAGCCTTTTGCAAATCCCAAATGTATGAATGCTGTTATTCCAGTAAGGTATGCTGATATTTTATGAATATTCCTTTTTTGAGGGACTTTTACTATACCGGTAACTCCGCATAATGTTCCCAGTCCTATAGCTGCATAGCCGGACCAACTTACGAGCTGTTTTCTTTTTTGCCAATTTATTGTTTTTGGAGCTGCTGTTATTGTATTATCCATTAATTCCCTTTTATCTAAGTATCATTTTACCGAGTGAAATGACTGAGTTTAACAAGATAATTGATTTATCTTTGCCATAGTTAACATCTATCCATAGTATTGCAAAAGTTTTATCATATTCTTCCGGTAATGGATCAAATGGAGCTGATGCTTCTATTGCTTTATTTAGTGCCATATCCAGTTTTTTGTTGCCTGATGATTCATATATATGTACTTTTTTCAATTCGCCGTTTTTGTTAATTTTTATCATTGCTCGGGCTGAACTGTTTCTGTATGTAAATTTATATTTTAAGTTACTTTTTATTTTTGTAATTACATTTTTTGCGTAAGGATCTAAGTTTACTGGTATGCTGTCTAAGTCGCTTCCGGGTTGAACTTCCGGAATTGAATTTTTCGCAGCATAATTCATAACTTTATCATTTACACTTTGTATACTATTCATAAAGTACCTGTTTTTATATGCAATCGGATCTCCTATTACAAAAGGATGATTACCTTCTGACATTACAAGAACTTTGCTGTCATTTTTGATTTTTTCCTCGTAGTATTTGACATAATAAAAAATCCGATTTTCTTTTTGTTGTATGCTGTCAGTATCTACGTATATGATATTTCCCAAATTATTGTTTGCAGATATCCACTGTGTTGCCGAAGCTTTTAGTCCAAGTGTAAGAATTGCTGATACAATTAAAATTGTGTTTACAAATTTTTTAAACATAATTCTTCCTTATTCTTAAATTAAAACATCATATTTCCCATAGGCATCATCATATTTTGCATCATCATAGAATCACCGTTTCCATAGTTTTGTGGAAATTTGTCATAAGTCATAGGCGTACTTTGAGGTGCTTTAACTTGTCCGTTTGAATCTTTTAATGTTTTTATAACTTTTTTTTCTGTTTTTGCAGGGATGTCATCTTCTTCAATTCTATAACCATCCTTGTCATAGTGAGAATATTCATTTTCTTCTGTTTCAGTAGCTGTAAATTTTGTATTTTTTTCTAAATTTTTAAAAGATCCTGACTGTGGCAAGGAACGATTAAAGCCTGAAAATCCTTGTGATTGATTCATATATTGTATTGCATCACTGTTATCTGCAAATGCAGGTATAGCAATAGTAATCATACAAATTAAAAATAAAAATTTTTTCATATTTTCCCTCATCTTTACAGCAGTAATTTATCATGAAATTGCTATCTATTCAATATTTTGTAAATATTTTCGTTATTTTTAATTTTTGTTATAAAATACTTTTTATGATAATTTATTCGGACAAATTGTTTAATAATCCGCTTAAAGTTATTAAAGCATTTAATGGTCAGGAATTATATAAATGTTTTGATGAAATTGAGCAGCTTCGTAAAAAGTTTTATTTGATGGGATATGTTCGTTATGAAGCTAAGGATGTTTTTCTTGAAAAAGATGTGAACTCAGAGTTGCCGCTTTTATATTTTGAAGTTTTTGACGAATATGAAGAATTCAGACCGAATAAAAATAGTGTAGTTAATATTGAAGCTTCTCCAAATTTGACTTTTTCTGATTATGAAAAAGCGTTGTCTGAAATTAAAGAGGAAATTTCGGATGGTAATACCTATGAGGTAAATTATACTTACGATTGGAGTGTAAAAGCTTCAGGTGAGCCTATTGATTTGTATAATTTCCTTTTGCAAAAACAAAAGACTCCATACAATGCATTTTTTAGTAATGAGTATGATACGATATTGTCGTTTTCTCCAGAGCTATTTTTTAGACTGGACGGAAATCATATTGTTACCAAACCGATGAAGGGGACTATCAAACGAGGTGAAAATTATGAGCAGGATGTTGCAAATATTAATTTCCTTAAAAATGATATAAAAAATCGAGCAGAGAATGTTATGATTGTTGATTTATTGAGGAATGATCTCGGCAGAATAGCCAAAACAGGAAGCGTTAAGGTATCAAAACTTTTTGAAATTGAAACGCATAAAACACTCCACCAAATGACTTCTCAAATTGAAGCTGATATGCTTGAGGGGACAACTCTTTTAGATATTTTTGAAGCTATATTTCCTTGCGGTTCTATTACAGGTGCTCCGAAAATTAGTACGATGAATATTATTGATAGAATTGAATCAGGTAAACGTAATGTTTATTGTGGTGCTATAGGTTTTTTGACTCCTAGTGAGTCTGTATTTAGTGTACCAATTAGGATTTTGCAAAAGTTTTCAGGTGATAATTTATATAAATACAGAGTAGGCGGTGCTGTAGTGTGGGATTCTGATATTAAAGATGAGTGGGATGAAACTTTCACTAAGGCTAAGGTTTTGAAACACGAATTTAGCATTATTGAAACTATAAAAGTGAAAAATAAGTCTATGTTTCTTAAAAACGAGCATTTTGAACGTTTAAAAAAAAGTGCTGAGCATTTCGGGTTTAAGTTTAATGAACAGCTTTATTATATTGAACCTGAGCAGGATGGAATTATGCGTATTCTTCTCCATAGGGACGGAAGCTACGATATACAATACAGTCCTTATCAGCGTACAGTTATTAATCAAATAAAAGTTTCTGATATAGTTTTAGACAGCAAAAATGAGTTTTTAAAACATAAAACTACTTTTAAACCGTGGTATGAAGAAAGTTATATGAAAATTAAAAAAGAAGAAGTCTATGATGAAATTTTCTTTAACGAACGAGGAGAGTTGTGTGAAGGTGCCAGAACAAATATTATTCTTGAACTTGATGACGGAAAATTCTATACTCCTCCATTATCTTGCGGATTATTGAACGGGGTTTTGCGTCAAAATCTCTTGGAGAGTTATGTTTGTGAAGAAAGGGTTTTATATAGACAGGATTTATTAAATGCACAAAATATTTATTGTATAAATTCTGTCCGCGGTATAAAAAAGGTTGTCTTATGATTTTGATTGATAATTATGATTCTTTTACATATAACATCGTACAATATTTGAGAGAACTCGGGATATCTCCTATTGTATTTGAAAACGATAAGGTAAGTATCGAAGAATTAAAGAAGATGGATTTTGAGAGTATTATTATTTCCCCTGGGGCAGGAAATCCTGATACAGCCGGAGTTTCTATGAAAGTTATAGAGGAGTTTTATAAGACTAAAAAAATTCTCGGAGTTTGTCTCGGACATCAATGTATTGCAAAGTTTTTCGGTGGAGAGGTCGTTAAATCTAAAGAACCATTTCATGGAAAAGTTTCTGAAATTGTTCACAAAAAATCAAAGTTGTTCGAAGGAATTCCTGAAAGGTTTAATGTAACGAGATATCATTCTCTTATGGTTAATAATTTGCCCGATTCTCTCCTTGAAACTGCAAAGACTGCTGATGATATAAATATGGCACTTGAACATAAGACTCTACCTATATTTGGAGTGCAATTTCATCCTGAGGCAATTTTATCTGAGTATGGTCATAAAATATTTGAAAATTTTATTTCAATTTAAGTACGGCACTATGGCGATTTGTTGTTGCATTTTCTTTTCTGTATGAAAAAAACATATCATTGTCGCAAACTGTACAATATGGACATACATCAATTTCTTCTACTCCGCATTCTGCTAATTGACGTTGGTTTATTCCTTTTAAATCTACAAAAATTTCTCCGTTGCGAATTTCATATAAATTATCGAAGTTTTTAACTGTTGATTTAAGTTTTTCAAAAACTTCTTTTCCCACATTATAACAGCACATAGAAATTGCAGGTCCTATTGCAGCTGTAATATTTTCAGGTTTGGATGAAAATTCTTTTACCATTTTTTCTACTGTTTTAGATGCAATATTACCTGCTGTTCCCCGCCAGCCAGCATGAGATATTGCACCTATATTTTGTTTATTGTCATAAATAATTACAGGTGTGCAGTCTGCAAAGTTTAAAAATATCGCTGTATTTTTTTCTGTTAGAATTAAGCCGTCTGTGTCAGGATATTCTTCTTTGTCAAGTTGTACAATTTCAATATTTGATGTGTGTGTTTGTTTTGGGGAAACTAAATTATTTACATTCAAATATTTTTTTATATCTTCTCTATTGTTTTTTACTATATCTTCAAAATCAGGTTCTTTGGTTTTTATACAACTTTCTCTCGTTGTAAAAAAATGCTCTGTTTTTATCAAATCTGAGCGTAGTATCTTTTTTCCGTTAATTTCATCAAAATAAAACATATTTTTATATTACTATAAAAAATCTTTTTCAATAAGAAAGTTGTCGGATGAAAAATTTTTATATGGATTTTAAAGTTTTAGTGTATTGAGTGAAAATGAGTGATGGCAGTATATCATTTTTCATAGCAAATTTATAGGAGAAAATAATGAAAGAGAATTTAAAAAAATATTTAGTAGAATTTATCGGAACATTCTTTCTTGTGTTTACAGTCGGTAGTTCTATTTTATTTGGAGGAAGCGGAGTTATTCCTGCCATAGCAATAGGCTTTTCGTTAATGATCATGGTATACGCAGGCGGTTTTATATCAGGCGGGCATTATAATCCTGCTGTCTCTTTAGCTGCCGTAATCAGAGGTGCACTTCCTCCTTCTCAGTGGTTACCTTATGCTGTTGCACAAATTGTAGGCGGTGTGGTTGCTGCATTTTGTGTTAATTGTATTATATCTCCTGAAACTTATTTACGCGGAGCTGAATTTAGTTTACCGGGACTTATATTAGGAGAGTTTTTATATACTTATGCTCTATGTTATGTCGTATTACTTACTGCGACGGCTAAATCTGTTAATGGAAATTCCTATTATGGTCTGGCTATAGGTGCAACTGTTACTGTGGGTATTTTTGCTGTTGGCGGAACTATTTGTGTAGGTGCGTTTAATCCAGCTGTAGCTATTGCTTTAGGTATTATGCATAGTGCATTTTGGAAAATGGTTGCGATTACTGTTTTTACAAACTTAATTGCTGCTATTGCTGCAGGAATTACTTTTAAAACTGTTGCTTATAAAGAATAGACTTATAGTTAATTGTTATTGTCAAACTTCTCTTTAATTTTACTTTTTCCGCCGCCAAGGTAATAAATTTTATTAGCTATATTTGAAGCGTAATTATCATAATTATTAAGTTTTTTATTTATAATATTTTTATTGGTTTCATCAAGGTAATAATTAATATTATCTTCAATTTGCGGATCTTCGTTGTACCATTGGTACAGTGATTTTTTGCCTTTAAGTTGGTTGCATTCTCGATGTAATCCTATTTTATTATTAATATCATCTGCTCCTCCGTTATTTCGGGCAATCAGGTGATCTTGAGTTAGTGTTGACTTTCTGAAAATTCTTTCTGCAAAAGTTTTGCACCAATTATAATCCTCATTTTCGCGGAGTTTTTGCGAATGAGATACCGGACCTTGAATTATTTCTATTGTGGTTAGGAATTCTTCAGTATCAATTTTCAACATTATTTTTTCATTGTCTGTATATATTGGAGAGTTAATTAATAATTCCTTTAATTTTGCTGAAGAGTACAAAACTTTAGCATTTTTGTCAAATTCTCTTAGGTCTTTAATAGTACTATATATTGCAGTTTTTTCTTTGTTTGTTAAATTAGAATTTTCAACTTTGTCTTTAATTTTTTTTGAAAAAGCATTAAGTTCTATTCTATCAAGTTTTCTTACGTAGGCGGTCATTTGTTTTTTCATAAGAGTTTCTGTGATGTAAGGATCTCTTACAAATTTATCCATAAATTTTTCTGCAAGTTTTTTTGTAGTTGGTGGAATATATTTTTGATTTTCTTTTATTATATTATTTATTTCTCGGATAGAATTACTCTCTTGTATTTTTTTTAACACTTTTTCTCGTTGATGATGTGTCATCATTTTTGCCCTACATTTAGGGCAAGGCAAATCTTCAAAGTTTTCAAAAGGAAAATCTGAAAAATTCTTTTTATATTCAAGGAATTGCCAATCATTAGCATTTAGTATGATAGTATTTCCTGATGCTTTTTTTAAATTTTGAGTAATAAGATTCAAATAATCTGAATCAACATGGAGCTCGTTATTTGCAATAGCTTTGTTTATATCTTGTAAATATTGTGTAAATCTGTTTTTTAACTTTTTTTTGTCATCGGAAATTTTAAAATATCTTTTATTGTTTATTGTTTGATGTGCACAATCAGCACAAATTAATATTTTATTTGTATTATCATCTGCTGAATTGTATTTAGAAATCAAGCTGATTTCTGATTGAGATTTTTTAAATAATAATTTTCCCAGTTCAATTAGAGCTTTTTCAGGCTCAACATTTACAAGATTTCGGCTTGTTATGTTTTTATAATATCGAAAGGCTTTTGTTTGATGAAGCATTACTTTATTATATAATTTTTCTTTTCTGGGATAATCTGTATCACGTAAAGATTCATTCATTATCGCACTGAAATCGGTTAGTTTGTACGGATAAAAATCTTTATGCAAATTTAACTTATCAATTATTTTTATATAAACATTTTTATTATGTTCTGACATATATAATTTTTCAGTGACAAGTTTAATAAGATTAATATTGTTTTGACAGGTTTGTGCATAAACTTTAGGGGCGTGATTATATATTTTTTCCAGTGTATTTTTTATATCAAGATTTGGATATTTTTCATTTATATTTTTTAAATCCGTAAGAATAGGCTGGTTATTTTCTGAAATGTATTGACTATTTTCTAATAATAAATTTTCAAGCTCTTTAACTGTTTTTACTTGTGAGATTTGTTCTAGTAAAAGTTTATATTTTTCAGATGAAATCATATACTGACCACATCTTGCACAGTGAATGTTATTTAAGTTTGAAAGTTCTTTATTAAAGTCTTGTATTTTATTTTTACTGCCGAAGGATAATGCATAAATATCACTTTGGTGATTAAAACGGATATAATTTTTATGATAATCGTTTATTGATGTATATTTATTTGTATTTGATATATTTACTACGATTGGGGAAATCATAAACTAATTAAACCGCAAAAATATTTTTTTTGCTATTTGTGGTAATATTTTTACTATGAAAAAGATATTATTATTAATTGGAGCAATTTTATTATTTCAAAATATTTCTTTAGCTGGAGATAATATAAGTTTTGTTTATATAAACGGTTCAAATAACAACGACGAAAAAATGAAATCGTGGTTTGAAAATGGCGTGGCAAAACTACATCCTGTAATGAAAAAGAGTTTTGAAAAAAATGAGGATGCATCTGATTTATTTTTGAATAACGGTAAATACGTAATAAACTCTGATGCAAGAATATTTTTCTGGGGGGATAAGAGTAAAAATGATTTAGGTTTTGTGGAACAGCAGCTTGATTTATCAAAAGCTTTCAGTCCGACTATTGCTTATGGTGTACGTTCTTTGATTGCAGGATTTTTACATGATGCAATTTGGGTTCAAAAATCACACCATATGCTTCCTATATTGGATGATTTGCACAATACAGTTATGAAAGAGTATTCAGAAGGTAATCAGGTTGTGCTATTCGGATATTCTGCCGGAAGTTTTATTACTTATGAATATCTGTTTAATAAGCTGCCCTATTTGAATGCGGAAGATTTATTTGAAGCAGCAGGGGCAGATAATACTGTAAGAAAGTTTGTAGCTGAAAACCCAAGAAAAAACACTTGTATTTCAGCTCTTTCAAAGGCGGGTTTAGGTGCTGTGACCTCTGATGGTAAATTAAGGTTCAATAGTAACAGAGAAATTTCAAAAGTAAAATATTTAGATCTTGATAAATATACCGAAGAAGCTTGTGTGCCTGATGGTGCATTAAAAGGGATTGTAAATTTTGCAAGCCCGCTTGTGTTATTTTATTCTGATTTAGCGGATCCTGATTATGAGTTGACTTATTATAACCGTTTTATGTTGAAGTATATTCTTGAACATAATTTATTTATGTTGACGGTTAATTTTAAAGAAGATCCGATGGGGTTTCCTACAACAAGAAATCTGACAGCAAAAGAGTTTTCAGAAAAGGCCAAAATTGATATTATTAATCCGAAAGGTTTTGTCTATGATAATTCAAAGGTTTGGAGTAAAAGGACTTTTCTTTTAGCTCATACTTCATACTGGTCTGCAAGAAAGACTTTTTCCAAAGCAGTTGCCCAGTCATTTGTTGACGGCTATAGGTTTATGCTAAATTCATCTGATGATGGAAATACTAAAAAGTAAATTTTTAAAGGAGATTATATATGAATTTTGATGAAGGTGTACAATTTGATCCGGGATTTGTAGCTCATATTTCTGCGTTTGTTCCAAATGTGGAATATCTTTATACAACAATTGACAGATTTAAAAATTTTAGCCAGAAGAAAAGTCAATTCAAAATGTTTTACCCTAAGTTGATGAAACTCATTGATGATTATATTGCATTTTATCTCGGATGTATGTTGTGGGCTTCTGCTATTAAAAATTTGAAAAATAAACCTATTTTGAATAATTTTTGTGCAGGTTCTGAATATAACGAACAAGAAACCGTATCTGAGGTAAATTTTGTTTCTATGTTCTATGAACATTTGCCGAAAGATGTGAAATATTATTTGGGCAAAGATTTTACTCTTGATGAAAAGAAACTTGAAATTTTAAATAACTATAAAGCTTTTTTAATTGAAAATAAAGGGTTTACAGAGTTAAAAACTACCGATGATATTAAATTACCTGAAAATTTTAAAGAATTAAAAGATTTTGATTTTGTAATTAATAAAATTGAAAATGTTATAGAAAGTGGTAATTTATCTGAATTATACGAGTTATATAGCGAGATTTTATAATGGATATAAGACAAAAACTTTACCAAATGTTCATTCTCGGGCTTGAGTGCGACGGGTATGGGGAAGCATTAAAAAATGGTCTTGGCGGAATTATATTTTTTACAAAAGATATTTTATCCCCAGAACAGTTAAAGCAGGTAATATTTGACATCAAGTCTATCGCAGCAGTTCCGCCTATTCTTTCAATAGATCAAGAAGGCGGACGAGTTGAGCGGACTGAAAATATTCATAATGGTAAAAAATATCTTTCTGCAAAATTTGCATTTGAAAAAGGTGAAACCTTTTTGAAAGCTCAAACTGAAGAAATCGCAAAAGAATTAAAAAATTACGGACTAAATATGAATTTTGCACCGTGTATTGATGTGAATACAAACCCTGCAAATCCTATTATTGGAGAAAGAGCTTTTTCGGATAATGCTGATGATGTTATAAAGGGGGAAAAAATAGTATCAGCTGTATATCGGAACAATGGGATTATACCTTGCGTAAAACATTTTCCGGGTCATGGTGATGCAAATGCGGATAGTCATTTAACTCTCCCTGAAATTAACTTATCTCTTGAAGAAATGGAAAAAACTCACATAAAACCTTTTGCAGAAGCGGTTAAAAACGGAATAGAAACAGTTATGGTTGCTCATTTGCATTGCACTTGTTTTGAAAAAGAAGTTATTCCAACATCATTAAGTAAAAATGCAATTTCTTATTTAAGAAATAAATTGAATTTTGATGGTGTGACTGTATCAGATGATATGATTATGAAAGGTGTTGCAAAGTTCGGTATGTTAGAAGCTTGCGAGATGGGCATTAGAGCAGGTTTAGATATGTTTATTTTCAGAAATTCTACACCTGATATTATTGATGTAATTGAAAAGCTTGCGAAAAAAGCTCAAACTGATGTTGAGCTTTTTGTCAATATTGAAAATTCTTATTCTCGAATTATTAAATTAAAGAAAAAGTTTAACATAATTAGATAATATGCATATTATCTACGATTTCTTTTCTTTGAACCCATACTTCCATTCCGAGTTCTTTTCCGGTTTCCATAAGAGCTTCTTTTATTTCTTTGAAAGAATATTTAGATTTTTCTATATTCCCTAAAAGAAACATTACAAAGTGTCCTTGCATAAGTGTTTGTTTTATATCTTCAATGTTGACTTCATATTCAGCCAGAACCGTTGTAAATTTAGCTACAATACCAACTTTATCAACACCTGATACAGTTACGATTATTTGTTGATCTGACATATATCTTCTTCTCCTTCATCTTCTGCCTTAACTTCAACTGCAACAGGTTTTACCCAATCTCTGTTAAGCCATTTAGCAACCTGATGACGATTACAATAATCAATCAAATCACGTTTAATTTCAGGTGATAAAACGTATAATGCAATAATGTTTGGTACACACATTGCAATCATCATAGCATCAGTTATGTAAATTACGGAACCTACGTTCATAGCTGAACCGATTACGATGAATAAACAATAAATAACATCGAAAGATAAATTACGTTTGTGACCTTCTCCAACTAAGAATGTCCAAGCTTTTTGTCCGTAATATGCCCAAGAAATTAATGTTGATAATGCAAAAAGAATTACAACAAGTGATAATATATATGGGAAGAACGAAATTACAGATTCAAAAGCTGAAGATGCAAGCTCAATACCGGAAATCTGTCCGACTTCATAACCCTTGTCCAATACTCCAGAAAATACAATTGCAAAAGAAGTTAATAGACAAAGTATACCGGTTAATAAAGTTTCCAATAAAGCTACAAAACCTTGAGATACAGGTTCATTTGTCTTAACTGCGGCATAAGCAATAGCAGCAGCACCTGTACCAGCTTCGTTAGACTGAACTGAACGTCTCAGACCGATAATGATTGTTCCGAAAACTCCGCCTGCAACTGCATGAGGCGAAAAAGCTTCTCGAACAATTAATGCAATAGCATGAGGTATGTGCATAAAGTTTGCTAAAATAACAACCAAACCTGCTCCAATGTATAAGAAACACATTGTCGGTACAAGTATTGTTGTAATTTTTGAAATACTTTTAATCCCGTCAACAACAGCCAGCCATACAAGAATTGCAATAATTACACCGAATACCCAAGTGTATCCGTTCAAAAAGCTGTGAGCTCCGCCTGTAATTAAAACTAACTGGTGAGCAGACTGGTTTATCTGAATCATGTTTCCGCCTGAGATTGCTCCCCCGATACAAAGTACGGCAAAAATTACAGATAAAGGCTGTCCGAGCCATCTTAATTTTTTTCTTGTAAGTCCGTGTGCAATATAATGCATCGGTCCGCCTGATACGGTACCGTCTATGTTAAATCTTCTATATTTTACAGCAAGTGATGCCTCTACAAATTTGATAGACATTCCTAAAAATGCACCAGCAAAAATCCAAAATGCCGCCCCTGGACCGCCTATTGAAATTGAAATTGCAACACCTGCAATACTACCGATACCAATAGTTCCGGATAATGCTGTTGCCAAAGCTTGGAATGATGATACTTCACCGCTCGGATCATCAGAAGAGTCTTTTTTATCTTTTTTTGATGAAGGTTTTGCAACTATGTCAATTGCATGCTTTAACCCCCATACAGAAATTCCTCTGAAAAATATTGTAAAAAATATACCCGCAAATAAAATCCAGAAAATAATAAGCGGTACTTTTGACGTGCCTATCGTTATAGGAAAGAATATTACATCCGCTATGGAGTCACAAATCGGTGCGATATGATTGTCCATAAATGCATCCACATTCATTGCCTGTGCTTGTTGTTGTAAACTAAATAAAAGTGTCAAAAGTACAATTAAAATTCTGTTCATTAATGTTTCCCTTCTTTTTTAATATCTCGGCTAATTTATCGGGTAAATAAATCAACTTTTTTATCGTAGCAGAAACATGTCTGTTTAATGTCAAATCTTTATAAAATCTTAAAGATTTGTTGCAAATAATTCTTGGAACAGATTTTATTTGTATATTGCTTGATTGTGTTGAAACTATTGTCAGACAAAGCTTTCAAAGTTTCAGTACTCATGTTTTTGATAGACAGTAAAAGCTTTTTGATTTCATCTGTAGATGATTTTGTAGTAAAACCGTTTACTTTATTTTTAATGATACCGTCAATGCCGTCTTTTTCTGAACAGATTGTAATGCACCCTGAAGCCATAGCCTCTAAGTAAACCATACCAAAGGTTTCACCTTTACTCGGCAGTATAAAAATATCACTGTTCCTCATTGCATCTAATACTTTTTCGTGCGGTTGATAACCTTTAAAAATTGCTTGAGGATTTAGTTTTCGTAACTTTTTAGTATCAGTTCCGAGTCCTATGACGGTTAATTCAAATGTATCTATTCCGTTTGTTGCCTGAAGGACTTTTTCGATATTTTTTGATTTTTTATAATTTGCACAGGTCAAAACTTTTACCTTATCGGAGTTTTGCAGAGGTGTTCTTTTGACAATTATATCTTCCTTAATTCCTGAAGGTGCTGTAAAAGTTTTATTTTCAAATTGAGGATAGAGTTGCAAAAACTTTTCTTTCAAAGCAAATGAACGGCATGCTATGGCTTTTGCATTTCCCAGAGCTTTTTCCATCCGTTTTTTAAAGTGGAATTTATAAATCGGGTTTGTCAGAACAGTTAAATCAGAATTATGAATGCCAGCAACGAATGGTAGATTTATTTTATCCGCATACAAAATTCCTGATGGCATGTGGGCTATTACGACATCATACTGTTTTGCAGGCGGTTTAATTTCGCCCCAAAAAGGCGTCCAAAAATTTAAATTCATTACGCCGTTGTAATTTCCCTGTTTATAAAAAGGTTTTTTTCTTACAAAGGCATTGAGCATAAAATTAGGTTTGATAACGTCGACTTCGTGACCGTCATTTTTCCAGTCTGATACAAAGTTTGAGAGTGTTCTCGGTGTCCTTTTCTCACTTTCTTTTACGGGATATAAGTCGCTTATAAAAAGAATTTTCATGCAATATAATATAACATGATAATGTTTTTTGTGCTATTATATTGGCGTAAACGTATTACTAAAGATAAGGAAGGGAACTTATGAAAACACTTTCACCTTTACAAATCGAAAGATTAAAATATCAGCCAAAACTTCCTGAATGCCTTTCAAAAGGTATTAATTCATTGGAAATGGTTGAAGGTTCTGCAACTCAATCAGTAAGAGATCAGGAACAAATTAAAGAATTATTTAAAAATACTTACGGAAAACCTGTTGTAACTTTTAAAAATTCAATTTCATTAACAGCATCCGAAGTTAAAAATGTCGGTGTAATCCTTTCAGGCGGACAAGCTCCTGGCGGACACAACGTAATTGCAGGTTTGTACGATGCTTTGAAACAGGCTAATTCATCTAATAAATTATACGGTTTTTTAGGTGGTCCATCAGGTATTATTGACGGTAAATATATCGAATTCACCGATGAATTTATTGACCAATACAGAAACACAGGCGGATTTGATATCATCGGTTCAGGCAGAACTAAATTGGAAACTGAAGACCAATTCCAAAAATCATTAGCAGTTTGCAAAAAATTGGGTATATCTGCTGTTGTAATTATCGGCGGTGACGATTCAAATACTAATGCTGCACTTTTAGCTGAATGGTTTGTTAAAAATAATACAGGTATTCAAGTTATCGGATGTCCTAAGACTATTGACGGCGACTTGAAAAATGATCAAATCGAAATTTCATTCGGTTTCGATACAGCTACAAAAACTTATGCTGAATTAATCGGAAATATTCAACGTGATGCAAATTCAGCTAAAAAATATTGGCACTTTGTAAAAATTATGGGAAGAAGTGCTTCTCACGTAGCTTTGGAAGCTGCTTTGCAAACTCAACCTAATATCACTTTGATTTCAGAAGAAGTTGAAGAAAAGAAAATGTCTTTGGAAAGCATAATTAACTATATGTGCGATATTATCGTTAAACGTGCTGACCAAGGTAAAAATTTCGGTATTGCAATTATTCCTGAAGGTCTAATTGAGTTCATTCCTGAAATGAAATCAATGATTTCTAACTTGAACGATATCATGGCTACTTTGGAAAATGATCCTGATTTTGTAAACGCAACTACAATCAGAGATAAATTTGACATCGTAGAAAACAGACTTGAGCCTGCAAATGCAAAAGTTTACAGCTCATTGCCAATATTGATTAAAGGACAATTACTTGCTGATCGTGACCCTCACGGAAACGTTCAAGTTTCAAAAATCGAAACTGAAAAATTATTAATCGAAATGATTGAGACAAGATTGGCTGAATTGAAATCACAAGGTGATTACATCGGTAAATTCTCAGCACAATCTCACTTCTTCGGCTATGAAGGAAGATGTGCATTCCCATCAAACTTTGACGCTGATTATTGCTATTCATTAGGTTTCAATGCATTTGCATTAATCAACTTCGGTTTGACAGGTTACTTGTCATCAGTAAGAAACTTGACAGCTCCTGCTTCTGAATGGGTAGCAGGCGGTGTGCCTCTTACAATGATGATGAATATGGAAAAACGTCATGGCGAAATGAAGCCTGTAATTCAAAAGGCTCTTGTAAGACTTGACGGCCCTGTATTCAAACAATTAGAAACTCATAGAGAAGAATGGGCAATGAATGACAGATATTTGTTCCCTGGAGCAATTCAATACTTCGGCCCATCTTGTGTATGTGATTTGACAACTTGCACACTTCAATTAGAAAGAAGCAAAGAATTAGTTAATGCGTAATTTTCATTAAACTAATAAAAAAGAAAGACCGCCTTAGATTAATAAGGCGGTCTTTTTATATTGAATAGCCAAATAAATATCAGCTAAGGAATGACTTGATAACTTTCGAGTAATGATTTTAATCTGTCAGCCTGTTCGTTAATCTTATCCATCATAAGTCCGATATGGAGCATATTTTCGTCCATATAATGTGTATCAGTGAAATTTTTTGCTACAGCACTAAGGCTGTATATCTGCACGACAGAGTCGGCTAATGTTCCCAGTTCTTTTTCATCCATAATACCTCCTAACATTGTAACTATATACTAAGCAAATTGGTATGTAAAGTACCCAAATGGCTATTACTATAACTAATCGTGAATTACAGTCACCAAGCGGTTATTGTAATTATATGATAGAGAATAGAGTTGCAATATATATGGCGGTAAAACGCATGGATAAGCGTGATATTGTTAAAATGACAGGTATTGATAGACATACTTTAAACAATATTTGCAAATGCAAAACAAAGGGTATTGAATTTGAAACTCTTAACAAACTTTGTTGGGCACTTGATTGTACTCCTAACGACCTTTTACGCTACGTTCCTGATGAAAATCCGCCTGTTAAACCTTTAAAATGAGATTACTCTCTAAATCTTCCTGTGATTTCTTAGCAAATATTATGTGTATTAGTAAAAAATTTTTACAACAGTGCTAAGGCTTGTATATTTGCACGACAGAATCTTTGAGTCTTCTTCGGTTTTTGGCGTAAAGCTTGCACCCCCTCCCATTTTATATTAAGTAATATTACTGATTTATTCCTTATATAAGGAATATTATACTAATATATGTAATTTGTCAACAAAATAAGGAAAAATTTATACAATTGGTAATATGATAATCAATGAAGTTTCAACAATGATAGGCAAGAGAAAGACTACAGTTGCAGAAGTAGCCAGATGTATTAATGTAAAGTATGAAACAATACAGAGTCTTTACTTGGATAAGACTCAAGGAATTAAATTTAAAATTTTGAATAAATTTTGTTGGTATTTGAAATGTGAGCCAAAAGACCTTTTACGCTATGTTCCTGATGAAAATCCACCTGTCTAACCACTTGAAAATTTTACAAAGTACGTTATAATATTATTATAAGGGTGGTAATCCAAAAGGAGTGCTAGTCCTTCAAGATTACAGTCTTCGACCCTTTAGATTAATACGCGAATTAATCTTATTAAAAGCTCTAGTATCGCTAGAGCTTTTTTAATTAACTCTCGAGTCATCCGTTCACCTCCTTTCGACCGATTTCTTCGTAAATCATGTGTGTCGTGGAGGCTAAGAGCCTTACCCTGAATTTATTATATTATAAAATTAATAATAGTTCCAGTTTTTATACGTTTATTTTGAGCTTTTGTTTTTCTTTTTCAGCTTTAGCAAGTTTTATCAGTGCTTTTTCTTCAGGGGTTTTTATTCTTAATTTATCTAAGAACCAGACTTTTAAACTACGTAGTGCTAATTTTGAAAATAATGGGGCAGTGAGTTTTGGAGATTTTTTCATTACTTCTTTTGCGGTGTCAAAATCCTTTATCGCTTCTTTTGCAAATTCTTGTGAGGCTTTTTTATAACCTTTTATATCACCTGAAATGTATGCCCAAAATTTATTATTTTGCAGAACTTTTAAATTTTGGTAATTGTTAGAAATTTTTGGAATTTTTGCCATAAGCTTTATCCTTTTTTATTTTCATTAACACCATATCCAAACATTGCAAAGTCATATTTTGCAGGGTCTTGAGAATCATATTTTTTTAAATTTTCTGTCAGTTCGATTACTGCTTTAAAGTCATTTGCGTTTCTTGTTAAAAGTCCCATTTCTCTTGAAATTCTTGCTACATGCACATCGAGCGGAATATATAATTCAGATGCCGGCATAAAATCCCAAATTCCGAAGTCTACGGGACCTTTCCTTACCATCCAGCGGAGAAACATACACATACGTTTCATGGCTCCGCCTTTTTTAGGGTCAGGTATCATAAAATAAAACCCCTGATTAGGATTTTTTGCTCTTGAATAAAAATAATCGGTTACGGGTACGAACATATTTCCTTTATAGGGATTTTCGTAGCCGTATTTAAAGAGTTCTTCCAGTCCTCCGTCTTTTGAATACAGCTCACGCAGGATTGAAAATATTTGAGCGAAGTCTTCGGGTTTGCCAAATCTGTAGTTGAAATCTCCTATGATTTTGGGTTCAAAATTTAAGATAAAATCAAGCGGTTTGTTTTGTGCAAGCGTAAAAAGAGCATCAAGTTTTTTTGTGAATACGTCACGTCTTCCATAGGCTACAAGTGATGCCATAAATCCCGCAAGTTCAATATCTTTTTTATTTTTAAATCTGTTTGGAAACCTGACAGGGTCGTCTTTTATGAAATCTTCATTTTCAAATTTTTCAACCAGACTGTCTATTTCATTTTTCGTAATCATACGAAAATTATCTTTTAAATAAGTATTTTAGGCAAGTTTTTGTAAAGTTAGATTAGTATTGGAAAAATCTGTCAAAATCGACGTCGTCAAAACTGCATAAAAGCTTAAATATGTCGCTGTCTTCATCCATTCTTTGAAAGTTATAGTTATCAAATTTCCAATATTTAGGGTTAATTCCTTTGACATGAACGATTCCTTCATCTTTGAGAATTTGCAATTTCTTTTTGACAATATCAAGAGGCAATTCGACCAGTTTTGCTAATTCGACTGCTGTAATACCTTTTTCGCTGGAGCATTTTTCAGGCGTCATAAACATCAGCTCCAGTCCGACTTTTTTTAAATCCTTATCTTCTTCTTCTAGTTCATAGTCATACATATTAATCATATTATAAGTAAAATATCAAAATTTGCTCATATTTTTACTGTATTTGCAGGAAAAATATTTTTTGTTTATGCTTTATTATAAAAGTGACGGACTATGGGAAATAAACAATTCGGCTCATTAACTAATATAGAATCGGTAAAATCAATCAACAAACAGATTGATGCATTATCGAGCCTTACTGCAAACCCTCATAAGATTAACGAATTTGATTCGAAAATGCTTGAAGGGACGGTATCTTCACCTATCCAAAAACCTGTTACCCATAATAGAACTTTTCCTGCAATAGATAAGGCGGTTGTTTTTGTCAAACGCTATATTCTTGCAAAAGTTTCACGTAAATTTAATTCTCTTGTGCAAATGAGTGATTCTTTAGAGTCGCTTGCAAGTATTAATAGAAACGTTGATGAATTGATGAAGATTAGAGCTCCGTATCGTGAAACGGTTCATAACTATGAAATTTTAACGGAATATTTGTATAAAGCAAACAAAATCCATTCTCAAATCAGTAAATCTATGAAACGCTAGACTGGATTATCTTGAAAAAGTTTTTATAATAATTTATAATAAATATATAATAATAAACGAAGGAGGATGTATGCAAAAATCGCAAATAGATAGAATTTCGGGGGGGGGGGCTACCGACTAACAGTTAGGACAAGCATTTCCAACTTAGACCTCCTATTGAACAAAAAAGAGCTGAAAAGCAAGCCGTGCCAAAAGACAAGGACTTATGAAAAAGAAAAATGCTTTCACCTTAGCTGAAGTGCTGATAACCTTAGGTATAATCGGGATAGTGGCAGCAATGACAATGCCGACACTAATTCAGAAGAATAATAACAGAGTAGTAGAGACAAGACTAATGAAGTTTTATTCAGCAATAAACCAAGCTATAAAAATGGCTGAAGTTGATTATGGAGATAAACAATATTGGTGGGAAGATGTAAAAGGTGCAACCATAGATAAAGACGGAAATCCTGTACCTGGAAGTTCTGAGCAAGAAAAATGGTTTAATAAATATTTAGCTCCATATATGAAGATTTTAAAGACTGAAATTTTGTCTGATGGTTCTTTTATTGTCTATTTTCCTGATGGAAGTGCATTGAGATCAAGTATTTATACAACAAGAGATTGGTATTTTTACACCGGAAATCCTGATAAGTGTATGTCACTTGGTGCGGCAGGTCGTGGAACTTGTTTCTTTCCATTCTATTACAATCCTAATAGGGAGGATAAGATAGCATATAATGCTAATAAGAGTTTTGAGCCTTGGAAGTACGCTTGGAACGGTAAAATTGAGGATTTAAAAAGAGCTTGTTATAATAATACAAGTCTAGGTGATAGTTCAGTCCAAGGTAGAAGTTATTGTACCGCATTAATCCAGTTAAATAATTGGAAAATACCTGACGATTATCCTTACAAAGTAAGATACTAAACTTTCTTTATAATTTTCATTTGGTGATTCTGTTTTTTATTTTTAACATAGGCTTGCTTCTTGGAGATGTTTATTTTAGAATTTTGCTATAAGCCTGCACGGGCGGGTTAGAAAGACTAGCTAAGGAGATATTATGAACGAGCTTTTGAAAAAATCGGCTGCCGAACAAAGTAAAGCCTTGAAGAGTAAAGAAATTTCCGCTGTTGAATTGACTAATGCAGCTTTTGATAGAATTGCCGAACTTGACGAAAAGTTAGGTGCTTTCAATTCTTTGACTAAAGATACTGCTATTGAAACAGCTAAAAAAGTTGATGAAAAAATTGCTAAAGGTGAAGATTTACCGCTTCTTGCAGGTGTACCGTTAGCTTTAAAAGATAATATGAACTTAATCGGTTCTAAAACTACAGCTTCAAGCAAAATTTTGGAAAACTTTGTATCACCTTTTAATGCGACAGTTACTGAAAAATTGCTCGGAAATTTAGTTCCTATCCTTGGTAAAGCTAATCTTGACGAGTTTGCTATGGGTTCTTCTAACGAAAACTCTGCGTTTAAAAAAGTTCATAATCCTTGGAATTTGAAAAAAGTTCCGGGTGGATCTTCAGGCGGTTCTGCCGCTTCAGTTTCAGCTTGTGAAGCTACTCTTGCACTTGGTTCTGATACCGGCGGTTCTATCAGACTTCCGGCTTCATTCTGCGGTATTGTCGGGATGAAACCTACTTACGGTAGAGTTTCTCGTTATGGCTTAATCGCTTTTGCGTCATCTCTTGACCAAATCGGTCCGTTTGCAAGAACTGTCGAAGATGCTGCTAATTTATTGGAAGTTATTTCCGGTCATGACCCTAAAGACAGTACTTCTTTGAATTTGCCTGTTGAACATTATGCCGCTCATTTGAATGATGAAATTAAAGGTATGAAAGTCGGTGTTATCAAAGAGCTTATGTCTGAGGGTTTATCAGAAGATGTTCAAAAAGCTATGGAAAAAGCTATTGAGGATTATAAAAAACTCGGGGCTGAAATTGTTGAAGTTTCATTGCCTAAGTTAAAATATTCTATCGGTATTTATTATATTTTGGCTACTGCTGAATGTTCTTCTAACTTAGCAAGATTTGACGGTGTAAGGTATGGTTACAGAACTCCTGATGCTAAAAACCTTATGGAAATGTACACTAAGACAAGAGCTGAAGGTTTTGGCCCTGAAGTCAAACGTCGTATAATGCTTGGTACTTATGCTTTATCATCAGGCTATTACGATGCATATTACAAAAAAGCTCAACAAATGAGAGCTCTTGTAACTCAAGACTTTGTAGAAGCTTTCAAAAAGGTTGATATTTTGATTTCACCAACCTGTCCGAATACAGCATTCGACTTGGGGGCAAAATCATCCGATCCGCTTCAAATGTATTTGACAGATATCGCAACTATTTCTGCAAACCTTGCAGGTATCCCTGGTATGAGCGTTCCTGCCGGATTTGACCGTGACGGTATGCCAATCGGTCTGCAAATTCTCGCACCGCAACTGCAAGAAAGCAAATTGTTCAATGCGGCTCATAAGTTTGAAAGAGCAAACGACTATTATTTACAGTTGGCGAGTATTTAAGAATTTGAAAATAAAAAGGCGGATTTTTTAAACCCGCCTTTTTATTTAGTTTTATCGATTATTACGAAATGTTAAGATGTTCCTATCCCTTAATATAAGAGGCTTGTATGCCTTTTTTATTTATGATTTATTTACAGTTTATATACTTAGGTGTCAATTTTATAGTGCCTAAATTGTTTATATAAACATAAGCAATGTGTGCTTAAAGAGTATAAGTATGAAAGGAGACACTATGGGTATAGAGTTTGATGGAAGCATTAACTCTAATAGTTTGGGATTTACTAAAAACGAAGTTACACAAAAAAGTGTTAACCCAGAGCTAACTAGAATAGGTCAGATTATGACTTCTTCAGGGTCGGGTAATATTGAGGTTACTCCTGAGCTGGAAGAAATGTTAGTTAAAGCAGGTTTTGGAAAAAAACATGAGCCTACACCTGAGGAAAAAGAAGCGTTAGATAAATTGAATGAAAAAGTTTCATCAACAGGTATTTCTTATGGAGATGCGAATAAAAAAATAGATGAGGTCAGAGAAAAGTATAATGATAATAAGTATTATACTGAAGTAACCGTTCAAAGAGAACAACCTAAAGATATTGCTATATACTATCCTCCGGTAAAACAAAAAGTTTTTGATCCGTCAAAATTGCCTGAACCAGCTAAGACTGAATATATGGAAGCAACTGAAGCTAAAAAAGAAATTGAAAATAATAATACTGCTCTTGCAAAAAAAGCAGGAATTAATCCGGCAGGTAAACCAAAACCAGATATTGAAAGTGGAAATATTGATGATAAATTTTCTCCGCTATTAGAGAAATTGGGTATTAAAGGTAAGGATAAAGAACTTACTGAAAAAGAAAAACAGGCAAGGGCTAAGCTTGATGAGAAGCAATCTTCTACCGGCATAAAATATAAAGATGCTAAGGCTAAAGTTGAAGAATTAAAAGCAAAATATCAAGATTCTTGCAGATCGAAATTTGAGTCTAAGCAACCTGAAGAAATTTTAATTTATATTGAGCCTTATGAAGCTTTTGACCCTTACCTAATTCCTGAGCCTGATAGGAGTGCATATTTTGATGCTCTTAATTCAATGCAGGAAATAGAGAGTGCTAATTCTGCATTAGTATCTCAAGGCGGTCTTTCTATGACACCATCGCCGTCAAGAAATTATGCAGGTATAGGGCAAGATCCTTTTAATATACTTAAAAACAAATCATTTTATTAAATCAAAATAGAAAAGGCGGATTTTTAAATCCGCCTTTTTATTATTTCTAACTTATATTACTATATTTAAGCTGGTATTTTAATTATATTTTACAGGATACTATAATAAAAATTTCTTGTCTGTTTTTCTAAGCTTAAATTATAAATTAACATTCAATTCCCTCAAAGAATTTTTCCATTGGAATATCCAAAGTTTTTGCCATTTTGAATAGAGCAATTGCAGTTGGGGATGTTATGCCCTGCTCAATTTTACTAACATGGCTTAAACTCATATCAATATTTTCTGCGAATTCCTCCTGAGTTAAATCTTTACGAATTCTTTCTATTTTGATGTTTCGTCCCAGTTTGTGTTTAATATCATTTTCCATTTATAAATTATATTATCTTGACAAACTTTGTTTAAGTGAATATAATGATTATAATATCAATATATTGATACTAAGTAATAACATATTGATAGGGAGATTATATATGCATAAACATGCTTTTACATTGTCAGAAACTCTAATCACTCTTGGTATAATTGGTGTAGTTGCTTCTATGACGCTTCCGAGTGTTATAAATAAATATCAGGAAAAGGTTACGATTACAAAATTGAAAAAGATATACAGTATACTTTCTCAATGTTATCTGACTTCTGTTCAAAAATACGGAACCCCTGATGAATGGGAGATTACAGGCAGAGATGCAGGAAGCTCCGATGAAAATGAGGAAAGTTATACGGCTCAAAATGCTGTACTTATAAGAGATAGACTTTTTGAGAATGTGAAAAAGATTAGAGATTGTAATAATGCTAAAAATCAAAAAGCTTGCGGAATGAGTGATAAATATTATAGGATGGATGGAGTTGTTAATAACGAGATTGGTGGATCAACTGCGAAAACTTCATCTGCTTTTATGGTTGACGGTTCTTCTGTAATGATTATTGCAAATCCGACAGATGATTACCGTGGGCTTGGGATCTTAAGTAAAACGTATGCAATAATATATATTGATTTAAATGGTGTAAAATCTCCGAATATGTATGGAAAAGATTTGTTTATGTTTTATTTAACAAAACAAAATATAATGCCTGCAGGAACTGAAAACGAAACAGGGTGGCCGTTTTCTACTTGTTATTCTCATGGCGGAGCTTGTACTGCTTGGGTATTGATAAATGAGAATATGGATTATCTTAAATGTAAAGACCTTTCGTGGAATGGCAATAAAAAATGTAAATAATATTCAAAATATTATTTATTATTCTTAAAATCAACTTTTAATCAAAAACCTAGTGGTATAAGTATAAATGACACCAGTGCAAAAAGAGCAAATACATTCACATATGCAAAAATATGTGATTGCGTAATTAATTCTTTATAAAAGAGGATATTTGCTTTGTGTGCTGCAGTAATTTCAGCTGTGTGCAGCATAAACTTATGAGTCATAATAGATGCTTCATGCCAAAATACAGGATTTGTTTTTGACAAGTTACCAACTAGGTATGTTTGGTGTGCTTGAGATAATCTTGCAACCATTGTCGAGGATAAAGAGATACTCAAAACTGTAGCAATACATTTTGCTAAGCTGTGAAGTCCTGCACCGTTTGATAATTCAGTTTTAGGCAGAGTTCCTAATACCAATGCCGATAAAGGAACCGATGCCATAATGACTCCGACTCCAAGTAGCATATTTGGAATTACTAAATACCCGAATGAGGTCATTAAAGATAAATTTGTATAGTAGTAAGTTGAAAATCCAATGAAAAAGAATCCTATCGCAATAAGTATTCTGTTATCAACTTTCGCAACTAATTTCCCGATTATACTTAACATTATTAGGCAAGAAACTACACGAGGAGCTAAAGACAATCCGCTTAAACTTGCAGTATAGCCAATAATACTTTGCAGATATTTTGGAAGGAGTACAATCGTAACGTAAATTATCATATTAACAAATGCTGCGAGATACGTTCCTATTGCAAAGTTTTTATCTTTAAAAATTCTGACATTTACCATAGGATCTTTATATTCAAGTTCCCATACAATAAAATAAATAAATGAAAATACTGATATTCCAGTAAGCCAACATATCCAGGTACAATCAAACCAGTTATACTGTTCCCCTTTATCAAGTACAATCTGCATGGTTAAAAGCCAAATTACCAATAATATAAACCCGACAAAG
The DNA here is from genome assembly GCA_949282215.1 of uncultured bacterium. Classification (GTDB taxonomy): domain Bacteria; phylum Cyanobacteriota; class Vampirovibrionia; order Gastranaerophilales; family Gastranaerophilaceae; genus Scatousia. Next base: position 9,102 of record CASDPF010000009.1, on the reverse strand, counting down.
TCAACTTTTTTAGGTTTTATTCTATTAGGATTTTCCGGCATAAAAAAGTGTATCAAAAATATTGATATAATACCGACAGGAATATTTGTGAGATAAATCCACTGCCAGCTTGAGTTATCGACTATTAGTCCGCCTATTGTAGGGCCGATAATAGAAGAAACCATAACTGAAAGCATAAATAATGCCATAGCCAATCCTCGTTTCTCAAACGGGAAGCTTGCGATTAATATAGCTTGAGCCATAGGCATTAATGGCCCTCCTCCAATGCCCTGAATAAGACGTCCTAAGACCATCATATTTAAACTTGGTGCAAATGCACACATAAAAGAACCCAATGTAAAAATTCCGACGAATACTTTTAAAAAGTTAACTCTGCCCATCATATTGTCACACCAAGCCGTCATTGGCAGAAGTATTGCATTTGCAATCATGTAACTTGTGATTACCCAATTTGCTTCATCAAGAGTTGCCCCAAAATATCCTGCAATATGTGGTATAGCTACGTTAGTTTCAGATGTTGCCAGCATTGTAAAGGCTGTTGGTAACAAAATAGTAAAAGAAATAAGCCATATCGGGATTTTCTTAGTATTTACCAATGTACTATTTTCAAATTCCATATAACCATATTAGCACAAACCTAAAAAGTGTATTTTAAATTTTGTTAATGCAATAATTAATAAAAAAGCGAGCCGTAATAGACTCGCTTTTTTATTAATTCTAATACTAATTATTCTTTAGTATATTCAGCGTCGATTACATCATCATCGCCGCCTTTTTTGTCTTCAGAAGCTGCACTTTCACTAGACGCAGTACCTTGGTTAGTTTGTTCTTCTTTTTGAACAGCTTCGTAAGCTTTTTGTGAAATGCTGAACATTGTCTGTTGCAATTCTTCGGATAACTTTTTCAATTCATCAGTTGATTTGTTTTCATCCAATGCTTTTTGAAGAGCTTCTTTTTGTTCATCAAGTTTTGATTTATCAGCAGAATCAATTTTACCTTCAAAGTCTTTAACGATTCTTTCTGCTGAACCTATTAAGCTTGTTGCGTTATTTTTAATTTCAGCTTCTTCTTTTTTCTTTTTATCTTCAGCAGCATTTGCTTCAGCTTCTTTTACCATTTTATCAATATCTGCTTCAGAAAGGTTTGAAGAATTTGTAATTGTAATTTTTTGTTCTTTATTAGTAGCTTTATCTTTAGCAGATACGTTAACGATACCGTTAGCATCAATATCAAATGTTACTTCGATTTGAGGCAATCCTCTCATTGCAGGCGGGATACCGTCAAGTCTAAACATACCTAAAGATTTGTTATCTTTAGCCATTGGTCTTTCCCCTTGAAGTACATGGATATCAACTGCAGTTTGGTTATTTTCTGCAGTTGAGAATACTTGAGATTTTGAAACCGGAATTGTAGTGTTTCTTGGAACTAACGGAGTCATTACACCGCCTAAAGTTTCAATACCGAGTGTTAATGGAGTTACATCAAGAAGAACGATGTCTTTAACTTCGCCTGCAAGTACACCGGCTTGAATAGCTGCACCAACTGCAACAACTTCGTCAGGGTTTACAGATTGGTTAGGATCTTTTCCTGTGTATTCTTTTACTAATTGTTGAACTGCAGGGATTCTTGAAGAACCACCAACTAATACAACTTCATTGATATCAGATTTTGTAACGCCAGCATCTTTCAAAGCTGTTTCTACAGGGGTTTTACATCTGTTCAACAAGTCACGGCTTAAATCTTCAAACTTAGCTCTTGTTAAATTTAAGTCTAAATGTTTAGGGCCATTAGCATCAGCTGTGATGAACGGAAGATTGATATTAGTTTCCATAACTGATGACAATTCACATTTAGCTTTTTCTGCAGCTTCTTTAACACGTTGCATAGCTTGTTTGTCGTTACGGAGGTCAATTCCTTCTTGTTTTTTAAATTCGTCGCACATCCAATCCATAATTTTTTGGTCGAAGTCATCACCACCTAAATGAGTATCACCTGATGTTGAAAGAACTTCGTGAACGCCATCACCGATTTCAAGGATTGATACATCGAATGTACCACCACCTAAGTCGAATACAAGAACTTTTTCGCTTTTTTCTTTTTCCAAACCGTAAGCTAAAGCTGCAGCCGTTGGTTCGTTAACGATACGGAGTACATCTAAGCCAGCGATTTTACCTGCATCTTTTGTGGCTTGTCTTTGAGCGTCATTAAAATAAGCAGGAACTGTGATAACTGCTGATGTAACTTTTTCTCCAAGATAAGCACTTGCATCGTCAGCTAATTTTCTTAAAATCATAGCTGAAATTTCTTGTGGTGTATAATCTTTGCCATCAATATTTACTTTATAATCATCTCCCATGTGTCTTTTAATGGAAGCGATTGTTTTATCCGGGTTCAAGATAGCTTGACGTTTAGCTAACTGACCAACTAATCTCTCTCCGGTTTTAGAAAATCCAACGATTGAAGGGGTTGTTCTTGAACCTTCAGCGTTAGCAATAACGGTAGGTTTGCCACCTTCCATGACTGCTACAACGGAGTTTGTTGTACCTAAGTCGATACCAATTGTTTTTGCCATAATTTATAATCTCCTTTACTAAATTATTTTGCTTAATTTCTATATTTTCATTTATAACACTGATTTAGAGGAAACCTTAAAAAATAAACAAAAAATTAATAATTGGAGGAAGTAATTAAGTTAAGCATTCATATCAAAATATCTGACAGCTTCTTCTTGAATTTTGTTATTAATAAATTCAGCAGCTTTTCTATCGTTATCAGGCAAATTGATGTTTTGTGAAATTTTTTTTGTTAGTTTGGCAATATATGTAAAAATTGGTAAGACTCCGTCTTCATCTAGTAATAAGGTTGTACCGTTTATGTCAAAAGTAGAATACGACTCTTTATTTGTATTTTCAATTTCGGTAATATTTTCACAATATATATTAAGCTTATCAGGTTGCTTTTTATTTAAGCATTTTTTGCGGCAATAATTTGTACTATTTTGTAATGCTTGTTTGAATTCAAATAAATCTTTATTTTCAACATCATTTAAATTCATAGTTAAACTTACATTTTTTAAGTACGATTTACTTTCTTGGCCAAGTTTTTCAGATATTTTTTGATTTGTTTCTGAAATTATATTATTTATTCCTGTAAAATTTATACTCATATTGATACTAACACTCATAAAAATTTTTTTTGCTAGTTTATATTTATAATTTTATTTATGCTTTTTTAAGTATAAAATAAAAGTATTGAAAATTAGTGAAAAATAATTTATAATTATATCATATTGATAATTATTTAACTGGAGATATACAAGGAGGACGTATGCAAAAAGCTTACACAGATAGAATTTCGGGGGGGGGGGCTACCAACTAACAGTTAGAGTAGGCATTTCCGACTTAGACCTCCGATTTGACGAAAAAGAGCAGAAAAGCAAGCCGTGCCAAAAGACACGGTGATTTTTGTTGTGAAAACTGTTAAAATAAAAAATAGTATATATAACGGAGGATTTATGAAAAAGAAAAATGCTTTTACCTTAGCAGAGGTGCTGATAACTTTAGGAATAATCGGAATAGTAGCTGCAATGACAATGCCGACCCTAATTCAAAAAAATAATGAAAAAGCTACTGTAACAAAGTTAAAAAAGTTTATGAGTGTAATGAATAGTACACTCCAGATGTCAATAGAGGCTAATGGTCCAATTGAATCATGGGGGCTTACAAAGTCTGTTTATGATGAAGAAACCGGTACTAATCCTGAGGAAACCAAAGTAAGTCAAGATTATTTCATAAAAACTTATATATTGCCATATATTAAGTATGTCAAATATTGTTCGCCTACATCAAGTGATTGCTATAAATATGACAGATATTCTTTGGATGGTACTGCATTTGGTACTCTTCCAGAACAATTGATTTTAGCTGATGGGGCTGTTATTAATAGTTTTTGGTTTGAAAGTTCTTCTTGTTCGCTTAGGGTAGGAGATATGAAACAATTAAGTAATATTTGTGGTCAAATATTTTATGATACCAATGGTAGAAAAGGTCCAAATAAAACTGGTGAAGATGTATTTTTATTTTACTTTACAAAATATGGAGTAGTTCCAATGGGAACAGCTATGGAGACTAGTGAAATGAGTGGTTCATTTAAATTTTCTAAGTATTGTAATAAGTCAATACCAAATCGTTTAAACGGATATGGTTGTACAGCTTGGGTAATATATAATGAAAATATGGATTATCTTCATTGTAATGACCTTAGTTGGGATGGGAAGAAAACATGTAAGTAATATTTTTCGTGATATAATTTTCTATATGAAAAAGGTTTTATTGATTAAATTATCATCACTGGGGGATGTGATTTTCACTATACCGCTTGCAAATAATTTAAAAGCTAACGGGTATGAAGTTCACTGGCTTACGACAGAAAAAGGTATTGATATTGTTAAAGGAAATCCTTGTGCGGATAAGGTTTTCTTTGCACTTCTTTACACGTGGCGAAAGAATAAATTTAATCTTAAATATCTTTTTTCAATGATAAAATTAATTTCTGATTTAAGAAAAGAGCATTATGATATAGCTTTTGATTGTCAAAGAAGAATTAAAAGTCTGCCGTTTATGCGTTTTTGCGGTGCTAAAAGACGTATAATTTCAAATTATTCATCAGAGGGGGCATCTTTAGGTGCTAATGAAATTACTCCTCCATGTGAGGGCGGATTACACATGGTAAATTGGAATCTTGATTACGCCAAGTATTTAGGACTTGATATAAGTAATATAAAAATGTCTTTGCCTGAGCAATCAATGGAAACTAAAAATAAGGTAGATGAACTTTTAAAGGATGTTGATTTTTCAAAACCTGTAGTTATTATTGCTCCTGCTACAACTTGGATACCAAAGCATTGGGCTGTAGACAATTGGATTAAGGTTATTGAGTCTTTAAAAGATAGATGCACATTGATTTTTACCGGTATGGAGCAGGATAAAAAACTTATTTCCTCAATAGGGGGTGACAAGTTTATTAATCTTGCCGGTAAAACTAACTTGAACGATTTAATGGAGATTTTTTCAAGGGTTCAACTGGTGATAGCACCTGATTCAGGTAGTGCTCATCTTGCTTGGGCAGCTGCAAAACCTGCTTTGATAGAGGTTTTTTGTTGTACTGCAACTAATTTATTCGGATGTTTTGGTGACGAAAATAAGTATTTTGCACTGAGCGGAAATTTATCTTGTCAACCTTGTAATAAAAGAACATGTCCAAAAGCAAATGATTGCAATGCTTGTACAAAATTTCCTACCGCAGAAGAAGTTATTGAAAAAGCTATGTTTATTTTAGATAGACAATAGTTGACTAATAGCTAAAATCTATTACAGGTTGAGGATTTTATTAATATATGTTATAATGATTATAAAAATAAACGAAGGAGGATGTATGCAAAAAGCTTATATAGATAGAATTTCGGGGGGGGGGGCTACCAACTAACAGTTAGAGTAAGCATTTCCGACTTAGACCTCCGATTGAACAAAAAAGAGCTGAAAAGTAAGCCGTGCCAAGTGACACGGTGATTTGTGGTGCGAAAATTTTTGAAAAACAGTTAATAAAAATAAACGGAGGACTTATGAAAAAGAAACATGCTTTCACCTTAGCAGAAGTGCTGATTACCTTAGGAATAATCGGAGTTGTAGCCGCAATGACATTGCCTGTTTTGACAGCAAAGTATAGAATTTCTGTGGTGGAAACTTATTTAAAAAGATTCTATACAAACATGAATCAGGCTGTTAAATTGTCTGTTCTCGATAATGGGGATACTAAATACTGGGTTTTTCCTGATGATAATGATGGAATTGAGGAATTCTTTAATAAATATTTCAAAAAGTATTTAAAAATTTTTGAGGCAAAACCTTATAATGGAAATTATATTATTTACTTTGCAGATGGCTCCGGAGTGCAATTAACTAGTCTAGGTCATGATTGGTGTTATTGTTTGAATGCGAAAGATATTATTAAGTATTCAAGTTTTGATTATTTAAAAAAATATAGTGATGGTAAATGTTTTAGATTTGGGTTTTACCCGACTTATGGAGGCTCTAATCCTGATCCTAGATATTCATATGTTAGAAACAATTATTATAATAAAGGCATTGAGCCTTATGTACGTGCTGAATTAACTGATGAAGATGGAAATGTTAACATTACATCCTCTATAAAAGATTTATATAATATTGCAGAAATGTATACAAAACTAATTCAGTTAAACGGCTGGAAAATACCTGATGATTATCCTGGGAAAATCTAGTTCAGCACACGTTTGTAAATAGTATTAATATTTTCTAAAAATGCATTTTTATCAAAGATTTTTTCGATTTCATCATTTGTCAAAAGTTTGGTAACTTCAGAATCATTTAAAAGATTGTTTTTGAAGTTACCTTCATTTTCAAATGCATCAAGTGCATTTCTTTGCACAATGCGATAGGCTTCTTCTCTGGTAAGTCCTTTTTCGACAAGTTCAAGCAGAACTTTTTGTGAAAATACTATCCCGCCAAATTTTTCAGTATTTTTCAACATATTTTTTTCATGAACAACGAGATTTTGTACAACCCCGTTAAATCTATGAAGCATAAAATCAACTAAAGTAAGACTGTCAGGAAAAATAATTCTTTCAGCCGAACTGTGAGAGATATCTCTTTCATGCCATAGGGGAATATTTTCCAAGGCAACAAGAGAATTCGCTCTTACAACTCTGGTGAGTCCGCATAAGTTTTCGCTTAATACAGGGTTTTTCTTATGAGGCATAGCTGAAGAGCCTTTTTGTTTTGCTCCGAATCCTTCTTCGACTTCTAGGACTTCTGTTCTTTGTAAGTGTCTTATTTCTGTTGCAAATTGTTCTATTACACTTGCAATAAGTGCTAAAGATTGCATAAAGTATGCATGATAATCTCTTGCGATAATTTGTGTGGAAATTCTTGCAGGTTTCAAGCCCAAATTCTTACATGTTATTTCTTCTATTTTAGGTGAAATGTTGCTGTATGTACCAACAGGCCCTGAAATTTGACCTACTCGAATTTCTTCCAGTGCGTGTTTAAAATTATCAAGCTGTCTTTCAAGAATATCTATCCAAGAACATATTTTTACTCCGAAAGTCATAATTTCTGCATGAATTCCATGAGAGCGTCCTATACATACGGTAGTTTTATGTTTTTTAGCCAGTTCTTTTAATGATTGAATGGTTTCTTCCAAATCTTGAATTATAATTTTACCGCTGTCTTGAATTTGCAAAGCAAAAGCGGTATCAATTACATCTGAACTTGTCATTCCGACATGCATATATTTTGCTAAATCGCCCAAGCTTTCATTTACGCAGGTCAAAAATGCAATTACATCATGACGTACTTCCGCTTCAATTTCATCAATTCTTTCAATTGTGAATGAGGCTTTTTTCTTTAATTCTTCAATATCTTTTTTAGGGAACTTTCCGGTTTTGGTATAAGCCTCGCATACAGCGATTTCTACTTTGAGGTAATACTCAAACTTAGATTGCAAATCCCAAATTTTTTTCATTTCTTCTCTTGAATATCTATCAATCATAACTTTATGCTAGCACAAAAATTGTAATTATAATTGTAACTAAATGTAAAGCTATTTATTTTTAAGTAAAGTTTGAGCTTAAAGTTTCCGTATTAGTCTATGTATACTAAAAAAGGGAAACCCATGGGCTTAAGTGCATCACAAGCGAGATTACTAAGTATAACAGCACGACTGTCGGACAATGAACTGCGATCTCAGACAATAACGACAGCAAAGATGTCATTGGCGAGCAAGACAAGCGAAGCGAGTGCAGCGTATTTGGATGCCTTAAACGAGACAGAATTAATGTTTTCAACATATGATGCAGACGGGAATAAGACATTACAAAAATTAACAGGAACAAGTCTGACACAGTATGGGATATTAAAAAATCAATATGGAATAATAAACACGGATGGCCAAATAATGGTATCGGAATTAGATGCAACGAATTATTTGGAAAGTGCAACGATGGGAGAATTTTTGGAGAAATACGGAGTAGCGAACGTAGAAGACCAAGATAAAGATAACCCTGAATATATAGATAAAGCGACATCAATCTGGGGTTCAGACTGGAAGAACTGGGTGAGCGGCGGTACCGGAACACCTGGCGGATTAATAGCAAAAGAGCCACAGCAGAAGGATTATAATAAAATAGAAGAAGTTCCTTCTGCAAATAATGAGATTTATGATGCAGTAACAAATTCAGGCGGATGCTTAGGATATACTATAGATGGGAATCCGGGTCACCAAAACTGTTATATGCACGTTTTATCTGATTTAATAGGTCCTGGAGAGCATGAAACTAGTGATGGTCATATTTTTACAATATATAATGGAGGTTGTGAAGAACATGGAACTGATTGGTGTTGGAATACCGCAAAACATCAGGAGCAAGCAGATTGGGATTCTATTCATCAAATGATTCAAGATGCAAATTGTTCAGGCGATGTAATAGAAGGCGGCACAGAAAATGTAGATGTAACATATGGTTCTCAAAATGCAACAGTCACCGTGGGAGGACCTCCTTCTGATCCTAATATGTCCATTTATCAAAGAGCTGTTGATTTACTTTGGGAAGTACATAATGAATATGAAATAGGTAATTCTTATGGTGGGCAAGCTTCTGAAGAGTCTTTACAAAAGTTCTTCTACTTTATTGAACACGATTTAAAACAAATGGGCACAGAAATGAAGACGGTCCCAGACGTAGAGGCATGGGAGAAAGCCCACAAAGAATGGGAAGACCAAGTAGCGAAAGAGATAGAAGAATTTAATAAAATAGACCCAATAATTACAGAACAGGTAATCGTATATACCGACAAAGACCAAGGCCAGTGGTACGTAAACTTGTGGCACAGAATGAACGGACCAAGCGAAGATAAAGTAGAATTGGACGGAATAGAAAACGGAGCCCATCCGGAACATAATAACGGTGAGGATGAGCCTTTAGATGATGATGCAAAGACCCCGGAGACAGGACTGACGGCAAACGGAAAGATATTGTGGACAGTATTGGAAGACGGTTTGATGAAC